>NZ_JBDVDQ010000014.1:0-407915 GCF_039941875.1 Nonlabens sp. | reverse complement strand
AAAGTCCCTTATAGGCTTGGGTAACGCCAGGAACTATTAGTAAGTCGCAAGGTGGTTATTTGTGAAGATAGCACTGAAGGAAGCGAGACTACAAAATCTGGAACTGACGAACACTTTTTTATCAGAATGTCCAGTGGACATTCTGATAAATAAAGCGGTGATGCGGTTGGGGATATAGGAGGCATATAGTAGTGGGTAAGTAAGCACATAATTGCAAAGCCTAACGATTACTAAAGCTATTGTATGTAGATATGGCAGGATTCAGAAGGAAGAAAACGCTCTTACCGGAGGAGATCTCTCTATCCACGAGCTGGAATAGGAGAGAAGTCAGCAGAGGTCATAGTACTCACGAGAAACGAGTTGTAATATATCTGCATAGGTCTCACAAGTGAGGAAGGACTGAACATAATCCTTCTAGAAATTAGAAATGGAGCAATTTTTTTTTTATAATAGGGTGACCGATTCCCTAGAAAACTTGTAGCCTTTGTAAAAGTATAGAATAGTCTTAAAAGGTGTAAAGAGCGATTAAGAAGATGGATTGTGAACCGCCGTGTGCGATAACCTTACGCATGGTGGTGCCGTGAGAGATGCACTCTTTTATTCTCTAGCAAAGCCGTCTACTCGATTGTAACCAGTTTTTATGCGCCCGAGTGTTCGGTTTTCGCTTGCTTTTTTATTGTTTTTTATTCCATCCGACCAGGAATTCCCGTCGGAACAGTTTCGTTCGAGTCGAGTCCATTTGCGTTTTGCTTACGTTTTTCTTACCAAGTCCGTCCGCAATATTTTTCAAAATCGGATTCCGTTATTTTTTCTTCTTCTTGTTTTTAAATATGAAATCATCTAACCGATTTAACGTATTACCAATGAATCGCCAAAATTTATAGAGAATTCCCTCAAAGATGACTTCAACGAAAAAATTAACTATAACTTCTATAATCATTTAGTTGTTTTATGGTTTTTCAAAATTGCGCACAAAAGCCAAAAGTATAACACCAGCAAGGCATTCCATTGGTATGTTGTTGTTATGGTTGTAGATGTGAAAGTACAAAACAAATTAAGAATTAGTCGCCTCACAGGTAGCATTTGGAATGCGTCATTCGCTTTAAACAATAGTTCGTGCCAGTTATATGTGGCAGCATTGCTTGTGCTATACAAAATTATTAGACTCTAAGCATTTCACACCTTTGGCCTGAACGTTTAGCATGAAAAATGTAGCGCAGGTTATAAGCAATACATTTCGTGTTTAACACTTAGTTAAACATAATATTTTGCTTTCATCTTTTGTTGAAAATGCCAAATTTTATAGTTGACGACGAAGTAAGGAATCCCAAGCTTTCGAGTTGTCTTAAACCGTTCTATTGTATTTTTTGAAATTTTCACGGTATTTTAATCATTATAGTATTCCACTGAATTAACCTGAAGATCTAATTTCTCAAGTTTTTTCTTGAGATTAGTTAGAGGTTGACTATTAGGTTTATCTCTTAGTGTTATATCTCCAACGCTAATTTCTGTACCTCCGCCACCTCTAGCAGGTAATATTTTTCTAAATTCAATTTTACTCTCATTGTCAAATGTTGTGAAATCAAATTTATTAGCTAATATATGTTTTTGAGTAGTGTCAGAAAACATTAAACTTATCTGATTTGGTTTCATCTCATCTGATAAGTGAGTAGGTGTTCTGAATAAATTATTATAATATAAAGCTAGCTGTGCTGCACGAATTTCATCATCCTTGTCTGCAATTGAATCATCAGGCAATTCGTAATGTCTTCGGAAATTCTTCATTTGAGAATATTCCAATTTGAAATCTTCAATTAATGTCAGACTTTTACTTAACTCTAACTCTGATTTATAGTAATCATCAATATAAGGTTTCGCCATTTCTATCTCATTATACCAACCAATATAGAGAAGAGCTGCTGTTTCCCCTAAATCTTCATTTCTTATTCCACCAAAAACAGATAATCCAATTCTGAAATCACCGAACCACCAATGTGGAGCATAAATAACAGAGCTACTGCTATATCCTTCATTATATTTTTTTCCTTTTGGAAGTGGATTTTTATGAATCCCATCTGGTTTACCAAGTCTTGATTCAAGTTGTTTCATAAATGGCGAATAAGGCTTTTGAAACAAACCAATTTTTAAAGGTTTTAGTTCAAATGAAATTGAAGAAATAGGTTTGTCAATGGAAGGACCGTAAAATTCACAGGATATTCCTTCTAAACCTAAAAAACCATTAGATTTTACTTTATGTAGTATCCAAGAACTAGTTCCTGTATTCAGATTTTTATGTCCAAATGAATCGAATATATCATTAAAGGTCTGACCCCATTTAAATGATTTGTCATCTATTTCAAATTCTTTCCAATTCATTTTTCTTCATTACTCACAACAACCAAAGGCACTATATCAGCAAGGCATTCCATCGGTACGTTGTTACTTTGGTTATGGTTATAGATGTGAAAGTACAAAACTAATATAGAATTTATACGCCTCACAGGTAGCAGGAACGGTAAAGTAGGAGTAAGTTGTTATATGGTAATGAATAGAAGTGTACTTGTTAGAAATTAAGTGAAATTCGCTTGTTTTTTACCACAGTTCTTTGTTATGTGCTGGCTTTTTCGTTTAATTTTATTTTTAGTTTTTTTGCTAATTCAATTACGAACTTTTTATGTGGCTTGTTTTCCTCAATCGAATTATAGTATTCATTAAATATTCGTTCTCCGTTCTCTCTATCAATTTCCAATTCAATTATTGCTCCGGATAGTTTTTGTCTTGGCGAAAATTCAATGACTTTTGATTGAGTTAATTCCGTAACAATTTTTTTTCGGTTGTCGAATCGGTCGAACCATTCTTTTCCAATATTATTCAAATTCTCGTTTATAAATTCAGCGGTTTTTCCGAAATCAGCTGTTATTGGAAACCATTTATCTTCTCCGAAAATTTTTTGGCTTAATCTTGTTCTTATTTCACAGTCAAATTCTTGAATAAAGCTCTTTGGCTTTGGGTCAAAAATTTTTTCATAAAGTTCAGGAACAAAAACTCCAATATTTATTGTAAACTGTCCGTACAAGTTTTCACGCAATCCTGGAATTTCAATCACATTATCAAATTGAAATTGTCCCATTTGAAAGTTAATGACTTGAACAATTCCATTGTCAAGAACCTTATTGTGAGTTCTTCCTTTTTTCTTAAAACCATCAGCTTTTAATTCCGTATGAATTAACTTCTGAATTTCGTTTAGTGTTTCTTTATATTCTATTTTGTTCGTCATTTTTTAGCTTGCACATAACTGTTATATATGAGCAAATTACTAAAAAACTATTAACTAACCCTGCCATATGGGGCGTATATGAGAACTTTTTTGGAAAATCCTATGTATTTCGGTTTTAGGTGTATATAAGAACTTTTTGATATTAACCGTTTAATATCGGCTAGGGCTTCTATCATTTCTCGATACAAAAAAAGACCAACGCATCTGGTTGGTCTTTTGGGTGTGTGTTGTGTTGTAATGTGGTGGTTAGGTGTTCCGCTTTCGCGCAAGCGGTATCTATAGTATTATTATTTTATGTGTCTAGACAGTAGGTTAGGTGCTGCTGTTTATGGGGTATTAAAATGTTGGGTCTGGCTGTTTGCGCTGGTCCCATTTAATATCGCTCAAGGCGCTTGCTTTTATTCCTATAAAGAAGAACCAGCTGTTACTGGTACCTATAGGTGTCCAGTTAAAACTCATGGTAAAACTTTCTAGATCGCGCTGAAAACGTAAGGTGGTAAAGGACACCCCTTTGTTTGCAAAATCATAACCGGTGTTACCACCTATGGACCATCGTGGGGACAGTTCTAGATCACCGCTTACCATAAGACTTTGCTGGTTGATCTCGTTCTGGCGCTGTGCGTTGTTATAGGTCATGGTGTAGGCAAAGTTAAGTGACCAGGGCAAATCAAATTTATAACGGTCTTTATTTACGTCTACGTCTTGCTTTTTAGCCTCTTGTTTTTGCTCGCGACTGTAATCTATGGACTCGCCAAAGAGGTCGTCATCGCGACCACCATTTTGCTGGGTGCGCTCGTTAGATTTTTCTTTATCGCTGTCTTTATCGCCTTTTTTAAAGTCTTCACTACTCAGTTTAAAACTGGTACGTATTCCTGCTCGTGTAAGTCTAAATAAACTACCGCCATTATCTACATTAAAGGTATCGATACGGTTGTTGTTATTATCTAGGGCATAGGGATCTAGGTTTGCGTCAAAGTTAAGGTCTATGTTCTTAGTTATGGGTATGACACCACGTAGGGTGACTGGACTCCAGTTAAGGGAATCTCCTGCAATGTTGTATGAGGTGTTAAAGGACAGTGATTTAAGTATTTGTACTTTACGTAGATCGGTTTTTGTAGAATCGCGATCGCGCACTTTTGCCTCTATGTTGTTTTGTATACCTAGACTAACGCTACTAGAAAAATTACGTCCTGGCGCACCGAACAAGGTTCCTTCAAAACGGCTGAAGAACTGCTCTTCTTCGGTAGGAGCGTCTAGACCTTGCTCTGTTAACACACGGTCGTAGTATTGCTCAAAACTAGGGTTTGCACTATAGCTTAAATTAGGACGTATGATGTGGCGTATGGCCTGTATTTTTGATTCTGGATTTTTTGATTTCCAGCTACCATAAACGGTAGTACCTACACTGGCTCCATAACTATAGGTGCGGTAAGCGTCAAAACCGCTTATGGTGTCTGTCACGGTTTCAAAAACACCGTCTTCATCTTCTACAAGACTTTGTCTGAAGGTTTCAAACACCCAGTTTTCTTGATAATTTGCATTGGCACTAAAACTGAAGTATCCTACTTTAAAGTTAGTCGCCACCGGTATGCTGTGTTGTAAACCAGAAACAGCGTTATCAAACATTTTTTCTGTCAGGAAGTCGTCTCCATTTGTGGTAATGCGATTTTCTCCTCTTAAATTGTACTGTAAATTTATATTTTGAATCACTCCTTTTTTTACACCTTCTTTGGGTGCAAATGGATAGACTCTAGAAACACTACCTTGTAGAGTAGGTAGGGTTAGGTTTACGACGTCTGTGTTGGTATTTTGGTTTTGAGTCACACTGGCGCTCACATTTACTTGCGGCTCTCCACTGAAGGATTTTGAATAAGATATGGAACTGCTCAGGTTATTTACTAACGTAGCACTCTGGTTGATCTGGTTAAAAGACTCTCTATAAAACTCACTACTACCCAGGTTTACACTAGCGCTAAATGTGGAACTAGGGCTGGACTTGCTGTCTTGTGAGTGCTGCCAGTTAATGTTGTAACGAGAGGTTTGTGAAAAGTCAGAAAAACCGCGCTCGCTTTGTAGCTGGTTTTCATATAAAAATCTCAAGCTACCGTTATATTTATACCGCACGCGGTAATTGCTTTCTACTCGTGCACCATAACTACCGTTAGTAAAATAATCACCTAATACGGTAAGGTCCATGTAGTCGTTAACGGCAAAATAGTAACCACCGTTTTGTAAAAAATATCCCTGCGTGTTGTTGTTACCGAAGGATGGAATAACGACACCACTCTTGCGCTCTGTAGTCATAGGGAAATAAGCAAAGGGTAAACCTAGCGGTGTAGGCACGTCTGCAATGTACATGTTTACCAGACCGGTGACGATCTTTTTACCTGGGACAAATTTTATTCTACGCGCCAGAAAATAATACTCTGGATTATCTGGATTCTTTGAAGTGGTAAAACGTGCGTTTTTCATGTAGAAAACAGAATCGTTTACTTTTTTAGTCACGTCTGCCACGACATTAAATTCTCCTTGTGTGGTGCTGGAATTATAGGTAAGTGCCTTTTGAGAATCTTTATTAAATACTATAGAATCTGGTTTTACGATATTGGTACCTTGTGTAAAGACCGGTTTTTGTGTGTAACCTAGAGAATCTTGCACGATACCATAGGCTGTTATATTACCAGTATTATTATTTATAATTATAGTACCAGCTTCTATAGTAATGTCTCCATAAGTAATTTTTGCCTCGTTATAAAGGGTAACGGTATTTGCTCTTCTATCGATGCGTTTATAGTCCTTTGCGGTAGATTCTACCACATATTCTAGAACGGCTTTTGGTTTTTTTATAGAATCGTTAACGACAGTGTCGTTCTCTTTTTTAAGGTCTTCTATATTCACCACAGATTTGGCAGGTTTTTTTTCTTGCTCTTTTTCAGTAGGTTGTGGCGCTGGTGCAGGTATAGGTATACCTTTTTCTGGTAGCTCTTGTGCTATTGCAGTAGCAGCACTTATTAAAAAGAGCGTTAAAAAAATTATATGCTTTAAATGTAAATGCAATCTAGGTTGTACTATTTTCGTTGTTAGAAATGGTCTGGTTTTTGAAATGTCAAAACTACATATAAATTTTAAGCGTTTTTTGATAATTACGCTTTCGCGAAAGCGAATTAATAAACAACACATTCACAACTCATAAGTTTAATATGAAAACGAAGTTATATCTTATTATTGCCTTAATCATTATTCCAGTGTTATCGATTGCAAATATACCCATCGATTCTACAAAAACTAATGTTAAAAAGGTTTTTACCGTTGTACTGGATGCAGGCCATGGTGGTAAGGACTCTGGTAAATTTGTAGCCAATACAAAAGAGTCGGATATAGCGCTTAAAGTTGTTAAAATACTGGGAAAACAACTCGAGTCACACGCCGATATTAAGGTGGTTTACACTCGTACGACAGATAAATTTTTAGAATTATATCAACGTGCAGACATTGCAAATAATGCAAAAGCAGACCTTTTTGTATCGGTACACTGTAATGCTGCTGCGGCAACACAGGCCAAAGGAAATGAAACATGGGTGCTAGGAATACATAGAAATGCAGATAATCTAGAGGTGGTGCAACGAGAGAACTCTGTTATTTTATTAGAAGAAGATTATAAGGAAAAGTATGTAGGTTTTGACCCAAATGATCCATCTAGCTTTGCTACTAACCTGATGATTCAAGAGGAATACCTGGATAATAGTATAGAAATGGGTGCCAATGTTCAAAAAAGATTTGCCGAAGATTTAAAGCGTAAGAATAGAGGTGTGAAGCAAGCAGGATTTGCCGTTTTGAGACTTTCTTATATGCCTAGTGTACTTATAGAGACTGGTTTTCTTACCAATAAAGAAGAGCGTACTTTTCTTAAAAGCAGCGCTGGACAGAAAAAAGTAGCAGCCTCTATTTATGACGCGATATTAGATTATCAAAAGAATAGAGATATCAACCTTTTTGAGGTAGAACAGGTAGATACTTCTAGTCCTACGGTTATAAAACCAGCTGCTAGTAATGCTATTTATAAAGTGCAAATAAGTGCCAGTAGTAAGAGACTTGAAGCAAAGTCCTACAACTTTAATAAGCTGCCAGAAATCTCTAGAGAGAAGGATGGTGGCATATATCGATACTTTACTGGTAATTTTTCTAGCCTAAAAGATGCCTCTGATTTACGTAAAAAAGCCATCGCAAAAGGTTATAAATCAGCGTTTATCGTGGTTTATGAGAATGGAGAACGTCGCAGGTTGTAATAACTCATAAAAAAATGTTAGTCCATATAAATTAAGCTTGCCGTATCTTTACCTTCGTAGAAAAGGACATAAATGAAATTATCAAAGGAAATTAAAGTTGGAATGCTTACTGTGGGAGCAATAGCACTCTTTATTTTTGGGTATCAATATTTAAAAGGCCGCAATCTTTTGAGTGATGATCGTTCCTTCTATGCTGTGTATGATAATGTAGAAGGACTTACATCATCTGCGCCAGTGACTATTAACGGTTTACGTGTCGGTAATATCGATAACATAGACTTTCTAGACAGCTCTGGTAGATTGCTGGTTAAGTTTCATGTAAATGAATCTTTTAAGTTTTCTTCAGAAAGTGTAGCCTCTGTTTATAGCACGAGTATTATAGGTGGTAAAGCGCTAGCTATTGTACCTAATTATCAAAGTAAAGCAAGACCTGCACAACCTGGTGATACTCTTAAATCTAGTACAGACGAAGGTTTACAAGGTAAGGTAATGGAAGAGTTTTTACCTTTAAAGGATAAAATAGAAAGCATGATCGTTAATGCAGATTCTGTTCTTTCTGCAGTAAATCAAACATTGAATCCAGATACTAGACTTGCGATTACTAACAGCCTAGACGAAGTGAATAAAACGCTTGTAGAAATAAGAGGGCTTTCTAAAAATGCAAGCTCTTTACTAGTTGATAATAAAACAGAACTTAATAGCACGATTAAGAATCTAGATGTTACTACTAGAAACTTTGCCGCTATATCTGACACATTAGCACAAGTAGAAATAGCCGGTACGGTAAAAGAATTAGAAAATGCTATTTCTAAATTTAATGTAGTTCTAGATGATGTGGCGTCAGGTAAAGGAAGTCTCGGTAAATTAATGACCGATGATAAGCTTTATAACAACCTAGAAAGAACCACACGACAGGCCGAAATGTTGATGCAGGATATCAAATTAAATCCTAAGCGTTACGTACACTTTTCTGTATTTGGAAAAAAGCCTGGAGAGTATGAAAAACCAGAAGATAGAGACCAATAATAGACCATGGAATATATACCTAATATAATTTTTACTTTACTCCTTATTGCTGGAGTAGGATTTTTTGCGAGCAACATTAAGAAAATGATTCGCAACATTAAACTAGGAAAAGAAGTAGATCGCTCTGACCGTAAAGGAGAACGATTTGCTCAAATGGCACGTATCGCTTTAGGGCAGTCTAAAATGGTGCGCCGTCCAGTTGCTGGTTTCTTACATATAGTAGTTTATGTAGGATTTGTAATTATTAACATAGAAGTTCTGGAGATTATCATCGATGGGATTACAGGACAGCATAGAATATTTGCTCCTTTCTTGGGTGGTGTTTACGATTTCTTAATAGCAACATTTGAGATTCTAGCATTTTTAGTTCTAGCCTCTGTAGTCGTATTCTGGATAAGAAGAAATGTAATGAACATTAAACGTTTCATTATGGGTGAGCTGAAAGGCTGGCCTAAAAATGATGCCAACTATATTCTTTATTTTGAAGTAGTTTTAATGTCGTTGTTTTTAACCATGAACGCCGCAGACTTTACGATACAACAAGGTGTTCTAACTGGACAATTTACTAGCGAGGCAGCTTTGCATTATATCAACGCAGGTAGTTTTCCTATCAGTGGTTTTATAGCGCCGTTATTTGATGGTTTAAGTTTTGAAACTTTACATATTATAGAAAGAGCTTGCTGGTGGTTGCACATCGTAGGTATTCTTATTTTCTTAAACTATTTATACTGGTCTAAGCATTTACATATTATGCTTGCCTTCCCTAATGTATATTTTGCAAAACTTACCCCTAAAGGGCAGTTGACTAACATGGAGGCTGTTACTAAAGAAGTAAAAATGATGATGGATCCAGACGCAGATCCATTTGCAGCACCAGACCCAAGTGAGGCAGACGAAGTTCCTGCAGCGTTAGGAGCAAATGATATTTTTGATCTCGATCAAGTACAGTTACTTAACGCATATACGTGTACAGAATGTGGTCGTTGTACCTCTGAGTGTCCAGCAAATATTACTGGTAAGAAATTGAGCCCGCGTAAAATCATGATGGAAACTCGTGATAGACTAGAAGATGTAGGTGCGGTAATTAATAAAGAAGGTGAGTGGAAAGATGACGGTAAGACCTTGTTAAACGATTACATCACACCAGAAGAATTATGGGCTTGTACTACATGTAATGCATGTGTAGAAGCTTGTCCTATAGGTATCGATCCATTAAGTATCATAATGGAAATGAGAAGGTATTTAGTATTAGAAAATAGTGCGGCACCTACAGAACTTAATGTTACTATGGGTAACATAGAGAACAATGGTGCGCCATGGCCGTATAACCAAATGGACCGTTTAAACTGGTCAAAAGAGTAATTTATGAGTGAAGAACAGTTTAATGAAGCCCTTAATGAAGATGGATCTCTAGCTAGTCCAGTACTTCCAGAAGGAGTAAAGAATTATTTAATCGATATAGATGGTACCGTTACAGAAGACGTGCCTAATGAAGAACCAGAAAGAATGGCTACTTGTGAGCCATTTCCAGATGCTTTGAAAACTCTTAATGAGTGGTATGATCAAGGTCATGTGATTTGCTTCTTTACTTCTAGAACAGAAGAGCACCGCGAGGTGACGACAGACTGGTTAAATAAACATGGATTTAAATTCCATAGTTTATTAATGGGTAAACCTAGAGGTGGTAATTATCACTGGATAGATAACCACATGGTAAGAGCGACTCGCTATACTGGTGAGTTTACACACCTAGTAGAAAAAGAAGTGACTATAGAGGTTTTTAAAAACCATAAATAATTGGAGTGTTTCGCTTTTGCGAAAGCGAGATTCTTTCTAATTAATAATAAAAATATATACCTATTCTGAATTCATACTTTCTGGATTCATAATTTTTAAGATATGAGTAATAATTTAGTAGTACCTACAGCGGCAGAATTTATAGCGCAAGGCAAACAACCAGAGGTTTTATTCTGGGTAGGATGTAGCGGTAGTTTTGACGATAGAGCAAAGAAAATAACTAAAGCTTTTGTAAAACTTTTAAATAAGGCAGGTGTAGAATTTGCAGTTTTAGGAGCAGAAGAAAGTTGTTCTGGAGATCCTGCAAAACGTGCTGGAAATGAATTTTTATTCCAGATGCAAGCCATGATGAATATCGAGGTCTTAAATGGTTATGGTATTAAGAAAATAGTAACGGCATGTCCACACTGTTTTAATACGCTTAAAAATGAATATCCAGAATTAGGTGGTACCTATGAAGTAGTACACCACACTTCTTTCCTTAAAGATCTTATTGCAGACGGTAAATTAACCATAGAAGGTGGGAAATTTAAAGGTAAGAAAATCACGTATCACGATCCATGTTATCTAGGTCGTGCAAATGAGATTTATGAAGCGCCACGTGATTTAATTGAAAAACTAGATGCGGCACTTATAGAAATGAAACGCAGCCGTCGCAACGGTTTATGTTGTGGTGCTGGTGGTGCACAAATGTTTAAAGAGCCAGAAGAAGGTAATAAAGACATAAACGTAGAACGTACAGAAGAAGCGGTAGATACTGGTGCAGAGATTATTGCTGCAGGATGTCCTTTCTGTAACACAATGATTACAGACGGTGTTAAGGCGGTAGAAAAAGAGGGTCAGGTAGAAGTAATGGATGTCGCAGAATTAATAGCAAGCGCAGCAGATTTATAGATGAGAAATTTATTATTACTTAGTATCGCATTTCTTGCAACCGTAGTTGTAAATGCACAGGAATTAAATAAAGAAGCTATCACAAAGATGGCTGATGGCGTTTGTGAATGTATAAGCGGTAAAGAAGGAATCGACACTAAAAAGAAAGCTGAACTAGAAATAGGGATTTGCTTGATGAAAGTGTATTCTGAAGATGAGGCATATTATAATGATAATAATATGAACTTTACGGACCAGACTGCTATTTACAACGCAAGTAGACAAGTTGGTGTAAAGCTAGCTGTATCATGTCCGTCAGCAATGGAAATTTTTGTCATGATTGCTGGTGCTGAAAATGATACGGAAGAAGAAGAATACGATGAGCAAGAATACATCGAGTTTACTGGTAAAATAGTAAAGTCTGACGATAAGAAATTTACCACATTTGAGATCAAAGATGAAGACGGCCGCAGGCATAAGGTTGTATGGCTTACTTATGTGGATAATGACGAGTTACTAGAAGATGCTGTAAAGGGCAAGAAATCTTATGTATTTACTGCAATGGAACTTGATATTTATGACCCACGTATAGCTGAATATCGCAACATGTTAGTTCTAGATAGAATTGATACAATAGAAGAGTAATTGAAAGAGAAATTAGATTATAAAAGTATTGTATTATCAGGAGCATTCGGTGGTCTTGTGTATGCTATAATCATGTCTATCTTCTATCAAATTACTGAAGATACAGGTTTTAGTATTCTCAAGTTTGCGGTAGATTTTTTAATGTTCGGTTTATTAGTAGCTGGTATTATATGGTGGTCCATGAGAAATAATAGTAAAAATAAAAAGTAATGAGTTTATTTAACTTTGATAAAGTGCCTGTTAAGACACGTTTTATCTACGCTTTTTTAAGTTCTGGTTTTACTACCTTATTTTGTTACATCATATTTACTGTTTTTGATATGGCAGACTATGATTGGGGATACTACATTTTCTTTTTTGTAGCGATGTTTATCTTTGGGTTTTTTAGTTCTGGTTATTCCATAAATAAAAAGAAAAAGTAATGTTTACAAATAAACAGAATAGAGCATCTCTTAAAGCGAGATTGATTTATACCATTACGGTTACGGTAATATTTACTTGTATTATGGAATCGTATGATTACTTTTTTGATGACGAGCCTTTTGACCTCAAGGCTTCTTTGCTCTCTTCTCTTTTGTTTGGGGTTTTATTATTTTTAATGAGTTACTTTACTTTAAAAGCAAAAAAATAAATTATGCACGCAAATTTCAAAGATCTTCCAGACGATGCTAGAGTATGGATTTACCAAGCAAATAGACCTTTTACAACTGATGAGATCAATGAGTTGAAGCCACAAATGGATAACTTTTTACAGAAGTGGACGGCACATGGTAAAGATCTTAGAGCAGGTGTAGACTATCCTTATAATAGATTTATAGTTATAGGTTTGGATCAGTCAGAGGCTGGTGCGACAGGTTGTTCTATTGATGCGAGTGTGCGTTTTATACAGTCTATAGAAAAAGCTTATCGTGTGGATTTAATGGATAAGATGAATGTTACTTTTAAAAATGGGCAATATGTAGCACACAAAGATCTAGCAGATTTTAAAAAAATGTGTAAAGCAAAATCAGTCTCTCCTAAAACCATAGTTTTTAATAACCTGGTAGAAACAGTAGGAGAATATAAAGAACACTGGGAAGTACCGGCAAGCGACAGCTGGCATTCTAGATTTTTCTAGAAAACACCTTTTGTTGTGACTAGAGTAATCACCTTTATCGATAAGTTTAAAGTGGTCATAGCGATCTCCATGATATTGATCATGATAACGACAGTTAGTTTTAGTTACCTGAATACTAAAAGTTCTGATGAATGTCTTGAAACGGCACGATTCATCTGTCCAGACGGTATAGCAAGTTACCATCACAGCAATGATTTTTTTGAAGGAAATAGTTGCACTTGTGAGTGTCTTTGATGTATAATATTAGTTCATAAAACAGTTAAAAACCAGCTTACTTTTAAGCTGGTTTTTTTATGCAGTCCTTTTGTTTTTCGGTATCTTTCGAGTAAGGAACGATTCTTGGTTTCCTTATTTAAAATTCTGGATATATTATATGAAATTTAAAAATGCATCATTGCTTTTGGTAGTGTTAGCTTTCGCGAAAGCGTACACATCACAAGCGCAATTAACTAATAACAAGCCTCTTATTGCCGCAGACTCTATTGCTCAAATGCATTGGGTAGATAGTGTTTATAACAGTCTATCTCAAAAAGAAAGGATAGGGCAGCTGTTTATGGTAGATATGTTTTCTAATAAAGGAAAAGCTCATGAAGATCATGTGCGCAATCTGGTAGAGAAACATAAAATAGGTGGCGTTATTTTTTCTAAAGGTGGTCCTGTAGAGCAAGCTTATTTAACTAACGAGTTACAAGCAAAATCTAAGACTAAAATGTTAATCGCGATGGATGCAGAATGGGGTCTCTCCATGCGTCTAGAAGATACGTATGCTTTTCCATGGAATATGACGCTGGGTGCAACGCCAGGTAATACTTCTAGTTATGAAGTGGGACAGCGCATAGGTGAGCACTGTAAAAGACTGGGCGTTCATATCAATTTTGCTCCGGATGTCGATATCAATACAAATCCTAAGAATCCTATTATAGGGAATAGAAGTTTTGGTGAAGACATGTACAATGTGACTGATAAGGCTGGTGCTTTTATGAAAGGTATGCAAAGTACAGGGACGCTGGCTTGTGCAAAGCATTTTCCTGGTCATGGAGATACAGATAAAGACAGTCACAAGACGTTGCCTACGGTAGATTTTAGTGCAGAGCGTATAGATAGTGTAGAATTATATCCTTATAGAAAATTGATTAACGAAGGTATGGCTAGTGTGATGATAGCGCATTTAAATATACCTAGTCTAGAACCACGTGCTGGTTATCCTACAAGCATCAGCCACAAAGTAGTGACCGATATATTGAAAACTAAATTAGGTTTTAACGGTCTTATTTTTACAGATGCTCTTAATATGAAGGGTGCGAGTAACTTCAGTGCGCCTGGTGAGATCGATCTTGCGGCTTTTAAAGCTGGTAATGATGTATTGCTTATTTCTGAAAACATACCTAAGTCCATCGCAAAAATTACAGAGGCTATCGCCAGCGGTGATGTTACTGAAGAACGACTAGCTTATTCTGTAAAGAAAATTTTAATGTCTAAGTATGTGGTGGGCCTACATGAATACAAGCCTATTGTTATTTCTAATCTAGTAAAGGATTTAAATACAGAACAAGATGACGTAGTGTATGAAAATGCTATTTCTAAGGCAATTACAGTATTGAAAAATGAGAATAATATCTTACCAATTCAAAATCTGGAAACTAAAAAAATCGCTTATGTAGAATTAGGTGATGATAGTGGAGATGTCTTTTTTAAAGAATTGAATAGATATACTAATGTAGATAAGGTAGTGGCAGATAAGTTAGATGTGTTACTTACTATGTTAGAAAAATACAATACGGTTATCATAGGGTTACATAGAAGTAATGCAAATCCATGGAAATCATACCAATTAAAACAACGTGAGCTGACATGGCTGTATGAAATAGCAAGAAAACACGATGTAGTTTTTGATGGTTTTGTAAGACCCTACATGCTAGATCAGATTAAAACTACCGAAAATTTTGAAGGTATAGTTATGTCTTATCAAAATAGCAAAATGAGCCAAGAGGTGAGCGCGCAAATTATTTTTGGCGCGAGAGATGCTGTAGGTACATTACCTGTAAGTTCTGGACTATTTAATGTTAATGATGGTATTAAGGTAAAGAATGTGAAACGCCTTTCTTACGGACATAACCCATCTAGTGTAGGATTTGATTCTCGTATGGTAGCAAAAATAGATAGTATAGCAAATTATACTATAGATGGTAAAGGCGCTCCAGGTATGCAAATTATAGTGGCTAGACGTGGTAAAGTGATTCTTGATAAAACATATGGTTACCATACTTATGATAAAAAAAATAAAGTAAATGAGAGTGATGTGTATGATATCGCATCGGTTACTAAAATTCTGGGAACATTACCGCTGGTTATGGAGTTAGAAGAGTCTCATGTAGTGTCTCTAGATGATTCTATTTCTAAATTAGATATAGACCTAACTAGTTCTAATAAAGAACAAATTACGGTAAAACAAATGCTGTCACATTATGGTCGTTTTAAACCATGGATACCGTTTTATATCTACACGCTAGATTCATTAACTAAGCTGCCGTTATCACAATACTACAGTAATGGACCGCAACAAGGGTTTGATATACAGGTGGCAAATGGAATGTACACAAATATACAGGTACAAGACACGATCTTTAATCGTATTAAAAGAAGTGATTTAAGGAAAAAGCTAGAATATAAATACAGTGATCTTCCTTATTACTTGATGAAAAAGTACATTGAGAAGCATTATAACAAAAACCTTGATGAGTTGACTCAGAATCATTTTTATGAATCTTTGGGTATGAATCGTACTGGATATTTACCACGTAATAAATTTCCTTTGAATCAAATTGTTCCTACAGAAAATGATACCCTTTTTAGAAGACAGCTGGTACATGGTTATGTACACGATCAAGGTGCTGCAATGCAAGGTGGAATAGGTGGTCACGCAGGTTTATTTTCTACCGCAAATGATGTGGCAAAAATGATGCAAATGTATATGCAAGGCGGTACTTATGGCGGTAGACAGTATTTTACATCAGAAACCATAGATAAATTCAACACTTGTTATTATTGTGAAAACGATGTGAGACGTGGTGTAGGATTTGATAAACCACAATTAAAAGTATCAGGACCTACTTGTGGTTGTGTAGGTAAAAGTAGTTTCGGTCACAGTGGATTTACCGGCGCATATACTTGGGCAGATCCAGAAGAAGAAATAGTTTATGTATTTTTATCTAACCGTGTACATCCAGATGCAGGGAATAGATTTATCATTAAAGAAAATATTAGAACTAACATACAGCAAATAATCTATGACTCGATCATAGACTAAAAATATACTAATGAAACTAGCTATAGTTTGTTATCCTACCTTCGGTGGTAGTGGAGTAGTCGCTACCATGTTGGGTACTGCACTAGCTCAACGTGGGCACGAAGTTCATTTTGTTACTTATAAACAACCGGTACGACTAGAGTTGTTGTCTAGAAATATATTCTTTCATGAGGTGAATGTAGAAGAATATCCTTTATTTCATTACCAACCTTATGACCTTGCATTATCTAGTAAACTAGTTAATGTGGTACAAGAATATGGTATAGAATTGCTCCATGTGCATTATGCCATACCGCATGCTTATGCAGGTTACATGGCACAACAAATGTTAAAAGAACAAGGTATCATAATACCTATGGTCACCACACTGCACGGTACAGATATTACTCTAGTAGGTAACCATCCGGTTTATAAACCATCTGTTACTTTTAGTATAAATAATAGTGATGTAGTGACATCTGTATCAGCTAGTCTAAAGAGAGATACATTAGAGCTTTTTGATATAAAGAAAGAGATAGATGTAGTTCCTAACTTTATAGATATGTCGTTGTATAAGACCGAGTTTAAAGACTGTGACAGGTCTGTAATGGCTTTCCCAGAAGAGCGCATCATCACTCATGTGTCTAACATGCGACCAGTAAAAAGAGTGATGGATATTATTAAAATATTTGAAAAAGTTCAAAAAGAAATCCCTTCTATACTAATAATGGTAGGTGATGGACCAGAACGATTTGCTGCTGAAGAATATGCAAATAAAGCAGGCTTAAAAATGAAAATTAAGTGGGTAGGAAACAGTACAGAAATTGATCGCATCCTTTGCTTTTCAGACTTGTTTTTACTGCCTTCTAAAAAAGAAAGTTTTGGACTTGCAGCGCTAGAAGCAATGGCAAATCGCACACCAGTTATTTCTTCTAACACCGGTGGTCTTCCAGAAGTGAATGAAGACGGCGTTTCTGGTTTTACCAGTAATGTAGGTGATATAGATGAGATGGCTGCAAATGCTATTAAGATCTTAAAAGATGATCAGGTTTTAAGTGATTTTAAGAATGCCGCTTTCGCGAAAGCGGAACAATATGACATACTAAATATAATACCACAATATGAAAAATTATATGAAAACGTGCTTGCTGGCACTAAGTCTAATTAGTCTAAGCTCGTGCTGTAGTAAAAAAGAATTAGTGAACCAGACTCTTAAATCTGATGGTGAAGATTTTATTACTATTCTTAAAGATAGTAACACAAATATTACAGAAGAAAGTACTTATGTAATTGATAATAAGGAAGACCTTATAGCTCTTTATGACCAGCTTAATGAAACGAGATCACCTAACTATGAACTGCCAGTTATAGATTTTAAAAAGCAGTCTGTTATCGTAGCTGCTATGGGACAGAAATCTACAGGAGGCTTTTCTTTTACTAAAGTAAAGGTGAATAAAAATGAAGTAGTTGAATATATAATTTACTCTAAAGCTCCTGCACCACAAGATATGGTAGCCACAGTAGTAACCACACCAGGAATAGTACTACTAGCTAACCAGCCCGCAGGCTCCATAAAGGTGACTGTTAAATAATAAGGAAAAAATATTCCACATAAAAAAACGGCGATCATTTCTGATCGCCGTTTTTAGTATGTTTATTTTACGTCTGTTCTAGAACTGATATCTTATTCCTAGAGCGATGTCAAGATCATTTCCATCTCTAAAATCACCAAAATAAAATTCTGGTCTCACGTCTAGAGAAAGTAGTAATGGAATATCAAAGTTATATTCTATACCTACTTGACCAGCTGCAAAAATGAAAGTTTCAGAATCGTCATCAAAGTTGCTTCTTCCAGGAAAATCATCATCTAGACTAACAGTTCCTAAACCACCACCAGCACCTGCGTACCAGTTAAAACCACCTTCTATGTTCCACATCCACTGGTATAATCCTGTTGCTTTAAAACCATCAAAATTATCCCCACTTTCATAACCTAGATCTATTTCTAATCTATTGTTATCGTTTAAAGCTCTTTGGTAAGAAATCTCTGTACCAAAACCGTCACCATCACCAGTACGTATTCCTATCGCATTTTTAGAAACTTCTTGTGCTTCACTTATCGCAATTGCACCTATAACTAGCATTACTGTAAAAAATACTTTTTTCATAATTGATTTAATTTTTTACAAATATCAATCAGTCAAAATATTGATTAAGTTTATTTCTTGTTAATAAAAAGCGATGTGGTCTTAAAAGAAGTTAAGGTTTACCCTTCAAATTCAAAATCTTCGCCGCCACCACCGTTGGCACCGCCATTACGAGCATTTTTCTTCTTTTGATTAAATCTATAAACAAAGCTCAAGTTCACTTGTCTCTCTCTCCATTGAAACTCACTATCAGTGATGAAATCATCAGTGGTTGTTGTACTTTGTCTTTTACGACTATTAAATAAATCACTTACGTTAAGAGATACGGTAGCGTCGTCGCCTAGAATATCTTTACTTGCTGCTAGATTCATAGTAAAAATTCCATCGTTAGTACTTTGCGCATTTTCTGAAGCTCCACGATAGTTTATTCTAGTCTGTAGATCAATTCCAGATGGGATACTGAATTTTTGATTTAGTCTCGCAAAATAAGAAGTGTTTTCAAAATCAAAATTTTGACCTCCAAATTCACCATCAGTACTAGCTCTATATAAATTAAAGTCTGTATTTATAGTCCACCATTTAAAAGGTCTATACATCATAGTTAATTCATAACCTATACGTTCTTGTGTAGATAGGTTTACTGGTGTACGTCTTATAATTGGGTCACCATTATCAGTTATAGCACCTGTGTCTTCTTGGATAAATTCCCAATTGTCATCACTACGGTTGTAATAGATAGAAGTGTTAAAAGTAAATTTACTCCATCTTCTTAGGTATCCTAAATCTATAGAGTTAGTAAAAGTAGGGTCTAGATCTACGTTACCTTGAAACACGTTAGACTCACTAGATCTACTAGGGAAAGGATTTAAGAAACGGCCTCTAGGTCTTCTTACACGTCTGTTATACCCTAAAGTTATATTCTCACCGTCTTGTAACTCATATCCTAAGTTAAGAGTAGGGAAGAGGCTGCTGTAGTCTTTCTTATCTTCACTATTAGTAGTTGCCTGCGTTATGGTGACATTAGTTTGCTCAAATCTTAAACCTGCAAGGAAAGAAAATTTACCAAATTCTTTACCGTACTGACCATAAACAGCATTTACTAATTCTTCATAATCAAAGGTGTTATTAAGTCCAGCATCTGGAACTAATGGACCAGTAGGAAAAACCAGTTGCTCTTCTAAGAAAAAAGAATTGCTTATATCACGGTAATTACCTCTATAACCAGCCTCAAACTGCGTGTCTTCTCCTATAGGTAAAACATAATCAAATTGCGCTGTAGCATTTTGCTCATCTTCATCAGTAAATGTGCGTTCTACATCATTAACAGTATTAGTAGTAGTTTCAGTTTCTAGAATGTTTGCATTTTGATCACTTATAGAAGTAGAGTACTGTATACTTGCAGTAATTTTCTGTCCGTTATCATCTAGATCATTTTTATAATCAAGTGAGTATTGTATTCTAGTATCATCTTCGGCCTCAGCTTCTACACGTGTGGTAGCTTCATTTAAATTTCCATTTTCATCAAGACGTTCTATAACGTTCGTATTCACATCGTCATCATTACCTAGACGGTAAACGATGTTTGCGACTATACTAGACTGGTCATTTATAAAGTACTCAGCACCTAGACTAGTAAAAAAGTTTCTACCTAAACGATCAAAATCACGCTCTTCATTAACAAATGCATTTTGAGCATTAGCAGATAAATATTCTGTGTTTGTTGTAGAGTTACCAGGAGTCTCTCTGTATCTAAAACCTGTATTAGTAAAAAAGTTCCATTTTTCACTTCTTAGGTTACCGTTAAAGGAAAGACCTAATTGAGGATTATAACCAGTATCTAATTGTAGCGTACCATTGAAACCTAAAAGTTTATTTTTTCTAAGGATTATATTTAAGATACCAGCAGTACCTTCTGCATCGTATCTTGCACTTGGGGAAGTGATTACTTCTACTCTTTCTATAGCATCTGCAGGAATTTGTCTTAATGCTTCAGCACCGTTAAAACCTACTAGAGCACTCGGTCTACCATCTATTAAAATAGTAACATCGTCATTACCTCTTAAAGCTACATTTCCTTCTACATCTACAGATACAGATGGTACGTTATCTAGCACATCACTTGCACTACCGCCACGTACGGTTAGATCTTTACCGATATTGTAGATTTTTTTATCAAGACGTATATCTACCGTAGTTTTTTCTGCCACGATTAGTACACCATCTAACTCTGCCACGTCTTGTTCTAGAGCGATAGTTCCATAATCTTGATCTGCGTCAATAACCTGACCTGTTTTTATAAGACTTTTAAAAGTGATGTATTCCCATTTAATGGTATAAGTACCAGGTGTAACACTAAATTGATAATTACCATCTAGGTCAGTAACACCACCTTGTGGAGATTTATCAGGAGTAGCACTAATAAATGAAATAGTAGCAAATTCTAGTGGCTCACCAGAAGTTTTATCTACTAATTTACCCTTAATGGTAATGGGATTTGAATTTTGTGAATAACCCAATGTCGCCGTTAACAACAAGAGTAACGTAATAATTTTTTTCATAACAATCTTAAAGTTTCTTCTAAGACAGCAAATCTATCTGAAGGGTTAATCAGACTTTGCTAAAGTTACGTTAAAGCTCATCACTAGGCTTTTCTTTACTACTTTCCATTAAGAAAGCTTTAAGAAAAGCATCCAGATCTCCGTTAAGAACAGCGTCTGTATTACCAGTTTCATGTCCTGTTCTCACATCTTTAATAAGTTTATAAGGATGCAATACATAATTACGTATTTGAGAACCCCATTCTATTTTCATCTTACCAGCTTCTATCTCTTGTCTCGCGGCATTACGTTTTTGTAATTCTATTTCAAAAAGTTGTGATTTAAGCATTTGCATTGCTTTTTCACGATTTTCTAATTGAGAACGTGTTTCAGAATTATGAATTACTATACCAGATGGGTGGTGAGTAAGTATGGCTTTAGTTTCTACTTTATTCACGTTTTGACCACCAGCACCACTAGATCTGGCAAAATCCCAATTAATATCTGCTGGGTTAATATCTATTTCTATAGAATCGTCTGCTAGAGGATATACATATACAGACGCAAAAGAAGTATGACGTTTTGCATTAGAATCAAAAGGAGATATGCGTACTAATCTATGCACACCGTTTTCACTTTTTAACCAGCCAAAACTATAATCACCTTCTATCTCTAGAGTAACGGTTTTAATACCAGCCACATCACCAGCCTGAAAGTTAAGTTCCTTTACCTTATAACCATTCTTCTCTGCCCACATCATGTACATTCTCATAAGCATCTCTGCCCAGTCACAAGACTCTGTACCACCAGCACCGGCAGTAATTTGTAAGACAGCGCTCATGTCATCACCCTCGTTAGAAAGCATGTTTTTAAACTCTAGCTTTTCAATTAGATTATTAGTGGCGTTGTACTTTGCCATGACATCTTCTTCGCTAGCCTCGTCTTCCTTAAAAAATTCAAAGAGTACTTCCAGATCTTCAGTTAGAGTCACTGCGGTAGCATAATCTGTAGTCCATTGCTTCTTAGTACGCAATAGTTTCATGATGACTTCTGCATCTTTGGGTGTATTCCAAAAATCTGGTGAAAAGGTTTTCTCTTCTAGGTTAGTTATCTCAATTTGTTTGGCATCAATTTGTAGATAATCCTTCAGTTTTTCAACGCGTTCTTGTAATTCTTTAACCTGTTCGGCAGTAATCATAGTTCTGTTTTCGACAATTGCAAAAATAGAATTAAATTCTTTGCCATTATGGATACATATATATGGTATAGATATTATTTTTATATCGCTTTCGCGAAAGCGTAACTAGAACAGAAACATATGATAGATTTAAGAAGTGATACCGTAACAAAGCCTAGTAAAGAAATGATGGAAGCCATGTTCCAGGCAGAAGTAGGAGATGATGTATATAAGGAAGATCCTACGGTGAATGAATTAGAGAGACGTGTTGCCGGAATGTTCGGTATGGACGATGCGCTATTTTTTCCTACTGGTAGTATGGCAAATCAGGCGGCTATAAAAATGCATACGCAACCAGGAGAGCAATTGATATGCGATAAATATGCTCACGTTTATAATTATGAAGGTGGTGGTGCTTCTTTTAATAGTGGTGTTTCATGCAGGTTATTAGATGGAGATCGAGGTATGGTTACGGCAGCTCAGGTAAAGGAGGCTATAAATCCGCCAGATTTTTATCACAGTGCTTTAACAACGTTAGTATGTTTAGAGAATACTACTAATAAAGGTGGTGGTGCCTGTTATGATATGAGCACTTTTAAGAAGGTAAGAAAAGTGTGCGACGACCATAATCTAGGATTACACCTAGATGGCGCTCGTCTATGGAATGCTCTAGTAGCGACTGGTCAGGACCCAAAAGAATATGGAGAAATATTTGATACCATTTCTGTATGTTTTTCTAAAGGTATGGGGACACCGCTAGGAACCGTTCTTACTGGTAAGAAGGAGATCATGAAAAAAGCGATGCGTGTGCGCAAAGTTTTAGGTGGTGGCATGAGACAAGTGGGCTATATGGCAGCAGCAGCTATTTATGCATTAGACCATAATATAGATAGATTAAAACAAGATCATGATAGAGCCAAAGAATTAGGAGAGATACTTAAAACTTTACCTTATGTTATTAAAGTAGAAGAGGTAGAGACCAATATAGTGATCTTTGAGGTAGAAGATGAATTGCAAATAATGGAATACTGTAGTAGTAATGATTTAATTATTAGCAATATGGGGCAAGGAAAGTTGAGATTAGTGACTCATTTAGACTATGCTCATAAGGATCATCTAGCGGTAATCCAATTATTTAAGAATTTTATAACAAAACTATAAGACACACTGTTAAAATGTGTTTCGTCGATAATATTAACACGTTCATCTAAGAGGGGTTATTTTTACTAGGTATTTAATTGGATTACTCTAAATTTAAAAGACCTTTGAATCATAATTATTAATCAAATTTATTCCAAATGAAAAAATTAGTACTATCCTTAGTAGCTATCGCGGCAGGAAGTTTTGCTTTTGCTCAAGATTTACCTACTAACCCAGAGCCAGGAAAATGTTATGTACGTTGTACAACACCTGACGTTTATGAAAACGAAACTATAAGTTTAGTGGCAACACCTGCTTATAAGACGTTAAAAGTTGTTCCTGCAACTTATGAAACAGTTACAGAAAGAGTTCTTGTAAAAGAAGCTTCTAAGAAATTAAGAGTAATTCCTGCAACTTATAAGACTGAAACTAGAACTTACCTTAAAAAACAAGCAGGTTCTACTATTTCTATTACTCCAGCTACTTTTGGTAAAACTACTGAAACTGTAGAGGTGAAGCCAGCTTATGCACAATGGGAAATGAGTTCAGTACCACCAGCAGAATGTACTTCTTCTAACCCAGATGACTGTCGTTACTGGTGTTATAAAGGTTACCCAGCTGAGTATACTACTGTATCTTTAACTACTCTTGCAAGTGATGCATCTTTTAACCGTACTCCAGTAGCTGAGCAATCAGGTACTTATACGGTACGTGTTGTTGATCAACCAGCTAGAGTTGAGGAAATTGAAATCCCTGCAGAATATGCTAACATTACTAAGACTGTATTAAAGTCTGATGCTTCTACAACTGAAAACGTTGTTCCTTCTACATCTAAGTCTGTATCTCGTGAGAGATTAGTTTCTAAAGGTGGTCTTACTGTATGGTCTGAGGTAGACTGTAAATTAGTTGAGTACAATGGTCTTGCGATCAACTGGGCAACTGGTAGCTCTACATTAACTGCTGCTGACAAAAGAGAAATCGATGCTAAACTTCTTTCTGCTCTTAACAGTACTGCTGGTTCTAAAGTAGAAGTTGCTTCTCATACTGACTCTAAAGGATCTAGAACTTCTAACCAAGCTCTATCTGAAAGACGTGCACAGTCTGTAGCAAACTACCTTATCTCTAAAGGTGTAAACGCATCTCGTATCGTAGCTAACGGTTATGGTGAGACTCGTTTAAAGAACAGATGTGCTGATGGTGTTTCTTGTACTGAGCGTGAGCACAGAGCAAACCGTCGTACTGAATTCCGTTTGATCAACAACTAGTCACTAGTTAGTTTCAAAAAAATGTATTAAAAGGGCTGTCGCAAGACAGCCCTTTTTTTTGTTCTATTTTTTTAAAGTGATAATTCTAACATAGATTACTTTATATTAAAATCTGCATACAATAATCACTTTGTAATAATATTTCTGATAGGCAACTATACAAGACCGCTAGTGCCAGTTTTTAACTGGTACCGAGCATTAGTAAAAGAGTAAAGTAAAGAAAGCTAGTAATGTTTTTTTAAGTCTAAATTTATGTTTTACTTTTATGTAGCGTTTTATAGAATTGATTAAACTCTATTCTTAATTGGTTGATGTGGTACTCGTTCGAAACGAGCACTAACGCTAGTAAGGTCTTTAGGCAGTTTACTTTCCTTATTTTCTCAGGAGCCTGAATGGGCGCCAATAGTAAAAAAATAAAATCATGAAAAAAATAGTCATTTTATTTAGTTTTATAATACTAACAAATTGTCATGAATCAGGGAACATAGGCTCTATAATGATATTATCATCAAATATAAAATCTAAGACACTCATAGATGTTACGGACTCCATTCATAGTGAAGGAATTTTTAGTTTACCTAAAAAATATAACCACTTACTTCAATTTAATGATTATGACCATTTAATATATAGAATATTCTATTTTGATAAAGAACCTCAAGAGATTTACATGATTACTTTTCAAGGATCAGAATCTATAAGGTATATTTATTCATTTGAAAAAGAATGCTGGCTTAATAGTGAAAATAACTTTTCAGAAATTGAAAGGCGACGTATACATGATAGATTAGTTTATGAAGTTCTTGAGAAGATTAGAAATAAAGCTATTGAACTTAAATATAATAATGAAGAAATTTATGTGGACTTAAAAACCTGCGGATCTAAATTATTATGTAAAAATGATAACTAAACTCTTGCCCTGCTGGCGCCAATATACACAACGGCTAGTGCTAGTTTGTAACTAGTACCGAGCATGAGTAAAAGAGTAAAGAAAAGCTATTGATGATTTTTGTTTTTTGTAGAGGAAAACAAAATCTTATTTTCATAAAAGTAATCTCCAAAATAAAGAGATACGTTCTAAAACACATACTTCCTTACAACTCTAACATACGCTGTTTAACATGAAACTCCAGATCTTCAAAAAATGCTCTGAAATGACGCTCTAGTTCATTGTAATACTTCATTAAATCTATGGGAGCAAAGTTCATTTTACTTCTTCCTTTTGTTCTTTCATTCATTTGATGGAAAATTCTAGAAATACCTTCTACGGTAGCATAACTATTAATCCAGTTTTGCTCTACCATATAAGGCAAAAAATTTTGTACTTTATCTGGTAAAATACTGTAATGGTCATGCAAGTCTTTGTAAAAACCTTGCACATATTCATCTAGAGGTTGGTCGTGAAAATCTGACCAGTTAGCAGCTAGAAAATGATCGTAATAAATATCAACTATGACACTGCTCCAGTGTCCATATTCTCCTCTTATTAAATCTTTACTTTGACGTACTATAGGGTTAGTGTCTGTATAAGTATCAATGTGTCTATGCAGTACAATCCCTTGTGCCACACGATGAGGAAACATACTGAAATCTTTACCTCTGACAGAATCTGCTATAAAGTTTCCTATTCTTAACTCTTTGTCTTCTTTTGATAAATATATGTGAGCGAGATAATTCATAGGCTTAATTGGGGATTGCTTTTTATAAAGATTACTTTTGTTGTAAATGTAAAGTAATATATAATGACTCTTATAAAATCTATATCAGGAATACGTGGTACCATAGGTGGTGCACCAGGCGATAATCTTACACCACTTGATGCTGTAAAATTTGCCAGTGCTTATGCCATATGGATCAAAGAAAATTCTGGAAAATCAGCCCCTAAAGTTGTAATAGGTAGAGATGCTAGAATAAGTGGCGCGATGATACAGTCACTGGTACAAAATACCTTAATAGGTATGGGATGCCATATTGTAGATTTAGGCTTAAGTACTACGCCTACAGTAGAACTGGCTGTGCCTAATGAAAATGCCGATGGTGGTATTATCTTAACAGCAAGTCATAACCCTAAACAATGGAATGCTTTAAAATTATTAAACAATAAAGGAGAATTCTTAAACGGTGCTGAAGGACAGAAAATACTAGATTCTGCAGAGAAAGAAGACTTCAGTTATGCAGATGTTGATGATCTAGGAACTGTAGAAGTCATAGAAGATTATATCGACAGACATATCAAAATGGTGCTGGATATGCCAGTTACACAAATAGATGCTATAAAAGCGGCAGGTTTTAAAGTAGTGGTAGATGGTGTAAATAGTACAGGTGGTATTGCTATTCCTGCACTTTGTAAAGCGCTAGGAGTAGAAGTGGTAGAATTATACTGCGATCCTACAGGCCATTTCCCTCATAACCCAGAACCTCTTAAAGAACATCTAGGAGATTTATGTAAAGCGGTAAAGACGCATAATGCACACTTTGGTATCACAGTAGATCCAGATGTGGATAGACTAGCATTTGTAGATGAGACCGGAGAAATGTTCGGAGAAGAGTATACACTTGTAGCTTGTGCAGATTATATTCTTGGGCATACTAAAGGAAATACGGTTTCCAACCTTTCTTCTTCTAGAGCATTAAGAGATGTGACAGAAAAGCACGGTGGTATCTATTATGCGGCAGCAGTAGGAGAGGTGAATGTCGTTCAAAAAATGAAAGATCAAGGCGCTGTAATAGGTGGAGAAGGTAATGGAGGTATTATCTATCCAGATTCTCATTACGGTCGCGATGCTCTAGTAGGTGTTGCTATGTTCCTTTCTTTACTTACAGAAAAGAAAATGAAAGTAAGTGAATTAAGAGCTAGTTATCCATCTTACTTTATGAGTAAGAAAAAAGTACAACTAGTTAAGGGAATGCCAGTAGACGCTATTCTAGAAGATATTCATACTAAATATAAGAGTGAAGAGGTAACAAGCATAGACGGTATTAAAATAGATTTTGCAGACCAGTGGGTACACATGAGAAAATCAAATACAGAACCGATTATACGTATTTATACAGAAGCACCATCACAAAAAACAGCAGATGATCTAGCAGATCGTTTTATTGCTGAATTAGAGGCGATAGCTGCACAGCACGCTTAGTATTCTCAAGAGTAGATTTCCATCTCTTATGAGACCATAAATAATATTCTGGTTGCTTGACGATTTGTTCTTCAAGCAACTGGAAAAATTTATCGGTTATTTCCCAGTCCTTTGTTTCTGATCCGTTTTTTGAAATGGTCACAAATTCTGTCTCGTAATAACCGCGTTTAACCTTCTTTACCTTTAGAAATACTACCGCAGTACCGTGTTCTATAGCAATGCGCTCTGCACCTTTAAAAACAGCACTAGGTTTATTAAAGAAATTAGTGAAATATTGAGCACGTCCAGCTTTGGGAGATTGGTCTGCAATTAAAGCAAATAAAGCAGCTTCATTTTCTACAGATTTACTCATAAGTGCCGTAGCTTGTTTCATTGCTACCATTTCACTATTAAACTTTTTTCTTATGTTAACTATGAGGTCATTGAACTTTTTATTTTTTAGAGGTTTATACACCGCGTAAACTTTATAGTCCAGTACATCATCGAGTACCATAGTCCATTCATAACTAGCTTGATGTCCGAACATGATGATTATGGGTTGTTTCGCTTTCGCGAAAGCGTTAACCATTTCAGGATTGCTACAAGTAAATCTCTTTTTCATGGATTCTTTACTCATTCCCATAGATTTAATCATCTCTATAAAAATGTCGCAAAAATGTTGTGTGCTTTTTTTAGCTAACCTAGTAATCTCTTTATCATCCTTTTCAGGAAAAGCAGTTTTTATATTATTTCTTATAACGTCTTTACGGTAACCGATGATGTAATAGGTGATAAAGTAGAAAAAATCACTTATTAAATAGACTACGGGAAAAGGTAATCTAGAGATTACCCAAAGTAAGGGATATATAAGGTAAAAAGCCAAGGCTTGCATCTGCAAATTTTAAACAAATATACTATCTTGTATCTTATAAATTTATCCATGTACGATCTAGATATAGTCACTATAGTTGTAATAGCATCTAATTTAATTATAAGTTTTAAAGGTTTTCAAGATTTTAGTTTTAGAAGTAAATACCTTTTTAATATTGCAGGTATAGAAAGAGGTGAGAAATGGCGCCTTTTTACGAGTGGTTTTCTTCATGCAGACCAGCGCCATCTTTTCTTCAATATGTTGACTTTATTTTTCTTTTCTGGTGTTGTAGTAGATGTTCTGGGAGATGTAAAATATCTCATTATCTATCTAGTAAGTTTATTGGGTGGTAATTTCTTGAGTTACCTTATTCATAAAGATGAATTTCATTACAGCGCATTGGGCGCCAGTGGTGCAGTATCTGGTATTATTTACAGCAGTATATTGTTAGACCCAAGAATGACTATATATTTTGTGCCAGGTTATGTTTTTGGGATAGGGTATTTAATCTACTCTTTTTATGGAATGAAAAAATTAAATGATAATATAGGACACGATGCTCATTTTGGTGGAGCAGTAGCCGGTTTTATACTAACTCTAGTTTATGACTTTAATGTAGTTTATACAAATACCATTACCGCGATAGGGCTGCTAGCCGCGATCATCATATTATTCATTTTAATGCGATTTACAGGAAATCGCTAGATGCTTAGATTCTCTTAGTTTAAAAGCTCCTCTAGTTTATCGTGCAATTGCTGTCCTCTAAGGTTAGTTTCTATAATTATTCCGTTTTCATCCAGTAAAAAAGTAGAAGGAATAGCACTTACATTATACAATTGTGCTATTGGTCCGAAATATTGCAGCCTAGAAACGTGATTCCAGTCCATTTTATCTTTAATAATAGCAGCTTTCCATGCTTTATCACCACCTTTACGATCTAATGAAACACTTATAATATTAAAGCCTTTTTTATGGTATTTGTTATAAGCTGCTACTACATTAGGATTTTCACGTCTACATGGTCCGCACCAGGATGCCCAAAAATCAATCAATGTAACTTTACCTAATACATCATTAAGTTTAATCATTTTACCATCAGGATCTGCTCCTTCAAAGTCAGGGGCTTTTGCTCCTATGGCAACAGATTCTTCTTTACTTAAATACATATCGATTCTAGTAGCCATCAAAGAATTTTGAATACTTGGATCAAATGTGTTGTAAAGTTCACGAGCGCCTTTAGAATCTAAAAGTTTGTTTTTAAGTAATTCACCTAAAATCATAGGTGCTACGATACTCTTATTATTAGTGGTAATTAAATTTGTTGAGAACGATTTAAAATCTAACTCAGCCGCCATCCATTGATTGTTAACGCTAGTCATAGATTCTACATCCTGACTTTTCATGGCTGCAGTTCTTTGTGTATTAAAAGACTTTGCTTTTACTGTATACGCAGCTTGTTTAGATTTAAAATCTTCTAAAGCTTTATTAGAGGCACTACCAGTTACTTCACTAGCAAATAAAGAATCCTTCTTAACGTTTACCTGAATATTTTCATTTTTAATTAAAAGAACAATATTTCCTTCACTACCATCTATAGTAAGAAACCTCATTTGTTCTGTTTCTAATTCTTCTTTTTTGTCAAAGAAGAAAGTCTCATTCATAACAATGTTAGTATCTACAGGAATGGAACGACCGTTTTCATCGAGTGCATTCATGTAAACACGCATACCATTCGCTACTCCAGGAGCACTACCGTCTATAAAATGAGTTTCTTTTGCTTTTTCATTACATTGGTTAATAGCAAAAAAGGTGAAAAGAATCAGTGCGTACTTCATGGAAATGGATTTTCGGCTAAAATAATTGATTTATGTGTAAAGTACAGGTTAAAGAAATCAAAAATTAACACCATAATCTATGGTGATTAAAGAGATAGGGTATCTTTGTATTATGAGAAGAAATTACGACGGTGGATATATGAATGTGAACTTAACCTTTAAAAAGGTTGTAGATCAGTATGTCACTCGTTTAGAGCATGAAGAGAGTAATTTTAAGAAGTTATATATCTCGTCTGTACTTCAATATGTAGATGAACATGAAGAGCTTGTTAGTGGTATTCAAGAAGATGAGCTTGCAATACATAAAGAGTCTATTAATGTTTTACTCTCAGATCTTTTTCCAGCAGCCCTAACTCTTAATGAGATAAAAGCAGCAACCATACCGTTTTCTGATATTTTATTTAATAAAACAGAGCGTCTTAAAAATATATTTAAAGATGCTGGAGAAGATTTTAAGTTGCTCATTATGACAGATAACTCATTTGACACTTTTAGAATGTCTTGTGGTGTTATACTCAATCAGTTATATGGTAAATCTATAGATTTAGGTAGACCGATTTTAATAAAAATACCTGATGCAAATGGTGTTAACCGAACATATCGCGTCGCTTATAATGCAGATTTTGTAGATATAGAATTAAACGATGAACGTTATCGATTATCTGAAAAAGATATAAAAAACCTCCTTAGATCTCCTGATGATGAAGAGTTATGGAAAAAAGGTTTTCCTAAAGGTAGCTATACTTTCAATGGTTTTGGTATCGTTAATTTTACAGATGTCACCATGGATGCCGCAATTTCTGACTTAAAAACGGTTCTCTTAGATTCTACTAATAGTAAGAAGGACCAGACAGAAAAAATGGAATCTATTTTTAGAAACATTTTTAACTTAGAAAATTTACGTGTAGGATTTACGTCTTATGATAATTATGATAAAACATTTGAGTCTGTAGGTTATCACGATTCAGAAAGTTTTTTACTTGCAGACAGTCATGAGAAACACTGTGATAACGCTCTTTGTGCCCATAGTTATCAACTATTAATAGAGGAGTTTGAGCCGTTAGTTATTACTGATGTAGAAGATTATGGAGCTAAAATTCAAAATAAATTTCTAACTGATAACCTGCTTAAAAACGATATAAAAAGTGCTATTTTTTACCCTATTACAAAATCAAAAAAGTTAATAGGAATATTAGAAATAGTCAGTAAAAAGAAATTTGCGCTTAACAGTTTTAATGTCATAAAAATAGACAGTATTGCTGGCTATATTAAAGCAGCTTTAATACGTACAGAGCAGGAGTATGAAAACAGTGTAAAAGCGTTAATACAGACAGAGTGTACTTCTATACATTCTAGTGTGCAATGGAAATTTGAAAGAGAAGCTCGTAGAATATTAAAAGCTCGTGCTCGCAATTCTCAAAGCGAATCTTTTAAAGATGTAAAATTTGAAGATGTACATCCATTATACGGACAGATTGATATAGTAGGTAGTAGTGATGCTCGCAACGAGGCTATTAAATTTGATTTACTTAATCAACTCGATAAAGTTTGTGAGATATTCGCTTTCGCGAAAGCGTATGAAAAATTACCTATTTACGATCAAATCTCGTATCGTGTATTAGAATATCGCAAAGAATTAGAAAACGGCAGTATCGATGCAAATTCTGAAAGAGATATTATCAAATTGCTTACAGAAGAAATAAACCCTGTAATGGAACACCTCATGCAATTATCTCCTGAAATTGTGGAGTTAGTAGGTGATTACCAGTTAGAAATAGATGAGGCTAGTGGTGTTATTTATAAAACTAGAAATGATTATGATAACACAGTACAAGCTATTAATGAATCACTGACTGCATGTATAGATCAAAGACAGTTAGAGGCTCAAAAAATATTCCCTCACTTCTTTGAGCGTTTTAAAACAGATGGTGTAGAACATAACATTTATGTAGGTAGTAGTGTCGCTGTAGACCAAGAATTTAATGTGGTGTATTTATATAACTTAAGGTTATGGCAGCTACAGACCATGATAAAGATGGAGAATAAATTCTATTCGGTTCAAGAAAACTTACCTACGGTTATAGAAGCGGCTAGTATGATTCTAGTATTTGATAATACGCTAAGCATCAGATACCGTATAGATGAAAAACGTTTTGATGTAGATGGTGCGTATAATGCGCGTTATGAGGTTATTAAAAAACGCATAGATAAGGCCAATATAAAAGGTACTAACGAGCGTATTACTCAAAAGGGAAAGATAGCCATTGTTTATACTAATAAAGAAACGGAACGTGAATACCTGCGTTATATTAGTTTCTTACAATATAATAATCTTTTAGGTACAGAAATAGAACACCTCGAACTGGAAGACGTTCAAGGTGTTGTAGGATTAAAAGCGTTAAGAGTAAATGTACTTTATGATGTTAAAGTGGCCAGTGGTACACTTACTTATGAAGACCTCGTTAAGGAATTGCATTTGTAAATTGTTCAAAATCTGTTGTGTAAAATGCTAGTATAAAAGCGATTACACTCGTTATGATACCGACCATAAAGATGGTGTACGTCCATCTTAATAAAGTATATTTTCTGTTCAATACCAGACCTAGTAACCATAAATCTTTAAGTAAAGACTGGTAAACTTCTTCTTTATTATCTAGTAAGCCCATTATAGCTTTTTCATATCTCTTAAATGGGACTTTATGAAAATTACCGAAAAAGAGTAGGTTTACTTCGCGTTTTTGTACTTGCTCATCTGTAAATTCTCCACTCGTTACATTAGGACGTGTAGACATAATAGATAGAACAATGCTCGCAACAGAAAATAATATCAAAACAAGAGTAGGCCATAATAAATGACGGTTAGATATTTGATCCAGTTTAGGGATAATGTTTGCCAGAGCTAGAGATATAATAATAGCATTTACCGATAGCAGTATGTTTGCCTTCGTGTCTGCAATATCACTTAACTTGATGTGATTACGTAGTGTGGTTCTAAAAAGAGTCTGTATAGCTCTTTCTGGACTTTGATTTTTAAGATCTACTTTAACTTGTTCTTTTTCAATCTTATTTTTCTTTTTCTTTTTAGCTTTAATAAGATCTAGTAGGTTGTTATTTTTAGCCGTATTCCAGTTTTTAATGGCATAAGCGCTGTAGTAACGGTGCTTTTCTGTAAAAACTTTTATGTTCTCTTTGCGCCATTGTTTACCAGTATAGTCGCGACCTCTCAGTTTAAGCTCGCGTTTTAATAACTCACTAGTTTCATTATAATAATCCTTAGCAAAGTGTGATGCGTCTGCATCTCTTATAATTTCTTCTAGAGGGCATTCTGGTACACCGCTAAATTTAGTCGCTAGAATAAGTCTTTTAACAAGGTCTATAGAGTTTTGATCTTCGTTTTGTTCCTTTAAAAACTCCTCAGCGATGCGCGCACTTTCTTCTTCATGTCCTTCAGCACCCTTAATATAGCCGGTATCGTGCAGCCATGCTGCAAGTAATAGTCCTTTTTGCTCTTTAACATTGATTTCAGAATTGTCGATTATTTCCTGTGTACTTTTAACAACTCGTCGAGTATGTGTATAATTATGATACACATATTTTTCATCGAGATGGTTTTTTAACAGATTTAATACAAAATCGTCAGTAATTTTTAAAATATCGCTCATTCCTGTTCTTTGGGCTAAAATTAATATGATTCTCAAACTTATGACTAAAAATAACATTCTTTTATTATTAATAGCAATAATTATTACTGGATGTGCCAGTTTTAAAGCTCAATATAAAGAAGAGGTTCAACAGCAGTTCCCTTCTGGGCTAGAAATAGAAAAGTCGTTCTATCTTATAGGTGATGTAGGTAAATCACCTATAGGTGGTAAAAGTGATGGGTTAATAGCGCTAGAAAGCTATATCAAGTCTCAAAAAACAGAAAATGATCATCTTATATTTTTAGGTGATAATATCTATCCAGTTGGTATGCCAGAAGAGGGCACTGAATTTAGACCTATTGCCGAAAATCATCTGAATGCTCAAATAGATGTGGCAAAAGTATTTCAAGGTTCTACAGTTTTTATACCAGGTAATCACGACTGGTTCAATGAAGGACTTGATAATGTAAATAGAGAAAAAGATTATATTGAAAAAGCACTGGATAATAAGAATATTTGGGAACCTAAAGTTGGATGTCCTATTAACAGCATAGATATCAATAAGCAAATACAGCTTATAATCGTAGACAGCCAGTGGTATTTAGCAAAATGGGATGATCACCCAACTATTAATGATAACTGTGATCAGATCAAGACCAGAGAACAGTTTTTCTTAGAGATAGAAGGCGAGTTAAAGAAGAACCAGGATAAGACTATCGTTTTTGCATTGCACCACCCATTATTTACTAACGGTATACATGGTGGTCAGTATGCAGCGGTAAAACATTTATATCCATCGCAGTCAGCATTACCTGTTCCTATCTTAGGTTCACTAGCTACACAAATTAGAACGAGTGGTGGCGTTAGTGCTCAAGATAAGCAGAATAAGAGATACCAAGAAATGACGAATAGAATTACTACGCTGGCGAGAGCATCTGCTGCTCCTAGAATAATATTTACTAGTGGTCATGAGCATACCTTACAGTATATAGAAAATGATGGAATACGTCAGATAGTTTCTGGTAGTGGTGCAAAGCAAAGTTATGCAACCTTAAGTTATGACGGTTTGTTTTCTTATGGAGGTATGGGATTTGCTCGACTAGATGTTATGAAAGATGGTAGCAGCTGGGTGAGGTATTATGGTTTTGAGAACGGAAAAGAGAAACTACTTTTCACTTATGAGGCTATTAAGAAACCAGTAGAATTTGATTTAGAGACATTGCCAGATGAGTATCCCGCTTTCGCGAAAGCGAGTATATACGATCAAGAAAGAGTAGAAAAAAGCGCTGTATTTGAATCTGTCTGGGGTAATAAATACAGAGATCTTTATGGGACTAAAATCAATGCAAAAGTTGCATTACTTGACACTTTAAAAGGAGGACTGGTAGTAGATCGATCTGGTGGTGGTCATCAAACTCGCTCTTTGAGATTAGTGGCAAAAGATGGAAGACAGTACAACTTAAGAGCACTTAAAAAAAGTGCTGTGCAGTTTTTACAGACTACTGTATTTAAAGAAAATACCGTGGCAGAATCTTTTGAGGATACCACAGCAGAAGATCTCCTTTTTGACTTCTATACTGCTGCGCATCCCTATGCGGCATTAACGCTACCTAAATTAAGCGATGCGATAGGAGTATATCATACTAATCCAGAGATCTATTTTGTGCCTAAACAAGAGGCTTTAGGAAATTATAATAATAATTATGGTGACGAGCTTTACATGCTAGTCGAGCGACCAGAAGAGAATCAAAAAGACCTAGCAAGTTTTGGAAACTCTGATGATATAGAAAGTACGGCAGACATTTTTGAGAAACTAAGAGAGGACGAAAAGTACAAAATAGACCAAGCAGCATTTGTGAGAGCACGTATGTTTGATATGCTACTAGGAGACTGGGACAGACATCAGGATCAATGGAGATGGGCACAGTTTAAAAAAGATGGTAAAAGTACTTTTAAGCCTATTCCTAGAGATAGAGATCAGGTGTTTTCTAATTTTGATGGTGCTTTATTTGCCACTTTAAGAACTATGGTTGGTCTTACTAAACAATTTGCGACCTATGATGAAGAGTTAGATAATGTAAAATGGTTCAACAGTGCAGCTTCCTATCTAGACCGTAGTCTAGCACAAGAAGCAGATAGAGATATGTGGATAACACAAGCACAATATATTCAGGATCATTTAAGTGATGAGGATATTGAAGCCGCTTTTAAAGAATTACCTGCCGAAATTTATCCAGATGAATCTACACAAAAGATCATCAATAATATGAAAATACGTCGTGGCAATATTGTGAAAATAGCTGAGCGTTATTATGACTATTTATCAGATCTGGCCATAATAACAGGTACGGATAAGGATGACTTTGTAGTAGTGAATAGAGTAGAGGACGGAAAGACTAGGGTAACTATTTATAGAAATAAGGATGGTGAAAAAGCAGATGTTGTCGTTGATCGTTTATTTCTTGCGGAAGACACAAAAGAGATTTGGGTATACGCACTAGATGATGATGATATTATAGAAGCCGTAGGAACTGGAAAGAACCGAATAAAAGTAAGAATTGTAGGAGGACAAAATAATGACATCTATAATCTAGAAAATGGAAAATCTATTTCTATTTATGATCATAAAACTAAAAAGAACACTTTTACAGATAAAGGTGGTGCGAGATTGAGACTGTCGGACAGTTACAACAGAAACCTCTACGACCCACGCAAGAGTATTTTAAAATCTAATGTATTAACACCAGCTATAGGTTTTAATCCAGATGATGGTTTTAAAATAGGTGTTCAAAATACGTATACTGTAAATGGTTTTAACCGCAACCCTAATACGAGAGTACATCAAATAAGAGCAGGTTATTACTTTGCTACAGAAGGTTTTGATATCAACTATAACGGAACATTTGCAGGTGTATTTAATCAAATGAATCTTACGGTAAAAGCAAGATTTTCTAACCCTACATTTGCAGAGAATTTCTTCGGTTTTGGAAATGAAACGGTAAATCTAGACGACGATTTGGATTTTGATTTTAACCGTGTGAGATTAAGTGAGATTTCCGGTGGAGTAGGTGTAAGCTATAAAGGTGAGTATGGTTCTAACGTAAAAGGAGGAATAGAAATACAGAGTTTTGAAATAGAAGAAGACGAAGGTAGATTCTTAGAAACGCAATTTGCTACACCAGCAGAAGATCCTGAGTTTTTTGAACGCAAATGGTTCTTAGAATTAAATGGTGGTTACAATTATGAGAGTTATGATAATAAATTGAACCCTACACGAGGGATGATATTTGACATAGTAGCTGGAATAAATGCCGACAAAGATGACTTAGGAAATACATTTGGTTTTATTAAACCTAAACTAGGTTTTTATAACGCATTAAACCGCAGCCGTAGTCTGGTTCTTAAGACGCTTACACAAGCTACATTTAATATAGGTGATGATTATCAGTTTTATCAAAGTGCACAGGTAGGACAAAATAATGGTCTAAGAGGTTACCGCACACAACGATTCTCTGGAGAAAGCGCTCTTGCTGGTAGTGCAGATGTAAGATATAGTTTTAACGAGTTTAAGACAGGATTTGTACCGTTGCAAATTGGAATATTCGGTGGTGCAGACGTAGGTCGAGTGTGGCAAGATGGCGAGAACAGTGATAAATGGCACAACGATTTCGGTGGTGGATTCTGGGTAAACAGTTCAAATGCAATAGGAGCCACCTTTAATCTATTTACTGGAGAAGATGGGCTGAGATTCAGTTTTCAAGTTGGATTTAGTTTTTAAGCCCAAATTCTAAAAATTGTAACAAAGCCTTCTCGGTAATTATCGAGAAGGCTTTATTTTTACCGTATGAATAAAAAAGGATCTATTTATATGATCGCTCTAGGCAGCATCATAGTCTTATTAGGTGTTGTCATGTACCTTACCGAGATATTAGGAGCAAAGGGTATGATAATAATAGGCTTCTTTACAGAGCTAGTAGGCGTTTATTATTATTGGCAAAATAAGAAAACGGAAAAGTAGTATTTTCTAGTTATTGTGAAAAGGAGTTTTATCTACAGGTAAATCCAGTTGCTGCAACACTTTATTTAACTTTAAAAGTGAAGATTTTTCTATCCAGTCTGTTTTAATTTTAAACTCTTTATCTTCTGTAATTAAGGTGTAATCTTCATTGATTTTTTTAATCCGGATGACATCGCTTAGATTCATTTTTATAGGAATCCCCAAGGAGTTTAATTTACCGATCGTGTTATTATGTATAGTAAGATACTGACCCCATAATGCATATAGAAAATAACCTATATATAAAAGCCCAAATAATAGTTGGACATAATCAGTCCACCAGATGTCATCATTATAAAATAAGTTTGAGACACCAAGTAATGAGAAAACCAACCCTATAATTAGGAATCCATAAAGTTTTATTATTTTGTACTTGATTTTCATAAGTAGATGTATTTAAAATTATACTTCTGTATTTTTTTGATCAATTTTCATCAAATCTTTAGCCTGCCCTTTCCAGTCGTCGCGGTGTATTCTACCAGGAAAAAATTCTATCACCTTAGTTATCGCATTGATATCTGCATCAGTCATTTGAGCAAGTTGTGAGTAGTTATAAATACCTATTGTATTCAGTTTTTCTTCTACAAAGCTGCCTATGCCTACTATCTTTTTAAAATCATCTGCTTGTGATTTATCTCCTGTACCTATGTTAGAGAAGTCTATCGTTTTATTAGCCATTTCAGCTTTTACTTCTTGACTTAATCTACCAGCACGTTCTCTGGTTTTCATAGCTCTTATTTTACCAGGTTCACTTATATCTGCTATTTCTACGCGGTTCATATCGGTAGCATCTGTAACAGTAGTATTGTTTTTAGTTTTACTTATCGTGTTGGTAACAATACTAGCTTTGTAATTATCTTTATCTACAACAGGTGCAGTAACTGTATCTATACTAGATTTTCCTGATAGAAAACCTATTATAAACGCACCTAACATCATTAAAAAAAAGACCAGAAGTAGACTGCTGTTATTTTCTATAAATTCCATAACTACTTTATTTAACTTTTAAAATAACACACTTACTACTACCACTTCCGTCTACGGCTTTTTCACCCATCGATATAGATTTAATCTTATAGGCAGGTATACCTGATTGAGCCACTATGCGCTGTGCTGTTGCAGAATTTGCTTTTGATATAGACATATTATCGATAGCATTACCTACAGAATCTGTATAAGTATATATTTCAATTTTCTTACCTGGGTTATCCTTTAGATAGGTTTTGATTTGACTTACATAAGAAGTAAAGGTTTGGTTGCCATAAAAGTAATCTCCTTGATAACCAGAGGTAAACTTCTTGTAAGCGAAAGGACCAGTAGGTTTTGTAGTATCTGATGTTACTTCTTTACTTATAGGTGCAGTAGAAATAGTAGGTAAGGAATCACTATTGTTTAGGCGCATTAAAATACCACCATTAGCCTTACCATAGACATAATTAATATCTTGAAAAGAAGCATTAGTATGTAATCTAGATTTATCAATACCTATCCCTACCAGTAACTTTTTAAGATATTCCGCACGTTGTTTACCTAGTGTAGACGGTTCTTCTGGAGAGCTATAGCCGATGATGGTAAGTGAAGATTCTTTGTGCAGACTTAATATTTTTTTGATCTCCACACCATAATTGATACAACCGTATGGGATTTTTACCTTATTGCGATTTTCATAAATTAAAGCAAATAAATTGCAAGGTATTAAAACCTCATTTGCCTCATTAAATACAGAAAATGGTAATGCCTCATATGGAGCAGAGGTCTTTTCTAGCTCTATATCATTACTAGTATCGATATTATTTATATCAATTGAAGAATTACTAGTGGCATTCACAGTTTCAATAGAAACAGAGTTTGTAGTGTCTAGATCTTCTTTTAAACCTATTTCTTCTTCTGTAATTATAGGAGCTGTGTCCGTTAGAATTTTAGAAATGTCAGTATTTTTAACTACAGTAGAATCGAGTGGTGGTACATGAATACCATCACTTTTTATATCGCCTAAAAAATAACCCAAAACAAGTAGGCATCCCATGCAATAGAGAAGGAATATTAATAATCCAGGCCAAAGATTTTTCACGTAAATATATTTGCGCTAAATATACTATCAAACTGTTAAATAATTAACGTTTGGGCGAGTTTCTATAAGAACTTAGATGTTAAATTTGGAGTAGGGATCATGCAACTCTCTTTTTTGCCAAACCATCTGTAACGATTTCTAGCTATAAAGTCATAAATTTTATTAGAAATAAAACTGGGTACGATCTTAAATACATAGAGCAGTGGCCACAAATGATTCAAATGTTTTGCTATGTTTAATGCGGCATCCGCTTTCGCGAAAGCGGAATCACCACTAATTAATACGATAGAATCTATTTTAGTAGGATCTATGTGATGCTTAGAAAGCAGCTCCTTACCGATATCACTATCTAAAGGAGCAAATCTAAAACGGTCTTTTTTATCACGTTTTATAATAAACAGAATGGCGCTATTGCAAAGGTTGCATACCCCATCAAATAATACTATATCGTGCTTTTTATTCATCTATTTACCGACTTTTTCTAACTGTTCTAGAGCTACTAAAGTAGTGAAGAAACCATAGTTTACAGTTGCTTTTCCTTTTTCTATCTGGTCTATAGTACCTATAGATTTAGAACCAGATAGTCGCACACGGTCATTTAATTTAAAGACCACCTCAGGTAACTTTTCTTCTTTAACCGTTGTTACTTTGGCTTTTATTTTTTCGGTTCTTATTTTTTGAACCTTTTGTATCACCTCGTGTTCTACTTGTTTTTGTTTTCCTTTTTGTTGTTTTGCAGCTTTGCGGTTAGGAGCATCCTCTTTTTTTGCTGGTTTTCGTTTTACATTTTCGGTAATAACCAGCTTCATAAGCTCGTCTAGTAATTGCTTTTTCTTTTTGTTATTTTCAAATGTTTCTGCAAGGCCATCAAATTTTTTACCTAGTTGAATATAGCGTTGGTAACCGTCATAGAGTTCTTGAAAATCTTGCAATTTTTGCTGCACACGTTCTTGTGTGTCCTCTAACTTATTAGCACGCTGTGTTGCTTTTACCTCTTTATTTTGTAGGCTTTCATTATTGCGTCGTAGGTTAGATCGTTCTTTTTGTAAAGCTGCGATAGACTTGTCAAAACGTATTTTGCCTCGTTCTACTTTTTTCTTTGCCTTATTAATTAACGAATAAGGAATACCATTCTTTTGTGCCACTTCAAAGGTAAATGAGCTACCTGCCTCACCTAATTGCAACTGATAGATAGGCTCCAAAGTTCTAGAATCAAAGAGCATGTTAGCATTAGTCATTTCTGATAACTCGTTTGCTAGCATTTTTAAATTAGTATAATGCGTGGTGATGATACCATAAGACTTGCGGCTATTTAACTCTTCTAGCATACTTTCTGCTAGGGCGCCACCTAATTCTGGATCAGAACCTGTACCAAATTCATCGATTAAGAAAAGTGTTTTATCGTTGGCCGTTTTAAGGAAACCGCGCATATTTTTTAAACGATAACTGTATGTACTTAAATGGTTGTCAATACTTTGATTATCACCTATGTCTGTAAGTACGTGCTCAAAAACGCAAATTCTACTTTTTTCATGAACCGGTATCAACATACCAGTCTGTATCATTAATTGAAGTAAACCTATAGTCTTTAAAGTAATGGATTTACCACCTGCGTTAGGTCCAGAAATAACAATTATTCTATTATCTGGTGCTAGTCTTATGGTTTGTGCATAGGTAGTCTCGCCACGCTCATTATTTGCAACCCATAATAAAGGGTGATAAGCATCTACTAGTTCTAGTTCTTGATGATCTACCATCATGGGTAAACATCCTTTTATTTTGCGACCATATTTAGCCTTAGCAGCTATGACGTCCGTATGAGTAAGATAGGTTCTGTATTCTTCAAATTCTGGGATAAACGAACGTAAAAAATCAGTCAGTTCTTTAAGAATTCTCTGGATTTCTTCTAGTTCTTCTATTTCTAATTCTGACAGCTTTCGCGAAAGCGTTAACACGCGTTCTGGTTCAATGTAGGAGATGCTTCCAGTCTTAGAACTACCCATCATTTTACCTTTTACCTTGCGTCTGTACATGGCTTTTACGGCTAGTACACGGCGGTTTTCTACTACAGATTCTCTTATTTCATCAAGATAATCCAGTTGTCCATAATGACTTAGTGCCTGACCAAAGCTACCGTTAAGCTGGCCTCGCACAGTATTCATCTCGCGTCTTATGTTTTTTAAATGTGGTGATGCGTCATTTTTAATATCACCAAAACGGTCCATAACAAGATCTACCTGTGTAGGTATCATATCGTTATAAGTAATGTGTTCTAGACGTTTGTATAATTGTGGAAAAAACTCTTGTAATTTCTTAAAGAATTTAATGTGCTCGTTTACCGTACGTGGTAATACGGCTAGTCTTCTTATACTTTCTTTATCTAGGGTACTGTTATCGATGCCTAATAACTGTAGCTCTTTTTCTATAATATCAAAGCCATGATTAGGTATGCGATGCTCGCTAGAAAAAGACCATAAATACTCGTTAGTAAAGGCTAGTTCTCTTTCTATTAAGAAGCGTTTTGTAAAAGGTTTTAAAGTATTCATGGCAGTTTTACCATCTTCTGTAATACAATAAGCACTAGCTTGTTGTAGGACTACATCAAACTCTAAATCCTGAATCGTTTTGTTAGATATTTTTCTCATAAAAGTCTTACAAAAATAAGCTAGGATGGAATGGTTCTAGCGGCATTTTACAAGAAATTAAGTAAAGAGTTGAGAAAATGAACTCAAACTTAAAAGAATGTCGAATATTGAATAATGAATTTAGAAGTTTAATGGCATTTGATTAAACAGTAAGGTTATGGGCAGTAAAAGTTAAGACTTATGACTTAGGAGTTATGAATAAATATGGAATATCGAAAAAGGGAAATTGAAGTTTAGTTCGTTTGATGAACTTTGACTCAATACTATCAACCTACTCATGATGATAAGGTTCATTTCTCAATATAGTAAACGCTCTATAAATTTGTTCTACCGCAAATAAACGTACCATTTGATGAGAGAAAGTCATGTCGCTTAAGGATAATTTAGAATTTGCTCTAGAATAAACGTCTGGAGAGAAACCATAAGGACCACCGATTATAAAAACCAATCTTTTTAAACCAGAAACACTTCTTTTATTGATCAACTCTGCAAATTGCATGCTGCTGTACTTTTTGCCTTTTTCATCTAGTATGGTGACAAAATCACTCTTCTCTAGCTTGTTTAAGATCAATTTTCCTTCTTCGTTCTTTTGTTGGTCTTCGCTTAGATTCTTAGTTTTTTTAAGATCTGGTATGATTTCAAGATCAAAATTAATGTAATGACTTAATCGGTCTACATACATCTGAGTGAGTTGTTCTATGCGAGAATCGTCTGTTTTACCTACGGCAAGAAGTGTAATTTTCATGTTGCAAATTTAATGGAATAGTTTTTTTAATTCCAATTCTAATAGCTCCTTTCCTTAGAAAGGAAAGGTGGATTTGGCACGCAGCGACAAAGACGGATAGGTTGATGCGGTGATTTTTGGAATCTAAACAAATTTTATCCATTAATATAAATTGTTAAGTTATGTACTACCACCTTTCAACCACTCCTGATTTGCAGCTTTGCTGCTAAATCTGTCCTCGCCTTTTCTAAGGCGAGGAGCTTTTAAAAAGTAATTGTTGATTATAGTCTTTTATGGAGAACCTAATTAATAAGCTAAATCAAATACTTTAAATAGTAATTTTCGCAACGACTTCTATATCGTCTTTGTGTGTTAAACGTATTAATTTAAGCTCTTTATTTTCATTAGGTCTTCCGTAATTTCTGATTAGTGTGATCTTCATAAATGTAGGGTTTTCCACTTTTTGATAACGATCTCCATAATATTTTACTTTGATGTAATAATCTCCTTTTTTGGCTTGACTTAGTGTGTATTGCTCTGGACCAAAGCCTTGAGTCATATCTTTACTTAACTGTCCGCCCATTTTTGTGGTAGGATGACTGTAAAAACATTCTTCTAGGTTAGGATCTACAATGTGTAAATCTATATCGGTATCGTTGTGATTCCAGTCTACTAAGATTCTAAGATCATAGGTTTCTTCTTTTAAAAGTTCTTTAGCTACTGTTACATCTTTCAAATCGTTCTGGTACTTGCTCGCTAGTCTTTTAAGCTCTGTTCTAGAAATACTTTCCATAGAAGGGAATACTCTACGGTTTCCTTTTTCATAGATTTTACCAGAAATAATATCGTCGTATAAAGCATATGCTTTATTACAAAGTCCAGCAGTTTCATAGGCGATAGCAAGATCTCTGTAAGATTGAGAATCTTCTGGACGCAATTCTAATACACGATTAAAGATAAAAATAGCTTCGTATAGTTTGGCTTGTTTTTCTAACTCATAACCGTAAACTTTTAGCAATTCATAATTGTCAAAATCAATCTCTGCCACATTAGATAGAATACGGTCTGCAAAAAGGGTGTTGTTTCTTTCTTCTCTAAAAAAGTTAGCTACATCTATGAAGTATGCAGGCTGTTCTTTATAATATTCTCTGTTATTCAAATACAATTGGTAAGCTGCTTCTACACTATTAGTAGCTCTTAATGCTGTTAAATAAGGAACTTGTACTTTTCTATTAGATACTACCAGCTGTTTTAATATTTGCTTTTTGCGTTCTTGTTCTGCTCTAAATTGATTCTGTCGATTAGTTCTACCGGTGTTCTCATCTTGCCCTGAAACGACGACTATTTCATCTAACTCTGGCTCGGTTTCTAACGATCTTGGTGCTTGCATCGCTGGAGCAGCTTCGTAGTCTTCTGAATTTATGAAACCGCTAGTTGTACTAGTTTCTCTAACTTGAATATTACTATTAGCTCTTGGTTGTCCAGAACTTGATTCAACATTAAGTCCTTCAACCTGACCTTGTAATCTTTGGATTACGCTAGAATTAGGTCGGCTTGGTGGTGGACTTTGATCTTCATTGTCATTTATAGATACTTCAATCAGCTCTTTTTTAAATTGAACTTTATTGTTTGCTATAGCTATAGAATCTCTTTTCATTTGCGCGATGGCTAGGTCATATTCCTGCTTTAATTCTGCAGGCGGTTCTATTTTATATCTTAGGTAATCACGTATATCTTCTAGAACGATAAGAGATGTATAATCGGTAACGAGTTGGTATTGTACAGCAAGATCTGTAATAGCTTTTTTGTTCTCCTTTTTATTTAAAGCAAGCTCTGCGATTTTTTGCTGTGCCCAGTATTTTTTAATCTGTCCTTTCTGACCGTTATCTTTTTCAATTTTAATGGTTTTTCTTAAGGTTACTTTTCCATTATATCCATAAAGTAGATCTATAGATTCTCCGGTACTTACATTTCTTCCATAAAGACTGAAGTCACTATCAATAAACTGAGTTGCTCTAGGTAATATCTCTATTTGTTTATTATTTGACGCATAACCTAAATATTCTAATGGTTGATATTTGATCATATCATAAGCAACTCCCGTATCATAAGTAACAAGATTCATATAATTACCACTAGATGCTCGAGCCCATTCTTTTAATAACGGAGCGTTCGATTTTTTTAAACTGTTAATCACAAATACTGGTGCATCGGGATGAAAGTCAGAATTGCTCAGTGTTTTTAAACCATCGGTAAATAGGAGGTAAGCATCTGTTTTAGGTGATTTAATTATAGTACTGTAATCTGTACCACCATCATAAGTTTGATTTTTTAGGATCTCTTTTATTTTATTCCAATTTCCATTTCTAATTTTGATACCAGATAAATTGGTCATTATTTTATTACTAAAAATCTCTAGGTTTACTTTAATATCTTGATTTTCTTTAAAGAAAAGATCTAAAAAAGCGAGCTCTTTTTCTATCTCACGATCTTTCATAGACAGCGATGCATCCCATAAAAGAGTTACTTCCTTCATAGAGGCACGTTTCTTTTTTAAGTTAGAAAAAGTCTGGTAATAATAGAAATGATCGCCAGAAACAGCAAGTTGATCATTTTGAATATCTGTAGGTATTTTGATTTTAAGATTAGTATCTGCCTTAAATTTTTCTAACCTTAAATCGGTCACATAATTATGTTGCCAGTCTGTAAATTTTAACCCAGACAACTGTCCATCTACTAGTATGGGCTTTTTGGACTGGTCTAGAAACTCTATTCTTAAATGAAAATCGTCTATAGTGTTCTTGAATCTTAGAGGCAACTGGTAATAATGTGCTTCATTTTCATAGGTAAGTTCTTGTTCATAAGCTAGAACTACACGTTTATGACCATTTGCAGGAATAGGATAGATGCGTGCTTTGTAATTATTTCCTGTTCCTTTTTCTAATAATGCAGGGTCCACGCCGCGACGTACCACTTCTTCAAAGGCTATACGTCCCAATTCTTTATCGACTACCACGGCTTCTCTTAATTTACCATTTACGTCTAGGGCAAATCGTGACACTTCATGACCATCACCTAGTGGGAAATTAAGCTCTCCTTCTAATATTTGAGAAGTAGGATTGTAAAACAACATATCAAAAGTAGTCACTACTCTGTTTCCAGTGACTTTTACATCTATATCTAATTTTGAGAGACCTACTTCTTTATCGCCCACTTTGAGGACAGGCGATTGCTGTGCAGTGGTGTAAAGTGAGAATAAGAATAAAAACGCGAGAAATGTATTGCAGTACTTTTTCATAAGGTTAGGTTTTATAGAGAAATCAGATTCTCAATTAACATGCCGTTTAATTTTGATACAATTTCTAATATTTAAGCATTAAAATATAGCTACAATGAGTAAACCGTCCGTTTCATTGAGTGAACTATGAAAAGCATGACCCAAATATTCTAACTTCATAAAGGAATGCCTTATTTTTGAGATGTAAATAAACACGATGGACTACAATTCAAAAGAAGCACAAGAAGAAATTAAACGCATTATTCAAAATGCATTAAGAGAAGATGTAGGTGATGGAGATCACAGTAGTTTATCCTGCATACCTGCTACAGCTGTAGGTAAGGCAAGATTACTAGTTAAGGACGATGGGATTTTGGCAGGTGTCGCTTTCGCGAAAGCGGTATTCAAAGAAGTAGATCCTACATTACAGATAGAGGTTAAAATAGAAGATGGAACTCCAGTAAAATATGGAGACGAAGCATTTTATGTAACAGGTTCTTCACAATCCATTTTAAAAGCAGAACGTCTGGCACTTAATGCCATGCAGCGCATGAGTGCGATTGCTACAAAAACTAAATTATTTGTAGACTTATTAGAAGGTACAGGAACAAAAATTCTGGACACTCGTAAAACCACTCCCGGAATACGTATTCTAGAAAAATGGGCGGTAGTAATAGGTGGCGGCGTTAATCATAGATATGGATTATACGACGTGATTATGCTCAAGGATAATCACATTGATTTCGCTGGTGGTGTGTCAAAAGCTATACAGAAAACAAAGCAATATTTAAAAGATACAAATCGCGATCTTAAAATTATTGTAGAGGCTCGAGATCTAGAAGAGATTAAAGAAATTCTTACTAATGATGGTGTTTACCGCATTCTTATAGATAATTTTAATTATGAAGATACTAGAAAAGCGGTAGAGTTAATAGGTGATCAATGTCTTACAGAAAGTAGTGGTGGTATAACACAAGATACTGCAAGAAGATATGCAGAATGTGGTGTAGATTTTATTTCTAGTGGTGCGCTTACTCATAGTGTGTATAATCTAGATTTAAGTCTTAAAGCGGTGCATGAGTAAAGTAAAAAAGATAGTAGACCGTATACCTATAGTATCATGGGTAGTGGCATTAATTGACAAGTGGAAACTTCCTGGATTTGCGGGAATGACCGCTTGGGATTTATGTGAGACCTACTATTTAGGTATCGTTCAAGGAGCATTTTCTGCCCGTGCTAGTGCTATTTCGTATAGCTTTTTTATGGCATTATTTCCTTTTATTCTATTTATACTTAACTTAATTCCTTTTATAGAAATAGATAATTTTCAAGAAGAGGTATTACTCTTTGTAAATGATTTATTACCGGCACAGGCAGCAGGTGCGTTCGATAACATTTTTAAAGAAATTGCTTTACAAGGTAATAGCGGTTTACTTACCGTAGCATTTTTAACATCTTTGTTTTTAATGGCAAACGGTATCAATGCGATATTTAATGGTTTTGAACGCAGTTTTCATTCGGAGTTAAATCGTGGCTTTTTTAGACAGTATGTAGTAGCTATCGCTGTTTCTATCATGTTAGTTGTTTTTCTTTTTCTAGGTGTTGTTTTAGCCGGTGTGGTCGAATACTGGATATCAGAATTGCGTAGTAGAGATTTTATGACCGAAGATTCTATGGAGATATGGCTTAAGTTGTTGAGGTATGTAACTTTAATAATCATGTTATTTTTATTTATCTGTACTCTTTATTTCACAGGTACAAAAGACGGTAGAAACACGCATTTCTTATCAGTAGGAGCGCTGGTTACCACCTTTTTAATTATTATATTTTCATATTTATACGGTATCTACATAGATAACTTTTCTTCTTATAACGAGATCTATGGATCGATAGGAGCGTTACTGATTCTTATGGTTTATATATGGCTCAATTCTAATCTTTTATTACTAGGATTTGAATTAAATGCATCACTTAGATCATTAAAGGCACGGAATTTGAAATCTGTGTAGTATATTTAAGAACTAAAATATTTAAAAATGAAAAAATTACTTTTAGCAGTGATGGCTCTTTTGGGAACTTATACTGCAACTGCACAGCAAACTATCGAAGGTGTCTCTATAGAAAAAAATCTAACTGTATCTGGTCAAGAGCTTTCTTTAAATGGAGCTGGTGTAAGACAGAAATTATGGTTTGAGCTTTATGTGGGTGCTTTATATACTACAACAAAGAGCAGTAATGGATCTACTCTAGTAAGTGCAGACCAGGCTATGGCAATTACTCTAGATATCACAGATAGTAAAGTGACACAAAGCAAGATGAAAAGTGCTGTAGAAGACGGTTTCGGCGATAGTTGTACCGATAGCGAAAGAGCAGCTATTCAATCTGAAATCAATAAATTTATCGGTCTTTTTAGTGAAGCAATTGTAAAAGGAGATCATTTTGAAATCGCTTATGCTCCAGGAACAGGAACTAAGGTTTCTAAAAATGGTAAAGACTTAGGTACTATCGCTGGATTAAAATTTAAGAAAGGTTTATTCGGTATCTGGTTAGGTGAAGACCCTGCAGATGATGATCTTAAAGACGGTATGTTAGGTAAATAATCTATCTGCGACTTATTAATAAATGAAAGCCTATGTAATTTACATAGGCTTTTTAATTCTCATAAAATGAAAAATCTAGTTTTTATTGTTCTTTGTGTTCTCGCTTTCGCGAAAGCGGATGCTCAACAAGTTACTGGTACATGGAAAACCATAGATGATCAATCTGGTGAGGTAAAAGCACATGTAGAAATCTACGAAAGAGATGGGAAGATCTATGGAAAAGTAGCTAAAATACTAGACAAGAATGCGCCTAAAAACGCACTATGCATTAACTGTGAAGGAGAACAGAAAGATGCTCCGATTCTAGGACTGGAAATTATTCAGGGTCTTGATAAAAAAGGAGATGTATATAAAGGAGGTGTTATTCTTGACCCAGAAAATGGTAAAACTTATACCTGTAAAATATGGCTGGATGAGGCTAATCCTAACCAATTAAAAGTACGTGGGTACATTGCCATTTTTTATAGAACTCAGGCATGGATACGACTTTAAATGGACGCTAACTTAATGGATCAATTACCTGATAGTTTACGGTATTGAGTTTCTATGGATTCAAATTGCGTTTTTAACCGATCTAGATCATGAGAGTTTGATATAGATTCTTCAGCATCGTGAATAAGTAATTGTGCTTGTAAATGTAACGTGGTGTAATAAGTCGGCTCACAGGTTTCTCTACCCATGCAAAGAGAGAATAGTTGCAATAGTTTACTCATTACCGACAGGTCTTCTTTACAATACTTGCGGTATGAGGCAAATATATCATAGATAAGATCTTCAAATTTTGTAGTATTTAATTTGATTAGAACCTCTTTGTCCTCATTAAGTACGATGTTGTGATCTTTTTTGAGCATTCTTAAACGCACTAAGTCAGTTAGATAATCTATGGTGTCTATCGCAGTACCAGGATCATTTATACCAGGTGACATGGCTTTTATACCTATTTCGGTAATTTGTTTAAACCCTAAAGCATAGTTATCACTAACTAATTCAGATTCTGTATAGTTAAAGTTTTTATGTACTTCAGTTAATTGTGTGTCGCTCAATTCCATTTCAGATTTAAAAAGGGCTTCTCCATCTAGAATGTACTTTCCCTTAGTAATGAGCATTTCAAATCTTGTATCACAGGTCTCGCAAGATTTTTTTAAACCTTCTACACTTATATTTTGTATCGTACCACTTCTGTTAGTTGGGTACGTATACCATTTACTAGTATTAGGAAATTGGTCTTGTGATGTTTGTTGTTCTATTAAAATTTGTAGTCGTTTACTGGACTTATTATATATGTTTTCTAATATATTATTGATTTGTATGCTGGAAGAAATGCTGTGAATGAAGTAAACAAAAGCTGCTAGTGCTATAAAGGCACTTATGATACCTATTAAAACCGACAGGCCAGGAAGATGGTAGTTATTACCAGATGGATCGATACCTATTACTGTAATTATATTATAAAGAATGGTCGCTAGAAATGCCCCAAGAATAAACTGGTGTTTTCTATTAGATATTAAATTGGGTAAAACACGAGGTGAGTAGTTAGCCGCAGCCTGACTTAATAAAAGCATTACCATAGAAAAGGTAAAGACTAACATAGAAATACCGCCAGCTATTAAAGTGGTTAAAATGCTTCTTGCTGTGTCTACATCGTTAATGATTAAAGAAGGGAAAATCTCTTGAAAAGCTTCAGTAACATTCATTTCTTCGGCCCATTTCATGAATAGACCAAATACTATGGCGCTTACTGCATAAAAAGATGGGTAAAAAGCAATACTACCAGTAATGGTGTTGAAAAAGGACTTGAGTCTTATAAAAATCGAATTCATATTATTAAAAGTAAGAGTAATGTGGTTAACTTAATCCTAATAAATATGTATTTTCACATATTATTATCATATATCATGACCTACACAATAGAAGAAAAGAGACACATTATAAGCGAGTTAATTCTAATGGCACATGCAGATAACCATCTAAAGAAAGAAGAGGTGAGCTTTATAACGTCGGTAGGAAAACGTATGGATTTAAGTGATGAAGAGATAGATTATATGATTAACCATCCAGAAGAGTTAACAACAGTGCCGCCTAAGGATTATACTAAGCGCATAGTTCATTTTCATAGAATGATGTTAATGATGCATATAGATGGTCATGTAGATCAGTTAGAGTTACAACTATTACATGAAGTAGCTTTACAATACGGATTTAGAAAAACGACAGTAGATGCGTTATTGCAAACCATGCTTAAATATCCACATGGAGAAATACCACCGTCAGAATTGATGCAAATACACCTAAGAAATAGTAATTAATGACATTTAGTCATTTTTAAACTATATAAAAGCGACATTATGTCGCTTTTATTGTTTGGTATCTTGTTTGAATAAGCTGAATCATAACAAATAAAAATTAGTATTATGAAATTAGCACATACAACAGCAAACAATTGGTTACCATCTCTTATTGACGAAATGTTTAAAAACGATTACTTGGGTGGTACAACAGAGACCACAAAATCTTTCTTACCTGCAGTGAACGTAGCAGAAAGAGATGAGAGCTATTTATTAGAATTAAGTATTCCTGGTTTTTCAAAAGAAGAAGTACAGATAGAAATAGATCAAGATGTTCTTACCATTACATCGCAAGTAGAAAAAACAGAAAGTGATGCTGCTTTAAAGTTTACGAGAAGAGAGTTTAGTAAAAAGTCATTCAAGAGAAGTTTTAATTTGCCAGAAACGGTAAATCAAAATGTTATTGATGCTTCTTATAACAACGGTGTTTTAATGGTCATACTTCCTAAAAAAGAAGAAGCGTTACCACAACCTAAAAGAACCATTTCTTTAAAATAATTGAGTAAGCCAAGTTTAGATTTAAAAATCCAGCCAGAAATGGTTGGATTTTTTTTTGATTTCGAACTGATTTTGTTAAGTCTATTTATAAATTTTGTTAATTAAGATCTTTATAACTGCTATGGTATTTGATAAGTAATAATATCGCATAAAATTAATAGTTATGAAACGAATTATGTTTTTAGGGTTGCTCATGATATTCGTGACTACCAGTTGTTCTACTACTAATGCGGTAAAACAGACTACACGGGCTATAGATGGTAATTGGACTATAGAGAGTGTGACTTATGAGGGTGCTGGAGAATTTAAATCCACTCTATTACAAGATGTTGCTGCCAGCTGTTTTGAGGGTAGTAGTTGGTATTTTATAGCTAACAATAATAGAGGTACCTATACCATTAATGATGCAAATTGTTCAGCAGGTGAGAGATATTTTATATGGAATGTGCCTGGTAATAAAGAAATGATAGAAGGTGATTTATTGCTCAAAATAACAGACGGAAAATATAAATCAGAATCTAATGCTGGGTACCAACTCGAAATTACCAGAGCAAATGAATCTAATATGACCTGGACTATACCGGCTAATGTAAATGGGAGAACTGTTTATGTAAATATGAATTTTATCAAAAACAATTTTTAAAATTAAAATTATGAAATCAAATATAATCACAATAGTAATCGCAGCCGCTTTATTAGTGAGTTGTGGAGCAGTTAAAAATAGTAATAGTCAGCAAAAAGGTACTGTAATAGGTGCTGCTGGAGGTACTATTCTAGGTTTAATCATAGGTAATAATGTAGGTGATGGTGATAACCAGACCGAAGGTGCTGTAGTAGGTGCCGCTATAGGTGGTATCGCTGGTAACCTCATAGGTCGTAACATGGATAAGCAAGCTAAAGAAATAGAAGCTACTTTACCAGGTGCAGATGTAGAAAGAGTAGGAGAAGGAATCGTGGTAACTTTTGACGAAGGTAGTGGAGTAAAGTTTGCTACTAATCAGTCATCGCTGAATGCAAACTCGCAAACTACGCTCAACAAATTATTAGATGTAATGAATGATTACCCTGGTACAGAAGTGCTAGTGGCAGGACATACAGACAGTCAGGGTGCTGCAGAATATAACCTAGAACTATCCAGGAAAAGAGCTGCGAGTGTAACAGATTATTTGGCCACACACGGTATTTCTAGTGATAGAATAGCGATGACTTATAGCGGTGAGACATCTCCTAAAGCAACTAATGAAACTGCTGAAGGTAGAGCACAAAACAGAAGAGTCGAGATAGGAATTGTGGCAGGAGAAGAAATGAGAAAAGAAGCACAAATGGAGTCTAATCAATAAACGGCCATTAATTGTAAAAGAAAACCCAACCAGTAATGGTTGGGTTTTTTATTTATCGCAACTGGCGCAAGCCTTCATAAGTAATAACAGCCACGGCATTTGCTAAGTTGATACTACGTATGTGCTCGCTGTATTGAGGTATTTTATATAAATGATCTTTAAATCTATCGGTAATATCACTTGATAAACCTTTAGACTCCTTACCGAAGATAATCATAGTTCCTTCTTTAAAAGGAATCTCGGTATAGTCCTTAGTTCCATGACTGCTCAAAAAAGCCATATTACGCTCTTTGTTTTTCTCAAAAAACTCATCAGCATTTTCATAAATACTCAATTCTATATGTTGCCAGTAATCCAGTCCAGCTCTTTTTAATCTAGAATCGCTTAATTCAAAACCTAAAGGTTTTACCAGGTGTAAATGAGAACCTGTAGCTAGACTTAAACGACCTATGTTACCGGTATTGGTATGAATTTCTGGCTCTATGAGAACTATGTGAAGCATAATTGTGTATTAAGAAGGTAAAGATACAGTAGAAGAATGTAGTGAGATGTGTTCCGCTTTCGCGAAAGCGGAATTTTTATAAATATTAATAATAAAACACAATTGCTTTAACGCGTTATTAACCCATTTAAAAGGTATTTCTAGCTAGTTTTGCAAAACTAAATAATAACCATAATACCAGTGCCGATGAGGTGGTATTTAAAATATAAAAAATGCAAGAAGTAAAAGCATACGGAGCAGAAAGTAATGATGCAGATTTGAAGGAAATGATAATCCAGCGTCGTGATTTGAATGAGAATGATGTAAAAATTGATATACTTTATACCGGTGTCTGTCACAGTGATATTCATGCTAAACAAAACGATTGGGGAAATGCAAAATATCCTATCGTACCAGGTCATGAAATTATAGGTAGGGTTACTCAAGTAGGTAACGAGGTTTCAAAGTATAAAATAGGAGACTTAGTAGGTGTAGGTTGTATGGTAGATTCTTGCCAGACTTGTAGCGCTTGTGAAGAAGATATGGAGATGTGGTGTGAAAATGGTTCTACCAGTACATACAACAGTAAAGATAAGTTTATAGGAGGGCATACTTTAGGTGGTTACTCGACCACCATAGTAGTGAGAGAAGAATTTGTTCTATCGGTATCAGAAAAACTTGACATAAAAGCAGTAGCTCCTTTACTTTGTGCAGGTATTACTACATACTCGCCATTAAAACACTGGAATGTAAAAGAAGGTGATAAGGTGGGAATTATAGGTTTAGGTGGTTTAGGTCACATGGGAATTAAATTTGCAGTTGCTATGGGTGCAAAAACCATCATGATTACCACTAGCGAGAGTAAAGCGGCAGACGCGCGACGTCTAGGTGTAGATGAGGTGATTATTTCAAAAGATGAAGAACAGATGAAAGCTCACGCAAATTCTTTTGATTTTATTCTTAACACTATTCCTGTAGGTCATGATGTAAATCCTTATCTAGCTTTGTTAAAAAGAGATCGTACGATGTGTTTAGTAGGAGCGATAGAACCTCTAGAAAATATTCATGGAGCAAATCTTATTCTAAGAAGAAAAAATCTTGCAGGTTCCTTAATAGGTGGCATTAAAGAGACACAAGAGATGTTAGACTTTTGTGCAGATCATAATATCGTGTCAGACATAGAAATGATAGATATGAATGAGATCAATACTGCTTTTGAGAGAGTTCAAAATAATGATGTGAAATATCGTTTTGTGATAGATATGGAGAGTTTGAAAAATTAGAATTTTCAAAATCGTTAAATTTTAAAAGACCGTTTTTATACGGTCTTTTTTTGTGACTAGTTTCTGCACACAGTGCTACTTTTCTTTTATAAATACTTAGATTTACAACTTAACAACTAACTATTTATGCATTCATTTACTGTAGAACAAATTAACGAGATCCTAAAAGGAGAACAAGTAGGCAACACAACTCATGCTGTAACAGGTGTTAACGAGATAAGGAATGCCTCAAATAGCGATCTTACTTTTATAGGAAATAAAAAATATGCAAAATTTTGGGCAGACTCTAATGCGTCTGTGGCTATCATAAATGATAATATAGATCTACAACCTGGAGATAATCGTGCTTTTATCAAGGTTAAAAATGCAGATCTTGCTATGGCGAGGTTGTTAGAAGCTTTTCAACCAGAGACACCTGCTTTTGATACAGATATTCATGCAACAGCTGTAGTTGACGATACGGCAACTATAGGTAAAGGTGTAAAAATAGGCGCGCATTGTTATGTAGGTAAAAATGTGGTTCTAGGAGATGGAGTGGTGCTATACCATAACGTTAGTGTTTTTGACGACACGACTATAGGTCCGCAAACGGTAATTTGGTCTGGTACGGTTATAAGAGAACGTTCTCAAATAGGTGCGCAGTGCATTTTTCATACTAACGTGAGCATAGGAGCAGACGGTTTTGGTTACCGTCCTGCAGACGATGGTCGTGGCCTGGTTAAAATACCGCACATAGGTAACGTGATTATAGGAAATGGAGTAGAGATAGGTGCAAATTCTTGTGTGGATCGTGCAAAATTCAATTCTACCATAGTAGGTGATGGTTGTAAAATCGATAATCTTGTTCAAATAGCACACAACTGTATTTTAGGTAGATCTTGTATAATGGCTGGTCATAGTGGTCTTGCAGGTTCTGTTACATTAGGTGATGGTGTTATAATAGGTGGTAGTGCCAGTATTAAAGACCATACAGTTATAGAATCTGGTGCGACTATAGGTGCTGGTAGTGGTGTGATGAATGATGTAAAAGCAGGACAAACCGTTTTAGGGTATCCAGCAGTAGATTCTAGAGAAATGCTTAAACAATGGGTAGCATTGCGTAGACTAGCAAAAAAATAAATTTAAGATATAGTTTTTACAAAAAATCTCGCTACAGACGTAGCGAGATTTTTTGTAATATATAATACCCAACCACATCGTTTTGTGATTGCAGGTATTATGTTTGAGTGATGAGGTAAATGTTAATAGCAGTCTAAAACATAATGATAAGCTGGCATCATTGACTAAATTTACACGTTTTAATTTTATAACTTAAAAAACTAAACTGTGAATAAACTTTTACTAATCGTCTTAATTTTATCTAGTTTCATTACCCCAGCACAACGAGATCAGGTTAGTGGTTTTAAAGAGTATTATCCTATTTCTATACGACCAGACCTTTCTGTAGGTGCAGGTAATAATCAATATGAAGAGATTTTACTAGAGGCTAGGCCTGTCGTGTATTACAGTTTATATAATGATTTAAGAAAAGCACTTAATAAGGATACGATAACAAATGGTGACGCGGTATATTTATCTTTTCAGCCTCAATTTAGGATATATAATGAAGAGTCTAAACCTGTAAAAACACCTAGTTATAAAGTATTAATAGGGTGGCAAAAAATTATTAAAACTAACGATGATAATTTTCTTACCGTTGCTGTGGAGTCTGGCCATTACAGTAATGGGCAAGCAGGTAGTGCTTTTAGTACAGAGTTTGATGATAATTCTGAAGAAAGTATAGCATTGTACAACAGTTTTACGGACGATACAAATCTTGCAGAATTACTCAATAGAAGTGGAGGTAATTTCTCAACTAACCTCACAAGATTTAGTTTTAACTACCGTCTCAATACCTTTAACGGTGATAATGTTCCTCAAAAAATTCATTCTTTTACAGCGACTTATCAATTGTATCATGATAAATTTTTAGGTTTTGCAGATTTTGGAGGTTACAATCCAGAAGATATTGATATCCTCGGACGTCACCAGTTAGAATTCGGTTATGAATTTACTTCTCACCTTAAAAAGATGAGGTATACTTTAAGTCAGCAGTTTAATTATACCATAGGTTCACATCCATCCAGTGTTCCTTATAGATCAGAAACTAGTGGAATTCTGTACCCATGGGATAGCGATCTAGGTATTCTCGTACAGTTTTCTGTCGGTCGTGACGATTATAACTATCGTTTTTTAGACGATTTTGCACGTTTTAAGGTAGGAATTACTTGGGACTGGTTCACGCCATTTGTCGTTAAGCCTACTAAAAATCAGCGACCACCTGCTTTACCTGAAAAGGAATTGTAGAATTCTAATTTTTAACGTTTTCCATCTAGATTAAAGATGTATTTTTGCGCCGCCTTAAAAAAGAGGAGCACATGAAGCGTATTAATCAGTATAAGAAAATGTTCAACGTAGAAAAGGACATTGAACTTAAAGCACTTAAGAAAAGTTACCGAAACCTAGTTAAAGAATGGCATCCTGATAAATTTCAGGAAGGTGATGATAAGAAGGAAGAGGCAGAGGTAATGAGTAGAACTATTATCGATGGTTACCACTTTCTAGTTAGTATTGCTCCAGAAACTAAGGAAGCTAATCTAGCAGAATATAAAGAAACTATAACTAACACTGGTATAAAGGACTTTGATCACAAAGGACGTGTACTAGAAGTAGTATTTACAGACGGTAGTACGTATGAGTATTTTGGAGTAGATGTAAAAATCTTTAAAAAACTTATAAATGCAGACAACCGTTACAGATTTGCAAAGCGTAATATCTTTGAAACGTACTTATACCGCAAGTCTAAAAAAGATGAAGAACAACAAGCTTAAGATTTTATAATTTTAAACTTTATCAGATAGCCATATCCATAGTGATATGGCTATTTTTTTATGCACATTTGTTATCTTTTCAGAATTATATAAGTAATTGTATATAAGTAAGTTGAGAGTTATTTTGTTATTATTTTACTAATTTTAAATCTATTTCATGTTTTTGTTGCTCTACATTAATTAAAAAGATTATTTTTGCTGTATGATTGGAACATGTGGTCATAAAGATTAGTGAGATTTCTTATTTAGTTTTTTATTCTATTGTCTGATTGTAACGAGCTTTTCCATGGTGAATACTCTTGTGGCACGGCTTTTGAAATCAAATAAGAAGTATTATTAATTTAAATTATTACAAATGAGTACAGGTACAGTAAAATTTTTCAATGACGCAAAAGGATTTGGATTTATCACAGAAGAAGGATCAGGTCAGGAACATTTTGCACACGTAACAGGTTTAATCGACGAGATCCGTGAAGGTGACAAAGTTGAATTCGAACTTAAAGAAGGAAAAAAAGGTTTAAACGCCGTTAATGTTAGAGTAATCGACTAATTCGATTCTTTAAATTTCTTACAAAACCCATCTAATTTAGATGGGTTTTTTTTATGCCCTTTTTTTTGATAACATTAATAGATACTTATCCGTTCTATATCGATTATTGAATTAGCTTTGTCTACATGAATAGAAAAACCGCTTTAATAGGTCTTGCTTTTTTCTCCACTTATGTATTTTGGGGATCTACCTATTTATGGAATAAAATGGCGGTGACCGAGTTGCCACCATTTATGCTTGCTAGTATTCGATTTTCGCTTGCAGGTATTCTTATTTTTATAATAGCAAAAATACTAGGGTATAGCCTCAGTATTACTAGAAAACAATTTTTCAATTGTACGCTAGCAGGTTTTCTTTTTCTTAGTTATGGTAACGGTGTCTTTGTATGGGCATTAAAATATGTAGATACTGGTTTTGCAGCGCTTATTGCCGCATTACAACCTTTATTTATTCTGTTACTCATGCGACTCGTGCAGCGCAAGGCATTGCAAGCCAAATCTGTTATAGGTGTTGTTCTCGGGCTAGTAGGTATGTACATCTTAGTTAGTCAGAATGAAATAACGACTAAAGAAGGCGCAATCACCGGTATTATCATGATCATTACTTGTATTTTAAGTTGGAGTGCAGGTAGTTTATTTGTCGCCAAAGCTGACGTTCCTACTAATTTCTTTGTCTCCACTGGGTATCAAATGATATCAGCTAGTGTTATACTGGCCATAGCTAGTTTTGCTTTTAATGAGTCTTGGTCTTCTCCTATGACTTGGCAAGAGCCTACTTATATCGCGTTAGTTTGTCTTATTATATTTGGTAGTATAGCCGCATTTACAGCATTTAATTTCCTTTTAAAGAACATCTCTACAGAAAAAGTAGCGACTTCTTCTTATGTAAATCCTGTCGTTGCTCTATTGTTAGGTTGGTATTTCTTGGACGAAGAAGTAACTACGCAATCCTTGATTGCTGCTGCGATTATGATTACTGGTGTGTACTTCATTAACAGTAGAAAGAGAGGTAAAGATGACATCAAGCCTTCTCCTAAAAATAGGTAAACAGATCTGATTCTTTAGTAGAATATAGCTTTTAACTGGTTGATTTAAATTGAATTTGTTTCCGCTTTCGCGAAAGCGGAACCTCCATAATCATTCTTTCTAATATCCTGAAAAATAGAGCTCCATATTGATGCGATAACCATTAAATTTGCATTCATAAAAATGCGCTATGAATACGGACCAAACTCAAGGAAATGAAAACACTTCTATAGAAGAATTAGAAGCATGTATTCACACACTGAATAAGTTTATAGAAGATCCTAAAAGTGTATTTGCCTTACCAGAAGAGCAGCGCATTGCTTTAATGACAGCGGCTGGTAAATTATCCAGACCGTCGAGAGAAGAATACAAACGCGGTAAAAAGGATGCTAAAAAAGCTGCGAAAAGAAAACAAATAGAACGTGATAAACATGCACGCAAAGAAACAGGTATAAGAAGTGCGCGTGAAGACGCCATTTTTACGGCTCCTAAATTACTAGCTGCTGCAGATCTTTCTCAAAAAGAAACTGGTGAGCTAGAATCACCACGTAATTGCTACGTGTGTAAAACCATGTTTACAAAATTGCATCATTTCTATGACCAGATGTGTACCGACTGTGGTGATTTTAATTACGCAAAGCGTTTTCAAAATGCCGATGTAAAAGGACAAGTAGCTATTATTACAGGTTCTAGGCTTAAAATAGGATACCACATTACTTTAATGCTTTTACGTGGTGGTGCGACGGTTATTGCGACTACTCGTTTCCCTCATGATAGTGCGTTGCGTTTTTCTAAAGAAGAAGATTTTAAAGAATGGGGACATAATTTACACATTCATGGACTGGACCTACGTCACATACCTAGTGTAGAGATTTTTTGTAACTATATAGAACAGAAATATGAGCGTCTAGATATTCTTATTAATAATGCTGCGCAAACGGTAAGAAGACCGTCAGGTTTTTATGCTCATTTAATGCCTAATGAAGAGTTGACCTTTGAGCAATTACCAGTTTTTGCACAAGAAACGCTTACCGATCATTACAAATGTTTACATGAGTTACAGGAATTAACGCCTGGTGCGTCACCTAATAAAAACATGCCAGTTACCTGGCACGGTCCAGAACCTGGTATAGGTTTAAGAGCAAGTGCAAAACTGTCTCAAATACCATATAGTTTTGATAAGGCACTGGTAACACAAGAGGTTTTTCCAGAAGGTGAACTCGATGCAGATTTACAACAAGTAGATTTAAGAAAAACCAATAGCTGGCGATTAAAACTAGGCGAGATAGAAACTACCGAGATGATAGAGGTACAGCTAGTAAATTCTGTTGCTCCATTTGTACTTTGTAACCGTCTTTCTGAAATTATGAAGAAAGATAATACAGGAAAAAAACACATCATTAACGTGAGTGCGATGGAAGGGAAGTTCCACACCTTTCATAAAGAAGACCGCCACCCACATACTAATATGGCCAAAGCTGCTCTTAACATGTTAACACATACTGCAGCCGGCACACTGGCTAAGGATGGTATTTACATGAATGCGGTAGATACGGGCTGGGTTACCGACGAAGATCCTGTACAACTGTCTAAAAAGAAACAAGAAGTTCATGATTTCCAGCCGCCACTAGATATAGTAGATGGTGCGGCACGTGTTATGGATCCATTATTTGATGGTATCAATACTGGTAAGCACTGGTGTGGTAAATTTTTAAAGGATTACAGACCTATAAGCTGGTAAGAATTCTGTTGTTATTTTAACATCTCATAACACATATTAATACAGTATTAAGTGGTGGTTAGTGTTTCTATCTGTAATTTTATTAAAAATAGAAAGTTATGAGATTTACAGGTATTTTATTTACGCTATTATTTATATCTATTAGTGCGAGCTGTCAGACTAAAACTGATAATGAGGTTCCTCAAGTCGTACTAGATGCTTTTGAAGCAAAATATCCAAGAGAAAACGATCCAGACTTTGCAACCGATGCACATGGCTACTGGGAAGCTCATTTTAAAAAGAACGGAGAGAAATACCGTGCAGATTTTCATGCGGACGGTACTTGGAGAGAAACAGAAAACTCTATCAAGGACAAAGAAATCCCTAAAGCGATACAAGAAGCAATAGAAAGAGAATTTCCTGATAGAACTATACAAGAAGTAGAACATGTAATGAGCGCAACAAAAGGAGAGTTCTACGATATAGAGTTTAAACAAAAAGGAAAAAATATGGATGTAGAATATAGAAAAGACGGTACTAAAGTGTAATTCTATTTCTACTCAAATTAAAAAGACGGTATAGCTTCGAATAAAGCAATACCGTCTTTTTTATGAATCTAAGATAGTTTTAAAAGGTCTCTAGGGTTCCTTTTTTAGGTAAAATTAATTTGAATTCGGTCCATTCACCTAATTGTGAATCTACAGTAATTTTACCTTGCATATGGTCTATTAATCGGGCCACTGTTGCCAGTCCTATTCCTGTACCTTGTTTCCCGTTGCGATCTTCTTGTGTAGCGATATAGAACAGTTTAAAAATAGATTTTAAATTCTCAGGAGCAATTCCAGTACCGTTATCTCTAATGGTAATCTCGTATTCTTCATCATTCTCCTTGAGGTAGATACCTATAAGAGTTTCTTCTTTATCGTTATACTTTATCGCATTAGTTATTAAGTTCATTAAGATTTGCTTCAAAGCAACCTCATGAGTTAATAATGTGGTGTCTTGTTCTGGTATGTAATTTACCTTGATATGCTCATCTTTTACCGTCATGGCGATCACATCTTCTATAAGGTCTACATAGCTCACACTATCATATTCTTCGGTAACCAGCTCGTTACTGCTATAAAACTGTAAAATACCATCTATGTAACGGCTCATATTATTAGAACTATCCTTAAGATAGCCTAGATAATCTAACGACTGTTGTGATAGGTTTTTCTCGCTTTCTTTTAAAAGTTTGGTAATCATTATGATGTTAGATAACGGCGCTTTTAAATCATGAGATACTATTCCCGCAAAGTCTTTTAACTCTTCATTGCGCTCTTTTAGTTCTTCTTGCATAGCAAGAAGTTTAAAAGTCTTATAGCGCTCTTCAAAAAGGTGCATTACCTGCTTACCCATAGCTTTTAAAGCCTTAATCTGGTGTGCAACTAGTGTTCTAGGTTTGTTATCATAAACACATAATGTTCCTAGTTTATACCCATTAGTGTCTACCAGCGGTACACCAGCATAAAATATAGCTTTAAAATCGGTAAGTAGTGGGTTGTCTTTAAAACGCACATCTTCACGAGCATCATTAACGATCATAATTTCTTCGTCACCAGCGATAGCATGACCACAAAAAGAGATGTCTCGTGCAGACTCTGAAATATCAACACCATGACCAGATTTAATAAAGTTTCTAGCTTTATCTACCAGAGTTATTAAAGATATAGGAGCATCACAGACACTAGCGATTATAGATGTGATGTTATCATAACTATCCTCAGGCATGGTGTCCAGCAGGCGGTATTTTTCTACGGCTGCTTGTCTCTTTAATTCATTATCGAGAATAGGGGCGCTTATCATTATTTTAAAAAATATATAGCTACAAATAAAGAGTATTTATAAGGTATTACTGTTCATTTTGTTACTCTTTTAACGTTTATATCACAAGTAATTATAAACAAACGATCATTATTTAATGATACCGTTACAAATAGCAAGGTATCCTATCGAGACCATAGACATTTAAGATAAAAGAATGAATGGAACTGTAACATCGATTAAAACCACAAGTCCTTAAAAAGCTAACCTAATGAGATAATGAAAAATTACATTTCTACCATTTTACTGTTGCTTTTTACAACACTTTCTTTTGCCCAAATAAAGAAAAGTCTGCAAATAGAGAAAACAACAGCTTCCATAAAAATAGACGGAAAATTAACCGAAGACATATGGCAAAACGCACAAGAAGCCAAAGACTTCATTCAGTTTAGACCTACCATGGGTGTTCCAGATTCGGTACATAATAAAACCATTGTAAAAATGGCCTATGACGACACTGCCATTTATGTATCAGCTTATTTGTATGACGACCCTTCAAAAATCGCAAAACAATTCTCTAGCAGAGATAATTTTGCACAGTCAGACTTCTTCGGTTTTATTGTAAACCCTAATAACGATGCGCAAAATGACACCGAGTTCTTTGTATTTGCATCCGGCACACAGGCAGACGCGATTGCAAATCCCAGTATAGGAGAAGACTTCGGCTGGAATGCGGTGTGGAGTAGTGCCGTTCAAATTAATGAAGACGGTTGGTCTCTAGAAATGAAAATCCCATATCGCTGCCTGCGATTTGACAATAAAAACGTAGAAACTTGGGGCATACAGTTCCACCGCAGGTTTAGAAGAGATAACTCACAGTACACCTGGAACGAGCTGGACCCAACTAAAGGAAACATAGGACTCTACCACGGCGAGTTAAAAGGACTCAAAGACCTTAAACCACCGGTAAGATTAGCCTTTTACCCATTTGTCTCTGGAGTAAGCCGCAGTTTTGACGGCAACACACAGACCGATTTTAACGCAGGACTAGATGTTAAATACGGTATTACCGAAAACTTTACCCTAGATGCCACCCTTATTCCAGACTTCAGTCAGGCAGGATTTGATGACGTCTCTCTTAACTTAGGACCCTTTGAGCAAACCTTTTCAGAGCAACGTCAGTTCTTCACAGAAGGTGTAGACCTCTTCAGTAAAGCAAATCTCTTTTTCTCTAGACGTGTCGGTAGCGCACCATCTACATTTCCTAGCACCAGTAGTACAGAAGACGTCATAGACTATCCAGAATCTGTAAAAGTACTCAACGCATTAAAAGTATCTGGTAGGACTAAAAACGGTTTGGGCATCGGACTCTTTAATAGCATTACAGATAAGACCTATGCCACCATAGAAAACACCATCACTGGCACGCGTAGAAAAGAACTCGTAGAACCGCTTACTAATTATAACATCATAGTCGTAGACCAACAATTCAATAAAAACTCCAGCGCCGGTATCATAAATACCAACACCACACGCAACGGCGGTTTTAGAGATGCAAACGTTACCGCACTCTTTGCAGATATTGTAAATAAAACCAATACCTATAACATACAAGGTCAGGTAAAAATGAGCCATTTAAACCTAGAGACCGGCACACAGTCAGGTTACAGCACCTTTTTCAGAGCACAAACCATAAGCGGCAACTGGCGTTATAACTTCGACCACAGCTATGCAGATTCTCAGTATGACATCAACGATCTCGGACTACAGTTCAGAAACAACTTTAACGACTTTGGCATCAACGCTACCTACCGCACTTTTAAACCAAAAGGAAAATGGAACAATATCTATGTAAATACCTATGTAGATTATACCAGACTGGCTAATCCTGGCACCTTTACAGGACTAGAACTAGGCGGTCACATAGACGCTACCACAACCACACTTAATAACTACGGCTTCAGTTTAGGCTTTTCTCCAGGGAAACAATACGATTATTTTGAACCTAGAAAAGAAGGCAGTTTCTTTATCACTAAAAATGTAGCCAACTCAAATATATGGTTTAATTCTAATGATAATAAGAAACTAGCCATAAGTGCAAACGGTGGGATAGAAACCTTTATAGAAAAAGATAGAAATTACCTGAACTACTGGTTTGGTTTTGGACCACGCATGCGATTTAATGATAAATTTGTACTCAGTTATTTCTTTGATAGAGAATATTATAAAGCAAATAGAGGCTACGTCACCCAGGTAGGAGAAGACGTCATCTTTGGCGATCGCGACCGTATAGAAATAGAGCAAATTCTTAACGCCAGCTATAATTTTAATCCCTACCACACACTATCACTTACCTTGCGACACTATTGGGGTATTGTAGAATACGACGACAGCCTGTTTTCTCTTAAAGAAAACGGTCGCCTAGACCGCACCACAGGATATACCGCCAGCACATTACCTAGCGATCCTAATATCAACTTCAGTACCTGGAATTTTGACCTCGGTTATTCCTGGCAGTTTGCCCCAGGCAGCTTCATGACCGCACTGTATAGAAACCAGTTATTTAATAGAGACACACAGGCTATGGAAAATTTTAATAGCAGTTTTAATACCCTATTTGACCAGCCCATTAACCACACCATATCCTTAAAAGTGCAGTACTTCCTTGATTATAATCAGTTGCCAAGCTTGTTTAAAAGTAAAAAGAAAAAGAACAGTTTCATGTAAAATAAAAAGTAGGATAACGGTTCCGCTTTCGCGAAAGCTAAATAAAAACCAACACCACCACACCATATAAACTTCATAAAAAACCAGCCCATACGCTGGTTTTTTTTATGCCCTATAACAAACAAATAAAAACCCAATAACAACCAAAAATTACACTAGAAGTGCCACACCACAAGACAGCAGTGACCTGTGCATGGTTACCTAAGCAAAGAACAGAAAAGTATACCAAAAAAATAAACCACCATTACGGGATACCGTAAAGATCATAATCCAAGTAGTCATAGATTTACGGTTGTTATAGAAATAGAGCAGTTTTGTAATTAAGAATAACGTGCAAAATTAATGCATCGCATTGTTAATAAGAGCTTTTATATACACTCTTTGCAAAAGGTTTAGTATAAGGGGTTTTAGGATGTTGCTTTAATATTAAACTTAAGTTCAAGTGAGTATAAAATGATTGACTTACAAAATTTAGACATAAAAGAAAATGATATTCTATTCTTTGACATGGATGGAACATTGGTGTATACAGATTTCGCAAATTTTTTATCATATAGAAAAGCTATACAATTGTACACTGAAGTAGATATTAAAATGGATTTCAACACAAATAAAAGATTTAATCGTGCTTTACTAAAAATAGCATTACCTGACTTGAAAGAAGATGAATATGAAAAAATTATACTAAAGAAAAATGAAAACTATAAAGAACATTTATCGGAAACAAAATTAAACAATTCAGTATTGGACATTCTACTTAAATATTCTAGAACAAATAGAACAGTATTGGTAACAAATTGTCGTGAAGACAGAGCGATGATGACATTAAATTATCATAATCTAACCGAAAAATTTAGTGATATTTTTTTTAGAAATATTTTAAATAATGGAGTACGTATAAACAAATACAAAAATGCAATAACAAGTTTGAGACTACCAGTTCAATCTGTTATTGCTTTTGAAAATGAAATTTGTGAAATTGAAGATGCAATTCTAGCAGGAATTTTGAATAAAAACATATTAAGAATTTAAATTATGACAGAATTTACAATCGATCAAAATCAATACTTAACACAAAGTATACGAGGTTTTTATCATACAGATTTTGGTGGTGTTAATCTTCCAAACAATCCTAATTATTTATATAAATTAAAGAATGACCCTCATCATAATTGGTCTGAAGAGAGGATACGCCAATGTCAACAGCAATTATTAAAAGTATTACTTATTGAACTTCCAGAAATATATAATTTACTTAATAAAAATCCATTGACAATTTGTGTTGTGCCACGAGCGAAAGCTGAGAATTCTTATAATCCAAATCAATTACTATTTAAAGATACAGTTAAAGGTGCAGTAATTACTTTAGATAATAATTTCATTGATGGAACAAACTATATCCAGCGACATACAAATACAAAAACAACTCACCTTCGACAACCTATTAATGGATATAATAATGATGGTTTAAATCCATATGTTGGAATTACAAATGCTACCTGCAATTTATCAAATAGTGTTGTTGGTAAGGATATTTTATTAATTGACGATATTTACACAAGGACTGTAAATATTGATGAAGATGCAATTCAATCTTTAATTAGTAAAGGTGCAAATTCGGTTTCGTTCTATGCAATTGGAAAAACTGTTTACAATAATCAAAAATAAAATGAAATATACAGACAACGCAATCAATATAATAACAACAAAAACCTACAAAGGAGTTGGTAGAGCTTGGATAATTAAAAATTTGAGAGGTAATGAAAGTGTCGATAAAATTGTTTCATTATTAAATAGTAACTCAAAACAGAAAGAACTAATAACTGTTAATGATTTCGAATTTAACAAAAGTCAAACCATAAATCAAATTGAAATATTTGAAGAAAGTTGTGATGGAATTGTTGCAATCGGAGATGAAAATTTTCCAAAACATAGAGGAGTTGTAAAGGAAAGCGAAAGGCCTATATTTCTCTTTTACAAAGGAGACATAAGTTTAATTGATTTTGTAAATAACAACATTTCTGTTATCGGACTTTTGAATCCAGATGAAACAATTGAAAGTAGAGAAAAAAAAATAGTTGCTGAAATTGTTAAAAAAGGAATGACCATTGTTAGTGGTTTAGCATTTGGCTGTGACAGTATTGCTCATAAACAAGCACTTATAGGAGGGAAAACTGTAGCCTTTTTACCAAGTCCCCTGTATAAAATAATGCCTGCTAAAAACAAAAAATTAGCATTTGAAATTTTTGAAGAAGGCGGACTTTTGATATCCGAATATTTCGACGAGCATAAATCTGGAATGGATTTAAGTAGTCGATATAAAGAACGTGACAGATTACAAGCTTTATATTGTGATACTATCATTTTAGCTGCGAGTTACGCGCAAGACACAGCTGAAAAATGGAATTTATATGGTCAAAAACTCGATAGTGGTGCAAGATTAGCTATGGGATTTGCAAAAGATTATAATATTCCACGAGCTGTTATGTATGACCGAATACTTGATAAAAATAATCCAATGTTTGATTTAAATCGAAAGTTAATTAATGATGACGATTCTGTAACAATTTTAACTCAAAAAAGTTTAGAAGAAATTATAGAATATATTGATTTAAATAAAGAAAAGGCGGTTAAACAACAAAATTTTCAGACTGGTTTATTCGGATAAACATTGAATAGAAATATTCCCCAGCTGGAGCTAATATGCAGTGCCGTTAATGACAATTTGTACTCTGTAGGCTCTAGTATATAAAGCTGCTAGTGTCAGTTTGTAATTGGAACCAATAGGAGTAAACATACATAGTTAAAATTTAAAAACCTGGCTTGTGCTTAATATGAAATTCATTTTCTAATTTGCATCCTACGAGTCATACACATAAACGTTAGCAATAATATTAAAAAAACATTGAGAAAACTATTACTAATTTCTTTTGACTTTATTAGAGAAGGTGAACCTAACACTTCATTAGCGATTGGTTCAATTATGTCATATTTGTATACCAAGGAAGAATATGGTTCTGAATTTGAGGTAAAGCATCATACCATAAATATGTTCTCGCTTAATTCAAACACAACAAGTTTGGATATAGCTCAAGAAATTGCATATGTCGATTTCAACTCATTTAATTTTATTGCAATTTCTGCTTACGTTTGGAATGAAAAATACTTAAACGATTTAATGCATATTTTGCGAATCAAGTATTCGTTTTCTGGGAAATTTATTTTAGGTGGTTATCAAATTTCATACTCTAACAATCCTTCTGTCGAATATCCCAACTGTGACTTGTTTGTTGATGGATATGGAGAAGATACAGTTTATCAAATATTAATGGGGAAATACAAAGCTGGCTTAGTCAAATCATCTTTGGAGTTTAGTGATATACCATCGCCTTATACGACAGGTATTATTCCAATAAGTGAAAATCAATCAAAAGTCAGAATTGAAACTAAAAGAGGTTGTCCTTACAAATGTACATTTTGCGCTCATAGAGATTTGACTAATAACAAAGTGCTAATAAAAGCCAATGACCGTGTTTTTGAGGAGTTGATATTCTTCAAAAATATGAATGTAAATAAGATAAATATTTTAGACCCAATTTTCAATGCAGGTAAAGACTATTTAGTTATTCTTAATAAAATGGTCTCTATAGGTTTAACATCTCTGGTTAGTATTCAAACGAGATTTGAGACGATTTCAGGAGAAAAGGGTCAAGAGTTTTTAAATCTTTGTGAAAAACTAAATATTCATTTAGAGTTCGGTTTACAAACAGCTATTAGAAATGAAAGTATTTTGATTAAAAGAAAAAACCAACCTGAAAAAATAGCGTCTGTAATGGAAGAATTGAATAATCGAGGTATTAGTTATGAAGTAAGTTTGATTTACGGATTACCTTCTCAAACTTTGAATTCTTTCAATGAAAGCATAAAATTTTTGAAAAAGAATGGTTGTCATAATATAAAAGCGTTTCCTTTGATGTTACTAAAAGGAACAGAGCTATATTTAGAAAAGGAGAAATATAAAATGGAAGAAAAAACCATTAATGAATTTGACATTCCTGTTGTTGTAAAAAGTGATAGCTTTACAGAAAAAGAATGGTTACAGATGAAAGAAAGAGCTGAAGACTTAGAATATGTCAATGATAGAGTGTAAAAATACTATTGCTAACTTAAGAAGAACTGTGGTAAAAAACAAGTGAATTTCATTTAATTTCTAACAAGTACTCTTCTATATTTATCATCGTATATAGTTTACAAGTAGCTAGTTGTTTAATATAAGTTAAAGCATATTTGGGAAGTCACTAAATTTTTAGATTTGACGATTATCCAAAAACAAAATAAATAGTAAAATTTAAAAATTCGGCTTGTGTTTCATCTGAATATTATCGCTTATTTTCAGCGCTAATTTTCATATACACGACCGTTGTGGTGCATTTAGAGAAACATTCGGCTTAACAATATTATGGAGTTATTAGATTTTATATTCTGAGTAGAAAAGGAAAAAAGAAAAAGGATTTTCATAAGTTTCTCCTGCTGGCTCTAGTATACAAAGCTGCTAGTGCCAGTTTGTAACTGGTACCCACAAGAGCAAATCACAACATAAATTACTGCTCTAGACTATGATTATTTAATAAAATACACCAACTTTATTCAATTTTTCAAATTTATTCCAAGATCCAAGAATCAAGAACCTAGAACCACCAAAAAAACATGAAAAACCTTTTGTACCTTGTTATTCCATTCCTTTTGTTTTCCTGTGCTTCAAAAGAATCTATCAATAATAACTCAGAATCTTATCACCCAATTCCAAACAAAGAGGTTAGGTTCAATTATGTAAATTCAAATTCATTTATCTCACATAAATATTTGAATAAAACAGAATCAAAAATCGGTAATAATTATTTAGTTCTTCAAGTTAGTTATTCTTGGGGTAAAACTGTTGAGAATCTTTATAGATCAGATAATGGAAATATTATGTACTACGATAAGAAATCCAATAGTGATAATTTGATCATGCCAAAAGACCCTAAAGTTGGTTTTACATGGTATAATAATGATAAGTCTTGGGAATATGAGATAGTAGATTTAAATGCAAATCTAGAAACACCAACCAATAAATACAGTAAGCTGTTAGTCATGAGAGCAACTCAAATTGCAAACCGTGATAGCGTTAAACTAAAAGAATATTTAAATTATTACCAAATAGGAATTGGTCAGATAGCTAGTTTTGGTAATGGGAAATTAATGACTTACAGATTATAACGGTCAGACAATATTTGCTCTACTAGTGCCAGTTTGTAACTGGTACCGACAAGAGTAAACCACAACATTAATTACTGCTCTAGAAATATAGTGTATTTTCACAACCACCCAACCTCAAAAACCAACTAACATAAATGAAAACCTTTACTTTTTTACTATTTGTGCTATTCTTAAATTTAGGATTTGCACAATCTGAGAAGATCACTATTAAAACAGACCATCTAGAAGAGGCAAATTACCTCAGAATGGATGATTTCTATCTGACACATTACCTTTATATCGATCTGTTTTTAAGAGAAAATCTTTTTCCTGACGCAACTCCAGAAGAAGTGTCATCTATTCTTACAGCTCTTAAAACATACGTTTCTGTAGATAATAAACTAGATATAGAAATTGAAAAACCTGGTGAAAACAACTACTTAATTCGTTTTGTCATTTTAAAGAAAGAAGATGGTACAGAACTTTTAATTGCTTTTACAAATTGGACAGCTAGGGATAAGAGATTTGAAAAAGAAATCAAAACATCAAATGATTCTTATACCAGATGGTATTTTCTAAATGGTGATAAAATGACCTATAGAAAAGATATGTCGAGTGAGAATGATTATTTAAGTATGAATAAATCAGACGTAGCAAATGCATTCTTATTTGACGAGTTAGCAGATAATGATTCTGAGGTACGTAGCTCGATAGAAGAATATTTAAAGCAAGATGGTCTCAGTGCTTCTGATCAAATAATGGCCAACTTGATTCTTTTAAAATATCAATTTTTTCAAAAAGAAGATTTAGACACCCAAATAACATATTTAGAAGATTTGTTTGAAAAGAACATGGGTAATCCTAACCTTAGAGGTTTACAAGCTGCTTTTACAGCCACAAAATTCCAAATAAAGTTGAGTATATAGTTTTAAACTATAATGGTATTCTAAGCTCAAAGAGTCACAACACGATTCTTTGAGCTTTTTTTATGTTTAAATAGGAAGGTATGTCAGCAATTCAGTCCTTTTTAGGCTTGCTGTTTCGAGTATTGTTAAGATTAGAGTTCTTAAAATCAAGCTCTTTTAACTCTTTATTTAGATTTAATATAAATAATTTGGTCAGTCCGATATTGGTAGATACTTTTGCCGAAAATTAACTATCCATATTAAGTCTAAATAAAAATAATGAAAAACTTACTGACTATTTTCACCTTATTAGTTTTTACTAATATCATTTTTGCGCAAAATGCGAGTATCACAGGAACCGTAACAGATCAGACTCAAGAAGTACTTTTAGGAGTGAATGTTGCACTTAAAAATACTTCAATAGGAGTACAAACAGATGTAAATGGAGCTTTTGAAATAAACCATCTTGAAAATGGAGATTATGTACTTTCTATATCCTACATAGGTTTTAAAACTAAAGAAGTTCTTGTTTCTATTGTAAACAATCAAAACGTACAACTTAATGCTATTACCTTATATGAAGGTAACGAGATTTTAAATGCCGTTGTCATAGAAGGAGAACGACGTAATAAGTTTTCTAGAAAGAAAACAGCTTATGTTTCAAAGCTACCGTTAAAAGATATTGAAAATACACAAGTATATAGCACGATAACAAATGAGCTATTACAATCACAAGTGGTAACTAATTTTGATGATGCTTTAAAAAATGCAACAGGAGTAGAGCGTTTATGGGCATCTACAGGTCGCGGTGGTGATGGTGCAGGTTATTATGCTTTGCGTGGTTTTTCTGTACAACCACAATTAGTAAATGGATTACCAGGTTTAACTAATGGAACTATAAATCCTGCAAACATAGAGCGCATCGAGGTTTTAAAAGGACCGTCTGCAACCTTGTTCGGTAATGCAGTAAGTTCTTATGGAGGTCTTATCAATGTAGTAACTAAAAAGCCATATGTAGGTACAGGTGGAGAGCTTTCTTTTACATCCGGTAGTTATGGACTTAATCAAATAGTAGGTGATTATAACACAGCGTTAAGTAAAGAAGATGATCTATACTTTAGAATAAATACCGCTTACACGACAGAGCAAAGTTTCCAAGATGCTGGTTTTAGAAAATCATTCTTTGTAGCGCCATCTTTATCTTACAAAGTAAATAATAGATTATCATTCTCTTTCTATGGAGAAATTACTCAGGCAGAACAAACCAATCCTACCTTTTTATTCTTGAATAGAAGTGCACCATCTGCATCTTCTAATTTAGATGAGTTAGGATACAATAATAAGTTGTCCTTTACAAGCAACGATCTAACCCTAGAAAACCCTACTCAAAATTATAGAGTAGAGATGGATTACAAATTGTCTGATACATGGCAGTCACAAACTTTATTATCTAAAAGTTCTACATCGACTACTGGTTATTATTCTTATTTGTTTGATTTCGGTATTTTAGAAGGAGATACCTTTTCAAGATTTATCAGTAAACAAAATGCAAATACTCATACTACTGATATCCAACAAAACTTCATTGGAGATTTTGAAATAGCTTCTTTAAGAAATAGAATGGTAATAGGTCTGGATTACTTAAACGCTACAGAGACTAATAATAATACTGGTTTTGCTTTTTATGGAAATATAACACCAGACGGTGGTTCAAATGGTGATAATCCATTTACAGCAGCAGTAGAAGATACGGCATTCCCACTTTCTACATCGGCTGTAGATGCAGCACTAGCAACTCAAGGAGTAGGTAATCTTAAATCTAGATTTAGTATTTACAGCATTTATGTATCTGATGTTCTAGATATTACTGATAATCTTTCTGCTATGGTAGGATTACGTTTAGACAGATTTGACAACGAAGGGGACATTGCTAATGCAGATGATGATTATGATCAAACTACGTTATCTCCAAAGTTCGGTTTAGTTTTTCAGCCAATAAAAGATAAATTATCTGTTTTTGGAAATTACCAAAATGGATTTACAAATGTTGCACCTCAATTAGTAGGAGATCCAGGAACTGGCCCACAAACGTTGCAAACTTTTGATCCTGAAGAAGCAAATCAATTTGAATTCGGAATCAAGACCAATTTTTTCAATAACCGTTTAAACGCAACTGTTAGTTATTACGATATCAAAGTTAAAGACCGTGTCATTACAGATCCTTCTTCTCCATTTAATAAAATTCAAGGTGGTGAAGTGGTAAGTAAAGGTTTTGAAATAGAGATTAATGCAAACCCAATCAAAGGGTTAAACATTAGAGCAGGTTATAGTAATAATGATAGTGAAACCACAGAAACTGATAATCTTGAAATATTAAACCGTAGACCATTAGAAGCTGGACCAGAGACATTATATAACTTTTGGGCAAACTATGAATTTCAACAAGGTAGTTTAGATGGTTTTGGAATAGGTTTAGGTTTTAATGGAGCTAGTGAGCGCTTTGCAATCAACTATCTATCTACAGGAGAATTTATCTTACCTAGTTATACTATTTTTAATACATCAGTGTTTTATCAAGCAGATAAGTATCGAGTTGGTTTGAAACTTAATAATGCTCTTAATAAAGAATATTATACAGGATGGACTACCATCAACCCTCAAATGCCTAGAGCATTACTAGCAAATATTTCTTACCAATTTTAATTAATCATTTCATAAGAGCAACTCCTATAACATGGGGTTGCTCTTTATAAATTTTAGTGCATGTCATTTAAAAAATTCATTTTTCAACTGCATAAAATTTTAGGCCTTGCGACAGGTCTTGTCGTATTTTTAGTTGCTATTACTGGTTGTTGTTGGACTTTTAGAGAAGAGATAGAAAGTCTATATGATGATTATAAAAAAGTAACACCTCAAAGCAATGCGATACTAACACCTACTGAGGCAAAAACCTATGCAGAAGAAGTTTTTCCTGATAATACAGTTCATGGTACCGTTTTTAAAAAAGCAGATGATGCGATAGAAGTAATTTTTTATGATGCAGAACCAGAGTTTTATCAAAGTGTATTTTTAGATCCTTACACCGGTAAAGTGATACAAGTAGATAATCATATGACTGGTTTTTTTGCATTTATACTAGAAGGTCACATGCGTTTGTGGTTGCCTAAAGAGATAGGAGAACAAGTAGTAGGAGTATCCATCCTAATTTTTATTCTAATTATTATTTCAGGATTCTTTTTGTGGGTTCCTAAAAAGCGTAAAAACCTTAAGCAACGCGTTAAGTTTGATTGGAAAAAAACAACTCGTTGGAAAAGGAAAAACTTTGATCTTCATACGGTGGTTGGATTTTATATAAGTTCGTTTGCTTTAATTATTGCTTTTACAGGATCCATGATGTCCTATGATTGGTTAAAGTACGTGGTCTATATTTCTACTGGAGGAGAAAAAGAAGCTCGTTTTATTATTCCAGAAAATGAAGGCAATCAGTTAGTAGATAACGATGTTATTCCTATGGATAATTTAATAGTAAAATTATTAAAAGAAAATCCAGAAGCTGAAGGTTTTGAGTTGCATTATCCTAATTCTGCTCAAGAGAGTATTTATGTAGAAGTATCTAATAGTGAAGGCTTATTCTATGATTCTGATTTTCGTTTTTTTGATCAAAATACCTTAGAAGAATTAGAGACACCTAGTGTTTTTGGAAAATATGAAAATGCTGATGTAGCAGATAAAATTCAGAGAATGAATTATGATATTCACATAGGTGCCATAGGTGGTATAGTAGGTAAAATCATTGCTTTTTTAGTTAGTTTAATAGTAGCAAGTTTACCAGTTACTGGAGTATTATTATGGTATGGAAGAAATTATAAAAAGAAAAAATTAAATGTGAATTAAGCCATTCGAACAGAAATTAAAGATTCTGTTAATGGTAATTGTTCTAAAGTAGAATTTTATAATTTGCACTTCAATATTCAAAATTAATCTGAGCGATAAAATAGAATAAGAAGTTGCTTAGATTTAAAAACAAACACAATGAGCACATTAAGAGAATTAACAGACGCCAAAATAGCCATGGGTAGAAAAAACAACCCAGAATTTATGAAAGGCGTAGATGCGATTATTGAAAATGCCAAAGAGTTTGAACTGGGTAAACATGCCATAAAAATAGGGGAGAAAGCTCCTGTATTTAAATTGCCTAACGCTCAAGGAGAATATGTAGAGTTAGCTAGCTTGTTGAAAAATGGCCCAGTAGTCATCACATTCTACCGTGGTAGCTGGTGTCCATACTGTAATTTACAGTTAAGAGCATTACAAGATAAGTTAAACGATATTAACGCGTTAGGTGCACAATTAATAGCCATAAGTCCAGAAGTACCAGATGGATCATTGACAGAGAGCGAGATCAGTAAAATGGACTTTACCGTTTTATCAGATCAAGATGCGCAAGTTGCCTCACAATATGGTGTCGCTTGGGAAGTGCCAGAATTTTTAATGGAACACATGAGAGTAGATCGCGATCTGGACTTAAAAAAGATCAATAATGGTAACGCGAGTGTTTTACCCATTCCAGCGACTTTCATACTAGGAACTGACGGTACCGTAAAATGGAATTATGTAAACGCAGATTATAGAACACGCTCAGAACCAGAAGAGATCGTAGAGGCGCTTAAAAAACTTGCTTAAAACCATATTCGGTAATTATTACCCTATACCATTCCACATAACTTTGAGGATAAGAAATGCTTTTATATATGTACTTTCTTATCCTTAAAAAGTTATTGCCTATTAGAATTATTTGAAAAATAATTAAATATCTAGATTTTACAATCATCAATTCCATAAGGAAACTTAAATTTTAAGAACAATTATCTAATCTAGATTTATAAAAAATGATAATCCGTACGCCTATTTTTTCATTTATTGAGAAAGCGTACGATTCAGTTATTCATGCTGTTTTCATGCCTATTGTATAAGCTATTACTTGTAATTTTGCAGCTTTAAAAGGGAGCAGCACAGATGGATAATTTGCATAAATTAGAATTGAGTAAAGAAGAGATGAGAGCCTACGGTTATAAGGTAATCGATACTCTAGTAGATCATTTTACAACACAAAATGATAAAAGTCCAGTAGCGATAGCTAGCCGTAAGGAGATGGACGATATCTTTCAGGAAGACGTACCTAATTTACCTAGTGATCCAGACCAGGTGCTTGACTTTGTAACGCAACATGTGTTACCTAATAGTAATATAGTTTCCCACCCTAAATCCTATTCTTTTGTGCCAGGACCTAGCAATTATGTAAGCGTCATGGCAGACACACTTGCAACAGGTTTTAATATATTTTCTGGTGGTTGGGCAGCATCTCCTGCTGCGGCAGAGTTAGAGATCGTTACCATGAACTGGTTGCTTAAATTATTCAAATTCCCTGCAAAAAAAGGTGGTGGTATTTTTACCAGTGGTGGTTCTATGGCAAACCTTACCGCACTAGTTACCGCAAGAAGACAAAAGTGTGGCGACGACTTTTCTAAAGCCGTTATCTACATGTCTGACCAGGCACATTCTTCTAATGTGAAAGCGATACGAGTGATAGGTTTTAAGAAAGAGCAAATACGCATTATCCCAACAGATGGAGAGTTTAAAATGGCTCTCAATAAACTTAAAAACGCGATTTCTAAAGACCGTTTAAGTGGTTTACAACCCTTTTGCATCATCGCATCTGCTGGTACGACTAACACCGGTACGGTAGATCCGCTAGAAGAAATAGGAGCGATCTGTAAAAAAGAAAAACTGTGGTTTCATATCGATGGAGCTTATGGTGGCGCAGCGATGTTATCTCAAAAAGGCAGCAAGGCATTAAAAGGAATTGAAAAAGCAGATTCTCTTACTATAGATCCGCATAAATGGTTGTATCAACCTTATGAAATGGGTTGTTTACTAGTGCGTAAAAGCAAGTGGCTGCACGATACATTTGTAGAAAAACCAGAATATTTAAGAGATATAGAAGGTAACACGTCAGAGATTAATTTCTATGACCATGGTATACAACTTACCAGACGTTTTAGAGCGCTCAAGTTTTATATGTCTCTGAAAACATTCGGATTAGAAGCTTTTAGAAAAGCCGTAAGTTATAACATCAACATAGCCGAAGATGTAGAAACCATGCTTAGAAAAAGCAGTAAATGGGAAGTAGTTTCTCCTGCTACACTGGCCATTATCAACTTTAGATACAATCCCATAGACCTAGATTTAAACGACGCACAGATAGATGCTCTTAACCAGGAGATTTCTAAACGTATCATAGAATCTAAGGAATCTTTACTAGTGACTACGGTGCTCAATAATCAGGTCGTGTTACGAATGTGTTTGATAAACCCACGTACGACTATGGACCACATCATGGAGACCTTTACTGCATGTGAGAAATTTGCAAGCCTTATTCTAGAAGAGCAGTCTGTTAAATGATTAAAAGATAGTTAGTGTTCCGCTTTCGCGAAAGCGGAATAATTACACAATTACTTGTTAAATAAATACTTATTAAGATTATATTTTAATTTATTGTGAATTTGGTAATTATTTTTGATTAAAATAACAACCATGGAATTTATTGAAATCACAGAAATACTGATCAAATTAGTAGTCGGTTTAAGCATATTAAAGGTATGGCTCATTAATCGCGATAAAGCAACGCCATGGCGAGGTGGAAACGCTAGCAGCATGCAAGAAGAATTTGCAACATATGGTCTATCAAAAAATGCCATGATGATAGTAGGTACGCTTAAATGTCTATTTGCCGTATTGATATTAGTTTCTATCTATTACAAAGCTGTAAAATATACAGGCGCTGTAGGAATCGCACTTCTTATGTTAGGAGCGATAGTGATGCATTTTAAGATCAATGATCCTATTAAAAAATCTGTACCAGCAGCGATATTTTTACTATTATCTCTAGCGATACTATTTATCTAGAGCATGTCTATAAATTTATAGCAAATTATACCACAAAGTACCATAAAGATTAAAGCCGGCGACGATTTATAAACGCCGTCTTTGATCTTTACTCGTACTATAAAACCAGCTAGCATCAATAAACTCAACCCTGCAGATGCTGCGATACCTATGTACGTATTAAAAATTCCTACTATTAAACCTGCTGCACCTATAAGTTGAAGGACGCCAGTTATTAAGCGTTGCAACATACTTAAACCAAATCTGGTAAATTCTAATCTCATGTGCGATGAGAACAAGCAAGTAATGCCAAAAAATACAAATGACACGATGGTAAAATAGAGTAGGAGATCAAATGTTTTCATGCGTTTAAATTACAGCAATACCGCACACCATACCGTTAATTATTTGTTGAAATTAAGAATAAGAGTTTTACGCTATTTATTTTAAAAAGCTCTTCGCCTAAGATTAGACGAGGTGAGGTTTTGTAAAAACCTCGGAGTGGTTGATGCGGTGCTGGAAACTAGCACTAGATTAGGAATTTATTCTAGAAACCATTTACTTATCAAAAAAGCAGGAAAGCTCCTCGCCTAAGATTAGGCGAGGTGGGGTTTTGCAAAAACCTCGGAGTGGTTGATGCGGTGTTGGAAAGTTGCACTGGACTTAGAACTTTTTGAAGAATCTAGATAATTAAAAACACCGCGCAACCTTTCCGACCAAATCTGCGCTGCGCTGCGATTTGCCCACCTTTCCTTAACTAAGGAAAGGAGTTTTTAGTTTTGTTATTTATTTAAAAGCTTATAGTTAAACTAAAAAGCAGGAAAGCCCCTCGCCTAAGATTAGGCTAGGTGAGGTTTTGCAAAAACCTCGGAGTGGTTGATGCGGTGCTGGAAAGGTACAGTGGATTTAGAATTTATTTCAGAACCTAGATAATTAAAAACACCGCACAACCTTTCCGACCAAATCTGCGCTGCGCTGCGATTTGCCCACCTTTCCTTAACTAAGGAAAGGAGTTTTTAGTTTTGTGTGGTGATAAATAGAATTATTTAATAAACGACATCGCTTTTCATGGCAGCAATACGCTGTTGCAAACTTGGGTGAGAATAATGAAACCATACATAAGCAGGATGTGGTGTGAGATTACTCAAGCTCGTTTTAGAAAGCGTTTTTAAACCGCTTATTAATGGCTCTTTTTTGTACGTACTTTTTGCATAATAATCTGCTTGATATTCAAATCTTCTAGAAAGCAAACTCATAATAATACTTGTTACTGTCGAGATAGGAGAATACAATAATCCAAAAGCGATTAAACCTATATGAAAAGATGGTATAGCAACTCCTAGCGCTTCAGAAAGTAAGCTGCTGTCTACAAATAGGGAAAATAACCACAATGTAAAACCAGTAGTTAAAGTACCAGCGATAAGATTATAAATAATATGTTTTCTTTTATAATGACCTACTTCATGAGCTAGTACAGCTACTATTTCTTCTTCGGTTAATTGTTCTATTAGGGTATCGTACAACGTCACACGTTTCTCACTACCGAAACCGCTGAAATATGCATTGGCCTTAGTAGATCTTTTACTTCCATCTATAACAAAAATCTTGTCCAGTTGAAAACCTACCGTAGCAGCATAATCACTTATCTTATTTTTTAAATCGCCATCTTCTAATGGTGATTGCTTATTGAAAAGCGGTACAAATAATTTGGCATAAAACATATTCATAAATAGCGATATTACAAATATCAGTATCCATACATACCACCAGAAATTATCGCCAGCCCAATTATAACAAAGGATGATTAACGATAGAATAGCGCCACCCAAAATGGCGGTAAGTGCATATCCTTTTATTTTATCTAGAATAAAGGTCTTTACCGTCGTTTTATTAAAGCCAAATTTTTCTTCTATCACAAAGGTAGAGTAGATAGAAAAAGGCAGCGAAATGATCTCACTCGCTAGCATGATAATACCAAAAAATAATAAAGCTACTAAGATTTCATTTTGCGCATAAGATCGTGCGATCTCATCTACTAGAGCAAAACCTTTGAAGAATAAAAACAACAGCATACTGATAAAGGAAAAGGTGCTGGATAACAAGCCAAATTTAAAATTAGTCTTTTTGTATTCTTGAGATTTATCATACTCTGCAGCATCATAAACATCGGTAAGTTCTTGTGGTACAGGCTTTGAATACCAGGTATAGTTGAGAAAACCTAAAATGCGTTCTAATAAGAAATCAAAAACAAGAATTCCTATAATGATGTAAAATACAGTAGATGGTGTCATAAAAGTAAAGGTCGTAACTTATTTAAAATCTCTTTGTCTTTTTGCCTCAAAAATCATGATCGCAGCACTTACAGACACATTCATAGAGTCTATCTCGCCAGACATAGGTATAATGATGTTTGCCTTTGCAGCGGCTCTCATTTCTTCAGAAAGTCCTGTGGCTTCAGTACCTACAGCTATGGCGCTGGCATTTCTATAATCTATACGGTCATAACGCTCACTACTTTGTAAAGTTGCGGCATATAAATCGATGTTTTTATCGCTTAAGAAACCTATTAATTCTTCTGTGCTGCACACGGCGGTAGGAATGGTAAATAGACAGCCCACACTAGATCGTATCACATTAGGATTGTAAAGATCTGCCGTTGGGTTTGCTATGATTACAGCATCTACTTTGGCAGCATCGGCTGTTCTTAATAGAGCGCCTAGATTACCTGGTTTCTCCGTAGATTCTGCAATGAGGATTAATGGTGTGTCAGTTAGTTCTAGATCATTTAATTGTTGGGATCTCGCTTTCGCGAAAGCGATACAACCTTCTGTACCACTGCGATAAGCCATCTTTTCATAGACTTCTTGCGTTACAGATATAATTTCTGGTGACTGATGAATCTCTAATTTTGAGTACACATCTTGTGCCGTAAATGTGTTGGTGTCGAGTAGGATAGGGCCGCAAACTAAGATCTGTTCCATGATAAATTTACCTCTAGTAGCTAGCAAAATCTCGCGCTGTCCTTCTATGATAAAAAGGCCTTCTTTTTTACGAGCTTTGCTTTTACGTTGCAGTTGTTCTACGTGACGTATAACGGCATTATTAGGGCTAGAGATGTGTTTCATAGTACAAAAATAGGTTTTTAAAGCAGATGAAATGTATCTTTGAATATAAACCTATACAATATGAATTTTCATACTAGAAAATGGATAAAGCCAGAGGATTTAAATCCTAATGGGACGCTTTTCGGCGGTAGATTATTAGAATGGATTGATGAAGAAGCGGCACTTTATGCGATTATACAAATCGAGAATCAAAAAGTAGTTACTAAATACATGAGTGAAATCAACTTTGTAGCCAGTGCAAAAACTGGTGACATCGTAGAGATAGGACTAGAGGTAAATAAATTTGGTAAAAGTTCTATCGATTTAAAATGTGTGGTGCGTAATAAAATGACCTATGACACGATTATTACTATTGAGAACATAATTTTAGTAAATCTAGGTGAGGACGGTAAACCACTTGCACACGGTAAAACTGAGGTAGAATACCAGAGTGAGCGTATGAAAAAGAAAGGCTTTGAATAAATTAAGCCTTTTTAAGGTCTTCTTCTAAGTACTTTCTTTCCATCCAGAAAGTTCCAAATGGAACTACAGACATAGCAAGAACTATAAAGAGTTTTTTGAGATCCCATTTAAGGATCTGGCTTACAACTATAGCCATGACCACATAACTAAGGAAAAGGAAACCATGTGCCATTCCCATAATTTTATTAGGTAGTAAAATACCACCTAAATATTTAAGAGGCATGGTTAGAAAAAGGATGAATAAAAAGGAGTAACCTTCTACTATAGCTAGATATTTGAATGTTTTAAGCATCTTTTTTTGCACGTTTATCTTGAAGTGACAAAGGTAGTTTACAAAGCTGATTCTCTTACATTATTTAAGTTTATATTTTTTTTGTTAAGCATTAATTAAATCCTTTAGATTATCAATCTCTATACTATTTTTACATCATGAATGATAATCAACCACATATTACTATTATAGGCGCTGGAGTAAGCGGTCTTACTGCAGCTGTTACATTGCAAAACGCTGGATATAAATCAACTGTTTATGACGCAAATTCATTTGTAGGCGGTCGTGTAAGCAGTGATGTAGCTTCTGGATTGATATTAGATCACGGCTTTCAAGTAATGCTAGATGCTTATCCTGCGGTTAATGAATTTCTAGATGTTGAGGCTCTAAAATTGCGCAAATTTATACCTGGTTCCTTAATATTTAAAGATGGTAAGACTCATAAACTGGGCGACCCTACTAGAGATAGTAGTTTTTTATGGAGTACGATTACGGCTGGTGTGGGATCTTTAAAAGATAAGTGGTTGGTGTTCTCGCTTTCGCGAAAGCTGAAACAAAAATCACTACAAGATATATTTTCTACTCCAGAGACTACCACTAAGATCTATCTAGAGAATTATGGATTTTCTAACAAGATGATTGCTAGTTTCTTTACTCCTTTTTATACAGGAATATTCTTAGAGACAGAGCTAGCAACGAGTAGTCGCATGTTTGAATTTGTCTTTAAAATGTTTACAGAAGGAAATGCAACGATACCTGCAGGTGGTATCAAAGCGATACCAGAACAACTGGCTGCTCAATTACCTGAAGATTCTATACATCTTAATAACAAGATAACTGCTGTGGTAGGTAATGAGATTTCTCTAGAAAATGGTGAGAAAATAAAGTCTGATTATACTATAGTAGCTACACCAGCAGGAGATTTAGTCCCTAATCTACCTAATGAAAACATGCCGTGGCATCAAGTTACTGTGCTGTATTTTGAAACCGATCATACTGGGTTAGATCAAGCTATTATAGGACTGGTAGCAAACGATGATATATTGATTAACAACTTTCATTTTTTAAATGATGTTTTTGATAATCATAGAAATATCATCAGTGTTTCTGTTATCAAAAAGCATAATTTATCTGATCAACAACTAACAGAACGTGTGGTAAAAGAATTGAGAGAAGAGACTCAAATTAAGGCAAACGAGTTAGTGAAACTATACCATATTAAAAAGGCATTGCCACAACTAGACTCCTTAAATTATTGTATGAACGCGTCAGAAACACAGCTTACCGATAATGTTTTTCTTGCTGGAGATCAATTGAGTAATGGTTCTCTTAACGCAGCGATGTTAAATGGTAAAGCAGCGGCAAATGCTGTTATAAGTAAGATAGAAGGAAGTGTGATTTTATAATTAAAAAACGGTAAACAGATGGACGCATCTATTTACCGTTTTTTCTATTTTCATTTTATCTCTAGTTCGGTTTCAAACTTTCTTTTTAATTCTCTTTTTAATTGAAGTTTAATTCCAATTAAAGGCTTCTTTAATTTCTTGGTACACGATAGTTCCAGATATGATATTCAATCCTTTTTTAAGGCTTGGGTTAGCGTCACATGCTGTTTCCCAACCTAGACTTGCTATTTTTAAAACATAAGGTAAAGTAACATTAGTTAGTGCCATGGTAGAGGTAAAAGGTACTGCACCAGGCATGTTTGCGACAGAGTAATGAACCACGTCATCTATAATATATACAGGATCTTCATGTGTGGTAGGTCTAGTGGTTTCTACACAACCACCTTGGTCAACTGCTACATCTACGATTACGGTACCTGGTCGCATTTCTTTAAGCATATCACGTGTGATTAGGTTAGGAGCTTTTGCTCCTTTAAGTAATACACCGCCTATGATCAAATCATGCGTTTTTATATGTTTTCTAATGTTGAACTCGTTAGAGAACTCGGTTACCACATGTGGAGGCATTACGTCATTTACATAACGCAAGCGTTTCATGTTGATATCTAATATAGTGACATGTGCTCCAAGTCCTGCAGCCATTTTTGCTGATTGTATACCAACTATTCCAGCACCTAAAACCAATACTTTACCTGGTGCTACTCCAGGAACACCACCTAAAAGAACGCCGCGACCTTTGACCGGTTTTTCTAAATACTTTGCACCTTGTTGAATCGCTAGTCTACCAGCTACCTCAGACATAGGAGTTAATAGTGGTAATGTGCCGTCTGAATCTTCTACGGTTTCATAAGCAATACAAATAGCTTTTGCTTTAATCATGGCCTTAGTTAAAGGTTCGCTAGAGGCAAAATGGAAATAGGTGAAAAGTATCTGACCTTCTTGGATTAAGTCATATTCTTCAGCGATGGGTTCTTTTACTTTTACAATCATCTCACTAATTGCATACACTTCACCGATAGAATCTAGAATAACGGCACCTGCTTTTAAGTAATCAGAATTTAAAAAACCGCTGCCTTCTCCAGCATTTGATTGCACATAAACGGTATGTTTCTTTTTAACCAATTCATAAACTCCGCCAGGGGTCATACCAACCCTGCTTTCATTGTTTTTAATCTCTTTGGGAATACCGACAATCATTTTATACTGCTTTAAGTTACGAGCGTAATTTGTAACTTTTTTACATATAATAAAAGTATTACCCCTATAATTTTAGGGGTGTTTTTAATTAAAGTAGTTTTATCTTAGGACAACCCCTTTTCTTTATAGGGTAGTTATGTTTTTTTTATTTACTACTTGTTATTTTAATGAAGATTTTCTCTTTTGGTATAAGGTTAATATCTCGTTAGAATCCCAGTCGTCTCTTTCTGTCTTTCCATGTCCTAGAGACATGATAGTTTTTATACTTCCATTTTCTAAGAAGTATTCACAATTCCATTCTATAGTGTCTGGTGTGTTTATAAAACTAATTTCTTTTTCTTGAGCATAGCGCAATAGGCCATCTACTTCGTAGTAAGTTTCAATAAAAGTGGTGTTGTTCTTTTTAGATTCTATTTTAAATATTCTTTTATTATCAAACTCGTAAACACTCCATTTTTCGTTCTTTTTGACCATATCATAGTCCATAGAGTTTTCAAAAGAGGTGAGCGCTTTATTATAACTGTTTTGGAATTCAGTACTTACCTTTTCCCTGAATTGGTCTTCAGTAAGTTGTGAGCTTTGTGCGTTAGTAGTTTGCACAGCTATGATAGCTAGTAGGGTAAAGATTATTTTTTTATGGTGGTTGGGTTTGGATTATTTTCTTGGTGATTTTATTCGTTTTTTTTCTCTCTTTTCTTCTGCTTGTATTTCTCTAGCTTTTGATAGGGCAGTTGCCACTAATCCTGCAGGTATAGTTACAATACCGACACCTATCATTAATATTAAAAAAGTAAACATTTTACCACCTGTTGTAGTTGGATAGACATCGCCATAACCAACGGTTGTTAATGTTACTACTGCCCACCAAGCGCTATGGAATATTGATGTGAATACTTCTGGTTGAGCTTTATTTTCAAAATAATATATTCCTGCGGAAGCTAAAAATATGAAAATAGCCGTTACAATTAAAAATAATATAACCTCTTCTTTTACAATTTTAGCTGCTAAATGAAATCGGTGAAGTGCTTTATTATATCTTATTAATTTAAGTGCTCTAAAAATTCTAAATACTCTAAATACTCTCAGCGCTCTTAGATCAATAGAATGACTTATGAAAAACGGTAATATTGATAGTAAGTCAATAATTCCGTAAAAGCTAAAAATATATTTCCAAGGATTTTTAGAGACGTAAATTCTTAAAATGTACTCTAAAGAAAATAAAATGACACATATTAACTCGAAAAATTCTAATACTGTTATAGTCTTGTCTTTGAGATTTGGTAAAGTTTGAATCGAGAATGCAGCAAGAGAAAGTAGAATTAAAAACTGAATAAAATAATCAAAGATCTTTCCTTTTTTCGTGGTGTTATCCTCAACAATTAATCTTAATTTTTCTTTCATTTTTCACTTTTTTTAACAAAAAAAATTACCCCAGCAATTTAAATAAATTTCCTATCTCTTATTTACGGTATTCCTTAATGAGGTGAATAAATTAGGAAGCTAGGGTAGTGGTGGTGTGTGTCTATCTTTCGCGAAAGCGAAACCGACCAACATAAAAAAAGCCACTTCATGAATTGAAGCGGCTTTTAACTGTTTTGAGTAAGACCGATACTATCTGTGACCTACCATGTCTTCTGGTTTTACCCATTCGTCAAATTCGTCAGACGTTACATATTCTAGAGCTAGAGCAGCAGCCTTAAGGGTAGTTCCCTCTTCGTGTGCTTTGTTAGCTATTTCGGCAGCTTTATAGTATCCTATTTTAGTATTTAATGCAGTTACCAGCATTAATGAGTTGTCCAGTAAAGACTTGATTGTTTCTTTATTAGGCTCGATACCTACGGCACAATTCTCGTCAAAACTTCTACACGCGTCACCTATTAATTGTGCGCTTTCTAGAACCGCAGCAGCCATAACTGGTTTAAATACGTTTAATTCAAAGTGACCTTGCATACCACCTACAGTAACTGTTGTGTCGTTACCCATAACGCGAGCACATACCATAGTAATAGCCTCTGCCTGAGTAGGATTTACTTTACCTGGCATGATAGAACTACCTGGCTCGTTAGCAGGGATGATTAACTCACCGATACCACTACGTGGTCCACTAGCAAGCATTCTTATATCGTGGGCAATTTTATTAAGTGATACGGCTACTTGTTTTAAAGCACCATGAGTCTCTACTAGAGCGTCGTGTGCTGCAAGAGCTTCAAACTTATTATGTGCTGTGATAAAAGGTAATTCTGTAAACTGTGCGATGTACTCAGCTACTTTTACATCATAACCTAGTGGTGTGTTTAATCCTGTACCTACGGCAGTACCACCTAGTGCTAGCTGACTTAAATGTGCTAGTGTGTTTTCTAGTGCGATGATTCCATGGTCCAGTTGAGAAACGTAACCAGAAAATTCCTGTCCTAGTGTTAATGGTGTCGCATCCATAAGGTGTGTACGACCTATTTTTACCACATCGGTAAACTCTATAGACTTATTGTGTAACGTGTTGCGCAGTTGCTTAATACCAGGAATGGTATTTTCTACCACTTTCTTATAACAGGCGATGTGCATTCCTGTAGGGAACGTATCGTTAGAAGACTGTGATTTATTCACGTCATCATTAGGCTGTATGGTTTTTTCACCTTCACCTACTGTTTTACCAGCTAATTGATGAGCGCGGTTTGCGATCACCTCGTTCACATTCATGTTAGACTGTGTACCAGAACCTGTTTGCCAGATGACAAGTGGAAACTGGTCGTCGTGTTTACCATCTAGAATCTCGTCACAAACTTGTGCGATAAGATCACGTTTTTCTTCTGTAAGAACACCTAGGTCATAGTTAGTGTAAGCAGCGGCTTTTTTAAGGTAGGCAAAACCGTATACTATCTCTAGAGGCATGCTACCTGCAGCACCTATTTTAAAATTCATGCGAGAACGCTGTGTTTGCGCACCCCAAAGTTTATCTGCAGGGACTTCTACTTGTCCCATCGTATCTTTTTCTATTCTATATTCCATTGTGGTTGAATTTTTCACAAATATAAAACTTGAGCGTTGTTTTACCATCTGATTATAGATAATAATAACAGGTAGGATGGAGGTGCCGCTTGCGCGAAAGCGGAATTATATTCCCTGTAACCTGACTAATTCTAATAATTAATAGAATAAGAGCTGTTATAAACAGTTTTTTGTTAATAAATGCTGTGTAGTTTTTTCATAATTAAGTTCTAGTCTCTATCTTTGCAGCAAACAAGAGATACCATGTTCGATTTTGATCAATACTTAGGCTTTTTAGCATTTTTAGGAATTCTAACTTTAGGATTTTGGTTAATGATATTTTTAACAACATTTGTAATTCCGTTTTGGATTACAGGAGCATTGTTAGAAAAGAGAAAATTAAAGAAAGAAGCAAAGCTTAAAGAAGAGAAGTAATATTCTTTTATATAGCATTTGTACTATATAATATAACCGTCTAGAAAAATTCTAGACGGTTTTTTTGTGCGTTGTTTTGAGCGTTTTCGTTCCCCAACCCTAAAGTGTGCGGAAAATGACTGGTGTTTTTTTTAATGAATTAATAGAAACCTACCCTTTAGGGTTAGGGAAGGGTTTCGTAGAAGTTTCTCCCTTAGGGTTAGGGAAAGGCTTCGATAATATTTATTAAGCATAAAAAAAGCCCATTTCATGTAATTGAAATGGGCTTTTGGAATTTGATAATTAGTTCTTATTTATCCTCTGGTTTTAGGATAGCTAAGAAGTAATCTTTAGTAAGATATTTGTTTGCAGCATCTTGAATATCTTTTGCAGTAAGTGCGTTTACAGCTTTTTCATATTCTAATACTTTATTGATATCCTTTTTATCTTCGTCTGCATCTACAAGAACGCTTAACCAGTAACGGTTAGTTTTGACTGTTTCCTTATAATCTAGTAAATACCCTTCTTTTACTTTATTCAGATCTTTTTCTGAAGGTCCGTTCTTTTTAATAAGCTCGATTTCATTCATGGTTGCATCTACTAGTTTATCTACGTTATCTGGTCCACAAGGGAACGAGATACCAAAGCTAAATGCTGGATAAGGTGTCTTTCTTAAGGAACCACGTGCACCACCAGAATAGATACCACCTTCTTTTTCACGTAGCGTTTCTATAATCTTAATAGTAAGAGCTTCTCCTAGAGCATCTACAGCAAGGTTTTCTTGTGCGCTGTAAGCTGGCACTTCATAACTCCAGTTTATTCTTACACTACTCTTGTCATCAGTACCTTTTTTAACCACTTTCATGCGTGTGCCTTTTGCTTCTCTCCAATCGTTTACTTTGTAACTCTCGTTAGAATTTAAACCAGGTAAACTTGCGATGTATTTCTTAGAGAATTCTTCTACTTGTGCTTTATCTACATTTCCTACTAGGTAAAAGTGGAAATCACCAGCATCTGCAAAGCGTTCTTGATATAGTTTATAAGCTAGATCATAATCTGCTTCATCAAATCTTTCTTCTGTAGGGAAACCTGTATAACGTGGGTTAGAACCGTAACGTATTTTATTAATCTCGTTACTGAAATAAGTATTAGGGTCTGACATCATACGACCTATAAAAGATTTTTGCTTAGAGATAAAACTAGCAAACGCTTCGTCATCTTTATTTAAATCGGTAAAGTATAAATGAATCAACTGAAACATTATTTCTAGGTCTTTAGGAGTAGCACTACCTCTAAAACTTTCTGTAAGAGAACCTATACGTGGTGATACATTTACTAGTTTACCTGTCATAAACTTAGACATGTCTGTTTGAGACATACCGGCAACACCAGCTTGTGTTAAACCACCATTTGCTAGTCCAGTTTTCTTTGCGTCTTCATCGCTGTATAAACTTGTACCACCATAACTGAAGGCGCTCATAAGGATCTCGTCATTTTTAAAGTCAGTAGGTTTTACAGTAACTGTAGCGCCATTGCTTAATGTATAGGTAGTTGTACCTACTTTATCGTTAGATGTAGTCTTAGAAATACTTCCTGCAGCTGGTAGTTTTTCAATTAAACTCTCTCTTACTTCTGTATCTTCATAAGGAGCAACCTTAGTAGCTGCAACTTCACTTACTACTTTAAGCACTTGCGCCTCGGTAGGAGGAGTGTCTGTGGTAGGGCCTGTGAATACTATCGTACGGTTATCATCATGGATGTAATCGTTAATTTTTGCATTTACTTCTTCTACATTAATACCAGGTAGTAATTCCATAGTTTTATTATAATTCCACTCGATACTAGGTACCGCTTCTTTAGAAAAATAACTCTGTACATACTGTCCCACTATACGACTGCTTTCTAGTTTATCTCTGTCTTTATAATAAGACTCAAAGAAAGAACCATAGGCTTGTTTTGCACGATCAAGTTCTGCCTGGCCAAAACCGTATAACTTCACTCGTTGATTTTCTTCTAGCAATGCTTTTAATGCTGCCAGCTGCCCATCTGGCGCGCTACCTGCAAATGAAGAATAGGCATTCTTATTTCTTGCTACCGTACCTCCATAACTACTAGAACCAAAAATAAATGGCGGATTAGGCTTTTGAGTCAGTTCTTGTAACCTGTTGTTGATCATAAAAGAGAACAGTCCATTTACTAGGTCATCTCTATAATCACCTACCGTTAGCGTAGGAGTAGAGGCTACTTTATCTTTATAAGAGATATTTACACTGGCAAATGTTGCTTCTTTATCCTGTGCGATAGCCACCTTTGTATCTGGGTGATTAGGTAATTCTATCACAGGACGTTTTCTAGGATTTACAGGTTTAGGAATTTTAGCAAAATGATCTTTGATTTTTTGCTCCATAACCGCAACATCTAGATCTCCCACAGCAACTACTGCCATAAGGTCTGGACGGTACCAGTCTTTATGAAACCTTTTTAAAACCTCAGGTTTAAAGTTTTTAAGAATCTCATCTTTTCCTATAGGTAATCTATCGGCATATTTTGAATTATAGAACTGTACCGGTATAGTTACCTTATTCATTCTGTCTGACGCACCTTTACCAGTACGCGACTCTTCTAACACCACACCACGCTCGTCATTAATAGCGTCCGTTTCTAGTTTTGCGCCACCAGCCCAGTCTTCTATAATAGTAAAACCTTGTTCTAGTTTTTCTGGGTCGTCACTAGGTATAGGAAGAATGTAAACGGTCTCGTCAAAACTGGTGTAGGCATTTAAATCTGCACCAAATTTGACACCTATTCCTTGTAGGTAATCAACTAGTTCATTTTTCTCAAAATGATTCGTTCCATTAAAATTCATGTGTTCCATAAAATGCGCAAGACCTTGCTGGTCGTCATCTTCTAGAACAGATCCTGCATTAATAGCAAGTCTTAATTCTACTTTATCTTCTGGTTTACCGTTGTTTTTCACATAATAAGTAAGACCGTTAGGTAATGTCCCCATGCGCACACTAGGATCCATAGGTATGGATTCTGTCATGCCTGCAACAGCAGGAACTTGTAAGGCCGGCGGTGCAGGCGGTGGTGGTGGGGTGTTTGTTTTGTTGTCGGTTACTTTAGGTCCACATGCGGCGATAGTAAGCGCAAGTGCTCCTAAGTAAGGAATCCATACTTTTTTCATTTAAATTGGTTTTTTGGGTTAGTTTTGATTATTGGTTTTTGGTGTTCTCGCTTTCGCGAAAGCGAAACTATTATCTAACAGAGCAACGTCGGTATAGAAATTGCTAGATTAAAATCAGATCGCATCTTTAAAGAACGGAATTATATTTCTAAAATTATAATTTATACTATTAATTACTGTTAATACAATTCATGAAATTACCTACAAAATCTATTTTTAAATTAAGCTACCTTTTTGTATTGCTGTGTTTTATGACAAATGAGGCAAGAGCTCAAAATTACAACGATGCAAAATCTTACCTTACCTTTATAGATGGTCAAAATGAAAAAGTAGTCACTAATGTATGGGAGTATATGCGACTGTATACGTTTTCTAAGGATGATACCGCTATTAAAGGAAAACGTAAAAAATTAGAAAACACCATACGTAACAGTATTATAAAAGTGAACAAGGTAAAGGCTTTTGATTCAGATTTAAAACTAGCGATGATCAATTACTTAGAAGGTAATCAGGCTATAGTAAAAGAAGATTTACTGACACTTTTAAAGAATAAAGATGCTAATAAGGTTACAACAAATCAATTACAAATTATCCAAAATATAAGAAAGGCGGTTTATAATCTAAGAGCAGACTATAATAATGCGATTGCTGTTTATGGAAGTAAACACGATTTAATTATTAAAGAAAACACCAGTGAGCTAGCTCTTAATATGAAACAGACTATTAAGGTCTATGATTATTATAATGAACTGCAACTGGCCTTTTCTAGTTTGCAACAAGTGGAGAGAAACTTCTGGCAGGGATTAAATGAAAAAGATATTGCTAGCTATCGAAATGATGTAGATACTTTAAAATCAAAATTATACGACACTATGCAACTAGAAAAATTTAATTCTTTTAGTGCAGATGGTAGTTTATATAATGCACTAGCTAAGTATAATGAAAAATTGAGAACACAAGTAAAAGTAGATCTAAAGCCTATAGAGGTGATTAAAGAAGATGCTCAGGCTGGTTCTAGAGAGAATATAATGGCAAAAACTGATGCCTATAACACCGCTATACATGAGGCTAATGTATGGAGAAAATCTTTTTACAAAGAGTGGAGGGAACTAAGTACTGCTTTTTTACAGACTCATGTGCCTCATAACGCAGAATAATAATTAGAGTTATTATTAAAATGACTGTCCTTATTATATATAAGAATTAATTACAGGACTATTAGATGACGAAAATATTAAAAAGCAGCAGTTTTATTGCTGCTTTTTGATATTTATGGTTGTAAACATAGCTGCAAGATTTTATATTTACAACTTATTAAAAATTAAAGAGAAATGGGTAGAGCATTTGAATTTCGCAAGGCGCGTAAAATGAAAAGATGGAGTGCAATGTCTAAAGCATTTACTAGAATAGGTAAAGACATAGTTATTGCTGTAAAAGAAGGTGGACCAGATCCAGATTCTAACTCTCGCCTGCGTGCTGTTATACAAAATGCCAAGGCGGTAAACATGCCTAAAGTAAATGTAGAGCGTGCGATAAAAAAAGCAACTGATAAGGATACCGCAAATTTTGAAACGGTACTTTTTGAAGGTTATGCACCACATGGTATTGCTGTACTGGTAGAAACGTCTACAGATAATAACAATAGAACAGTCGCAAATGTGCGCAGCCATTTTACTAAAAGTGATGGTAATTTAGGTACATCTGGATCTGTAGAATTTATGTTTGATCATAAATGCCATTTTAGAATCCCTGCCGAAGGTCAAGATCTAGAAGAGTTAGAACTGGAGTTAATAGACTTCGGTGCTGAGGAATTATTTTTTGACGAGAAAGACGAGGAAGATAACAACTCTGTAGACGGTATTATGATTTATGGAGAATTTCAAAACTACGGTACGTTACAAAAAGGATTGGAAGAACTGAATATAGAAATCTTAAGTTCAGATTTTGAATACATTTCTACCATAGAAAAAGAAGTGACGGAAGAGCAACGTGCAGACATTGATAAACTTCTAGATAAACTAGATGAGGATGATGACGTGAATAACGTTTATACTACCATGAAGGAGTAAGAGTAGGAGAGGTGTTCGTTTAGTTTCGCTTTCGCGAAAGCGTAATAATTACATTTAGTAGGTTATTTAAGTATTTTACCGATATAAATCTATTTATTGAAGCAAATTTAGAAATAACGATTAATATCCTTAACTTTAACATTATTAACTAAAACAAAAATATACAATGGTAAAAGCAAAATATCAAAGCGTGCTAGACTTAGGAGAAAAACTAAGTATTCAAGATGGTGATGTACAAGTGAATGGTGATAAAATTGAGATAAGAGGTACAGCAGCAACTCCATATGATAAGAACTTATTATGGGACGAGATCAAAAAGGTAGGTGGAGATAACCCAACAGACCTTATGGCTGATATTAAAGTTGCCGATGATTCTATTTATACCAAGCATACTGTAAAGAGTGGTGAGTCATTAAGTCTTATTGCAAAGCATTACTTTAAAGACCCAATGAAGTACAAGCAAATCTTTGAAGCAAACACTGGTTTACTAGATAACCCAGATGTAATTCATCCAGGTCAGGAACTAGTTATTCCTAACTTATAATACAGCATAAAGTCTTAAAAAAGTCTTTATAAAAAGTTAAGCCTCGCATGTTGCGAGGCTTTTTTTGTTAAAACATTACATAATTGTAGGAAAATTTATATATAAAAGTGAAAAAAATCGATCAATTACATTGTTACAGTCTTAATAACCGATGAAGTGTAACCCTGTTAGACCTATAAACTTGTTTTTAAACTGTTAATCAGGTCGTTAGTCGATATTGTGTAGGGATAGTTAAAATTTAAAAAAATAACAAAGTATAGGTGTTAAATTTGCTTTATTATAAATCGTTAACAAAACGTATTATGAAAACCCTCTATCCTCAAAGTATCGTTAATAGTAATAGAAGTATAAACTTAAAGAGTATTTTTCTCTTTTTTAGTTTATTGCTTTCAGGTTATTTGTCTGTTGGGCAATCTTATTGTGTGCCCACGAGCACAAATCCTCAAGATTATTTTATTAATGATTTTAGTTTGGGGTCTGTAACTAATAACGGAAGCTCATTTAATAACATTATTACTCCTGGGTATTCTGATTTCAGTTCTGTCTCTATAGATTTGGCTTTGGGGAGTACAAATAATTTATACATAGGAATAGGTGTAGGAGCCGGTCAAAACCACAGAATAAATAATTCACAATACAATATCTTTATTGATTTTAATGATGATGGAGATTTTGATGATGCTGGAGAACTAATTTATCATTCTAACGCAAATGAAACTTCAACTTTTACTTATTCTCTTTATATTGATCCAAGTACGGTTGTAGGGCCTCACCGTTTACGTATTGAGTCACGCAGTTATTATGTCAATACAAATCCTTGTTCATCTGATGATCAATCAGAGGTAGAAGATTATACCATTAATATTTTAGGACCTGCGTTACCACAAGCTAACGATGATTACCTAGACGTTGCATACAACAGCGTGTCCTCTCCAGCAAATACAGTGGATGTGAGTCCTAATGATTTTATAGGTACTACAAATGGAGGTGATTTAGATAATTATTCACTGGCTGCTGTACCTTTAACTACTGCAAGCGGTGGTACAGTTGTAGAAAGTACAGATGGTAATTTTGTTTATGTACCAGTAACCGGTTTTATTGGGACAGATAGTTTTGATTATCAAATTTGTGATATATTAAATAATTGCGATACAGGTACGGTCAATGTGACTGTAAGTCCTAATGTTTGTATACCTACGTCAGATTCAGATGCTCGTGAATCTTGGGAAATGCATCATATAACAAGAGTACAAGTTTCAGGAGAATCTCAAAACATTGATAACGCAACAGGTGATGATGGTGGTTATGGTAATTACATAAATTTACCACCTGCTGATATGATCCCTGGTAATAATTACACAATTGACTTAGATGTTTTTAATGGAAACGGACAGTCTGGTTGGGCAGCTTTTATAGATTTTAATGGTAATGGTGATTTTAATGATGCAGGGGACAATGTTTATGCCACAAATGGTACCGGTGGTACAGAGGCAAGTCCTTATGCGGTAAGAACTATTACTATACCGACGTCAGCTACTACAGGTAGAAAGTTGCTAAGGATAGGAAGTAGGAGGTATTGGGCAAGTGTTGAATCATGTGGTACAACTTCTGGTAATTCTGAAGAATTTGAAGATTATATAATCGATATATTACCTGTCGCGGGAGCAAATATATCATTGTCAGGTAATGCTGTCGCTATTACACATAATAGTACCACAACAACTCTAGCAGATGGTACTAACTATGGAGTTGTAGATAGTAACATAGGTGATGATGTGCATACATTTGTAATTACTAATAATGGTTCTGGTGATTTGACTTTAGGATTAGTGGGGCCCATTACTTTTGGTACAGGATCTCATAGTTCTTTTACTTTAGAAAATACTCCGGTACCAGGTACGGTTTTAACACCAGGGGCTACAGAAACGTTTCAAGTTAGATATACACCTAGAACTATAGGACAACATAACGGTACTATAGAAATAAGTAGTGATGATTCTAATGAAAACCCATTCATCTTTGCGATTCAAGGTGAAGGAGCACAAATCTATCCAGATACGGATGGAGATGGTGTGCCGGATAATGTAGATGTAGATGATGATAATGACGGTATAAGAGATGTAGATGAGCAAGATGCATGTTTATTGAGTCCATTAAGTACAACAGCAGATGTTATTTTCTTAAACGAAACTTTTGGAGCAGCGACCAATAGAGTTACTATAGATGGTTCTACACCTGGTGTTACTACGACATACTGTTATGAAGATGGTACTATAGTTCAAGGACCTAATGAATGTGATACCGAGGTAAATTTAGGAGATGGGAACTATACCGTTCACTATTCTATAAGTGATAATAATGGATCAACAAATATTGGTCCTTCTGATCCAGATGTTTCTTCGTGGTCAGAAGACGTTTGGTATTATGGAGAAGATCATACGGTAGGTGATGTAAATGGTAGAATGGCAATATTTAATGCAGATGTAGATCCAGGTGTTTTCTATGAAACAGAGATAGTAGGTACAGTACCAGGAGCTCCTATATTCTATGAGTTTTGGGCGTTGAACATAGATAGACAAGATTCTGACTTTCCTGGAACTGAACTACCTAGAATCCTACCTAACGTAACAGTTAATTTCTTCAATTCTGATAAAACAGTATTATTAGATTCTTACAATGCAGGGGATGTTGAGCGTTGTACAGATGGTTCTCACAACGGTTGTGGTTCTTTGTCACAATGGATACAGTTTAACACAACGGTTACCCTAACAGATAGCGATTTTATCATACAAATGGTGAATAACTCGCCAGGTGGGTTAGGGAATGATTTAGCCTTAGATGATATTAAAATAACACAAACTCTTTGCGATCTAGATGGTGATGGTGTTGCTGATGTTGTAGATCTAGATAATGATAATGATGGTATACCTAATGTTTATGAGATAGGTCAGCCTGCAGGATTAGCCATATTGGATAACGATGAAGATGGAACAACTCTAGAGGCTGTTTGGGTAGATACTAACGGTGACGGTTTACATGACGCTTATGAGACTTATACGCCTAGAGACAGCGATGGAGATGGTGTGCCGGATTATCTAGATTTAGATAGTGATAATGATGGAATATTTGATGTTCTAGAATATGATGGTTTAGGAGATTTAGATGTTAACGGTGATGGAATAGGTGAAGGTACAGATGCAATTTCAGGTATTGATACTGATGAATTTGATGGTGATGGATTACTAGGTAGTATAGATAATAATGATGATGATGCAGACGATGAGGATCATGGTACTATAGGTTTTGTTCTTCCATTAGATACAGATGGTGATGGTTTACCAGATTATATAGATGTAGATAGTAATGATAATTTGAATGACTTATCTAATGGTAGTGATATTGATAATTCTTACTATGTGGGTCAGGATGGCGATGGTGATGGTAGAGTAGATGGTACTACAGATGCTGATAGAGACGGTGTTTATGATGGTAATAATGACTTTGATACAGGTATTTACGGTGCTCCTATAGATTTAGATGATGATTTATCAATATTCTTTGATGGTAGAAATGATTATTTACAAACTCCTGCACCGGTAACAGCTGGTCTAAGCAGTTCTACTATTATGGCATGGGTTCTTGCAGAAAATACAGGAACAAATGTTACGGTAATGGGAGAAGAGAATTTTAATATTTCTCTAGATAGCGCGAGTAGGGCGTTGGTGACAGCAATCGATGCAGGTGGTAACACCTACACAGTGTCCTCTGCTGGTACTATTTCAAATTCAAAATGGGTAAATATTTCGGCAACATATACAGCAACTGATCTTAAACTATTTATTAATGGTGTAGAAGAAGCTACTATCGCAACAGGTGGCGCTGCCTTATCAAGCACATCTGGTAGTCCTTTTACAGTAGGTAATTCAGCTACTGCTGGATCTTCCAACTATTATAGAGGTTTCTTAGATGAAATTAGAGTATTCAACAAAGGTATAGACATTGCTGATGTAAGAAGAATTATGTACCAAGAAATAGAAGCCAATGGGACACTGGTAACAGGTAAGATTTTACCTAAGAATATAAGTGTTTTATGGAATGATATTGCTGTTTATTATGACTTTGCCAGTATAGAAGGTGATATCGTATTTGATGCTGCTAACAATACAGATATAAGAATGTATAATGTGAAGAAGATAGTGCCACAAACAGCACCTATTCCTTATGTTACCGCTCAAGATGGATTGTTATCTGATAACGCAACTTTTGTACAGACAGTAGTGTGGGATCCAGCAGATATAGAAAACTACAATTACACAATAATTAAAGTAGGACATGAAACGACACTAGATGCTAGCATATCTACAGTAGGTGTTGTAGTAGATGCTGCAGCTTCTGTTATGGTAGAAGATGGTAATTATCTAGAGAATGAATGGTATGTTGTTCTTAACGGTTTAATAGATCTAGAAGCAGATGCGCAATTAGTACAAACCATTGATAGTGATTTAGATGTGTCAAGTGCTGGTCGTTTAAAAAGATGGCAAGAAGGTAAAAGTGATGTCTACAGTTATAATTACTGGAGCTCTCCTGTAGGAGTTCAGAATGCCACTAGTAATAACAATACGTTTAACTTAGGTATGTTACAAGATGCGGCTGGCTTTATTAACATAACTGGAATAGGAGTAAGAACACCACCTATTACATCACCTACAACAATAAGTGGTAGATGGTTACATACCTTTAATAATGGAGTTACCTATGCAGACTGGTTAAGAATAGATGGTACTAGTCCTATAGATGCAGGTCATGGATGGAGTCAGAAAGGTGCTGGTGCAGTAGGTGACCAAGAATATTTATTTGAAGGTAAACCTAATAATGGTTCCATAAATATTACAGCAATCGATACCGATGGTGACCCTACGGCAGATTTAACAACTTCATTATTAGGTAATCCTTATCCTAGTGCTATAGATGCACGTACATTTATAGATGATAATGCTAGTGTTATAGATGGTGCGGTTTACTTATGGGATCAGTTTGGAAGTACTGACCATATTCTTGCAAATTATGAAGGTGGATATGCTACTATTACTAAGCTAGCAACAGTAAATGCGACACAAATTGCAGGTAGTGGTGCTTTGGGTGGTCCAACAACTGGTACTGTGGTGCCTACATTCTTCTTACCAGTGTCCCAAGGATTCTTTGTAACTCTAACGGATAATGGTACATTGAACTTTAACAATGGCCAACGTGTATTTAAACAAGAAAGTTTAGGAGAAAGTATTTTTGTAAGTGCACCAGGTTCACCACAACCTACTGCAGATAGATCTGATTATCAAGATGAGACTATTGAAATACTAAGATTAGAGTTAGAAGCTGATAATGGAGCATCTAAAGAGATCGTTTTAGGTTTTGCAGATTTTCTTACCGATGGAGTAGATTATGGATATGATGGTGCAATGTTTGAAGCTTTAAGAGATACAGATATGTACACCTCTTATAATGGTAAAAACTTTGTAATAAGATCTTTTGATCAAATTACTCCTTCAAAAGTAGTACCGTTAACGGTTCATGGAATCTCTACAGTTAATTACAAGATAAGTGCAAAGGAGATTGCTAATATTTCTACATCTCAAGAATTATATTTAAGAGATAATGAGACTAATACATATCACGACTTAAGAAATGGAGAATATTATTTTACACTTTCTGCAGATGGTAAAAATAGTTCTAGATTTGAAATCGTTTTTGAACAAAGAACTTTAGGGCTAGATGAAGAGACTTTAGAACAAATAGATATTTATTATTTAAATAATGATGGTAAGATTTATGTAGATCATTTACAAGAATCTGTAAGTTCAATGAATGTATATGACCTTTCAGGTAAATTATTATTCAGCTTCCGCGAAAGCGAACTTACCAACATACAAAACGGTATTTACATCCCTCAAGTTTCTTCAGGCATTTACCTTGTTGAGATAGATGTAAAAGGAACTAAAAAATCTGTAAAGATTATAGTAAACTAAACAGTATTAATTTAACAACTGCTTTTGTAACAGATTACGAAAGCAGTTTTTTTCAATTGCCCTAATCAATTAAAATAAAATCATGAATAAAACTTTACTCGTATTGGTATTTTGTTGGAGTATTTTTTCTCTAGCACAAAATCCTGAAACTAACAGTAGAAACTGGACAGTTACAAAGTTGGCTAACATGAATCAGTTAGTTTCTTATCCTAATGAAATTACTTATGGACCTGATGGCTTTTTGTGGATTACAGAAAGAGCAGCGATAGATAATACATCAGATGCTACTAATGGAGAACGCGTGGTGCGTATAGATCCTAACACTGGTGCAAAAACCGTGATGTTAGATCTTCATAATGAGGTGTACAGCGCAGCTGGTCAAGATGGTCTTATGGGAATGGCTATACATCCAGATCTTTATACAGACATAACGACAACGATTAATAATTATGTTTACCTAGCTTATACGTATTCTAATACTTCATCTCCATACGGTAAAGATCGCAGTTTAAGAATAGAGCGATTTGAATATGATAATTCAACGAATACATTAGTACCTAACACATCTACTGCTGGAACTATTAGTGATGGTACTTCTAATGTACTCATTCAAGGAATGGATGCCAGTAATGATCATAATTCTGGTAGAATGAAAATAGGGCCAGACCTTAAAATTTATTACACTTCTGGTGATTTAGGAGCAAATCAATTTCAAAATGTATGTCAGTTAGTACAGTCACAAGCATTACCTACACAAGCTGCGGTTAATGCAACTGATTGGTCCACTTATAAAGGGAAATCATTACGTATCAACTTAGATGGAACGATTCCAGTAGATAATCCTAAATTTTATCCATTTGCTGTTCCTGATGGTAGTGCTGGTAATCCATTTTCTAATTCGCCAGTACCAGATAATGCTGATACTAATAGACCAGATTCGGATAAGGTACAATCTCATATTTTCACCTATGGACATCGAAATGCGCAGGGAATTGTATTTGATAGTAATGGAACACTTTTCCAGTCAGAACATGGTGATAGAGTAGATGACGAGGTTCATATTTTAGAAGGAGGTAAAAATTATGGGTGGCCACTTATCGTAGGTGAACGAGATGACCTAGGTTATGAGCAATGTATTAAAGGATCTGGAGCATGTGCAAGTAATGATAACAACTGTCCACCTAACGCCGTAACTCATAAAGAAACAGATTTTCCTTTACCAGTAGATTTTCAAGGACCTATAGCAACTTATGGTAGTACAGTTACTGCTGTGCCACAAGGAGATTTTTTAACATGGCCTACTGTAGCACCTTCAAGTATTGATGTGTATGAAGGAAATGGTAACTTACCTTTTTCCAAAAACATAATCATTCCTACACTTAAAAAAGGAGCTCTTTACCGTTATGGTGTCGATGCATCTAATAATATAACAACAGATCTTATTGAGTTTCACTCATCCATAGATAGATATAGAGATATTGCTATTTCTGCAGATGGTAATACTATTTATGCGGTAACTGATAGTGGAGGTTCTACTTCAGGGCCTTCAGGGACATCTTCTTTAGGTGTTGCAAATCCTGGTGCTGTATTTAAATTTGAATATCAAGTTTTTCCAGAACCATCTTCACAAGTTACTAATTTTACAGCAGTTAATAGCGGTAATGATATTAATCTGGCATGGAATGATGTTGCTGGTCCTAACCTAGCAGACGGTTATGCTATAGCGATAAGTACTACTGCTGGTAATTTCCCAACTTTTACTGATGGTATATTGCCAGTTATAGACATGGATGTTACAGATGGTAATGGTTTAGTAATTGTAAATAATGGTGAAGAAGCTTATACATGGAATGACCTAGATGAGACAGTAACTTATTATTTTCAAATTACAGCTTATTCTAATGTTGCTGATGATATAGATTATCTAACTACACCTAATGGACCTCTAGCAGATGCAACTACTACCATTTCTTTAGATCCTACTATTATAATTACAGAAGTAGTAAGTACAGATATTAACGAGGCATATGTAGAAATTTTTAATTATGGAACAGCAGCAGTTGATCTAGGAGCTGAAGGTTTCTACTTAGCAATTGCTTTTGACGGAAGTAGTAATGCAGTGAATCCTTCTAATCTTACAGCTACTTTACAGCCAGGAGATTATTATACAGTAGGTAGACCAGGAGGTTCTTTTACCCCAGACATTACAGATTATAACTTCCTTAATGGTGATGGAGACGATATTTATGTTTTATATAATGGCGATGATGTGATAGTTGATATTTATGGAGTATTAGGTCAGAGTGGTTTCGGTGAGCCTTGGGATTATTCCAATTCTCGTGCCTTTAGAAAAATCACAGTTTCAGAGGCAAACGATACTTGGACAGCTTCAGAATGGATTATAGAAACGATATCAAGTTTTAATGATGTAACTGCTAATGCTGGCGAAGACATTAACTTTATATACAATAACTCTTGGTCACCTTATGACCCAAGCGGTTCTGAGTACCAAGCAGAAGATGTTACAGTAATGAATGGAACTGCAAGTTTAACTGCAATGTCTTTATTTAATAATGTCACTGTTCAAACTGGTGCAACATTAGATTTAGGTACTACAGAAATCGATTTGAGAGAAGACTTACAGGTAGATGGAACTTTAATTGGTTCTCAAGGGACTTTATCTGTTTCAGGAACTTCTAGTCAGTCAATTAGTGGTAATAGCTTTGGTCTTAATAATTTAATAGTAGATAATGTGCTTGCGATTAATACAGATGTATCCATAAATAATTTACTTACTGTTAATAATGATTTAACTGTAAACCCTGCAAATATGATGTTGCTTACTAGTAATGCTACAGGCACAGCTTATGTAGGACCAGTAAATGGATCTATAACTGGTAATTTTGCTGTAGAGCATTATGTGCCTGCGAAAAGATCTTTTAGATTCCTAAGCCCATCCTTAACTACAGCAAACAGTATAGCAGATAACTGGCAAAACGATTCTGGTCTTACAAGTGGTGCAGGAACACATATTACTGGTTCTACAACCGGAGCAAATGGTTTTGATATGACTAGTTCTGGTGCGCCATCATTATTTACGTACAACAATACGGGCCAGCAATGGGAGGCTATTGCAAATACATCTACGTTAGGACTAGTTGCTGGTAAGGCATACCGCATGCTAGTAAGAGGTGATAGAACTGTTGATTTAACAGATAATGCGGCAACACCTTCTAATACCACGCTTACTGCAACAGGTAGTCTAGTTACAGGAAATGTAACTGACGCTAGTTTAAGTGCTGTAGCAGGAGAGTTTAACTTTGTAGGTAATCCATACCAGGCACCAGTAGATTTAAGTACTGTACTAGCTGGATCTAATAATGTAAGTAGCTCATTTGTATATTTATGGGATCCTGCTATTAATGTGAGAGGAGCATATGTAACCATAGATGTGAGTGCAAATAGCTCAAATAATGTTAGTTCTCTTATGAATAAGTACTTACAGCCTAATACGTCATTCTTTATTTCTACACTAGCAAATGGTGCAGCAAGTGTTTCTTTTACAGAATCAGATAAAGATGTAACGGCTGGTTTTTCTAATAGTGCAAGAAACAGTGCCACTACAAGTTCTATTTCTGTACAGCTATATGAGCAAACAGAGTTACAAAACGGTATGTCTGCTCGTGATGGAGTAGTGGTAAGATTTGATCCAGCTAGCTCTAATGGAGTAGATGGTAATGATGCCATAAAATTCAGCAATCTAGATGAAACTCTTAGTTTTATGAATGGAACTGATAAATTAAGTATTGAAAATCGTTTTACACCTCAAGATAATGAAACACTTTTTCTAGATATAGTAACTTATAGAGCAGTAGACTATGCATTATCTTTAGATGTAACTACAGTAGGTTTACCAGTGTACTTAAAAGATAATTTCTTAGGGTCGTACACGTTACTTAACGATGGTAATAATATCTATAATTATTCTATACAGTCTACCGATGCTGCTTCTAGTGCTGCAAATAGATTTGAAATTAAATTCTCAAATGCAATCCTTTCTTTAGAAGAGCTAGATATGGTAGAATTTACTATATATCCTAACCCTACTTCTGCTAATAAGACCATTCACATATCAGGTACTGGTGTAGAGACTATAAAATCTGCTTCATTATATAATATGTTAGGGCAGCAAATCATTAACTGGAATGATATCGATAAGTCTAACAATGAGGCTCAATTAGATTTAGGTAATAATTTAAAAGTAGGTAATTACATCTTGCAAATTAAAAATGCATCAGGTATTACCACAAGTAAACAATTGATCATTAATTAATCAATTCATACTTCACATAAAAAGGGCTGTTCTTATTAAGAGAACAGCCCTTTTTTTATGCTATAAAATTCAGAAAATTATTTAAACATGTCCATTCCAGGTATGTTAGGCATTCCATCTTTGGCAACTGCAGCTACTTCAGTTTCATAAATTTCTTCAGCTTTGGCAAGCGCTTTATTAGTTACCATAACTAGATAATCTTCTAGCTGCTCTTTATCTTCCAGAAGTTCTGGATCGACAGTTACATTTTTAATTTGACGACTAGCAGTTACCGTTACTTTTAATAAGCCATCACTTGATTGCTCGTCTATAAGAACAGTCTCCATTCTCTTTTTTGTTTCTTCCACTTTTGCTTGGGTCTCCTTCAGTTTTCCCATCATTCCCATCATATCTCCGAACATAATTTTTCTTTTTTAATTAAATGTGTAAAATGTTTGTTGTAATTCCGCTTTCGCGAAAGCGAGAACAAAAATAACTCTCTACTAACTATAGTAGCAAATGGAAAGCTATTTTATATCTTGCAATGCTTTTTAATTTTAAGATTTATATGGCTCCTAAAGCTCCGATTGCAAAGAAAATATCTCACGTTCATGACATGCATGGACATCAAAGAATAGATAACTACCACTGGATGACAGAGCGTGACGCTCCAGAAGTGATCGATTATTTAAAAAGAGAAAATGATTATTATGATGCCAGTACTGCACATACAAATCAATTAAAGGACGATCTTTTTAATGAAATCAAAGGACGCATAAAAGAAGACGACGAGTCTGTTCCTTATTTATTAAACGGATACTGGTATATCAGTAAGATGGAAACAGGAGAAAGTTACCCATATTATTACAGGCGTAAGGATGGCAGTGAAGAGCAAGAATTGCTTTTTAATGTAAATGAAATGGCAGTAGGGAATGAGTATTATAAACTTACCTCTATGAATATTTCTCCCGATAATAAATTAGTAGCCTATGGAGTAGATACTAAAGGACGTCGTGAGTATACCATCTATATTAAAAACCTGGAGACTGGTGAGGTTTTTGAAAATTTTCTGGAATTAACAACAGGTGGTTCTGTATGGGCAAATGATAATAAAACCTTATTCTTTACTCGTAAAGACCAGCAAACACTGCGTGCCGATAAGATTTATAAATATGAATTAGGTGAGCCAGCTGCGTCTAACCAATTGATATTTGAAGAAAAGGACGAGATTTTTAATTGTTTTGTCTACAAAACGATGTCAGAGCGCTTTATCATGATCAAATCTTCTGCAACATTATCTGACGAGGTTCGATTTATCGATGCAGACCAGCCAGATAGTGAGTTTAAGTTAGTCCAAGAACGCCTGCCAGACATGGAATATAGTGTGTCGCATTATAAAGATAGTTTCTATATCATGACTAATAAAGATGAGGCGACTAACTTTAAAATCATGAAAACCGCTATCGAGACCCCACAAATGGAGAATTGGGAGGATTTTATTGCTCATGATCCAGAGGTGCTTCTAGAAGATTTTGACCTTTTTGAGAATTACTTTGTCATATCAGACCGTTTTAACGGTTTAAATCGCATAAGAATTAAAGCATGGGATAATACAGTAGATTATTTCTTGCCTTTTAGTAATGAGACCTATACAGCTTTTACTAGTGCAAACTTTCAGTTTAAGACTAATAAATTGCGTTACAATTATAATTCTATGACCACACCACCGTCGGTTATAGAGTTTGATATGGAAACTAGAGAAGAAATAGTACTTAAAACACAACCTATAGAAGACCCTAGCTTTAACCCAGATAACTATGTGTCTGAGCGTGTATGGGCTACTGCGGTAGATGGTGTAAAAGTGCCTATCAGTTTAGTGTACAGAAAAGATAAGAAAAAACCAGACGGTAATCCTTTATTACAGTATGGGTACGGTAGTTATGGAAGTACGATAGACCCTTATTTTTCTATATCCAGATTAAGTTTATTAGACCGTGGTTTTGTATTTGCTATTGCACACATACGTGGTGGAGAATACCTAGGACGTGAATGGTATGAGACAGGTAAGATGTTTCAAAAACGCAATACATTTACTGATTTTATAGCCTGTAGTAAATTTTTAATAGAAGAAAAATATACAACTTCAAAACACTTATACGCCTCAGGCGGTAGTGCAGGAGGACTTCTTATGGGAGCTATAATTAATATGGCACCAGAACTTTATAACGGTATTTTAAGTGCCGTACCATTTGTAGATGTAGTAACTACCATGCTAGATGATAGTATACCACTTACTACAGGTGAGTACGACGAGTGGGGAAATCCTAATAATAAAGATAGTTATGAGTATATGTTAAGTTACTCTCCATATGATCAGGTGGTTGCGCAGTCGTATCCCAATATGTTAGTAACAACAGGTTACCACGACTCACAGGTACAGTACTGGGAACCTGCAAAATGGGTAGCAAAGCTAAGAGAGCTTAAAAAGGATGATCATTTATTGTTATTTAAAACAGATCTTTCTAGTGGTCACAGTGGAGCATCAGGAAGGTATGATGCTTTAAAAGAGGTTGCTATAGATTTTGCTTTTTTATTAGATTTAGAAAATATTAACAACTAGTTTTTTTTTGTGTAAATTTGCAAAGTTTTTGTGCTAAAATTTAAAGTGCAAAAGAACAGGTTCTGTAAAGTTAGGATGCAACCTTTTCCTAAAATGGTAGTCTAACGCAGTACAGGTTCTTAACAAAACCCTATATATGAGCGACAATATCAAAGCGTACAATAATGTATTGGAATTAATAGGAGAGACACCTCTTATAAAACTTTCTAAAACAGTAGAAAATTTTCCAGGTAATTATTACGCCAAAGTAGAGGCTTTTAACCCAGGACATTCTTCAAAAGATCGTATCGCTCTTCATATTATTGAAGAGGCAGAGCGCAAGGGAATTCTTAAACCTGGAGATACTATAATAGAAACAACATCTGGTAACACAGGTTTTAGTATCGCAATGGTAAGCCGCATAAAAGGATACGACTGTATTCTAGCAGTAAGTTCAAAATCTAGTGCAGATAAAATAGATATGTTAAAGTCTATGGGTGCCAAAGTTTATGTGTGTCCAGCAAATGTAAGTGCAGACGACCCACGTAGTTATTATCAAGTAGCAAAGCGCTTGCATGATGAAATTAAGAACAGCATCTATATCAATCAGTATTTTAATGAGTTGAATATGGAGGCTCATTACTTATCTACTGGTCCAGAAATATGGAACCAGACTGCTGGAGAGATTACACATTTAGTAGCCTGTAGTGGTACAGGTGGTACCATATCAGGTACGGCACGTTTCTTAAAAGAACAAAATCCTAATATTCAAATCTTAGGAGTTGATGCTTACGGTAGTGTTCTTAAAAAATATCATGAAACTCAAGAATTTGATAAGGATGAAATTTATCCTTACCGTATAGAAGGATTAGGTAAAAACTTAATCCCAACTGCGACAGATTTTGATGCTATCGATAGTTTTACAAAGGTGAAGGACGAAGAGGCTGCTCATACAGCACGTTATATATCTCAAACAGAAGGTCTATTTGTAGGATATACAAGTGGTGCTGCATTACAAGCGACTAAGCAACTAGCTGCTGAAGGTGTTTTTGATGAGAATTCTAATGTGGTAATTATTTTTCCAGATCACGGATCTCGTTACATGAGTAAAATTTATAATGATGAGTGGATGCAGGATCAAGGCTTTTTTGATTCAAAATCAACTGCAGATCAACAACATATTGAATACATTAAGTAATATTCTTTAACGTATTTTTAATATAAAACCCTAATCCATAAAAGATTAGGGTTTTGTTTTTTATTACGCTTTCGCGAAAGCGATATCTGTTTCTAACTATATATTCTTCAACACATTATTAACAAATTACAAAATACTATGCACGCATAATCTATAGATGAATTGCTGCGAAAGTCGTATATTTGTCAGCTTAATTAGTGATATGAAAGATTTATTTGATAAAATATACAAGGACAAGGGACCACTAGGGAAATGGGCGAGTGTAGCTGAAGGATATTTTGTGTTTCCTAAGTTAGAAGGACCTATTTCTAACCGTATGCAATTTAACGGTAGAGAAGTGATTACTTGGAGTGTTAACGATTATTTAGGATTAGCAAATCATCCAGAGGTAAGAAAGGTAGATGCAGAGGCTGGTGCTGAGTATGGAAGTGCTTATCCTATGGGTGCACGTATGATGAGTGGTCATACTGATCTTCATGAACAACTACAAAATGAGCTTGCAGAATTTGTAGATAAAGAAGCTGCTTATTTATTGAATTTTGGTTATCAAGGAATGGTGTCTACTGTAGATGCTTTAGTTTCTAAAGATGACGTTATTGTTTACGATGTAGATGCACATGCGTGTATCATTGACGGTGTACGTTTACATCACGGTAAGCGTTTTACTTATAAGCATAATGATTTAGAAAGCATAGAGAAGAACCTTCAACGTGCTACTAAAATAGCTGAACAAACTGGTGGAGGAATTCTTGTGATTTCTGAAGGTGTTTTTGGAATGCGTGGAGAGCAAGGAAAATTAAAAGAAATAGTTGCTCTTAAAGAAAAGTATAACTTCAGGCTATTTGTAGATGATGCACATGGTTTTGGTACTCTAGGTAAAACTGGTGCTGGAGCAGGTGAGGAGCAAGGTGTACAGGATCAAATAGATGTGTACTTTGCAACATTTGCAAAATCTCTAGCGAGTACAGGTGCTTTTATTGCAGCTGATAAAGAAATAATCGATTACTTAAAATATAACTTGCGTTCTCAAATGTTTGCAAAGTCTTTACAATCACAACTTGTAGTGGGAGCTTTAAAACGTCTAGATATGTTACGTACTATGCCAGAGCTTAAAGATAAGCTATGGGAAAATGTAAATGCATTACAGAGCGGACTTAAGGACCGTGGTTTTGATATAGGTACTACTCAATCGTGTGTAACACCAGTTTATCTTAAAGGTAGTATCCCTGAAGCTATGGCTCTAGTTAAAGATTTACGTGAAAACTTTGGTGTCTTTTGTTCTATAGTTGTATATCCAGTTATACCTAAAGGGCTAATCTTATTGAGATTAATTCCTACTGCATCTCACACTATGGCAGACATAGAGGAGACCTTAACTGCCTTTGAAGGTATACGTGAACGTCTAGATAGTGGTGTTTATAAAAGATTAAGTGCTAGTGTCGCTGCTGCGTTTGCATAAGTGATAACTAGATTATATGTATAAAAAAAGTCCTGTGTAAACAGGACTTTTTTTTATGTTTAGTATTTAATGCGATTTACTACTCATTAATTTTATAAAGCGTAGCCTGCTGCATAACTAAAATAGGATAACTGTTTACTTTGTAACCAGCAGATTCTCCTGTTTCTTCTTTGTTTTCTAGACTAGACATGGTTATCATAAAGTCCATACGGTCTTCATAAAATACCTCACTGTTGTTTATTAAATTACCTGCGACCTCGTAGGTGCTGAACAATGTATTTTTAGATTGAGCTATAGGTAGTATGATACCGTTATTTTCATCCAGTTCATAAATATTCTTATTTCCTGTCTGTATAAGATTATAGGCTCTTTCTTCTCGTTCTGCACCGTAAAATATTTTATAATCATATCTTAAACTATCAGCAGTAGCAAGTAAATGAAATTCCATAGGAATATCTTCTAATCCATTACTGGTTGTGTTTACTAGATTCCCCTTATAAATACCTAAAAAGTCATCAGGAAAAATGAGTTCTTTTTTTACCTCTTCTGTTAATACTTCTTTTACTACAACAGTTTTTTCTGAATCTGTTTTACAACTTATGATTAATAGGAGTAAGGCTATGCTGATTATTTGTTTCATGTATCAAAAGTAGTTATTATTTAAATAGTTATCGGAATAGATTTATTTTCGGCATTAAGTGCAAATTGTCTTAAAATGAAGAATCCCGAGCTATCAAGATGATAACTCAGGAATTCTTACTAACCAACCAAAAAACTTTTGAAAATTACTCTTGTTAACCTTCATAACCTTTAAAGCAATACGCGTGCCAAAGTATTATGCGCGCATAATATATTTTGATACATATTGTCATATTCTAAAAATTAGTGGTCTTCTGTTATCAATAATGATTTATTTCTTTAACCTTTAGTGTCTATTATCACATTGTATATAAATAACATGTTCTTTATCGTCTAAAAATGCGATAAATGGACAACCAAAACTATTATAGTAAAGTCCAAAAATAACTGGTGGTTTATCTTTAAATAATCTGCCAGCATAATGATTCGGCTCTTTTGGCAGTTCCATGTCCTCTTGAAGGTATAAGGAAGGGCTTTGACTTTCGCTGTCAGTTACTTCTGTCATGTATAATACCTTTTTAGCTGGAGATAATGCAAATATGTAGTCTGCCGTGTAGGTTCCATTTTCAAAGCTGTTACGTGTGTAATAGTAATCGTTGTTATCTATTACATAGTGATAGGCTACTTGTATATCGTATTGAGTAGATTTAAAAAACTCTCCATAAGCCAATTCAATTTTAGGCACCTTACTTGTATCTAGAGTTTTCCAATTGATGCTACTTATTGAATTAGTCAGGAAAGGATTTTCTTTACCGACATGTGCAAAAGAATTATAATAGGAGTAGTTAGTAGTTTCTATTAATCCTTCTAGGTCAAAACCGGTAAGATAATCACCACCACCATAAATACTTTGATGAGTAAAAAGAGGTACATCTTTTACGTTAAATTGTTTTAATTGATCTGTTTGATAGTTATAAATGAATAAAAAATCGGATTCTTTGATCTCTCTATTGTTTAAAAAAGTGACTCTTTCTTTACCTTTTAAATGGTAATAGATTTCGTTTTGCTTTTCGTCATCGTCTGTTCTGGATTCATTTTGAAATTCTTCTAGAACTTTAGGAAAACGATTAGCCCAATAACCATCTGTTAAGGATATAAATGGAATAGTCACATCGTTTTTCTTTTCATAACTGTCCATGGTAAGAATAGAGAGATCGTTAATGTTGTTTTCATATGTTATCTCTTTATAGTTATCTGATAAAAAACCATCAAATACATAGCCTATTACGCGACCAGTGGTAACCTTTACCCATGAGCCAGAGATTTCTTTATTCCCATCTTTAACAATGCTAGTAATATTTGTTACTTCAAGAATTTCTAACCTATAATTATCTGGAAATTTGCCAAGTACTTTACCTTTAGGCGCATCTCTAAAATTTAAACCAGAAGGTGCATCGACATATTTATAGATTTTGTCTTGTATAGGTGTTATTTGGGAACTTCTAGTTGGTTCATTATCGAATCCTAATGTAAGTGTATTTCCGTTTAAAGAAATATCTTTTAGAGCAATCTCCATTTCCTGTGATTGATTTTTACAACTTAAAATCACAAGTAGGATGAAGGTCGTAAAAACAATTTTTACAGGTATAGAAAATCCTAGAGCCATTTTTTCCACTTAAAAAAACCTAATAATGAAAAGAATATGACACCACAGGCAATCCAGAAATAACTATAAGAATTTTCCCATCCCATTTCTGGCATGTTGGGTAAATTCATTCCGTAGATACCTGCTAGAAAAGTAAGAGGTATAAATATGGAAGACATGATAGTAAGAACCTGCATGATTTGATTCATCTTATGACTTACACTAGATAAATACATATCACGCAATCCTGCATTAATTTCTCTATAGGATTCTACCGTTTCTATAATTTGAATACAGTGATCATAAGCATCTTGAAAATAGGCATGTGTTCTAGAATCTATAAGTGTACTATCTTCTTTAAGTAATCTAGAAATAGATTCTCTTAAAGGGAAAATAGCGCGACGCAGTTGAAGCAACATCCTTTTATTTTTCTGTGCTTTATTTAGAGAATCCTTTTGTGGATTTTCAAAAATTTCATCTTCTAGATGATCGAGGTAATCTCCTATTTGTTCTATAGCTATAAAGTAGTGGTCTATAATACTATCTATAAGAGCATAGAATAAATAATCACTTTTAACAGATCTAATGCGACCACGACTGTTCTCGATACGATCTCTAATGTTTTCAAAAACATCTCCTGTCTTTTCTTGGAAAGTTATAACAGCATCTTCAGTAAGTATTAAGCTTACTTGTTCTTCATTAAGTTCATGACTATTTGCGTCATAAGAAATCATTTTAATACATTGATAAATATATTTTCCGTAAAATTCAGTTTTAGGACGTTGCGTAGTATTTGCTATGTCTTCTAATAATAAATGGTGTAACTGAAATTTACTACCTATTTTCTCTAGTATATCAATGTCATGGACACCATCGATATTAAACCAGTTAACGCGATCTTCCTTTAATTGATCTAAGAATATACCATCTTGCTTAGAAAAATGGTTCTCATCGTATAAAATAGTTTCTGCTGTGACCTTACCAGATCTATCATCTCCTACATAAGAAATAGTACCAGGTGGCTGGAATACGCTAGTTCGTGACTTAGGTGTCGCTTTACGGCGCAATCTTATATGAGGCTTTTTCATGAATATGCTGTTAGAATGCAGACTTAATCAAATGTAATAAGTTTAAGCTGAATAAATCGCACTCGTTTATAATGAACGAGAGTCTGTTATATTATAATTTTTCTGCCAGGTAAGGAGCGGTATAGCTGTCTTTAATCTTAGCGACTTCTTCTGGAGTTCCTGCAGCCACTAGTTTACCACCTAGTTTACCACCTTCTGGGCCTAGATCTATTACATAATCAGCACATTTTACTAGATCCATGTTGTGTTCTATCACAATTACAGAGTGCCCTTTTTCTATTAATGCATTAAAACTATCTAATAATTTATTGATATCATGGAAATGAAGTCCTGTAGTAGGCTCATCAAATATGAAAAGTGTTTTATCTGACGTAGTTCCTTTTACTAAGAAACTAGCCAATTTAATACGCTGCGCTTCTCCACCAGATAGAGTAGAAGAGCTTTGTCCTAAGGTTACATATCCTAACCCTACATCTTGTAACGGTTGCAGTTTTCTTGTGATCTTAGCTTCTTTATTCGTATTAAAAAATGCTATTGCATCGTTAATAGTTAAGTTGAGAACATCGTCTATATTCTTATCATGAAACTTCACTTCTAGAATCTCTTTCTTAAAACGTTTACCATTACAGGTTTCACATTTAAGAGTAACGTCTGCCATGAATTGCATCTCGATGGTTACCTCACCATCTCCTTTACAAGTCTCACATCTACCACCATCTACGTTAAAAGAAAAATGTTTAGGTTTGTAGTTTCTTATCTTTGCAACTTTCTCATTTGCAAATAGATTACGTATGTCATCATAAGCTTTGATATAGGTTACAGGATTAGATCTAGAGCTGCGACCTATAGGGTTTTGATCAATAAATTCTACCGTTTTTACATTTTCAAACTTTCCAGATATTCCTGTAAACTGTCCAGCTTTTTTACCATAACCACCTAGCTTTTTTAAGATAGCTGGATATAAAATTTGCTTTACAAGAGTAGATTTCCCACTACCAGAAACGCCGGTTACCATGGTTAAAACACCTAGTGGAAAACGCACATCTATATTCTGTAGGTTATTCTGTCTGGCACCTTTTATATCTATATAATACTTGTTAGGTCTTCGCTTTCGCGGAAGCGGAATCTCCATAGATCCATTCAAATACTTTGCAGTAAGACTGTCAGATTTTAAGATCTCATCTAATGTCCCTGCAGCAACAACTTCACCACCATGAGTACCAGCCTCTGGACCTATGTCTATGATCTGGTCTGCTGCTTGCATGATTTCTTCATCATGCTCCACGACGATGACTGTATTTCCTAAATCACGTAAATTCTTGAGAACTTTGATTAACCTTTTTGTATCTCGTGGATGGAGACCTATACTAGGCTCATCTAAAATATACATACTACCTACCAGACTACTACCTAATGATGTCGCTAGATTAATACGTTGAGACTCACCACCAGATAGACTGTTAGATTTACGATTAAGGGTTAAGTAATCTAGCCCTACATCAGATAAAAAAGCAAGTCTATTATTGATCTCGATGAGTAAACGTTTTGCGATTTGTTGATCGTGATCGTTTAATTCTAGATCTTTAAAAAACTGCACTAATTCCTTAATAGGCAGCGTCACAAGGTCTGTAATGGTCGTGTCGGCTATTTTTACATAGTCTGCTTCTTTTCTTAATCTAGCGCCATTACAGTTGCTACATTTAGTTTTACCACGGTATCGAGATAACATGACACGATTCTGGATCTTGTAGGCTTTTGCTTCTAGTTCTTCAAAAAAGGAATGAATACCTTCAAAGTATTTGTTTCCATCCCAAACCAGTCGTTTTTGCTTTTCAGTAAGCTCAAACCATGGTCGGTGAATAGGAAAGTCAAATTTACTAGCACTCTTAATAAGCTGGTTGTTATAAAAGGACATACTCTCACCACGCCATGGAAAAACGGCTTGCTCGTAAATAGACAGTGCTGTGTTAGGAATAACGAGGTCTGCATCTATACCTATCACATCTCCATAACCTTCACATCTAGGACAAGCACCATAAGGATTATTAAAACTAAACAAATGCGGATTAGGCTCTAAAAATTCTATGCCGTCTAGTTCAAATTTATTAGTGAACTCGCGCACTTTACTGCCGTCCATATGTTCTATAAACGCGACACCTTTTCCTTCAAAAAAAGCAGTATCAATAGCATCTGCTAGTCGATTATAGAAATCTTCATTATCTCGTACGATGATACGGTCTATGACTATTTTTACTTCGTCTTTTTTAGAATAAGTCAAATCTTCTTCGTCTATTCTATGTACGCTGTCGTTTATTTTTATACGTGTAAAACCTTGTTGTAAGAGTACCTGCAGTTGTGCAGCAATATCACGTTTACCTTTAACTATAAGTCTGGTAGTTAATAGCAGCTTAGATCCTTCGTCCTGTTGTTTTACATAATTTACAACGTCGGTTACAGTGTCTTTTTTAACCTCGTCACCAGAGATAGGTGAGTAGGTGCGACCTATACGAGCAAATAATAATTTTAAATAATCATAAATCTCTGTAGTAGTTCCTACGGTAGATCTAGGGTTAGTAGAATTTACTTTTTGCTCAATGGCTATGGCAGGAGCAATACCTTTTATATATTCTACTTTAGGCTTATTTAAACGTCCTAAAAACTGTCTTGCATAAGAAGAAAGACTTTCTACATAACGACGTTGACCTTCTGCATAAAGCGTGTCAAAAGCTAGCGAAGACTTACCACTACCAGATAAACCGGTTATAACGACGAGTTTATTTCTAGGGATAACGGCATCTAGATCTTTAAGGTTGTGAAGTTGTGCACCTTTAATAAGAATATTCTCCTTAGGGCTTAACTGGTCTATATCGGCAAACAATTTTGTTTCTGGCATAACTACAAAGATAAGAGGGACTTTGTCCTTCAAAAAATCGTTTATTGCAATAAAAATGTTAAAAAATGTTGTCACTTTTTGTATTTGTGGAATAAATGTTGGTATATTTAGCCCGATAACAATTTCTAAACACACTGCTTATACTATAACATTACTTTAAAAAATCTGATCAAAGGCTCTATCTGAGGTCACTTAAGTTGTTATAATATGAAATTAGAAAATGTACAAGATGCTGCGCTAGTAAGGCAGTATATGGAAGGTAATGAAAAGGGATTAGAAACTCTTATCGTACGTCACAAGCAAAGAATCTACAGTTTTATTTTTTCTAAAGTAATGGATCGCGACATTACGGAAGATATATTTCAAGATACGTTTATAAAAGTTATACGCACCCTTAAAAAGGGAAAGTACAATGAAGAAGGTAAATTTCTTCCTTGGGTAATGCGTATTGCACACAATCTAGTTATTGACCATTTCCGTCGTAATAAACGCATGCCTAAATTTCAATCTCGTAATGACTTTGATATTTTTGATGTAATAAGTGATGGAGAAGAGAGTATGGAATTTGACATGATTACCAGTCAGGTGCATGAAGATGTAAGGCGTCTAGTAGAAGAGCTGCCAGAAGATCAAAAAGAAGTACTTACTATGCGCATCTTTAAAGAGATGTCATTTAAAGAAATAGCCGAGTCTACAGACGTTAGTATCAACACAGCGTTAGGGAGAATGCGATATGCATTAATTAACTTGCGTAAAGTAATTGATAAGCATAATATCGTATTAACAAGATAAATAACTTTTTCTGGTCATTCCTTATAATATAGTTTTGAAAAGTGCGTTTAATTGAAAAATAAACTTACTAGCACATGGCAAAACTTTACAATGAATCATTCCCTGAACCAGTGAAACCTACAGGACCCAAACAAGAAACTATCAATTTTTTACTTAGTTACTCAAAAGCATTAAATGTTACTCAGTATAAAAACATGACTTTTGAGACATTTAACAATTAGCATTATGAGCCTAGTGCTAGCTGTTGTTTTAAAACAGAAAAATTCATTTTCAATTTTTTGAAAGTGGATTTTTTTATTTGTTGTGTTTTCGCTTTCGCGAAAGAGAGGTAGATACCAGATCATAACCCATTTAATAACCTGATATGTCGCACTCGATGCGCGATTTGTTACTGTCATTCCGTTGCATAGGGGAATCGCTTTAAATCTTTTCCTTACTTTTTTGATAACCCAACCGTAAAACCCTTTTGGTTGCTAGCTTTGCTCATCGTCCAGCTCTTTACCTTGAGGGAAATGCCGATAGGCAAAGGGTGTATTCACAATAACATGTTTTGTTGTAGTTCTATTATTCTTTTTAATGAATTGTTTTATAATTATAACTCTTTACCATATTTATCTATTTCAATACCGCAATTTTTACAATTCCAACCACCGAACATCGCTTGATCCTTATTCTTGGGTTTTCTTACTATAGGTAACTTAGTGGCGCATTTTGGACCTACTTTATTACCTAAACTCATTCCTAGTTTTGAGATCCAGCTATTAGGCTTAGCATATTTAGAGGCATAGATAGTAATTGCGAGCCATATGATAACAATAGTTATAAAGGGGTAATGAAACGATGTTAGGTTTTCTAAGTAGTTATTCATTTCATATTTTTATTTATTTCAAATAAACGATCGTAAATTAAACGAAGTTCTCTTGTTCCTTGTAAACCATAATCTCTAATTTCTTTGATACTACCATCTAAGTAGTTGATTTTTAAATTACCAGTCTGATAATGTGTCCAGTTTATAGAATAATCATTTTCTAATTTGTAAATAAGTGAATATTCAATAATTCCAAACAGTTCAATTAATTCTTGGCTGTCAATTGTACTATTTAATTTACCTAAGAACTCTGTGTGTTCAATACCGGTGTAACTAATGTTACCATCCTTTTGAATTTCTAATTTAAAAACGGGACAAAGTCCATAGCAATTATCTGTTTGAAAAATAATATTTTCAATTTTTTTAAAATTATGGGAAGTGTTCTCATAACTTAATAATTCATCAAATTTTATAATTAGAGTATCAGTCTTTATCAAAGTGTCTGTATTTGATTCTTTAGAATTAAAATTAATATTCATTAAGCTAGTTAAGAATACAGTTTGTTTATTTATAGTAGTTATACTGTCTATCCTGGTATACTGATCTTGTGAATCAGGTGTGTTAGAATTTAAATCTATACTTATTTCTTTATAGAGGCCATCAGGTTTTGCTAAAACAATTATAGGGTCACCATAAAAGCTATCAACTAATAGATCTATTGTTCCATCATTGTTTAAGTCTGCTTTTTTTACAAAGTCTTTAAAATCTTCCAGATCAAGTTCTTTTTCTCGGTTAAATACTTCCTTAAATGTATAACACCTGTCTACATTTTTTTTTAAGAACCTAGTAACTTCTCTATTTGTATTTAAGGCTTGAATACTTTTCTCTTGGGAAGAACAGCTACTTATAAGAACAAGTATTAAAATTGCTATGAATGGCTTCATTACTTCTTCAACTTCTTATAATACTCATCAAGAACCGTTTTTCTACCTACAGTTTTTGTGATGATATCTTTTTCTAGATCCCAACCGCGTGCAGGACTGTATTCACGACCGTACCAAATGATCTGAAGATGTAGGTCGTTCCATACTTCTTCTGGGAAGAGGCGTTTTGCATCTTTTTCTGTTTGCACAACGTTTTTACCATTTGTAAGATTCCAGCGATACATTAATCGGTGTATGTGCGTGTCCACAGGAAATGTAGGTATGCCGAAGGATTGTGCCATAACAACAGCAGCAGTTTTATGTCCTACTGCAGGGAACTCTTCTAGCTCTTCATAGGTTCTAGGTACAATACCGTTGTGTTTATCAATTAAAATTTGTGATAGGCCGTGTATACCTTTTGCTTTCATGGGTGACAGTCCTACTGGTTTTATGATCTCACGTATCTCGTCGACAGATAGTTTTACCATATCATAGGGATTATCTGCACGATCAAATAGGAGTGGAGTTATTTGGTTAACACGTACATCTGTACTTTGAGCACTCATTAAAACCGCTATCAATAAGGTGTAAGGACTGGTATGATCTAGCGGTATAGGAATCTCTGGATATAACTCTGCTAATTTATTTATGATAAATTCAACTTTTTCTGATTTGTTCATTCCTATCTTTATGCTTTAATTCATTCAAAAATACGATATGACTTCATTAAAAGTAGGAGATAAGGCTCCAGATTTTTCGGTTCTTAATCAAGATGAGCAAACGGTTTCTTTATCTGACTTCTCAGGTAAGAAATTGGTTTTATTCTTTTACCCTAAAGCAAGTACGCCTGGTTGTACTGCCGAGGCGTGTAATTTAAGGGATAACATAGATCGTTTTCGCGCAAGCGGTTATGAAATACTAGGCGCTAGTGCAGATAGTCCTAAAAGACAGAAGAATTTTCAAACTAAATATGAACTGCCATATGACCTTCTTGCAGACGAAGATCACAAGTTGTTAAATGCATTTCAAGTTTGGGGACCTAAAAAGTTTATGGGTAAAGAATACGACGGTATTCACCGCACTACATTTGTTATTGATGAAAATGGTGTAATTACCGATGTGATAGGGAAAGTAAAGACTAAGGATCATGCAGCTCAAATCTTATAAGGATATCACCTTATTAATGATGATTCATTAAAATAATAAAACCCCAAATAGTTGAGCTTTATCAACCATTTGGGGTTTATACTTTTTGTTTACTCACACTATAAAGGTGCGTCTTCTATTTGAGAGTCGGCATCTTTATGAGCAGGTAATTTATTATTACAACCAAAGAGGTTCTCTTCTTCCATTAATGCTGGTATACCTTTAGGAAGCATTTCTTTCCATCCGTCTTCATTTGCATCTATCATGCGCAATACTTCTCTAGAAAATATGTGAAGTATTTCTGGATTGTAATCTTCTAGATCTTTAAGCTTACCATTGTATTTAAAGAACTTATAAAGTTCCTTCATACGTGGGTGTACTTTTAGGTTTTCACTTGTAGTAAGTTCGCCAGTTTCTTTATCTAGCATAGGGTATAAATATACTCTCAGGTCTTTAAAGAATAGTTTTCCAAAGGCTTCTAGAATACCACCACTTAAATGAGTATAGTATTTTGTATCAAAAATCTCTACTAGATTATTCACACCCATTACCAGTCCTATACGTGCTTTTGTATAGTTGTTAAAGTATTCTACTAACTTATAGTACTCCTTAAAGTTAGATATCATAACTGTCTGTCCTAGAGAACACAACAATTCTGCTCTGTGCATGAAATCTTCTTCATCTATCTCTCCTTGAGATCTTAAGTTAGAAAGAGTAATTTCAAAAATGGTTTCTACATTTTCTTCTTTTACAGTTCCAGATTTTAAGAATCTGCGGCGTGCGGTTTCAAACATATCCATGTTCACCTTAGTCACCGGACGGAAACTACCTCGCAACGCTAGTACATTCTTTTTATAAAGAATACGTGCACTTAATATATTATTACCATCTGGGCCGAACATGACAGCCTCTGTCATACCATGTTTAAGAAGTTGTAAACTCATTAAACGGTTATCAACTTGCTTAAATCGTGGTCCAGAAAAGTTAATCATATCTATCTCAATCTTATCCTTATCGATATGATCGTATAAATATTCTAATAATTTTCTAGGGTTGTCGTGCTTGTAAAAAGCACCATATATAAGGTTAGTACCTAAAATACCCAGTGTTATTTGTTGTAAACGGGCATCGCGTTCTTTAAAACGAACGTGAAGAATAATCTCAGAATACTCTTCTTCTGGAGAGGCTTGGAATCTTATTCCTACCCATCCGTGACCTAAATAACGCTTTGCAAAATCTATAGTTGCTACCGTATTTGCATAGGTGAAGAATAATTTTTCTGGGTGTTTTTCTCTGGATAGTCTTTCTTCTATAAGATTAGATTCGTGCTGTAACATCTTCTTTAAACGAGATTCTGTCACATAACGGCCGTCATCTTGTACACCATAAATGGAGTCAGAAAAGTCCTTATCATAAGCACTCATTGCTTTTGCAATAGTACCAGAGGCACCACCAGCTCTAAAGAACTGTCGTACGGTTTCCTGTCCAGCGCCTATTTCAGCAAAGGTTCCGTAAATATTACGGTTCAGGTTAATTCTTAAAACTTTATTCTTGATAGACGGAACTGATTCAAAATCATGATCTCCTGGTAAGGTAATTCCCATTATATATCTTTTGCTGTTCTCACAAAGGTAGCAAACAGCCGTACTTAAATGAAAAAATATCAATACTTTTATAAAACAATTATGGAAGTAAAAATTACGGTTTTAGGAACAGGCACTTCACAAGGTATTCCTGTTATAGGTAGCTCACATCCAGTGTGTTTAAGTAAGGATTCTAGGGACAAGCGTCTTAGGGTAAGTGCGATGATAGAGGTAAATGATAAACGATTTATAATAGATTGCGGTCCAGATTTCCGTCAGCAAATGCTTACACAAGGTATTTCTAGCATAGATGCACTGCTTTTTACTCATGAACATGCAGACCATACCGCAGGACTGGACGATTTAAGACCTTTTTATTTTAGACAGGGAAATCTACAATGTCATATGACGGCACGCGTTCATAAAGCGTTGCAAGAGCGTTTCAGTTATATTTTTACTACGGTAAATAAATATCCAGGCGTGGCAACTCTAGATGTTCATGAATTTGAAAATGAGCCTTTTCATATAGAAGGTATACAGATAACACCGGTCCTCGCAGACCATGGATATATACCAGTTCATGGATTTAGAATAGGCGATTTTGCTTACATGACAGATGTTAAGACTATCGCTCAGGGCGAAAAAGAGAAGCTTAAAAACTTAGACGTCCTTATTCTTAATATGTTGCGAGTAGAAGCGCACGCAACACATCTTAATCTAGAAGAAGCATTAGAATTAGTAAGGGAATTACAACCTAAACGTACTTACTTTACACACATAAGTCATCACTTAGGTTTTCATGAAGAAGTTGAGAAAACACTTCCTGAAAATGTATTTTTGGCATACGATAACCTTCAAATTATATCACATTGAAAAAAAGCATCTATTTATACCTGTTCATCTTTGCATCACTTATAGCACTAGTTATCTATGTAAATGGTAGAAAATATCAAGAGAAATTAGAAGATCAAGTAAAAAGCCTAAGAACTGAGGTTTACAAAAAAGACCAGGCTAGAAAAGAAGCAGAATCTGTCCCGTATAAAGAAGATTACGAGAACTCTGTTTTTTCTCTTAAAGGAAACCCAGAGGCCGAAAACTATCTATTCAATATAGGACTTACACCTAAAGAGGTAGAGTATATAATAGGTGAAGAGCTTTTAGACCTTAATGTAAAACCTAATGGAAACCCTTTAGTACCATATGAGGGACAAGGTCGTGGTTTTAGAATTATCGACACAAAATTTATCAATCATAAATGGGTACTAGCTAACTTTACTGATAACGATCGCTGGGGTGATGTGCTCATACGCTACGACTTTGACGCAGATAAAAATGTAACTATGGAAACAGTAACTTCTGTTTTGTATGATAGAAATAGGAAGTAGGTAAGTATTTAAAATCCATTTATGAGTTACAGACTTTTACAGATACTTTTTATTCTATTCAGTTTGTATTTCTTTTAGGCTACTTATAAGGGATTGCCATCGATACTTGATAATTTCTTTCGTCTTTTTAGAATTAAAAAAAGAATCATAGCGCTAGATAGATTTCACAATGGGTTTATGGGAGTTTTCTTAATTGTATTGATCTATTACTTAGAAATAAAATTCCTAAGTAATAATTAAAAATTATTAGAAGTTATCTAATTATTCAATTAATCCAAGTCTGTAAATACGCACTTTACGCTTCTTAATCCTAGAGTTATTGAGGTCCTGACATAGTTGGTATGCTTTTTCAAATGGCACTGCGACAAAAGCACAGTCTTGTTTCAACTCGATATTACCCAACTCATTTTTACCTAGATTACCTTGTTTAAAGAATAAACCTGCAATATCTCCTTTTGAGATTTTATCTTTTCTACCACCAGATATAAATAGAGTTTCCCATTTCTGTTCTTGGTCTACTTTTAAGCGTTCAGAATATTCTAATGGAGTGCTATTTTCTATATAATCTGGTAATTTGTGTTTCTTATTGTGTAAGATGTAAGCGGTACCGTCTGCATGCATTCTAGCAGTACGACCGTTTCTATGGGTAAACTCTTCTTTGTGAAAAGGCAATTCAAAATGAATAATAAAATCCAATTCTGGCACATCGATACCACGAGCAGCAAGATCTGTAGCAAGTAATAGCTGGTGCGTACCATTTCTAAATTTTATCAAGGCACGTTCTCTATCTCTTTGTTCTAGACCACCATAAAATACGGAGTGCGATATGTTTTTATCGTTTAGAAACTCACTTACTTCCTCGATAGAATCCTTAAAATTACAGAATATAATACCATTACCTTTATTAGTACGAGCAATGATTTGTTCTAGATTTAAGAATCTATTTTTAGAATCAGATGCTAGTGTTTTAATTTGTAAAATACTATCTGTTTTCTTTTCAAATTTTAAGAGCTGTGGATCTTGTAAACCAACAAATGCAGGCACCTCAGCTTTAAAAGTTGCAGACGTTAATATATTACGACCTACATGAGGTAGTGCGTAAACTATTTCTTTCATCTCTTTTTCAAAACCGGTCTCAAGAGATTTATCAAATTCGTCTAGAATCAACGTTTTAATAAAAGAAGGGTCAAAGGTCTCACGTCGTAAATGGTCGGCTATTCTACCAGGAGTTCCTACTAGAATGGTAGGAGTATGTGATAGATCTTCTCTGTCCTTTGCTCCAGCACGGCCACCATAAATGGCATTTGCTTTATAACCAGTTCCCATTTCTCTTATAACTTGCTCTATTTGTATAGCAAGTTCACGAGAAGGTACCAGAATTAATGCCTGTACTTCTGTAATCGATGGGTTTAATAATTCTATAACAGGCAGTAAAAATGCTAGAGTTTTTCCAGTACCAGTAGGAGAGATGATCACCGTATCTCTATGGTTTGTAATAGCGCTATGCGCCTGTTGCTGCATATCGTTAAGTGATACAATTCCTAATTTATCTAGAATTTGCTGACGTGATTTTATGGAATTGTTCATGGGTGATTTTTTAATCAATGGGAACTTACTATTATAAGCCTAAAACTCTTTTTTCCAGCCACTCTTTCATGTCATAGAAATTTTCTCTAGAAACGCCGTGACCGATTGGGTAATTTTTAAATACATAATCAGCATGGATTTCGTCCATAAGCTGTGGTGCCTTTTTTGCCCATTCATATGGTACAACCTGATCTACGGTTCCATGTGATATGAAATAGTTGGTTTTGATCTCGCTTTCGCGAAAGCGTGCCTCTAATCCATCTCTACCTGCAATAATATCTTCATTAATATAACCACTCATTGCTACTACATTACGGAATAAGCCCGGTTGAGAAAGGCTAAGTCCATAAGAAAGTATCGCGCCCTGACTGAAGCCTAATACATTCATGTTGTTAGGGTCGATAGAGTACGTTGCTTTTAATTCTTCTAGAAAGGTGTTGATTTTCATCATGCTCTCTCTAGCCTGGTCGTTATCGCTAAATTTACCACCAGCAGCGTCAAAATTAATGGCATACCACGCTGCACCTTGCGGTTGCATGTCATATGGAGCACGTGCAGATACTATAAAAATATCTTCACTTATCTCTGGAGCAAATGAGAATAGATCTTCTTCATTACTACCATAACCGTGAAGCAATAGGAGTAAAGGAGCGTTTTCTTTGCGTGCTGGACGCGTTATATGTTGTAAAGTAAGAGAAGTATTCACTGTTTTTATTTAATAAAGTTGAACCATTTTTGGAAGTGTTTTCCTATGTATGGTAATAAATCTTGTTGATTGCGCAATGCGCTTACTAGACCTAATAGAGCTAGTAAAACCATCATGGTTATGATTATTAACGGCAGCAATAGCTGGTCTTCTGGTATGGTTCCAGAAAATACAGAAATGATTACTGCAATAATTCCTATACCGAACATTTGTCTAATATGAAAGCTGGCAAATTTGTTTCCTTTATTGTAATTAAGAATAACGGCAATTCCAAAAACGGCAACGAAAACTATAAAATGAATGTATAGAAATATGGCGCTAGCATAAGCTAGTATCGCTAGATTTTTTGCTGGTGGGTTTTTACTCATTCCAGAGTGCTTTTTTATTATTGATAATTCCTATTACTTTTCCTTTCATAGTTTTACCTAAAAAGGCTGAATTTTTTGATGTAGACACAATGTCGCTTTTTTCAAAAGTATAACTCGTGTCTGGCTCAAAAATGGTAAGGTTTGCTACCTGACCTTCTTCTATTTGTGGTCTGTCTTGATTAAAAACAGTGTAACCATTAGTTAATAATTCAACAGCTTTATCGGTAGCGATTAAGTTATTTAAGGAGCCAAAAGCACTTTCCATTCCTATGGTTCCTGCGGTTGCTCTATCAAATTCTAGATCTTTATGTTCTATAGTTAGCGGCATGTGGTCGCTGGTGACTACATCTATCACGTCAGAATTAAGGAATTTCTGAAGTTGTTTTACTTCTTTATCATCTCTAAGTGGTGGTTGTAATTTAAAGTTAGCATCAAAGCTTTCTAATTCATTACTAGATAGTGCAAGGTGATGTATGGAAACACTACAACTTACATTTTGAGAGGACTTTTTGTATTCTTTGATTAGTTTTAAACCTTCGGCAGTACTTACAGTAGGAATGTGTAATCTACCTTTTGTATAGGCTGCTATTCTTAAATCTCTAGCTATTTGCAGCTCTTCGGCTAGGCTAGGCATAGATTTGAGTCCTAGGTTAGTACTTACTATATCTTCATTTACCATTCCTTTTCCAGCAATGTCTTTATTTTGAGGATACGACTGTACGACACCGTTAAAAGAAGAAGTGTATTGTAATCCTACTTTAAGAAGATTTGCATTAGTTACTTCATGTTTAAAGTCATAGAATGAAACAGCTCCTGCTTTTTGCATATCATACAATTCTGCAAGGTGTTCTCCATCTTGATCAAGAGTAAAAGATCCTACAGGTAAAATACTCACCGCTTGGTTAGCAGTTACATTTTTTAAATACATGACACCAGATTGATCTTGTGGATTAGGCTGGTTATTTGGGTTAAGCATGATAGTTGTAAAACCACCTGCAGCGGCAGCCTTAATACCATTTTTGAGTGTCTGTCTTTCTTCAAATCCAGGTTCTCCTAAACTTACACTAGTATCCATCCACCCTATAGAAAGATGTAGGTTGTCTTTTTGAATTATTTTTGCGTCACTATTTTCTATAGATGATGCTATTTTTTCAATCTTACCATTTTTGATAAGTATATCTCGCTTTTTACCATTTAGGGAAGAAGTAGCGTCTATAATTGTAGCGTTCTTTAGTAATATCATTTTACAAACTTTAAAATCAATAGTTCACAAATAAGGAAGAATAATGCTCCCAAAACAAAGTATTTCCACAAGGAAAGAATATTCTCTTCTTGATTAAGCTTATACAGTAAATCGTCAATAGATTCTGATAGGTTGTTACCTAAATCTGCATTAGAGTAATATTTCAGTTGATTTTCTGTCCTAGTAGCGTTAAAGCTTAAGGTAGAAATGTCTTGATCTTTAACTGTCACATTATAATTACCAGATAGTGATATCTCTTTACCAGCGGTAAGTAAAACATAATTATCAAATGCTTGCTGTCTAGGTATAATTTGAGTAGACTCATTAGAGAGACTCAAAATATCGTCTTGATTAACAGCAGTGTTTATGGCTATCTCATTATTGTTATCCAATTCATAGTACAGCTGTGGTACTGGTAAGGCATTAACAGCCATGTTATAAAAAACGGGAACGATAAGCGGCGAGTTTTGAAAGTTGCTATTCTCTATATTTAAGCTAGTCGTAAATACATAGTTATTTTGATTCTTGTATAAAAAGCTACTGCCATCTTCATACTTTAAAATAGGATCTAATGCGTTAGTATTTTTGAGAATACTATTTACAATAGGATATTGAAAGTTAGAGATACGTTTGTTAAACACACCTTTAAATAATGGATGGTTAAAGTTAATGGTTGTGATTTTTTTTGAAATCTCATTAAACTCTATACCAGGTAGGCCTATAGAATTATAACTAGCAGCTGCCTTGTCCGAGGGTATAAGTACTAGATAGCCACCTTTGTTAGTTAATGAGTTGATCTCTTTACTTAGACTAGTTGGTACATTAACTACTTCATTAAGAATTACGATGTTCTGTTCTTTAATTAAATTATAGTTGACATCTCTTTCTTTTACACTTATGTAATCAAACTGCTCATCATTATAAAGTCTGTCTAAGAAATTAGAGTCGGCACCATTAATGCTTAAAACTTTGATTTTCTTTTTAGATCCTGTGCTTATAAAAAGCTCGTTATCAAATGTAAGACCTTGATCTTCTAAGTATATTCTTCCTTTAATAGGTTCGTTAGCTTCAATTTCAAAGATGACCGTCCCTTTATTATTTTCTAATACGGTAGATGTTTTTGCTAATAGAATGTTATTGTTATCTAGAGAAACTGTAACTGGTTGCTCTGTTTTAAAATTAGATCTAAGGTCTACTTGTATTTTAATACTGTTACTAGCCTGGCTAACTATAAAAGCAGTGTCTATTGAAATGTTATTGATTTCTTGAGGCTCTAATTTAACCAGTTCTCTCTTTACATTTTTGAGCGTATCAGGAAAGTCGGATGCTGTGCTGTTTTGAAAATCAGATATGAGTATGATTTCTTTAGCAGCATTTTTATCGTCTAATAAAGAAGCCGCTTTAAGCTGAATCTGATCAAATGAAAGTACAGTACTAGTATAGTTGTTACTAAGTAACTCGTTTGTAATTTGCTGTCTGTTAGTATGTGCAAATACTTTGTCATTAGTAAAAAGAGTAAATACTTTGTCTGCAGGTAATTTTTCTAATAGCTGACTGGTAGCATTTTTATATAACTCTCCGTTTTTTCCATTTAATTGCATGGAGTAGGAGTTATCTAAATAGATAGCGGTTTGCTTTTCTTGAGTCGCGCTTTTACTACCAGGTAAAAAAGGCTGGGCAAACGCGATAACAATACAAGCAACAGCGGCGCATCTAGCTATTAAAGTAAGCCATTTTTTAAGTTGACGACTTTTTCTAGTCTGAGAGATAAGCGGTTTAAGAAAAGCAACATTAGTAAAGGATACTTTACTGAATTTTCTCAGTTGAAAAAGATGAACAATAATAGGAACTATTAAAAAAAATAGGCCGTAAAGAATTATTGGATTTTTAAATAACATCTATAGTAATTGCAATATCAAAGATACTGCCTTTGCTTAAAAAAGCATCTATTTTCTTACGGTAAATGTAAAGGTAGTTCCTGAGTTAATTAGAGAATCACATTTTATAACACCTCCTAGTTTATCTACAAGTATTTTAACCGTAGAAAGCCCTATACCATTACCTTTTTTACCACTACGGTCTGTTTTATTAAGGGTAGTGAATAGCTTAAATATGTCTTTTTGTTTATCCTTAGGAATACCGATACCGTTATCTTTTACAGCTATACGATAATATTTAGGCGTTTCTGTAGCGAGTATTTGAATTTTTATAAGATCACTTTCATTGTATTTAATACTGTTACCTATAAGATTGAGCAATATTTGTTCAATAGCTGCGCTGTTGCTATTTACAAGTAGATTATCTTCAGGAAAAACTAGTTGAATATCATCTTTGCGACCTATTAATTCTTCTACCTTTTCTATAATAGAATAAATATCAAATTGATCTTTTTCTTCAATTGCTAGTTGATCACTTTCATAATGGCTCAGTATATTATCTACATAATGACTCATTGAAAAAGCAGAGTCTTTTATGGCTCTTAAATATCGTTGACCATCTTCATTTAATACAGTGTTATATTTTTTTGACATAACATCGCTAGTAAGTATCATATTTGCTAGTGGCATTTTCATGTCATGGGACACCACGTGAGCAAAATTTCTAAGCATCTCGTTATTCTCTTCTAATAACCGTGTCTTTTCAGATAGATCTGCATTGCGTTTATTCAGTTCTAGCTGTCTCATGACCAGATCTGCGATCATGATTAAGGACTGTTTCTGTTCATTATCTAGTTTATGAGGTTTATCATCTAGAACGCAAATAGTACCTAGTGGCAGGTTATTACTATCCTTGAGTTGTACACCTGCATAAAATTTAACTCCATTCTCTGCATTAACATATGGATGGTCTTTAAAATCTTTATGCTGGCTAGCATCTTCTATATAAAAAAAGTTGTCCTCATCCCAACTTGTGGCATGAGAGCAAAAACTTAATTCTCTAGGTGAAGGGTCTAGTTGTAGTCCTTTCTGAGATTTAAACCACACTTCGTCTTTATCTACTATGGAGATAAGACTTTTAGGTACTTTAGTAAGTTTACAGGCTAGTTCTGTTAATTCATCAAGGACTTTTTCTCGGTCTGTTTCTATACGAAAAGACTCCAAGTATGCAATACGCTCATCCTCTTCAGGATGTAAAGGAGCAATTCTCATAGGATTGATTTTAACAGATCACATCAAAGTTAGTCTATTAATTAAATATAATAATAAAATAGGATCATTTTTCCTACAATTCTTTAAAAGCCCCTAGGCCGAATAATGCAAAATCATATTTTATAGGATCTACTGGATCAAACTTGCGCAATACTTTATCTAACTCTGCTACAGCTTTTGCATCGTTTTGTTTGCGTTTTAATAATTTGAGTTTTCTAGCTACATTACCAGTGTGTACATCCAGAGGTAATGAAAGTGCACTCATAGGTATAGAGTCCCAAATTCCAAAATCTACACCAGCATTATCCTTTCTCACCATCCATCTCAGGTACATGTTTATTCTCTTAGCACTGCTGTTTTTCATTGGGTCGCTCACGTGTTTTTGTGTGCGTTGCAAATGATCTACCTCAAAGAAGATGGTTTTAAATTGTGATATGGCTTCTTGTAAATTGTTTTGTTCTAGATACGCTTTCGCGAAAGCGTGCTCTAAACCATCATATGTTTTTTCTATATACTGTAAAGAACGCATAAAAGTCTTACAGTCTTCACTATTAAAGGTACGGTGTACAAAACCATCAAATCTATCCAGATCATTTTCTTCATGATTTTTAATAAAATCTGCTGGAGAATGGTCCATTAAATCCATTAATTTATTAGAATTGTTGATAATAGATTTACGATTTCCCCATGCGATGGTAGCAACTAAAAAGCCAGCTATTTCTATATCTTTTTTATCCGTAAAAAGATGAGGGATTTGAATAGGGTCGTGGGGTATAAAATCTGGCGTGTTGTATTGTTCTACTTTGGCATCCAGAAATTCTTTGAGCTCTTTACGATTCATTTATAAAAATTTACCGTCGCTCATGACTAGTTTACGATCTGCAAGGTTTGCAAGTTCATCGTTATGTGTTACGATGACAAAAGTCTGATTAAATTCTTCTCTTAATTGAAAAATGAGTTGGTGAAGATCATTTGCAGTTGTGCTGTCTAGGTTACCTGTAGGCTCGTCTGCAAAAATCACCTTAGGATTATTGATCAAAGCTCTAGCTACTGCCACTCGTTGTTGTTCACCACCAGAAAGAGCTCCAGGTTTATGATTAAATCTATCAGATAGTTTTAAATAGGAGAGAAGTTCTTTTGCTCTCTTCTCTGCTGCAGCCTTATCGGTATTTGCAATGTATGCTGGAATACATACGTTTTCTAATGCTGTAAACTCTGGTAATAATTGATGAAACTGGAATATAAAGCCTAGAGAATTGTTTCTAAATTTACTGAGTTGTTTTCCTTTTAATTTTATAATGTCAGTGCCATCTATTTCTAGGCTACTACCTGGTTTAAAATCTGGTTGTTCTAGTGTACCTAGTATATGAAGTAATGTTGTTTTACCAGCTCCAGAGCTACCTACAACACTGGCTATTTCTCCTTTCTTTATTTCTAGATCTACACCTTTTAATACTTGTAAATCTCCAAAACTTTTATAAATCTGTGTTGCTTTAATCATAGGTACAAAGTAATGGATTTTTATGCTTTAAACCATTTTTTTGCATTATTAAAGTCTAAGAAATACGTAACTCTCAACGATACATTATTTCTACTAGGTTGCTTTAATAAATCGTCTAGACTTTCTTGATAAGAAATGGTTCCTTGATCGTTTTGATTAAAGATGCTATTGCGGTATAGTAATGTGGCTTCACTACCTGGTGCAAATCTCCAAGAGTAGGATAGATCTAGATTCCAGATATTAAAATTTGCATCTGGATTCACACCTTCCTCTAGTGCATAATCACTTTCTTCACTCGTACCGTCTGATTGTAGTTCTAGAAAATCACGATCAAATCTCGCCTTAGACCAGAAGTTTCTAAAAGAAAGACTCAAGGCCTGTTTATTATTAAAATTATAAGTACCAGAAACTCTATTTTCTACAGAGTGTGTATTTCTTCTACTCATTATGGCCTGATCGTTATCTATGGTTACATAGCTTAACCTATTATCGCTCTTATCCCAATTAAAATTATAGATAAGTAAAAATTTGTCAGAGAATCTATACCTAGGACTTAGATCAAAATCATAGCTGTGTTCTAGATCGTTAAACCTTTTAAACCTAGATATACTCATGTCTAGTGCGAGTTTCTTACGATAATCTGTAGAGATAAAACCGCTTGTGTAGTAAGAAGAATTATAGCGCACAATTTGATCTGGAATTCTAGATTCAAATTGATTTAAATTTCTAGTGGTAACATCAAAGGTAGCACCGAAAGCAAGACGCTCACGTGTGAAAAAGAAAGGATTAAAGGTAAGCTGACTGTTTAAATGTAAATCTGGACTAGCCTGTCTGCGGTGTCTAACTCTTGTTCTTAATTCATACCTGTTAAAAATACCTTGTGGTGTAAATTGGACGTAATCGAGATCTCCTGCAAATATGCTAGAGTTAGTTTCAAAGTTGATACCTAGATCGTTAGGATTCCAGTTTTTACCGGTATAATAATAACCTAAGAAGGGTCTCCATTTACCAGTAGTACGGTTCCAGGTAGCTTCGGCTTGGTAACCACTTTCTGTTCCAGTAGGAGTGAATCTATTGCTCATTTTAAGCTCCGTACCATAATTGTTTGCCGCTTTTTTATCGTTATGATTTAACACAATAGCAGTTACGTTTGCATCTGTAAAACCTCCATTTCTTATGGTGCTCGCATTAGCTATAGATACCGAACTATTTGCGTTGAACTGTTGGTCCAGTACTAGCATGTTATAATTAGTAAGCGCCTCTGTTACCACCGTACGAGTAGTACCGTCGATATCATTACTTACTATGGCTTCAGTTCTTTCGGTAATCGCATTCAGAAAACCTACACCTAATCTGCCTTTAGTTCTTCCAGTAATTTTAATAGCGTTAAGCAATTGTGCTTTACTAGGGTTTTCAACCACAGACTCGTCTTCTTGTAAATTTAAGTTACCAGATCCGCTAGGTCTATTTCCTATTCTACGTGAAAAGAATATGCCTCCTTTATTAAAAAGATCTGTACCTTCATTAAAAAAGGCTCTGTTTTCACCAAATGCTTGTTCAAATGGTCCTAAATTAAGCCTTACCTGATCAAAAGCAACCTGTCCAAAGTCAGGGATAAGTGTCGCATCTAGAGTAAATGCATCATTTATACCGTATTTAAGATCCATTCCTGCGCTGTATTCTGTGGTAGAATTACCATCAAAATTATCGTGAATAATAGAAGCATAAGGATACAAGTTTAACCTTAAAGGCGGATCAATATTTTCTACACCAGTAAGTAAAGCATCATACTGTGTACCTACACCTTTTGTTATATCTAGAAAGTTAAAGGTATATTCTTCATTAATAGAACGTATTTTTCTGAAAATTTGAAAACTCCAGTTTTGTTTTTCTACCTCTGGAAAACGTAGTGTACGGTAGGGTATTTTCATTTCTACATACCATCCACGTTCATTAATACTCGTTTCTGATTGAAAAACGACGTTGTAACTAAAATCCTCACGATCTCCCTCGGCAATAGCATCACCTAGAGCATTTGCACTAGTAGCATAAAATCGAGTCTGGTTAATCTGATTGTTATAGGTATTTATAAAAAATCCAAAAAGATCTGCTTGCGCGTTTACATCATCTCTTTGAGAAAACTGTCTTGCAATATTTTGAGCGTCATTATCATATAAAAAGCCAGCAACATATAAGGCGTTATCATCGTAGGCTATTTTAAATTCTGTTTTGTGAGTTTCCCTTTCCTTTAAACCATTAGTAGGTTCTGTCATTATAAAATTATTTCCTACAGGAATAGGGTCCCAAAAACTTTCAAATGGATTCCCATCAATGACAGGTGTAGTTGTAACTCTTGTGGCATGGTACTTTTTTCTCTTAACTACTAGAGAGTCTGAGGTTGCAGGTGATGATTGCGCTTTCGCGAAAGCGGAACAAAAAAGGATTGAAAAGAAGAAATAATGGATTTTACTCATAAAATTTAAACAAAAAAACAAATCTAAGGACTACAAAAAATGAATTCATTAAAGACTTGTTAATTAAAGTGAAAATTGAGCTCTCGGTTGTAAATTGTAAATAAAAAAAGATGATGGAAAAAGCAATTTTAGCTGGTGGATGCTTTTGGTGTACTGAAGCTGTTTTTCAAAGAGTAAAAGGAGTGGAGCAGGTGCGATCTGGTTTTTGTGGTGGTTTTATCAAAAACCCACCATATAGAGAGGTGATGCAAGGGAGAACAGGTCATGCTGAAGCTATTGAAATAATTTATGATAATGATGTAGTTTCCTTTAAAGAGTTATTACAAGTTTTTATGGCTACTCATGACCCTACTACTTTAAATAGACAACAATATGATGTGGGAACACAGTATAGAAGTGCTATTCTGTATGTTAATGAGGAACAAGAGAAAATAGCTAAAGAGCTAGTTAAGGAACTCGATGCTTCTTCTACATTTGACGACCCTATTGTGACTGAAATAGCCCCAGCGACAGAGTTTTATCTGGCTGAAGAAGGTCATAATGATTATTATAATAATAATCGTGATCAACGATACTGTCAGGTAATTATAGATCCAAAGATTAGGAAATTAATGGACGGCTTTAAAGAGCTCGCAGTGTAAAATAAAAAAAGCTCCTTTATGGAGCTTTTTTTATGTGTGATCTACATCTATAACATTTTCTTCTTTTTCTACTCTTGAATTAATCAGATAGGTATAACACCACATTATCGTAAATGATGGAATAACATCCATACCTGGCATTAATTCTTCAATGGTGGTAAGTACCCCAGCTGTTACACCAGATTTGCCTGGATATAATTTGGTCATTAAATAACCTGCGATGGGCGCCCAACCTAAATCAAGTATTTCAGTAAATCCTAATGGTACAGATGCCATACCAATTAGGTCTAATACAATACTAGCAATTAATTTTGAACGTTTTGATTGAAACATATATTTGAATTTAATACTAGTGTATATTCAAATAACGTTCCAAAAAGAGATTTTAGTGTAATTTAGAGCTAATTAGGTTCATGAATTCACTACGTGTTTCTACTTTTTCAAATTGACCTCTGAAACCACTAGTGGTAGTAACGCTGTTTTGTTTTTGTACGCCACGCATCATCATACACATGTGCGATGCTTCTATAACTACAGCAACACCTTGTGGTTTTAATGTTTTATCAATGCATTCTAATATGTCGTGAGTAAGTCTCTCCTGTACTTGTAATCTACGTGCAAACACATCTACTATACGAGGTATTTTAGAGAGTCCTACTATATGTCCATTAGGTATATAAGCAATGTGTGCTTTACCAAAGAAAGGCAGCATGTGATGCTCACATAAAGAATATAGTTCTATGTCTTTAATGATTACCATGTCGTTGTAATCCTCGGCAAACATAGCTCCTTTGAGAATTTCAGCTGGATCGATATCATAACCAGATGTTAGAAATTGCATGGCTTTTGCAGCTCTTTCAGGGGTTTTAACTAGCCCTTCTCGAGTTACATCTTCTCCTATTTCTTTAATAACGTCACGGTACTTATCTTGGATCTCTTCTGTGATCTTAATATTGTACTCTTCAAAAACTCTATAAGGCGCCATAGTAATTATATATAATTCAAAGTTAATTTAAAATCGTTTAACTAAATGATTGAGATGTTAAACGTTTAAAAATTTAAAGTTACACCTAAAGTGTTTGTAGTGGCTGTTATGTTAAACACCATTTTTTTAGGGTTCTGACCAGTTTTACCTGTACCGTACCTTTTCTCACCATAACCATTTCTAGTGTCTAGGTATCGGTCTACAGCTTCTACGGTAGCGATAGTAATAGCCATACTAAGAACTACGTCTGTTAAAAAGTGTGCACCTGCCCATAATCTAGATACTGGCGATATGAGACCTACCGTATAAATACCAGCTTTTACAAATGGATTGTCAAAATGTTTTGCTAGGGCATAGGCTGTGGTAAATGCAAGAACTGTATGTCCAGAAGGAAATGATCTAAAACCAGACTCTCCTGAAAATGGTCTAAATTCATTTCTGCCTAGATCAGTTTCTGGTCTAGCTCTTCCTGTTAATGTCTTTAATATTTGTTGTAAAAGTCCACCAGCTGTAGCACTAGAAATCATTAAGACACCGGTACGTCTCCATTCAGGATCTTTAGCTATTAGTCCATAGGCATAAATTCCTGCGGTAACACCATAATTGTTTTGCGGACTACCGAAATACCATCCAAAGTCTTTTATTAATTCTGGTACATCCTTTTCTTGTCTTCTAAAATAATCGCTGGATTCATTATCAAATGTATAAAGACCACCTACTAATAATCCTGTAGCCCCAGCTCTATAGAAGTCATTTTTTTGCCAATTAAAAGGTCTCAAATAGGAGTAACCAACACCATTAAGTGCATTAAGTCCATCATATTTAAGTAATTGCCAGGTATTCATTTCTTCTACATCTACAGCAGTATAAGAATCTGGCTTAAAGTTTTGCGAATAAAGACTAGAAACAGCCAATAATAGCGCTATCGTAAAAATATTTTTCAAAAATTTCATGGTTGCAAAATTAAGAAATTCAAGTAGTTATTGAGCTATGTGAATTAAGTCCTTTTTATTTTTCAAATTTATTGTTGCACTTTGCAAAATAGTATTATATTTGCAACCGCTTAGAGATAATTTGAGCATTAGGGCTCGTAGCTCAGCTGGATAGAGCACCTCCCTTCTAAGGAGGCGGTCATAGGTTCGAATCCTATCGGGCTCACAAAAACGTTCTTACTTAATTGTAAGGACGTTTTTTGCTTTTTATATATTTCTAACTTATTTCGTTTTTATAAAACATAGAAAAGTCCTTTTGTCTTCAATTGACAAAAGGACTTTTTTTTAAAAATTTAGTACTTAATTAAAGAACGGTATACGTAACTAAGTTTTGAGTAGTAAGGATACTAGCACTTTGTGGAACTGGTAACGTGAAACCAAAGGATGAAAAATCACTCAATTGATAATTTAATTGATTATCTGATTTTATTAAACCAATATCTCTAGACCAGTAATTATTTATAACTATTACGTCTTGTGGTGTTAATAAAGCTATTTGTTGAGTAAGAATATCAGTTGTCACAGTTGCATTAATAATGAGTTGTGAGTGTATTATATCGCTATACGTTATACCTTCTACAACCATTTGAGCTATATCTTCCTGTTGTACAGTTCTCACTTCATAAGTAATGTCTAGATCATAACCATCCACTGTTTGTGAAGTAGTGCCAGTTGTTGAAAATAATTCAGCGTTGATATTTGCATTTTGATCATATAACGTACCGTTTTCAATAGCCACATTAAAATTATTAAGACCTTGTAGACCAAAATCAATGTTACCGTTACCTATTAAAGCGCCGTTTTCTGACTTTAATGCTCCACCGCTTAAAATGCGCGTCATGAAACCTGTAGGAGCAATAGGATCTGATATAAGTGTGAATTCTGTACCAGATACTGTTTCTACAGTGAGAGATTCATTAGAAGGGGTATCCGTACCTGTTGTTATTTCAAAATCCCATGTATTTGTAACAGACAGTGGAAAATAATTAAAGTCTGTGTTAGTCATGTTGCCATCATTATCATCGTTAGAATCACATGATATAAGAGCTACGATGCAAAAAGCATAAAGGATTTTGTTTAACATAATTAGTTGTTTTGAACTTTATTAGGATTAGGAGCTGATATAGGTAAATCTAGTTTTGAAGCAAACTCTACAGGTACACTATAGCTCACTTTTACTGCTTTACCATTTTTCATTGCTGGCTTTAATAAAGGTAACATATTTAAAACACGACTCATTTCTTTTTTTAATATTTCTTGATTAGAAACAGAAGAAATACCTTCTATGCGACCTTCTTCATTTATTGAAAATTGAGATACTACACGCTGCTTACCTAAAAGATTACTTTGTTTAGCAAGATCTTTATTGATGTTTTTATTGATAAAACTAGTAATACTAGAAGTAAAACACGTTTTAGAATCTTCTATTTTACAATTATCAAACAATGGTGCTTGATCTACATTTTCAATTGATAAAGTCTTTAAAGAAGTGCTTTGAGCATAACCTATTGTACCTACTAGAAGTAAAGCACCTAAGAATATTTTTTTCATTTTCTATTATTTTTATTCAAATATATTGGATTTTGAGACCATAAACTTAAAAGTAATTGATGCTTTTATTTCATGTGATTTTTATCCCTTTTATCTAACTGTTTATCTTGATTAATAGGGTGCATAGGTCACTGGCAAACTATATGGTACTTCTACAGGCTCTCCTTGTTGATATCCAGGTATCATTTTAGGAATACTATAAACCACTCTTTTTGCTTCTAGTGCTAAGAATTTATTAGCACCTCTAGTTCTTAAGTTGATTATTATTCCTTCTTTGTTAATTGAATAAAAAACATAAGTTCTGGTCTTAGAGTGTACGCCGAACTGTTCTCCTATGGAACTATCATAATTTCTACTGATGTGTTTTTGGATTTTACGATTAGTACATTGCTGGATTTCTGCATTTGTTGTGTCAGGGCAACTTTCAAAACGAGGTTGTTTTTCTATTACCTCAAATTTTTCCATATCAAGAGTTTCTTCAGTATTTGTGTTCTCTTTTTTATCTTTTTGCTTCATTAAGTTTTCATAAGCCTCTTCTTCGTAAGTGAGCTGTATTAAAATCTGTGCTTTTTTAGAATATGACGAATAAGAGTTATTCAGGTCCAAAACTTTTTGATAGTACTCTCTAGAGTCTTGAGTTTTTCCATTAGCTTGTAAAATAAATCCTTTTAGGTAATACAGTTCTTCTAATTCTGTTGGGTTATTTTCATTAATAGCTTTTTCTATTAAATCCATACCTAGATCAATTTCTCCAGAGGATAGTGCAGTTTTTGCCTTTGAATAGTTAGAAATAGCAACTTCATTAACCGCTACTACCTTTTTAGATTTACAAGATGATAATAATAGTAAAGTAGTAATAAATAGAAACAGAAACTTTTTCATAGAGATAAATTACTTATAAAATTAAATGTTCCCTACAAAGCTAATGCTATTGATGCATTATATTTGCTCACATGGCAGGAAATACCTTTGGTAAGAACTTTACCGTTACAACATATGGAGAATCTCACGGCGCCGCAATAGGTGGTGTTATAGATGGTTGTCCAGCAGGAATAGATATAGATTTAGATGCAATTCAATACGATCTTGATAGACGTAAACCAGGACAAAGTAAAATAGTTACACAACGTAAAGAAAGCGATACGGTGCAATTTTATTCTGGGATATTTGAAGGGAAAACGACAGGTACTCCTATAGGTTTTCAAATCATAAATGAAAATCAAAAATCTAAAGATTATTCTCATATTAAAGACACTTTTAGACCTAGTCATGCAGATAAGGTTTATGAAGATAAATATGGACATCGTGATTATCGCGGTGGAGGTCGCAGTAGTGCTAGAGAAACAGCTAGTAGAGTAGTAGCAGGTGCCATCGCAAAACAAATGCTTTCACAAATTAAAGTGACTGCCTTTACTAGTAGTGTAGGTGATATTTTTATTGATAAACCCTATCAGGCACTTGATTTCTCAGAAATTGAAAACAACATCGTACGTTGTGCAGACCCAGTAACTGCAAAGGTGATGGAAGAAAGAATACTCCAAATTAGAAAAGAAGGAGATACCATAGGTGGTACCATAACTTGCGTTGTGCAAGGAGTACCAGCAGGATTAGGAGAACCAGCGTTTGATAAACTGCATGCAGATTTAGGAAAAGCCATGTTATCCATAAATGCGGTAAAAGGTTTTGAATATGGTAGCGGTTTTTGCGGTGCAAAAATGAAAGGTAGTGAGCATAACGACCTTTATAATACAGACGGTACGACCAAAACTAATTTAAGTGGTGGAATTCAAGGCGGTATTTCTAACGGTATGGACATTTACTTTAGAGTAGCTTTTAAACCTGTAGCAACTATAATGCAATCACAAGAAACCATTAATTCTAATGGAGATATAGTAGAAATGCAAGGTAAAGGAAGGCACGACCCATGTGTGGTACCTAGAGCAGTGGTTATCGTAGAAGCTATGGCAGCATTAGTTCTTGCAGATCATTTTCTGAGAGCACGCACATCAAAACTATAGTATGACGGTACGCGATTTATTTAGACTGGTATTTAAAAGTATAGGGATAGTAAGCCTATTTTATGTGTTTATCAGTTTGTTCTCATTAGTGTATCCTATTTTAGAAGGTGATCATTTGATGAGTGTTTTATTAATGGCTGCTTCATTTATGTTAGTCATTATAGCTATTTACTTCGTCTTTTTTATTTTTGTAGATCAGCTTATAACCGTTTTAAAACTAGACAAAGGTTTTGATAATTCACAGATCACACTAGGAGCTGTCAAGACCGAAAAAATTTTTGAAGTGATTCTGTTCACCTTGGGTATGATTAATATTGTTGACGTACTTCCAGATTTTATTCATTGGATGTTTAAAAAATTTCAAAGTGATGTTTCTCACAACACTAGTGATTTCCATTTAAACGACTTTTATTCAGGATCAGTCACGTATGACATTACCTATGATATTTTTTATTTACTCACAGGATTACTTATTATTTTGCTTAGAAATCAGATAATCAAACTGTTACATTAAGATAGTTTTAGTTCCGCTTTCGCGAAAGCGGAAACACCACAAAAACTTTAAGTATATTACACCACATAGAAAAAAAGAAGACGTCTTTACATGAAGAAATTAGCATTACACTGGCAGATATTAATAGGAATGATTCTCGGAATCGCGTTTGGGTTTGTAATGACCCAGTTAGATTGGGGAAAAGAGTTCGTAGGAGATTGGATAGAGCCTTTTGGTAAAATCTTTGTCAACCTTCTAAAATTAATAGCTGTACCATTAATTCTAGCATCTCTTATAAAAGGAATATCAGATCTTAAGGATATTGCAAAATTCCGTAATATGGGATTGCGCACTATAGTAATCTATATTGCGACTACGGTAATTGCTATTTCTATAGGTCTTGTATTAGTAAATGTTTTTGAGCCTGGAGAAGGGATTTCTCAGCAGACTATAGATAACCTTAGTGCTACCTACGAGGGTAATTCAAATATTCAAGGAAAATTAGCGACTGCTGCAGCTCAAAAAGATGCTGGACCATTGCAAGCGCTGGTAGATATGGTACCTAGTAATGCCGTTGCTGCGATGTCTAACAATAGTCTCATGTTGCAAGTAATTTTCTTTGCGATTTTCTTAGGTATTTCTATGTTATTAATAGGAGAGAAAAGAGCCCAACCACTAAAAGACTTTTTTGACAGTCTAAATGATGTTGTTCTTAAAATGGTAGATCTTATCATGCTTTTTGCTCCATTTGCCGTATTTGCATTATTAGCAACAGTAGTGGTAACGTCGGACGATCCAGAGGTGCTTCTTGCGTTACTATATTATGCACTTACAGTTGTAGCAGGTTTAATATCTATGATAGTGGTGTACTGTGTAATTTTTGCACTTTATGTTAAAAAATCTCCATTGTGGTTTTTAAAACAAATAGCACCAGCACAATTACTAGCTTTTTCAACCAGTTCGAGTGCAGCCACTTTACCTGTTACTATGGAACGTGTAGAAGAGCATATGGGTGTTGAGAAAGAGGTCGCTAGTTTTGTACTACCGGTAGGCGCCACTATTAATATGGATGGTACAAGCCTTTATCAGGCAGTTGCAGCTGTATTTGTGTGTCAGGCGTTAGGTATAGATCTTTCTTTGAGTGCACAATTAACTATAGTTCTTACTGCCTTACTAGCTTCTATAGGTAGTGCTGCCGTACCAGGTGCTGGAATGGTAATGTTAGTAATCGTACTAGAATCAATTGATTTCCCTAGTGATTTACTACCAGTTGCTCTTGCACTTATTTTTGCAGTAGATAGACCTCTAGACATGTTACGTACAACAGTAAATGTTACTGGTGATGCCACAGTGGCATCTGTAGTTGCAAAGTCACTCGGTAAGTTTGGTAAACCTAAGGTTAAAGACTGGGATGATCATCTAGACAACGTAACTTCATAAGAGACTTGTTAAGAGTATGTTAATTATTTATTGATAAGGTAACATACAGTTTATCTATTATTCAGTTTTAAAAGCTATATTTATAGTTCTTAAAGCGCATAGAATGAATAGATTAATACTAATTACTACATTATTACTGTCTCATTTACTATTAGCACAGGTAGGTATAGGAACTTCAACTCCAGATCCTGCTGCTGTTCTAGATATCAATTCTGAAATAGAAAGTGGTGTTTATGGTGGTTTAAAATTACCGACGATAAATGAGGCTGATAAAACTGGTATACCTACACCTATACCGGATGGTCTAATGCTTTATGTAATTGATGGAAGTAATCGATGTGTAGAGCTTTATGATGCTACCTCATCTACTTGGGTAGAGTTTTATTGTATGAATAAAGTTCCTGTAGCAAGTGGAGTTGCTATCGATAACACTGCACCGTTCATAACGGAAACTATTAATTTTGATAGTAGTGGTTTTTCTCAAACTGATGCAGAGTCGGATACGGCAGGAACAAGTTTATATCAATGGTATCGAGCAGATGATACTGCAGGATTAAACGAAGTGCCGATTTCTGGTGCTACTACAGTTTCTTATACAGTTACTACAGCAGATGATGCTAAATTTATAAGATTAGGTGTTACTCCTACAGCTACGACAGGAGCCTCTCCAGGAGCTGAAGTTTACTCTAGTTATACATCGCAAGTAGAAATTGCTCCTACTACTATAGAATTTGATCCTCAATTTAACAGTATAATAGAGAATACCACACCAGATGATGTACAATTAGTTTTTGAATTTCCTTATGTAAGTACAACTGCTGTAATGGTAACCGTTTCTAGCGACGATTACTCAAGGTTAGATGAAACAGGTCCAGTTATTATTACTATTCCTGCAAATCAAACATCTCCTTTTACAACTACCGTATTTAATATTGAGGACAATATGGTTAATGATGGCGATGCTTTATTAACTTTTACAATAACCAATGTAACAGGTGGGATGGGAACAAATAGTATAGGTGGTAACGATCAAGATTTATTAGAAATAGTGAATGACGATGGTGTTGTATTGGATCTTATTAATGAACCTTTTGAAACAGATGGAAATGGAACTCGTTATATAACGACCACTGCAGAAATGATTGGTGGATCTGGAACTAATTACTTTACAAGAACAGATGGAAGCGATATAGCAGCAACATTTTCAAATGTAGATGGCTATTACTTTGCGGCACAGGATATAGATGACGTTAGTAGTTCACAAGCACAACAATTGATTTTTAATAGTATTCCTAATAGTGGAACTAGAACATTTAATTACTCTATTGATTTAGCTGAGGATGATGATGGTTTCAATCAAGATTGGGATAGTGGTGATTATTTCAGGTTACAATATAGATTAGATGGTGCAGGTGCTTGGGTGACTATTTTAGAAGCTTCTGCATTAGCAACTAATACAGAGCCTATGATTTCTACTAACGTGGGAGGAACCTCTGTCGGTACTGCGATTACGGATTCTTTTCAAACGTTTACAGGTTCTTTTGTTACTACTTCTACTACTACAATGGAATTTAGATTAACCTTTAGTTTTAATTCAGGTGATGAAGATATTGCTGTTGATAATTTTATAGTTAACTAAAATATGAGAACTTTAATCTTAATTTGTTTATTACCTCTATTTTGTTTCCCTCAAACAGGAATCAACACTGACCTGCCTAACGATGCTGCCGCATTAGAGTTAAGCTCTTCCTTAAATTCAGGTTTCGGTGGTCTTAAATTACCTACTATCACAAATGCTCAAAAGGCAAGTATAGCAGTCACACCTGGATCTGATGGGATGATTTTATTTGTAGATTATGGAAGTTCTAGATGTTTAGAAATTTACGATGGAATAAGTGATAATTGGCAATCCATAAAATGTCTTACTGTTGGTCCAGTTATTCTCTATTCTGAAGATTTTGAAAGTTATGTCACTAACACAGGAATATCTTATGATGGTGGTTCTATGACTACTACCGATACAGGTGATTATACAACAGGAACAGGTGTGTTACAATCTGGTGTTAGTCACTGGACTCTCGACGCACCACATGTAGATAATTCTGAAGACGCTAGTTATGATAAATTTCTAGTTACTGAAAACTATGATAGTAGTACGAGATTAATGGCAAATTATGTAAACGGTGAAGCTAGTTGGTTATCAAAGTCTATTGATATTTCTGGTATGACTAATGTTAGTTTCTCCTTAGATATTACTGGTTATGGAGAGTTAGAATATCAATCTTCACAGCATGGTACGGCTACTAGAGTTAATGATTATGCAGATGTTTACTATAGAATAGATGGCGGTTCATGGATCAAAATCATTGACTATAATTCTAACGGTACAATTAACCATACCCTAACAGCGGTATATTCAACCGGTGGAGGTCGTACCAATGGTTCATTCCCTACAGAAACTGTAACAGAGTCTGGTTTATCTGGTACATCGTTAGAGCTTAAAGTTACCTTCCAAAATTGGTGGACAGAAGAATTTATCTATTTAGACAACATAGAAGTAATAGGTAATTAACCTAAATTCCTTTTTTCTAATTGTATCTTATGAGAAGGGTGTGATTACTTATCAATTATGTTAATTCCTTCTTAGATTTAATACATATTATGAAAATAAATCCTTAAAAGGGTTAATTTTACTTATATCCTTATCTATCGGTTTGTTACTTTTCTATAAAAGTGAGACCATTTATTAGATAATACATATTTAAAACCCTTATAGCATCTTATTACATGGTTAAATTATCTATTCTTGAAATTATAGAACGTATTGAAAACGAAGAAATATTCCATGCTGTAGTAGATGATTATTCTTTTTCTATAAAGATAGATGACTATGTACCCTATGCTTGTGTTGCTATTAATAACGGCCATCATTTTTCACAGGATCTATGGGAAAATTGTTTGCTCGATGATAATGAGCGTTGGTATGAAGAAGATGCTAACACAGGGCAAATGATTTCTGGATTGCCTATAACGTTAATAGCCCACGACAGCAGATTTGAATATGATTTAAACAGGCACCCACAAGAGGCGATTTATGAAACAGCCTGGGGAAAAAATGTTTGGAAAAAACCATTAAGTACCGACCTACACAATAGATCTATACGTAAGCATGATAATTTTTATAAAGTAGTGCTTACTCTTATGGTAAAGCTAGAAGAGCTCTTTTGTAGTACAGTTTTTTACGATTTACATTCTTATAATTATAAGAGATGGGATAGGGAAGTGCCTGTCTTTAATATTGGAACTAATAATGTGGATAAAGAAAAATATGGCACAGCAATAACGCAATGGCAAGATATTTTGAACGGAATGTCATTACCTATAGATCAAAAAGTAGGTTGTAAAATTAATGACGTGTTTGAAGGTAACGGTTATTTCTCAAAATATATAACTGCAAACTCTTTGGATTCATTAGTACTAACAACTCATATATCAAAAATCTATTGTAATGAAAACTCAAGGAAGATTTTTCCAGAGGTAGTTCATTCTATACAAGACCTTTTTAAATATTACATAAAAGCTCATGCCCATCGTTTCTTTGATAGACATGATGCTCAATGATTTTTAAATTATTAGAAGTAAGTTCTTTTTTCCGCTTTCGCGAAAGCGGAACAATCATAAATTAAAACATTAAGTTCTTATACCTTATCGTTTAATATACATCACTGCAGAGTCTTCAATGTATTTAGTAGGCTTAAATTGTAAGATAAAATTTTCTTTTACTAGTTTTAAATCCTCTCTTAACTCTTTGGCTCTTTTTACAAATTCTTTGGAGAAATTGTCTTCATTAGAGAATTTAACAAATAGCTTATCATACTTCTCAATATTATTGAGCATGCGGCCAGTAAGTTCTCCAAAACGTATTCTGATAGACTGAACCTGATACATGTAAGTTTCTACATTACCCATCCAGTTTTGATTATCACCGTTTTCTAATGTGTTTAATTTCAATAAAATTTTATCTCTACTATACAACTTAAAAGCATCTATGTCTGAATCTAGAGTGGCTGTCAAGAAAGTCTTGTACTTAGTTCTATCTATATTGTAAAAAGAAATTTGTTTGTCAACTAACGCTTCATATTCTGACTGTAGCTCTTTTAACTCGCTGTCTATAGTTTTCCATTCATTGTCTAGTATAGATTTCTCAGATTCAAATTGTCCAATAGAGTTTAAGAGCATTAAAACTCTCGGTGTTTTTTCTATAAGATCTTTATCTCTACCTTTTAACTGTGATAAAATTAATGTGATTCCAGAGGTTACCGATTGCGAAATAGACCCAAAAAGTGGGATATCATTAGTAGAATCACTTATCAAAGAGACGGTTCTATTAATAAAATCGAGTGTAGCGTTGTCTCCTTTTTTCTTTACATACCATTTATCATACTCAGACTTCCATGCTGTGAATTCAGAATAGCCTTGTAGGTTATCAAATTTACCTAGTTTAGTATAAAATCCGTTTGAGGATAGATATAACTTTGCCGGCTGTATATCCTTTTGAATTTTGATAAGCTCAGTAAAGGCTAGTTGTCCATTAGATTTAATCTTTACTTTGGGACTTTCTTCTAAAATTTTAATTCGGTTATCTAGTTCTTTTTGAATTTGTTCTTGTAGGTCTAATTTGCGTCCATATTGTTTACCACTTATTTGCGATAATTGATCGGTTAAATTGGTAATCTTAAATTGGTTATTATTTAATTCTTTCTGTAACTTATTTAGCTCAACATCTCTTTCTGTTTTAATCTGTTCAGAAATGGTGTCATCTTGAGCTTGTGCGGTAAATGTAATTGTACAAAATAGTAAAAGCGATAACAATTTTTGCATGATGATAAATTTGGTTTTCATTTCTTAAAACGTCTTTTAAAACTTTCTATTTGATATTTTAAAATTTAAATATATTAAAAAGGGAGCTATTTAGAAATACCTATTAAAAGGTATTTTATGTTCTAGTTTTTAAAGAAATTTTTAAAGAGCTGTAATTTCTCTCTGGGCAGATTAAAAATAAGACAATTAACCGTGCTATGACTAGTTGTACCTCTCAGAGAATATGTAATATTGCAAACATTAAAAAATAGCTATGTCAGACTTACGTAAACAATTAGAAGATCGATCAGGAAACGCTTGTGAGCTTTGTGCCGCAGTAGATACACTAGAAGTAAAGGTTAACCTCGATACTTATCAAGTACCAGATTCTCCTAAGAATGTTAAAGACACGGCTATTCTAGCTTGTGAGACGTGTAGAACGCAATTAGAAGATGAATCTCTAGTAGACGCAAATCACTGGCGCGCACTTAATGACTCTATGTGGAGCCCAGTACCTGCTGTACAAGTAGTTGTTTACCGTATGCTAGATCAATTAAGACCTCATGGATGGCCTGTAGATCTTATCGATATGATGTATCTGGAAGACAGTACTAAAGAATGGGCAGAAGATGGTATACATCGCGGTCCTAAAATCATTCACAAAGATGTAAATGGTAATATCCTGCAAAGAGGTGATAGTATAGTAATCATTAAAGATTTACCGGTTAAAGGCTCTAGTCTTATCGCAAAGCGAGGTACAGCGGTACGTAATATCTCTCTAGTACATGATAACGCAAACCAGATAGAAGGTAAGGTAGGACCTACTCAAGTGGTTTTATTAACGCAATTTGTAAAGAAAACTTCTAAAGAAGATTAGAAATTTAAAATAGGCTTTGTTGCCCATGAGATAAATCAACTCCTTCCATATGAAGGAGTTTTTTTTTGGCAGGTAGTCCACCAGCATAACCAGTTAACGATCCGTCGGCACCGATAATGCGATGGCATGGTATAATTATAGAAATAGCATTTGCTCCATTTGCACCAGCTACTGCTCGTATAGCTTTTCCATTATTCAGCTTTCGCGAAAGCGTAACATAACTACAAGTCTCTCCATAGGGAATAGTCTGTAGAGATCTCCAAACCGTTTTTTGAAAATCTGTGCCTGATAATAAAAGCGGAACATCAATTTTTTTAAGATCACCTTTAAAATAGGCATCTAACTGTGTTATCGTATGATCTAGAAGTGAGTGTTTTCCTTCTTCATAATTAGTGTTTAAACTACTTTGAATACGAGTGTCTATTAGGCGGCGTTGTTTTCTATAGCGCCAGTCTGCTAAGCACAATTGATCTTTATGGGCGCCTAAAATTAATTCGCCTACTGGAGATTTATAATACGTCGTAATGATGCTATTCATAGCGCAATGACTCGATAGGGTCAAGTCTTGCAGCTTTTATAGCAGGTATAAGACCAGATGCTATAGCTATGGCGATAGATACTATGGTTGCTGCAATAATCGCACTCCACGGTATTTCAAAAGGTATTTCAAATCCAGAAGAGACTAGAAAACCTATTAACATACCTAGTAAAATACCTAAAAAGCTACCGTACTGACTTATTAAAAAGGTTTCAATAAAAAACTGCCATGAGATCGTACTGCGTTTTGCACCTAGAGCTTTTCTAACGCCTATTTCTCTAGTACGCTCTGTAACAGAAACGAGCATGATGTTCATTAATGCGATAGAAGAACCAAAGATGGTAATGACACTTATAATAATAGCGGCAATATTCAGTATTCCTTTTAAATCGTCTAGTTGACTCATTAATTGGTCACTTTGTATAACACCAAAGTTAGTAGACTCTACAGGAGATAGACCTCTTATATTACGCATAAGAACAAGAGCCTGATCCTTTGCAGTATCCATAAGATTCTGATCAAATACCTTAACACTTAAATCATAATTAATATTAGGTGATGTATAGATACCACGGGCCACATCGATAGGTATTAATACACGTAAATCTACATTGTTACCAAAGGTAGAACCCTTTGCTTCTAGTATACCTACTACAGTAAATTTATTACCTCTTATACTTAGGGTTTTACCGATAGGGTTTAAACCTTGAAAAAGTTCTTCTTCCATATCACTACCTATGATACAGACTTTAGATTTGTTTTTAATATCTAGAGAAGAGAACATACGTCCTTCTCCTAGTTTAATCCCTGCATTTTCTGCATAATGCTCATTAACACCTGCAACGATTACGTTGGGTTTTGTTTTACGGTCTTCACTTTTAACTTCTGCAGCGCTAGTAGCCTGAAAAGAAAGTCCTACTTGTGTATAAGCTGGGTCATATAATTCTTCAAATTCCTTAACCTCTCTATAAGTAATAATAGGATTAACAATGGTACGCTCATTACCACCACGTCGTTGAAACGTTTGTGCATACCGCTGTATGTAAAACGTATTAGTCCCTATTCCAGAAAATCCATTGGAAAGAGTAGAGGATAATGCATTTACAGAACTAAGTATTCCTACCAGTGCAGTTATACCTATGGCTATAATGATAATGGTAAGTATGGTACGCAACAACTGGCCTTTAATGCTCTGTTGTGCGATGCTTATATTTTGGCGTAGTAATCCTAACATGAAAAGTAAGACTTAGAAATCGTTAGAAAGTTACAAGATCTAGGTAGAAATTATCTTTTTATTAAAATTAGTTTATGAACAAGCATGAGATAACTGTTTATATTTGCATCCTTAAATATTATTATGGCAAAGAAACCATCCATTCCTAAAGGTACAAGAGATTTTAGTCCACTAGAAGTACAGCGCAGACAGTACATCATGAATAAAATTCAGCATCATTTTGAGTTGTATGGATTCATGCCTATAGAAACACCTAGTTTTGAAAACTCTGATACCTTAATGGGTAAATATGGAGAAGAAGGTGATCGCCTTATATTTAAAATTTTAAATAGTGGTGAGTACCTCAAAAAAGCTAGTCCAGAACTATTAGAAACTGGAAAAGAAAACCAGCTGACTTCTCAAATTTCTGAGAAAGCACTGCGTTATGATCTTACGGTACCATTTGCTAGATATGTAGTACAACATCAAAACGATATCACGTTCCCATTTAAGCGTTACCAAATGCAAAATGTATGGCGTGCAGATAGACCACAGAAAGGACGTTTTAGAGAGTTTACACAATGCGATGCAGACGTAGTAGGAAGTAATTCTTTATTACAAGAAGTAGAACTGGTACAATTATATGATGCCGTTTTTACAGACCTAGATCTTAAAGCGTGCACGATTAAAATAAACAACCGTAAAGTTCTTGCTGGTATTGCCGAAGTAATGGGAGCTGAGGATAAGTTGATAGATTTTACAGTAGCCCTGGATAAACTGGATAAGATAGGTAAAGAGAAAGTACAGGAAGAGATGCTTTCTAAAGGAATAGAGCAAAAAGCGATCGATCTTTTAGATCCTGTATTCTCACTTACCGGTAACTATGCAGAGAAGATTGCCAGCATGAAAGAATTGCTTAAAGATTCTCAAATAGGACTCAAAGGTATTGAAGAATTAGAATTTATCAATTCTTCTATTACTCAAATGCCTTTAAAAAGTGCCGTTCTAGATCTAGACATTACACTTGCTCGTGGACTTAACTATTATACAGGCTGTATTTTTGAAGTTGCCGCACCAGAAGGTGTTGCGATGGGAAGTATAGGTGGTGGTGGTCGTTATGATGACCTTACCGGTATATTTGGTTTAAAAGATGTGAGTGGTGTAGGTATCAGTTTTGGACTGGATCGTATTTATTTAGTGATAGAACAATTAAATCTCTTCCCAGATTCTGTAAGAGCAGGAGTAGAGGTACTATTTATTAACTTCGGTGCGTCTGAGGCTCAATATTGTGCTGGATGGCTATCTCGCTTTCGCGAAAGCGGAATTAAAACAGAGCTCTATCCAGATAATGCAAAAATGAAGAAACAAATGAGCTATGCAGACCGTAATGCAATACCTTATGTGATTTTAGCAGGTGAGAATGAAATAAATGATGGTAAACTTAATTTAAAGAATATGGCTAGTGGTGAACAACTACAATTAACACCTGAAGAGATTATCTCTAGACTTTCTTAAAACAGTAGAACTATTATATAAGACAAAAGCCTTTGAAATTATTCAAAGGCTTTTGTCATTATTTAGTTGGCTAATTCTTTATTTGATAATTACTTTGCGAGATTGTAAACCAAAGTTAGTGTCTAGTACAACTATGTAATTACCGCTTGCTATGTTTGCTATATTAACAGATATGATACCATCCTGATCGTTAACGTCCCAAGTTTTTATTTGCTGTCCTAACATGTTAGTAAGGGTTAAAGTATTTATTAGAATCTCTTGTCCTTTCTTTACATTGAGAGTTTCTGCGTCTACAGGCGTGTAAACGATAAGATCATTCTCTTGTAATACAACATCTTCACTACCTAAAGTTACTGGATCGTTAAATACTATAGAATAACGTGTAGAGTTTATACCAGCAGAAAGGCTTGGGCTTTGGTAATCTCCATTCATTAAATCAGTATAGGTATTTAATACAGCATCTTTCAAGAATATTTTTTGCGTTGATTCTACATTTTTAATATCATCCAGTTTTATAGTAATACTTCCTGTCGCATCTAACTTTACCATAAGTGGTAATTCTACGAGAGGATCCATAGCGTTAATTCCTTGAATGGAAAGATTTTGATTTCCTAAGATAAAAGCCATGTCGTCTATTTGTTCGTCTATTTGAACACCGTCAAAAGCATTATCATAACTCATGGAAGCATTTGCATCTATGGTAAGTAATAACTGTCTGTGAATCGTACTAGGACTATCAAAGCCTAATCTTATTTTAGGTCTAGGGTCATTAATACCGTTGTAATCATCATAAGCCACGTTACCAGAACTTGCTCCAGGTGCTGCGACAAATAAACTATTACCTGAGGCTTCTGTTACAAAGTTTCTTTGATCGTTTCTAAATCTTATAGTACCGTCTGTTATACCTGTTACAAAGAAACCTTGCGCTACTGGTACAAAACGTTCTGGACGTTTAGTAGGAATACCTCCTTGGTTCACATCAGGATTAGATGTTCCTATCGTAGCATTTGCCACACCACCAGAGTAGTTGTACATCGCATAACCACCTTGGTATCTCGCTAGTATGTGTGTGTTTCCACCCCAGTGTTCCCAAAAGTATAAGGTACCATCTAGATTAGGATTATCTGATATAAACTCATGTGCATCCAGTGCGCTAGGGTAGGGATTACCTATTAAGTAATCATTACCAGCATTGATAGGAAGATCGATATCTCCATTATTAGGTTTACCTACAAATACATAATTCTGTTCTGTGGCAGATCCTGTTCCTTTCATGGTCCATCCTTCTCCTGAGTTAATAGCTCCATTAGGTCCGGCATACTGCCAGTTAGAATAAGTATTACTGGTTAAATTGCTGTATTTATATAACCATCTGCCAGATATAGTTGCTGCCGTTGTAGGGTCACCAGGAGCACCATCTCTTACACCTGTTCCTGTCCAGTTAAGATTTCTAGGGTTATTTACTAGAGTACCATCTTTAAGCACGTTATCAAGTGTATACCCATTATTGTTACTATTAACTGTTTTGATGCTTACAGGCGAACTCCAGTAGTTATAGTCGTAAGTTATACCGGTACCTTGTTGATCTCTTTCTATATAGCCAGTCGTTGAATCTAATAAGTCACTATTTGTTATTTGTACTAATTGTGATTCTCCTTTAAGGTCTATTGAACCTTGTAGGTCTAAAACATGAGTTATAGTAAGTCCATGATCATTATCCACGTTCATCTCATTACTATCTACAAATAAACCTAATAATACGACATCAGTGTTGGCAATAGTGACTTCGTCTTTCGTTCTAACGATGTTCCAATTTATTTTTTCAACTACTCCATTTATTACTCTCGTGCTACCTGGAGTGTATAGAAGAGAACCGTTTTCCCAGCTAGTAGTGTTTTCCCACTCTCCATTAGCACCACTGATATAAGGTAATGGCGCAGTTTGATTTCTTAACTCAAAGTAACTTTCATTAGCCATTCTACCATATCCTTTATTGACAGACTCATCGTTTAATGCTGTCCCTATAAAGCTGTTCATACTATAGTAAGCAGTAAGGGCATTCCAATTTAATCCAGATATATCATTTTTAGTAATCGTAGTAGGGATCGTTTTACCAGCAACAAGATTAGAATTTTCTTGTAGCTCTTGATTCATAATAAATCTAATTTGATTTTGACTTAAAGCAATGTCCCACATTCTAATTTCGTCTAATTCACCATTAAAATGATCATGTGCCGTTTCATCTTCATCTATTCTCGCTCCTATACCTAATAAGTTACCATCTGCCATAGGAGTAGAGAAGGCTTGCTGAATATCTAGAACCCCATCAATGTATATTTTTGCGGTAGTACCATCATAAGAGAAGCCTATATGTCTCCATACACCATCACTTAAAGCAGTATTAGAAACCATTTCTTGTAAAGTAATACCATTCCATCTTAGGGAAATACGGTTGTCATTTTTAAGGGATAATTGAAAACCAGTACCGTCTGCTCTTTTTGCAACGATAGTTCTCTCCGTATTTGTACTGTTAAGACCTGCGCTAAGTACCCACGCACTTGCAGAGAAGTTACTACCTAAACCTTGTGGATTATCGATGATGATATGGTCATCTACACCATCAAAAGAAACACTTCTATCGTCATACTTTACATCCGTAACACCTAATGTGAAGTATTTGATTCCGTCAAAATTATATGAAGCTCTTTCATAGGACCCATCATTGGAGAAAAATCGAGTTTCTAGGTTAGTTGTGAAATTAGCATCGTCAGCTACTATTAATACATATTCTCTATTTGCAGCTAAAGCAGGTAAACCTGAAAAATTTGAAGTTGCTACTCTCACTTCTGTTGTTGCAATATCAGTAGCTGTCTTTTCTTCTATTCTCCATATGCGATTTATTCTCGTTAAACTAGTACTTACAGAGTTAGCAATCCCTAGATCGTGATTTATAACAGTAGAGTAGGCGTTCAAGTCCTGACCATTGTGTCCCCAGAAAAGAAAATCTTTGTCATTTTCAAATACTTCTAAATTTTGAGATCCCAAATCTTCCACTTTATCTAGACCTATTGCTACTATACTTGTAGAGTTTTCACTTTTAGATTGTTTTTGAAATAATTCAGATTTATCGTCACGAGCTATGGCAGCGACATCATAATTGAATTGTGTGTTGGAACTATAATCCCATATAACATTATCATCAGAATCTAGGTAATCCCAGTCAGCTCTATGATCATCTAGTGTACTAGTCGGTCGGTGCAACGAAACTCCATTTTTAATAGCTAGGTAAGAGTATATTCTTTGTTGTACTAACTCTGACTTTCTATCTCGATAACTGAAAACTTCTGTAATCTCACCGTTGAGGTGTGTTTCAAATGGTAAACCGTTTAATTGATATCTACCAGCAGCTATATAGAAGGGTCTATTTGTAAAACCACTAAAATTTAATGTCTGCCTCGTTACTTGTGTCACACCGGTCTGATTATCGATTTTACGACCGTTTAAATAAATTTCAGTTTGGTTATTTGCAGGGTTATTTTTTACATTCAGGATATGCACATCGTCAAAAGTTCCTGAAGCATCAGCTAGTGCTCTTCCATAGCTACCATCTGCTGGATCATTTTCAGATACGGTTCCCACACTATGAGCAATTACCTCGTCATCATAACGTGCAGATACAGGTCCCCAACCTAATCCAGAAGGATCTTTTGCAGGATTAATGGGAGCATATTTTGCACCTAATAACATAGTCTCACCAGCTAGTGCTCCTGTCATGTCTATGGTACTTCTAACCACTATCCAGTAATCATTTGAGTTAAAACCTCCTTTACCTCTTAAATGTTGTTGTTGAGATCTATCAAATGCGACAGTAGAGTTAAAGTTAATATTATTAGTTACATTATTAGCGAAAACAGGTGCGCTGGCTGGGACTTCAAATGCATCGTTATCTAGAGCTTGATCTTCCCATAATGGTAATAGAGTACCGTCGGTAGATGCAATATCTTGTGATCTTAACCATAAAGTAAGGTTATCATTTACGTCAGCTGGGCCGTCAGGAGCAGTGTCTGTAATAATTTTGCGTCCTGTAATGATAATATTGTCAAAAAGAACCCCATCATCTGTATTAGAGCCATCACTTGCAAATGCTATTCTAAATCTCAAATTAGGATTATTAGCAGCAATAGTAGGTAAATCGTGACTTGCTTCTTCAAACCTGCTTAGTGAGGTATCTAAAGTTGAATTATCACCAGTCCAGGCGTCAGCATTATTTGCAAAACCATCTACATCTCCAGAGTTATACCAGTTTTCACCAGAAGTATTTGTACCTAAAGTATTCCAGGTAACACCACCATTACTGCTATATTGTACACGCATACCGTCATCAGCATCGTTGGTATTAGTTCTGAAATCTATCCAGAATTTTAAATCTGTATAGCCTAATGTGGATATTATAGGACTAGTAACGGTTGCATCAGCATTAGAAGGGAAATTGTTCCAGTTATCTGTATACCAATAATCACCTTCTCCTTTTTCATTAAAGACAGTTCCAAGACTAAATTTAAATCCGCCTGTAGTTGTAGAAGTCCATCCACCAGCGCCTGCATCAAAGTTCTCATAATAAAGAGTAGATGCTGGTCCAGCAGAGCTAGCTGTGATGCTAAAATTGTATAGACTTTCATCAGCATCATTAGAATTTAATTCTATGGTCGCGTTACTTAATCCAGAAACGCTACGCAAAAATTCAATGGTAAAATCACTAGAAGATCCTGCAGGAATACTGTTTATAGGTTGTGAGGTTATTGTAAAGTCTCCAGCATTAACACCACTGATTGTTACAGGAGCTCCTGATAAGGTAAGTGGTCCAGTTCCAGTATTTTCAATAGTAAATGTTTTTGATAAGGAAGCTGATCCATCTGCAGTACCGAAGTCGGTCGAGTCTGCAGTATCTGGAGTGCTATCATTATTAGAAATACTTAATCCGTTACCTATGATATCTATTTCTGGAGTAGGTGCACCACAACCACCACCAGAAACGTTGAAGAAAAAGGACGAGCCACTTTGACCACCAGTTATGGTAGAAGTTAGAATAGGACTTCCTCCAGAATTTACAGTAACAGAGCTGGTTCCCCATCCGTTATTGAATCTATCAAAAAGTCTAACTCTATAATTGTTTGCGTCAGGAAGACACCCAAAATCAATAGTAGTTGAGTATGATATATTGGCTCCGTTATAACAGTTAGTAGGATTACAGTATCTACCTAATTCAGTTCCAGCTGGATTATACACCAGCACGTAATTTTGACCAGAATTTGTGGGCCAATTGATATCCAGAGTGACTCTACTAGTTTGTGCTATGCTAGTAACGCTTATTAGAAAGAATAAAATAAATACAAGAGAATAGTTGTGTTCAGGTTGGGTAATTTTTTTCATGTATACTTAAAATTGAATTCAGGGTATACGAATCTAATTGTCATTAATCGTTATAAAATGTATTTAATCAATAAAATCGTTGAATTACCCAAATATTTTACCATTCATCGGATATTATCAGTACGGCTGTCTCGATAAATTGTTGTTTAATCGGCTTAAAAGTGATAATCAGCAAAATAATGTGGAGGTAAATAGAAATTATGATAAAATTTTGATTTTTATTAGGAGATTATCAGGTGTAAATAGATATTGACTTGAACTGAAGTGATGATGAGGTATGAATTGAATAGAAGTGGCTAAATTTTAATTAAAGACGATATTTATTACCATATTTAAGTAGTTAGCTAATTTTATCAAGGAGTAAATGTTGTGTTGTTCAACTTTAAAATTCTTTTTTTCATTGTAAGAAGTCTAAAATCTAATATAGTTGCTGGTAAAATTAAGTAGGAGAGAAGTGTATGAAAATAAAAAAATCCCTCACTAAAATAGTGAGGGATTTGTAGCGTGGGGCGGGCACGATCCGCCGACCTCAGCATTATGAGTGCTGCGCTCTAACCAACTGAGCTACCACGCCATTTAACTTAATTACGTTACCGTTTTTAAGCGGCTGCAAATATACATTAATTAATTTTTGAAATCCAAATGTTATTCATTAAAAATTTAGATTAATTTGTTTTTTAATGACACAAATTAAGCCTTATATTGCCACAAAAGTTTATTAAATGCAAGAACCAATCAAATTTGACCTAGAGTTTCCTATACAAGCTTCACCTACTTTATTATATCAACACGTTGCAACTCCGTCAGGAATGTCTGAGTGGTTTGCCGATAATGTAAATAGTCGTGGAGAATATTTCAAATTTATTTGGGACGGACAAGAGGAGGTAGCAAAAATAATTAAAAGAGTAGCTGGTGAAAGAGCTCGTTTTCAATGGGATTATGATGAAGATACTGAAAAGTATTTTGAACTTAGAATCCAAGTTGACGAGATTACTAAAGATGTATCTTTAATGATTACAGATTTTGGTGATGATGATGATGAGGTAGAAGAGCAAAAAATGTTCTGGGAAAACCAAATTAGTGCCTTAAAAAAGGTCATAGGATCCAGATAATAGATAATTAAGAATTAATTTTGAGCCCTGAAATACAGGGCTTTTTTTTATGGTAATAGTTAATCAAGAATTTTTAGAAGAACAAACAGCATTAATCCCTTTTGATAATAGGGGTACGTTTTATGGTGATGGTGTTTTTGAAACATTAAGATGCTATAATGGTGTAGCATTACTGTTTGAAGATCATTATTTTAGATTAATGTCTAGCATGCGTATTTTGCGTATGGACATTCCAGATTTCTTCACACCAGAGTTTTTAGAGGAAAGTATTTTAGAGCTTTTAACTAAAAAGGGTTTAGAGAAAAATCACTCTAGAGTTAGAATTACGATTTGGAGAAAATCTGGTGGTTTTTATACGCCACAAGATCTTGCCGTTAATTATTCTATTTCATGTTCTCCATTAGAACATGAATTCATTAATATCGGTAAAAAAGAAGTAGATTTATTTAAAGATCACTTAGTATATGCATCTATGCTAAGCAATTTGAAATCGACTAATAAAGCTATCAATATATTAGCTGGTATTTTTGCCAAAGAAAATAGCTATGATGATTTGTTGCTACTCAATCAAAATAAAATGATTGTAGAGGCTATATCTGGAAATGTATTTTTACGTAAGGGTGATGTAATTAAAACTCCACCTATTTCTGATGGTTGTTTAACAGGAATAATGAGAGCACAAATAATGAAGCAACTCAAAAAAATGCTTAATTATCAATTTGTAGAAGAAACTATCACACCTTTTGAATTACAGAGAGCAGATGAGATATTTGTAACTAATATGATCCAAGGTGTTCAAAGCATTACTAAATACCGTAAAAAAGAATATACGCTAGATACAGCAAATGAATTAACAGAATTGCTTAACGATACCTTCTTCCATTAATTGTAAGAAGGGTTTTCTGGCGCGTTAGACCACAATTCATACGCACCACCTAAATTTTTCATTTTTTTCTTCCAGATATCATGCATGTTATCGGATAATAGGTGTTTACTATCTGTATTTTCTACAACAACCCAAGAATGGGAGTCTAGTTCATTTTCTAATTGAGAACGCTCCCAACCAGAATAACCTAAAAAGAATTTAATTTCTTCACCAGTAATAACTCCTTGTTTTAATAAGTCACTTACTGCATGAAAATCACCACCCCAGTATATACCATCTTCTATTAAATGTGATTCTGGTATCAGATCGGGAATATTATGTAAGAAATATAAATTGTCCGTTTCTACCGGTCCACCTTGGTAGACTTCTAGTTTTAATGAGATATCAGGTATTAATTGATCAAGGGTACAATCTAATGGTTTATTCAGGATAAAACCGACTACACCTTCTGTATTGAACTCAGTTAACAATATAACCGACCTTGAGAATGAATCGTCTCCTATAACGGACGGTTCTGAAACCAAGAGGTTTCCTTTTTCTGGAATTACATTTTTCATAGAGTCTAGTTAGTTAAAATAAACTTAATAAAAATTTACCAATATTCCACTAATTTTATCAATTTAGAATGGTAGTATCTATAATCGGTAAAAAAAATATGAGTTAAAAGAAAAGTCCCGAGCTTAAACTAGTTAAGTCGGGACTTTTAAATGTTTAAACTAATTTAAAATTAGTTTACAGCTTTTTGTAAATCACTACCTGCTTTGAATTTTACAACTTTCTTTGCAGCGATCTTGATAGTTTTACCAGTTTGTGGGTTTCTACCTTCACGTGCAGCTCTTTTAGAAACTGAATAAGAACCAAATCCTACTAGAGATACTCTATCTCCTTTTTTAAGAGATTGTTCTACATTTCCTAAAAATGATTCTAATGCTTTTTTTGCTGCTGCTTTTGAAATTCCAGCATCTTCTGCCATTCCTTCGATTAAATCTGTCTTGTTCATAATTGAAATTAAATTAATGTTGGTTAAACTAAAACGTGAAACAAATTTATACGTAATATGCGACCACACAAGGATTAGAGCGTAAAACTGAGTGATTTGTTCATAAAACCGACTGATTGTTAATAACTATATGCTTTTAGAACGGAAATGCGCTTAAGCCACGTCAAATCTAGCATCAGGATCAAATGTATATCCATTGAGCAGATCTTTTACTTTCATACGTTTTTTATTAGGTATTTGTATCTCATCTATCTCAATCATGTTTTTACCACATGCTATGATCATTTTTCCTTCTTCTATGACAAAACTACCAGGTGTCATTTTATGATCTTTTTCTACCACTGTAGATTTATGAATCTTAACTACCATTGCTTCCTTATTAATTAAGGTTGCCTTTGCTACTGGATATGGATATAAACCTCTTATAAGTGCATCTACAGTATCAGCAGATTGTTTAAAATCTATTAAGGTGTTTCTGTTATTTAATTTAGGTGCATCTTTTAAATCTTGGGAGTCTTTTTGTATAGTGGTCGTGATTTTTCCTGCAGCTATATCATTTACTGTTTTTAAACTCAATGAGGCACCCATAGCCATTAAACGATTATATAAAGAGCCTACATCTTCACGTGGTTCTATGTCTGTTTCTTGATTTGCTATTATAGCGCCGGTATCTATCTTCTCGTCTATAAAGAAAGTGGTAACTCCAGTTTTCTTTTCCTTATTTATGATGGCCCAATTAATAGGTGCAGCACCTCTGTATTGCGGTAATAAACTAGCATGTAAATTAAAAGTACCTAATTCGGGCATTTTCCACACGGCCTGTGGTAACATTCTAAATGCAACTATAACTTGAAGATCTGCTTTGTATGATGCTAGCTCTTTTAAAAAATCTTCTGACTTTAAATTAGTAGGTTGTAAAACAGGAAGGTCGTTTTCTACGGCATACTTTTTTACGTCACTTTGATTTATTTTTCTACCTCTACCGGCAGGTTTATCAGGCGCAGTCACTACAGCTACTATATTATGGTGTGATTTATTTAAAGTATCTAATACTCCTGTTGCAAATTCTGGAGTACCAAAAAATACTATTCTCAAAGATTTATCCATTTAATAGGTATTTATTATCACTAGTCACGGTTACTCTACCGCTTTCTAATAATGATTTTATTTCTGTTATTATTATTGATTTGGGCTGTTTAATAATCCGTTCTATCTCTATGATATCTAGAGGTTCCTTTTGTAAAGCAGTCCATACTTTTTGCGTTATAGACGAGAGTGATTTATCTCTTAAACAATTGCTACATTTACCACAGTTAGAGGTAGGTTTTTCTCCAAAATAAGCTAGTAACATACTGTTAATACAGGTGTCTGTATTAGTTATTAATCTAACTAGCGCCTTTAATTTATCTAGTCGCAATTCATTCTGTCGTTCTAGTTCTTTAGAAAAACTGTTAATGACACGCTCGTCGTCTCTCGGTATTAAATAGGTTATTTGTAGATCTGTATTAGTAATAGTTGCTTCTATTAATTCTTGATCATGTAATAATTGTAAAGTCTCGTAAACTTCGTTCTCACTAGTATTACTTCTCGTTGCAATTAATGCTGCATTGATTTGTAACACTTGGTTTGCGCTACTGCCATAGGTGCGCAATATAGACTGTATGATGGCATTAACGACAGGTCTGTTTTGAGCAAAGTAGATGATTTGTTTTCCGCTTTCGCGAAAGCGGACACTAGACCGTCTATGATAACCTTGAGAAAGACTGATGACACTAAATCGCTCTAATGCGGTTAGTGCACTGTAGGCTTGCATACCATTTAATTGATAGGTACTACAAAATTTTGAAAATGATAAAGGATGTGTTTCTTGTTCACCTTCACCCAGTGCGATTCTTAAATAATTAGATAATTTACGGTATATAAATTTGAGATAAGTAGGAGTAGGCTGTGATTTAATAAATTGATTATACGCATGCTCGAGGTCATTACGGTTATAAATACTATAGGCTATACTAGGTAATCCATCTCTACCAGCTCTACCTGTTTCTTGATAGTAGCTTTCTATACTATCTGGTAGTTGCATATGGACTACAGTGCGCACATCTGGTTTATCTATTCCCATACCGAAGGCGTTAGTCGCTACCATCACTTGCAACTTATTATGAAGCCATTGATCTGATGTTTTTGCTCGTAACTTATTGTTTAAACCGCCGTGGTAAAAACCTGCTGTAATGCCATTGTGTAATAGTTGCTGCGTGTATTCTACTGCATTTTTTCTACTTCTAACATAAGTAATACTACTACTACCAGGATGAGTCGCGTAAAAACTATTAAGAGAGCTTCTTTTATCACCGGTCTTATGGATATGATAGTCTATATTACTTCTTTCATAACTAGATTTAAAAATTTTATAATCATCAAATTCTAGTGTTTCTATAATGTCTTTTTCTACGGTAGGAGTAGCCGTTGCTGTAACGGCTATCACTGGCACTCTAGGATGCAATTCTTTTAAAATATGAATTTCACGATATGCAGGTCTAAAATCATGTCCCCATTCACTTATACAATGCGCCTCATCTACAGCGATAAGGTTCACATTCATTTTAAGTATGCGTTCTTTTACTAGAGATTGCTGTAAACGTTCTGGACTTAAATATAAGAAGTCATAATTACCGTAAATACAATTATCTAATACATTATCAAGGTCTTGATAGGAAATACCACCTGTTATACCTACCGCTTTTATATGACGTTTTTTAAGCTGGTCTACCTGATCTTTTATTAATGCAACTAGTGGAGATATAACTATACATATACCATCTAATTGTATACCTGGAATTTGATAACAAATGGATTTACCACCAGCCGTAGGTAACAAAGCTAGTGTATCCTTGCCGTCTAATACGTTAGAGATAATATCCCTTTGTAAAGGTTTAAAGTTCTCATAACCGTAAACAGTGTTTAATATGTCTAACGATTTTTTAATCAATATTATAAATGATTCATTATAAAGTTATACCTACTTTCTATATCTAGTTTAGGTACTTCTATGGGAGAATAGTCTAATTTAGTATAGAAACGTTTAAGAATATCACCTAGAACGACTGCTTCGTCATAACTTTCATAACGCTCTGCATCGCTCTCGTAGATCTCTTCCCAAGGTGGTAGAAAAAATACTTGATCATATCTATGTTCCTTACACGCAGTCATGTATTCATCAGGGATATCATCACCGGTAAATACATGATAAGAAGGAACATCTGGAATCCCTCTATCATAGAAATTAATTTCATTAACTGCTTCATTAAATTGAATGATGCGACCAGCAAGAAGTTGATTACTAAAAGCAAATGGATCTGTTAAAAATAACTGATCTATACCTTCTTCTTGAGCCTTTGCGGTTACCTCTCTAGATATTTCATGGTGCACTTTAAAACCATTAAGTTCTATAGTTTTTAGGACACTAGTTTTACCAGATCCAGGACCGCCTATAATTAAGATTCTTTTCAACTTTTCCATAAACTACAAAATAACTAAATCTATGCTTAGTAATCGAGTCTATCATGAATTATATTTGCATCTATATGAAGGAAGGAAAAAAATCTGAAGAATTTTACGCACAGTTAAAAGAACAACTAGCTGATACTAGTTCATGGCCCGCAAAATATCTATATAAATTTATAGTTCCTTCTAATGGAACACAAATTAAAGGAATAGAAGATATTTTTGATGATACAGGCGCTGTGATTAATACCAAAGAATCTAGTAAGGGTACTTATACTAGTGTTTCTATACTAGTAAAGTTAAAAGACCCTGATGCGGTAATAGAAAAATATAAAGAGGTAGGAGCTATAGAAGGTGTTATATCACTTTAAGTAGATTATTTACAACTTTTTGTGTATTTTGCAACCCTTCACAATAAGTAATACATTTCAATTTGATATCATCACTAGAATATAATACAGAGCGTAACCAGCTTGTTATACCTGAATATGGAAGACATATTCAAAAACTAGTTGAGCACTGTAGAGCGCTAGAAACTAAGGAAGAACGCAACCGTATGGCAACTGCCATCATAGGTGTGATGGGAAATCTGAATCCACATTTGAGAGATGTAGCAGATTTTCAACACAAACTGTGGGATCAATTATTTGTAATTGCAAATTTTGATCTAGACGTAGAATCTCCTTATCCTATTCCTGATAAAGAAGTTCTTGCGGCGAGACCAGCAAGAATGTCTTATCCTCAAAAAAGACCTCGTTATAGGTTTTATGGAAATAATATCCAGAGCATGATTAATATCGCTTTAGGATGGGAAAAGGGAGAAAAAAGAGAAGCTCTAAGTTATATAATAGCAAATCACATGAAAAAGTCTTTCCTTAACTGGAATAAGGACTCTGTCGATGATGCTGTTATTTTTAAACACTTGTTTGAGTTAAGTAATGGAGAGATTAATCTAGCTGCCAAAGAAGAAGACCTTTTAGAATCTAAATCTTTGATCTATCGCAATACGAGTAGTAATCGTGTAAGTAATAAAAACCATCGCAATCATAAAAAAGGCGGTCGTAGTAATAACAATAACAACAATAATAGAAGAAGAAGAAATTAATTTCTTTATTTCCTAAACGTAAAAAAGTCCCTTTTTTTTTAAAAGGGACTTTTTTTATTTATTAATTCTTCTAGAAATTACACTGCTTTTCTAGTACTTTCTGTGTTCATTCTCCATGCATCTAACATCCATGTGGTAGTTTCTAATTCTCTAATGTAAGCGCCTATTAAATCAATTGTTCCCTCATCATCACACTCTCCAGCGGTTTCCACTACTTTTGCCATTTGTGTGAGAATACTTCCATGATCATCGATTAGGTTGTTTACCATTTCTATATCAGTAAGCTCTGACTTAGTTTCTTTTATGTTAGAGAGCTTTAAATAATCACTATAATTAGAAGTAGGTTGGTACCTTAAGGTCAAAATACGCTCTGCAACTTCATCAATTTTTAGAATTGCATCATTGTACATTTCCTCAAATTTTATATGAAGATCAAAAAATGAACGACCGACTATATTCCAGTGGTAGTTTCTTAATTTCTGATAATAAAGGTGATAATCTGCAAGCAAGATATTAAGTTCTTTACTAACATTCTTTGCTTTTTCTAAATCAAAATTTAAATAATTCATGTCTTGGTTATTTTAGTTTTTTTTAAATTATATAGCTGTCGTCTAATAGAGACGCTATTTTTACCATTATCGATTTTAATTCTATAATTTATTGAAAATCTAGAAGACTATTTTAATGGTTTAATGATGATATAAAGGTAGTTAGACATCACAACTCATGTTTTGAATATTGAGTTAAAATGTGTTTATGAAATCACAAATAGGTGTGAGTGATTAAAATATAGTACAACTCTATATAACGAGATTTACTTAATTACAAAGAAACGCTCAAAGGTGTTGTCTTCTAATTGCATCCAGATTAACGGTGCAAATCCACGTGATAAACTGGCTGTTGTTAGTTCTAAAATTTGAAGAAATGTAAAAGACTCCTCTAATTCTTGAGGTTTCATTTTCCATTCATACTTTTTGGGTAAGAAATAGATGTTTGATGTTTCCGCTTTCGCGAAAGCGGAATGCCTAAAGTAATACCCCACTATACTAGCTTTATTTATGTGCTTAAAAGTGTGATTCCATAGCTGTTGAGGAATAAATACATGCGCTATAAAACATACCTCCTGACGTATTTTATGAACGTCTAGGTCGTATTGATCTAATATATCTTGTGTATGCTCGTTGTAAAGTAAAGGTAACTGGTGGTTTTTAAGATGGTCGATTTTACGAACTAAATTATCTTTTCCATTAGGGCCTTGATATTTACTTAGCTCTTGTCTTATTGGGTCTTTATCATTGATGACTTTATCCATGTCATAGATATAAAATTTATAAACTAATTCTACATGAATAATTTGTTTACTTCGTTGTTCTTGAACGATGTAATCTAATTCACCGATGGTTATTTTACCCTTAAAAACCTGTTGATTAGATACTAGTAATTTATAGTTACTAGACTGCTCTATACAAAATTGAAAAAAATATTCTGCTCTTTTACCTAATACCGTTCTGGGAGGTATAACAGGTAATTCTATATGATCTATACCTTTTAAATGATCGAATTTAAGACTGGAGAAATGAAACTGATCTAGGCCTAATAATGTTCCTGACCATAGGGTAGCAGTGCTATAAAAGTTTTTAAATCTCTCTAGACTGTTATCCATTTATAATTTATGGTATTGTTTTTTCAGATAGCTACCAGATGCAGGTCCTAGATTAAATAATAGATCTAAGCCACTTAATGGCTGTGTAAAACCATGCTTTTCTTGAAATACCTGAATGTATGGGTCGAGCTGAAAAAGAGCATCACCTTTGGCAGTAATTAGTCTTTTAGCTAGTGCATTATCGTGATAATTTATTGCGCTTTTAATGGTACGATCTATTTGAAGGTGTTCCATCAAAAAATGAAGCGTTTTCATATTCCACTCTATTAAGGAAGATGGTATTTCCTTAAATAATTGTTCTAAGTCATCTTGATAATATTCAAAGTAAGGACTACTATAATAAGCGCTTTTAATACTTTTTAAATGAGTAGTTGCCCAAGATTGTGAATTATCTATCTCTATCGAACTGTATAGTACAGAATGTCCTTTTTTTTGATGAACTATAGGTATGTTAAGTGCTAGTTTACCATTCGCTGCAGCAATATAGCATCTGTTTCTATAAGTTTGTTTTACATAACTATCTTGTTGCTCGAGAATAATATTCTGAGCATGATGAATATGAATGAGTGTAATCACATCCACAAAGTAGGAGGGATGAATAATCAAATCATTAATAGCCATGGATTATTAAGAGTTTTCTTTATTCTTTTTCTTGTTACTCATGATTTTCTTAACCACAAAATAACCAGCTAATACCACTAAGAAATAAACTAAATAGGAGGTAGGTTGCCCAGATCCATTTACGGTAGTGAACATTCTTTCAAACCTAAATGCAGATGTGAATGACTTATTACCATCATAACTCATCCATACAAATACTGGTTTACCTACTACATGATTAAAAGGTACATAACCCCAGAATCTACTATCTAGACTATTATCACGATTATCACCCATGAGCCAGTAATAATCTTGCTTAAATGTATAAGAGGCTAGTGGTTGACCATTTAATAATACTTTGTTTCCTTTAAGTGTAATATCATTAAAGATATTCATCTCACTACCTTCATAAACTTCAATGATTCTCTCAAAGTAAGAGATGTTTTTATAATCTATATTTACGGTCATTCCTTTAGCAGGAATTAAAAATGGATCACGGTCATCATTATTATTTGATAATCTACCATCATAAGGAAAAGCATTAGGCTTATTATAAATAGTAGACATGTCGTTGCGATCCCTTAGATCTTTACGATAAGGTGTTGCTAGCTCTTGATTTCGCATTTCGGCAGATGTGATGATACCATCCTTAGTAAGCTGCTCTATCGCTTTATCTGTTGCTGTTAATTGTAGTTTGTTAGGATTAACATCTCTATCTGGCTGATATATATTTTCAGTTATATCATATTTCTCTATCATATAAGCTTGATCTGCCATAAGATCTAACCTAGTTGTAATAACAGTATAAATATGCTGTGGTCTAGCACGTTCTGGTAAAATAAGTTCTTCACCATTGATGTAAATCACACCATCTTTCATAGACATGGTATCGCCAGCTATAGCAACACATCTCTTTACATAATTAGATTTCTTATCTATTGGTTTGTAATGATATTTACCATCGTCGTTAGGATAAGAATTAATGGTATCTGTAGGGTAGTTAAATACCACTATATCATTGCGCTCTATTTTTTGAAAACCAGGGATTCTTGCATATGGCAATTGTGGTCTAGCTAAATAACTTTTTACTCCTAAAACAGGAATAGTATCATGAACCATAGGAGCGGCGATAGGTGTCATAGGTAATCTTGCACCGTAATGAAATTTACTTACAAAAAGAAAGTCCCCTGTGAGTAAGGTTTTTTCTAAAGAAGAAGTAGGAATAATAAACGGTTGCATTACATAAGTATGGACTATAGTAGCTGCTATGACCGCAAATAAAATGGAATTAGTCCATTCTCCAGCACTAGTTCTAGGGTCTAAACTTCTTTCTTCGATATAATTAAGTGGTTGCGTGTAGTTGACATAATAAATATAAAAACCAAAAGTCACAACTCCTAGAGTCGTATCTATCGCTTTATTGTAACCAAATGATCTCAAAGTATCTACCCATATCACTACAAACATTAAAAGGTTTACTACCGGTAAGAAAAGTAGAATAGTCCACCACCATGGTCTATTCATTATTTTCATTAATGTAACCGCATTAAATACAGGTACAAATGCTTGCCATGCTTTAAAACCAGCGGCGACATACATTTTCCAAGTTCCTAATCCGTGAATTAACTGGATTAAGATAAATACGATTAACCATTCTGTCCAATTCATATTGTTATATTGTAGTATGAGAGATAGTTATAGAGATTATTATAATCCTAAAACATCTTTCATGGTGTAAATTCCTTTTTTATTAATAATCCACTCGGCAGCGATAACACTACCTAGAGCAAAACCATCTCTGGTTTGTGCCGTATGAGTTATTTCTATACTATCTATTTCGTTTTGATAGGTAACACTATGTGTACCTTTAACATCTTCTTCTCTCAAAGCTTCAATAGAAACCGAATCTTCTTTAAGATCTGTTCCTAAATGCCAGTTTTCTTTACTTACGCTTTTTGCTAATCCTTCAAATAAAGTTATAGCCGTACCACTAGGTGCGTCTTTCTTTTCTGTATGGTGAATTTCTTGCATTTTAACGTCATACTCCTTAAACTGGCTCATCATTGCGGCGAGCTTTTTATTAAGTTCAAAGAAGATATTAACTCCTAGACTAAAGTTAGACGCATAAACCATACTCGAGTCATGCTCTTTAACCATATCTGATACCTCGCCTAAATTTTCATTCCACCCAGTTGTACCACAAATAACAGGTATTTGTGTAGGGATAAGATATTTGAGGTTATTCATTACGCTTTCTGGACTGGTAAACTCTATAATAACATCTGCCTTTGTGATGTCTTCCATAGAGTCATTACGACCTATTCTAGTAACCACAGTATGTCCTCTTTCTAGAGCTATTTTTTCAATGGTTTTACCCATTTTACCATATCCTAATAATGCAATTTTCATATTAAAAATTATAGGTGAGATTAAAACCGTAAGTATTACCTATGGCTAGTGTGTTGTAATCCATGTAGGGTAGAAAAGTTAAATTACGGTCTACACTAAACTGGCTCAAATGCCCGTCTACGTTTGCATCGATAATTTGTAAAACATAAAGACCAGCTGTAATTAATAGGCTCAACTCTTTATTACGTTGTGAGGTTCTTTGTGCTCTTTCTAGTCCTTCAGTGGTTATTATGGGTGTTCCGTCAGCGTTAGAGAACTCATCATTTGTACCACCAGCTAGACGTATTCTAAAAGCATCTCTTAAACGATTGTATTCTTTATCATTAACTGTGTATACATAAACAGGAATACCTACTGCTGCTAATGCTAGAGGTACTTTCCAATACTTTTTATTATATACCTGACCTAAACCTGGAACAATAGCACTATAAAAAGCAGCTTTTGCAGGTCGGTTTGCGTCATATACCGTGGCAACGCTATCTTGTGCAACAAGTAATGGACCGAAATTAGGATTAGGGTCTGGCTTTGTTTGTGCAAATCCAACAACACCCATAAAAAGTAATATGTAAACTATGGATTTACTCATTGATTAACTTTACAATGCGTTCAAAGTCTGCTTTAGAAGCATAGTTAATAGTAATTTTTCCTTTACCACTACTTGACATAGTCGTAGTAACTTTCGTGTCTAGTAAAGAATTAAGCTCAGATGTTTTTTGAGAGATGTTTTCTGGCAGGGACTTCGTTTTAGTCTGCTTTCGCGGAAGCGAGTCCATTTTAGACTCCTTAACTATTTTTTCAGTTTCTCTTACAGAAAGTCCATCACTCAATACCTTTTGATAAATATCTAACTGTTGGTCCAGACTGTCTATAGTAATTAAAGCACGTCCATGTCCCATAGAGATAAAACCATCTCTCATTCCTGTTTGAATGATAGGATCTAGTTTTAAAAGACGCAAGTAGTTTGCAATAGCACTTCTAGACTTTCCTACACGTTCACTCATTTGCTCTTGTGTAAGATCTATTTCTTCAATTAATCTTTGATAAGAAAGAGCTATTTCTATAGGATCTAAGTCCTGACGCTGGATATTTTCTACCAGTGCCATTTCTAGCGATTCTTGATCATTTGCTAGACGCACATAGGCTGGGACAGTTTCAAGTCCTAATAATTTAGAAGCACGACATCTACGTTCTCCAGAAACGAGTTCATATTTACCGAAACCTTTCTTACGTACTGTAATAGGTTGTATAACACCTAGTTCTTTAATAGAAGAAGCCAGCTCTTTAAGTTGCTCTTCATTAAAACTAGTTCTAGGTTGAAAAGGGTTCATGTCGATATCCTTCAATGGAAGATCGATCACGTTACCTACTATCTTATCTGCATTTTTATCTGCAGTAGATTTAATATCGTTACTAGGGTCTTTTAAAAGAGCAGATAATCCTCTTCCTAGCGCTTGTTTTTTAGTTGCTTTGGCCATTTTGCTTAAGCGTTTTTCTGTATAAGTTCATTTGCAAGGCTCAGGTAATTCTCAGATCCTTTACTCGATGCATCATAATTAATAATGCTCTCACCATATGAAGGCGCTTCACTTAAACGCACATTACGTTGAATGATTGTCTTAAAAGTTAATCCTTCAAAATGTTGATTTACTTCTTCTACTACCTGATTAGAAAGTCTCAATCTACTGTCGTACATAGTAAGTAATAAACCTTCTATATCTAGATTAGTGTTATGGATTTTCTGCACACTTTTTACTGTATTCAATAATTTACCTAGACCTTCTAGTGCAAAATACTCACATTGAATAGGGATAAGAACAGAATTACTAGAAGTGAGGGCGTTTAAAGTTAATAAACCTAAAGAAGGAGCACAGTCTATAATAATGTAGTCATAATTATCTTTAATATTTTCTAAAGCAGTGCGCATCATGTATTCACGATTCTCTTTATCAACAAGTTCTATTTCTATAGCAACTAGATCTATATGAGCAGGAATGATATCTACATTAGGAGATTCTGTTTGTAAGACTAGATCTGCAGCAGGGACAGAGTTTTCTATGAGCTGGTATGTACCTTGCTCTATTTCTTCAACATCCAGGCCTAGACCAGAAGTAGCATTAGCCTGCGGATCTGCATCTATTAATAATACCTTCTTTTCTAATACACCTAGACACGCTGCAAGATTAACTGCTGTAGTTGTTTTACCTACGCCACCTTTTTGATTTGCTATAGCAATTATTTTACCCATGGAATCTTTATGATTTTAAAACGCTAAAGTAAATATTTTACAGCGGATTTTTATCAATAATCTTCTTTTAGGTAGCTTGCTTTTCAACAATAAAGAATAGAAATAGTTATTTCATTGATTTTGAGCTCTAGAATTCATTTTTGTGAATATTCAATTTAACTTTTATCTGACTAGTTCTTCCTAAGAACTAACTTTGTATTATGAAAAAGCTATTAGTAATAGGTAAAAACTGGCCAGAACCGCAAACCACTGCTGCAGGATATAGAATGCTGCAATTACTAGAGATTTTTCAAGAAGATGGTTATCAGGTTATATTTACTTGCGCTGGATTTAAATCGGCATATTCTGTAGATTTAAGATTGTTAAACATTATTGAAAAAGAAATCCTGCTCAATGATTCTAGTTTTGATCAATACATTAAGGAGTTACGGCCAGATATTGTGCTTTACGATCGCTTCATGACCGAAGAGCAATACAGCTGGCGAGTAAAAGATAATAGTCCAGATACGTTACACATTCTCGATACAGAAGATTTACATTTTTTAAGAAAGGCTAGGGAAGTGGCTCTGAAAAAAGGGACTGACGTAGATTTTTATAACGATGCAGCCGTTAGAGAAATTGCGGCGATTTATCGCTGTGACCTTAATATTATTATATCAAAAGTAGAACATGGGCTATTGATAGATAGTTTTAATATTCCTGAAGATAAACTAGTTTACATTCCTTTTTTATATAAGAATGATAAATTAAAAACCTCACTTTTACCCAAATCTTTTGACGAGAGATCTAATTTTGTAATGATCGGTAACTCTCTTCATCAACCTAATTATGATTCTATTTTGTATCTTAAAAATGAGATATGGCCACAAATTAGAAACCAATTACCAGATGTAGAAGTACATATTTATGGAGCTTATCAAAATCAAAGCATAGAACAATTACACAATGTTAAACAAGGTTTTATAATTAAAGGTTTTGCAGAAAATTCCATTGAAACACTACAAGAATATCGATTATTATTAGCTCCATTACGATTCGGTGCAGGGTTGAAGGGTAAGGTTTTTGATGCTTTGCATGCTGCTACACCAGTAGCAATGTCGCAAATTGCTGCCGAAGGGATGTTTAATGCTAAACAGGAGTTTGGTTTTATTGAGAATGATGTAGATGCTTATGTGAGTAAAGTGATAAGCTTGTATCAAAATCCTGAAAAATGGCAAGAGTTAAGCGATAGTTCTTTAAGTATTTTAGAAAATAATTATTCCTATTCCGCTTTCGCGAAAGCGTTATTATTTAAAATACCTAACCTAACAAATTTTAAGAATACTTCACTAAGTAAGGAAGACTTTTTTATAAAAATGCTGAATTTTCATTCCAATTCTCGTTACAAATACCTCTCTAAGTGGATCGGTTTAAAGAATAATTCTGATTAATCATAGGGTTATATTTATAATCTATTAATTGCTATGTGTTTCATCGATAATTATAAAGTTATGTCGTTCATTTAGCGTTTTGAAGGTCATACGTTCTGTTTATTAACTGAAATAGGGAAGAATAATACTAGATTTTACTATCTAAAAGCTTAACTAATATTCATTTTATCGACAAAAAACGTATTTTAATCTGATTTTTTTAAATTTTGTTTAATTTATATATCTGTGGTACAGTAGATTATGAAACATAGTTAATTATTATGTATGCATAGCATAACGAAAAACTTTTTTGTAGTTCAACGATTATTTATACTTGTTGTCGTATTTTAAAGTATAGGGGAATGATTAAAAAACTACTTCATAACAAGAATATTTTTCTACTGGTACTGCTAGTAATTCTTGCAATACCTGCATATGCACAGGTTACCATTTTTGATGCAAATTTTACTACTGGAATAGGTGATAGCGCATGGAGTTATCAAACCACTTCAGGTTTAGCTTTTCAAAGAGGTACAACTACCTCACATCCAGGTGGTGGTCTTGGGTATCAATTTACAGGAATGAATTCTGGTAGTTACGAGAACAATACAAATATTTCTACCACATCACCTAGTATTGATTTAACAGGTTACGAAAGATTGATTTTATCGTTAGACATAAGTATTAATACATTTACTAACGATGGAATGGAAATAGAGTATACCAATGATAATGGTGTAAACTGGCATAAATTAGGCAAAATAAATGATGAGGCTATTAATTGGTATAATACTTCGAGGTCTTTTAATGTTTCAGGTTCAACTGTTAATCGTAGTGTGTGGCAAGGTAATAGTGGTGGGTGGTTTACTGCATCAATTGATTTGCCTTCTCAAGCCTTTGATAATCAATCTGCGATTCAATTTCGTGTCAATTTTGATAGTAATGGTAATTTTCGAAATGTAGGTGTAGCTTTTGATGATTTTAAAATTACTGGTTACCCTCAATTAAATCATAATTATTCTGCTTGTGGTTCTGGAATTCAAGAAGGTTTAGAATTATGGTTAAATGCAGAAACGTTAACTAGTCTGTCTGATGGTGACTTAGTTAGCGAGTGGACTAATAGCGCTACACTAGTCCCTGCTTCTAATATTAGTGCAGAGTGGACTAACGCAAAGGCTGCTATAGGTAGCGAACCTACTTACCACGATAATGTTGCTAATAATACAAATTTTAATCCTGTGGTTTCTTTTGATGGATCAAAATCTATGTTTGGGAAATCAGGCTTTTTTAATAAAGACATATATATAGTTATAAATCCTACAGCTACTATAAGTGCCTCTAGATCTACTGAAGATGTGTTTTTAGGAGATGATTATACTTCAGACGATCAAAATCAAGATATTACAGGAATTTCAATTAATGATACTTCTGCTAGATATGGTGCGTCTAAAGACATAGTAGCTTACAATCAAGGCGCACAAGGTGAATATGGTAAAGCCATAATTCATCCTACTTTAGTGTACGATCGTCCTGTTATTTTTAATGCTCGTTTAAATGCAGCTGGTGACGCTATGGATTTATATCTAGATGGTGTAGACCTGGGAGCAACTCTAGATCCATCTCTCTCTGAAGAAGTAAATCTAGCAACTTTTAATGAAATTTTAAATTCTAGATACTGGCTAGGTAGGTCAGAATTTTTTGGACCTAGTTTTACAGGAGATATTCTTGAGGTAATGTCATTTTCTGAACGTAAGTCAGATGTAGACCGTAAGCGTATAGAATCCTATCTAGCTATTAAATTCGGCATAACGTTAGGTTTGTTTCCTGATGTAAGTATAGGTTTACCACATGTTCCTGGCTCTTATGTCGATTCTGATGGTAATGATTTATGGAATAGCACAATACATCCAGGATATACGTATAACGTGACAGGAATAGGTCGTGATGATTGTACGCAATTAAATCAAAAACAAGCTAAGAGTATAGATCCTAATACATTTATAACCATTGGATTAGGGGAGATAGCATCCACTAATAATGAAAACTTAAATAGTTTTGAAGATGATGGTGACTTTTTAATGTGGGGTAGTACAATATCCACTTTATCTACTTTACCTTCTCCTATAGAAGTAGATTTAGGACCTAGTCTGGTAACAACTTTTACTGATGTAACCGAACGTACTTGGAAATTTGTAGAAGTGTCCCAAAATGGTAATGATATTCCTGAGGTAGAGTTGTCAGTTTCTACTACAGGACTGTCTGCATTACCGGCTATTTCTGGTAACGATGCTTATGTGATGATTGTTGCAGATGATGATTCTTTTACAACTAATGTAGAAACAGTTTTCTTAAAAACGGATGGAACAAATCAGGTAGGTAACTATGATTTTGACAACACACGATATGTCAAATTCGGTGTAGCACATGAAGTAATTGAGTCCAGAGATATCCTTTTTGACGGTTCTAATGATTACGTAGCGATGGATGACGAGGTAGAATTTACTGGTAATTATTCTATATCTGCTTGGGTCAATACTAATGGATCTAATGATAGTAATAGTAATAAAACAATTGTTTCTAAAAGAGCAAGTGGTGTGGATGGATATCATTTCTATCTTACAGATGATAATTATGTGGTTATGGCACATAATGGGGTTTCCACAATTACTTCAAATACTGCTTTATCTAATAATGTCTGGAGATATGTTACGTTTACATATGCAGGTAATAGTGCAAAGCTATATATTGATGGTGTTTTAGATATTACACAAGATATTTTGAATCCTATTAATAATGATTCAAAATTTTGTATCGGATCGAGATACGTAGATAAAAATACTATCATAGATAACTTTTCAGGTAGTCTAGATGAAATTAGAATCTTTTCTAGCAGTTTATCGCAAAAGGAAATTCGTTTTATGATGAATCAAGAAATAGAGAAAAGTGGAACAGGTATTAAAGGAGCTGTTATTCCAGAAACGGTCACTAAAAATGATATTTCTGGTATGTTATGGAGTAACCTTGAAGCTTATTTTAATATGAATACGTATATAGGTACTCATTTAAACGACGCATCTGGTAATGGACATAGGGGTAGTTTAATACAGCCTGATAGTTTTAGTATTAATGAACAAACAGCACCTTTACCTTATATAACTGAGAATGATGGTAATTGGAATGTAGATAATAATTGGATTAATGGTAATGTGAATTTTATACCAGGTTCTATAAGAGTAATAAATGGCGTTAATAAAGCCATTACTTGGAATATAGCGGTCGTACATCATGATATGGTTGTGACTAATAAAAATTATAAATTTCTTGGCTTAGAAGTAAGTAACACAGGGAAGTTAGCTATGACTAATGACAAAGGGTTGAACATTTCCCATATATTAACCTTAAATGGATTTATAGATCTTCAAGGAGAATCCCAGCTAGTCCAAGGTAATAATAGTGATTTGATACCTTCTACTACAGGTAAAATAGAGATAGATCAACAAGGTACTTCTAATACGTATGACTATAATTATTGGACATCACCAGTAAGTATTATTAACAATGGAGTTAATAATAACGGATTCGATATTGCAAGCGTTCTTAAAGATGGAACTTTAATTAATAACCCTAGAGATATTACATTTACTGGTACCGGAGTTAGAGATGGTGCGCCAGGTACAGCATCTGTTGCTGCAACTATTTCAGGGAGATGGTTGTATAAATATGGTAACACTACTAGTAATACCTATGCAAACTGGGAATATGCAGGTCCTACAGGAAATCAGCTTGCAGGAGAAGGATGGACTATGAAAGGAACTGGAGCCACTGGACCTACACAAAATTATATTTTTGTGGGTAAACCTAATAATGGAAATATAGATCTAGACATAGATAACGGTAACGATTATCTTATTGGTAACCCATATCCTAGTGCTTTGGATGCTCACGATTTTATTTCGGATAATCCAGATACTGATGGTACAGTTTATTTTTGGGAGCATTGGGGTGGTAATACACATATCCTAGCTAGTTATCAAGGTGGTTATGCTACTTATAATTATTCTGGTGGAGTAGGTAATGCTACTTTAGGAACCTCTAATCCTGATGTAAACCAAGGTGGAATACCGACTAAATTACCGCAACGATACATTCCCGTGGGACAAGGTTTCTTTGTAACAGGTATTAATGATGGTGGACAAATTAGATTTAGAAACACACAGAGAGAGTTTCAAAAAGAATCTAATGGGCAGAGTATTTTTGTAGCGGCACCAGGTAGCACACCTGTTGTTAGTGAAGATGGGATCAATACACCTTGGGATACTAGATTAAAGATTAGGTTAGGTTTTGATTCTTCTAACTTAATCCATAGACAACTTTTGTTGACGGTAGATTCAAGTTCAACATATCAATTTGATAGAGGTTATGACGGTAGATTGTTAGATGAGCAAATAGATGATATGTCTTGGCAGATAAATACAGATAAATTTACCATTCAAGGAGTTCCATCTATTGAGAACGAAACAGAATTATCATTATTTATCAAATTAGAAGATGACAGTAATTTTAGCATCACGATAGACGATTTATTAAATGTATCACCTACGCAAAACATTTTTATAAAGGATAGTGTTTTAAATACTTATGTAAACTTAATGAATGGAGATTACACAAGTCCAGTATTAACAGCTGGTACTTATGATGACAGGTTTTCAGTAGTTTTTACATTACCGGAGACATTAAGTAATGAACTATTAGAAGCAACTGAAACAGATGTAGTGGTGTTTACTCCTAATCATGTAACCGAGGTGCATGTTAAAAAACCGGTAGAAATAGAAATAGGTGATTTATACATAATCAATATGTTGGGCCAGCAAGTGAGAACATATGACATGACAGGAAAAGTGGGTGTCCTTAAATTAGATGTATCGCAAATAGCTAGTGGTAATTATCTTATTAAAATGAATACCAATCTAGGAGTAGTTACTAAAAAGGTGATTATCAAATAAACAGTTAACTCGCTTAATGAATTAAATGGTCTGTGTTCATAGTAATACAGACCTTTTTTTATGTAAACTTTTAAAAGGTAGTGCGATCTAGTATTTATGTAATTGATTTTTACTTGTTATAATTCCGCTTTCGCGAAAGCGGAACACAAAAAAAGCTCGATTCTTAGAATCGAGCTTTAATAGTATAAATGATACTGTAATGTTATTCTGTAGTAGCTTCTTCAAAGTTAACTTGAACTTGTCCTTTAAGAATATCTGCCATGGTCTCACGCTCTCTTATAACGTGTGATTTTCCATTGTACCAAAGCACCTCTGCAGGTCTATATCTAGAATTATAATTACTAGCCATAGAGTAACAATAAGCACCAGCATTAGAGAAAGAAAGAATATCACCTTCAGTAATTTCAGAAATCTGACGGTTACTTGCAAAGGTATCTGTCTCACAAATGTAACCTACAATGCTGTAAAATCTATTTTTACCATCTGGGTTAGAAATGTTTCTTATTCCATGATAAGAACCATATAACATAGGTCTTATTAAGTGATTAAATCCAGAATCTATTCCTGCAAATACAGTAGATGTAGTCTGTTTTACCACATTAACTTGTGCTAGAAACTGTCCAGATTCACTAACTAAAAATTTCCCTGGTTCAAAAGCCATGGTAATATCACGGCCGTATTCTTTACAAAATTTATTAAAACGCTCACTTAATTGAGCTCCTAGATCTTCAATATCTGTAGAAACGTCACCTTCTTTATAAGGTACTTTAAATCCACTACCGAAATCTATAAACTCTAAATCTTTAAATTTTGCAGCAGTTTCAAAAAGAATTTCTGTTGCATATAGAAATACACCTATATCCAGAATATCGCTACCAGTATGCATGTGTACACCATTTACATTCATACCTGTGTTTTCTACTATACGTAGAATGTGTGGTATTTGATGAATAGATATACCAAATTTACTATCGATATGCCCCACAGAAATATTTGCATTTCCACCAGCCATAACGTGTGGATTAATCCTCACACAAACAGGTGTATTAGGATGCTTAGAACCGAATTGTTCTAGTATAGAAAGGTTATCGATGTTTATTTGTACACCTTTTTCTGCAACCTTTTCTATTTCTTCTAATGATACACCATTAGGAGTAAAAATTATTTTCTTAGGATCTACACCAGCGGCTAGACCTAATTCAACTTCCTGCAGACTCACGGTATCGAGTCCAGCGCCTAACTGTTTAAAAAGTTTCAAGATAGAGATGTTAGACAGCGCTTTTACAGCATAATGTATTCTTAGATTCTTAGCCTTATCAAAGGCCGAAACTAAACGTTGATACTGTGCTACAATGACCTCTGCATCATAGACATAAACCGGACTACCGTGTTCTCGGGCTATGTTTAATAAATCTTGATTATTCATGTTAAAAAATTAAGCCCACAAAAGTAATAGACTAGAGGAATTAAAAGTCAATTTTTTCTTAAAAATTCCAATTATTATAAGATACTTCTACATAATTGAAGAATATCTATAAAATAAGAATTCTTTTAGAAGGATTTGTTTCAAATTCAAGGTTCACTTTCTTACTTTTGCTAGACTTAAATTGAACATTAAAGAACATTTATGAATCTTCACGAATATCAAGGAAAAGAAATTCTCGCTAGTTATGGTGTAACTATACAAAGAGGTAAAGTAGCAACAACTGCAGATGAGGCAGTAGCTGCTGCAAAAGAATTAACTGAAGAAACTGGTACTGGATGGCACGTTATCAAAGCGCAAGTACACGCAGGTGGACGTGGTAAAGGTGGTGGTGTAAAGCTAGCAAAAAACCTTGATCAAGTAAAAGAAATCTCTGGACAGATTATAGGAATGGATCTTGTTACTCCTCAGACTACGGCTGAAGGTAAAAGAGTTCACCAAGTTCTTGTTGCAGAAGATGTATACGAACCAGGTGAGGCAGAAATAGAAGAATTCTATATGTCTGTACTTTTAGATCGTGGACAAGGTAAAAATATGATCATGTATTCTACAGAAGGTGGAATGGATATAGAAACTGTAGCTGAGGAAACTCCGCATTTAATCTTTACAGAAACTATCGATCCTGCACATGGTCTTCAAGGTTTTCAAGCAAGACGTATTGCTTTTAACTTAGGATTAAGTGGTAAGGCTTTTAAAGAAATGACAAAGTTTGTTAACTCTTTATATAACGCATACTTAGGTTCAGATTCTGCTTTATTTGAAATCAACCCAGTTCTTAAAGCTTCTGATAATACTATCATCGCAGTAGATTGTAAAATCACTCTAGATGAAAATGCATTATTCCGTCATAAAGACCTTGAAGCATTAAGAGATATAAGAGAAGAAAATGCAACTGAAGTAGAAGCTAGAGAAGTAGGATTAAACTACGTAGATCTAGATGGTAACGTAGGTTGTATGGTAAACGGTGCTGGACTTGCTATGGCAACAATGGACCTTATAAAACAAGCTGGAGGAGAACCTGCTAACTTTTTAGACGTAGGTGGTACTGCAGATGCTAAACGTGTTGAAGAGGCTTTCCGTATCATTCTTAAAGATGATAAAGTAGAAGCTATTCTTGTAAATATCTTTGGTGGTATCGTAAGATGTGACCGTGTTGCACAAGGTATCGTAGATGCTTATAAAAATATGGGTGATGCTATGAATGTACCATTGATCGTAAGATTACAAGGTACTAACGCAGAAATCGCTAAGGAATTAATAGATAACAGTGGTATGGATGTACAAAGTGCTGTTGAATTTCAAGAAGCTGCAGATAAAGTACAGGCTGTACTAGCTAAGTAATTATCATATAGATATTATTAAAAATCCCCTTAAGGCTATCGCTTTAAGGGGATTTTTTATGTGTTGTAATTGTTAAAGAAAATTACTAACTATTTAATAGCATCATCTTGTTTTCTATTCATCAATGCTTTTCTAGACATATAGATGGTAATGATTCCGCTTATAGTGATAGGAACACCTATCATGAACATCATACCAGTATATTGCTTCCAATTAAAATATTCTAATTGAAAACTGATATCACTCAAATAAAAAAGACTACCTAATAAAAAACTAACTAGAATTATAATCAGTAATGCTTTTCTATAGTGTTTTTTATTCTCCATTTTAGAATTGGTTTTTGTAAATGTAATAAAAGGATATCTTTTATTTTAAAAAATAATATCTAGAGGTTTTCTTCAGTTTATTTAAGATCGTCAACAGTTATTTCTGGTAACACATTAGGGTCTGACATCTCTCTGTCAGAATAGTCTTCTTCGTTAAAAGATTCCATTTGCATAGATAAACGTTTTGAAATCTTTACGAGATACTTGGTATCTTCTGTAAGAACTTCTACAGCTTCTATGGTTTCATATTTATGATTCTTAAAAGTAATCACATCGTCATCACCATAGCCATCAGGGTATTTCTCTACAAGTAAAGCAAGAACCTTTGGAGTTAGTTTTTTATAATCAACAATAATATTTTTCATTACCATATCATTTTAGGTAAATCTAAATGATATCATTTTTGATAATTTACTAAGCTGTAAAATGAAGTTATTGTTAAACTTTAGAGCAGACTGAAACTTTTGATAACATCTATTTCTGGTACTGTCTGGTCGGTTATAAAAGAACCTATCGTGTCTATAAGAACAAAACGTATTTCTCCATTTACATTCTTTTTATCATGAGTCATTAATTCTAACATTTTCTCAATATCCTTAGGGCTGAAGTTAAGATTCATTCCTAGGCTTTTATACCAGTCTCCAATTTCGGCAAAATCCGTTTCAGACAGGCCTGCATGTAAATTACTTAGGTACGATTCTAAATAAAGTCCTGCCGCTATAGCCTCGCCATGTAATAAAGAATCATGATTATCACTAGATAAGCAAAAAGATTCTATAGCATGTCCTATGGTATGACCATAATTAAGTGCTTTTCTAGGACCTTTTTCGTGAGGATCACTTTTTACCACATCACTTTTTATGACAGCACTTTGATAAATCAAATTCTCAAATACTTCAGAATAATAATCTGCACCTATGTCTTTCATGTTTGTCCAGTAAGTACGGTCTGCAATAAGTCCATGTTTAAACATCTCGATAGAACCATTGAGCAACTGTCTATTATCTAGAGTATTTAAATAAGTAGTATCTATTAAAGTCATAACAGGTGGTACAATAACGCCTATTTGATTTTTAAGATGTCCTATGTCTACACCATTTTTTCCACCTATTGCTGCATCTACCATTCCTAAAACTGTAGTAGGTATGTGAATAAAAGAAATACCTCTCTTAATAGTAGCAGCGATAAAACCACCTAAATCTGTGATAACACCACCACCTAAATTAATCATTAAACTATTTCTATCGCAGCCCAGTTCTATCATAGCATTCCATACACCAGTGCATGTTTCTATATTTTTAAACTCTTCTCCAGCGTCTACTTCTATAATTTCTATACGTGCTTCAGTTTCTATTTGAGGCATCAAAACTGGATAACAATTTTGCATTGTATTCTCGTCTACTAGAATAAAAATACAGCTAGGTTTCTTATCTGCTATAAATTTATTTAGTTGTACATAAGATTCTTCTTTAAAATGTATGCTGTAAGATGAGTTTGTTATAGAATTCATTAATGATAGTGTTGTGATTTTGTGGTGATTCCGCTTTCGCGAAAGCGAAATATAAATAATTATTTAATCTCTTTATTAAGAATTATCAAAAGTACCATCTATATGATTAACTAAATCGTTTTCGGAATTATATTTGCCACATGAATGAAAATCCTTTTAACAATACGGCAAACGCTTTTTCTTTAAAATCTGATAAAGATCTTAAGAAAGCACATTTTATATTCAGTTCTATGTCAAAGCCCTGGTTAGTGAACTTGGGTTCTAAGGCTACCATGCTTGCCTTAAAATGGCATTTACCTGTAAAAGGGATTATTCAAGATACTGTCTTTCAACAATTTTGTGGTGGTACGACAGACGAGGAGTGTATGCCTTTAGTTGGAAAAATGTTTGAAAAAGGAGTGAGTTCTATTCTAGATTATTCTGTAGAAGGTAAGGAGGACGAGGCCGATTTTGATGCAGTAGTAGGGAAGAAGCTTACCTTAATTCATATGGCTAGCGAGAATAATGCGTTACCCTTTGAAGTGGTGAAGCCCACTGGTATAGGTCGTTTTTATATTTGGCAAAAAATTACAGAGAATCAAGTTCTTACTCCTGAAGAACAGGCAGAGTGGGAGCGCATTTATAATCGAGTAGATTTATTGTGTAAAACTGCGGTAGATAATGATATTTCTTTACTTTTTGACGGTGAGGAAACATGGATGCAGGATGCAGCAGATGAGTTAATCGGTGAGATGATGCAAAAATACAACCATGGTAAAGCTTATATCTATAATACGGTGCAATGCTATCGTCATGATAGATTAGAGTATATTATGGAGCTTTATGAACATGCAAAGGCTCATAATTACATAGTAGGCGCAAAAATCGTGCGTGGTGCTTATATGGAGAAAGAACGCAATAGAGCGGCTCAAAAAGATTATCCTAGTCCTATTTGTGAAAGTAAAGAAGCAACCGATGAGATGTTTAACAACGTGATGCATTTTATTCTAGATAGACTAGATGTTGTTAAATTATGTATAGGTACTCATAACGAGCTTAGTACTTTAAATGCTATGGAGGTGCTTACAACGAAAGAAATTGAACCTAATACCAAAGATGTATGGTTCGGTCAGTTATACGGTATGAGTGATAATTTAACTTTTAACCTTGCTGCTTTAGGTCATAACACCTTTAAGATATTACCTTTCGGTCCTATAGAAGATGTGATGCCTTACTTGATAAGAAGAGCGCAAGAAAATACATCTGTAGCAGGACAGACTGGTAGAGAACTTACCTTAATAAAACAAGAAATGAAGAGAAGAGGAATTTCTTAGTCGTATTCTATTTACTGACTAAGAACCTTTTCTACTCTTACAAATCTGTCGCAATTTCTAACCCATAAACTAGTGTTAGCTAGTTCTTCTCTACCAGAAATGTGGTAGAAATTACAAGGTATGGTATCGGTATTTGATTTAGAAAAATCAACTTTACCGTATTTTAAAATTAATTGAATAGTTAATGTATCTAGTTTACGATCGGTTAACATCGTGCGTATTTCTGGCGAGAACCTTACTGCATTCTTTTTACGTATATCGTTGATTACACGATCTTCTGGTAACCAAGTGCATTGTGTGCGTTTACCTGTTAGAAAAAAGATTAAGAATACTATTCCTATAGCAAAACCACCACCGTAAAATCCAAGTCTTTGTATAAATTTCATACTTTGTTTAAAAGATCAACAAATTTACGTCGCTATATGGCAAATTATACCATTCACCTACAGATTTATTAGTCACAATACCATGATATAGGTAAATACCACATTTCAGTCCTTTGTCCATACGTATAGCGTGCTCAATACCGCCGTCGTCTGCCATGTTAAGTATGTATGGTGTAAAAATATTACTTAACGCTATGCTAGCTGTTTTAGAGTATCTAGCTGGAATATTAGGAACGCAATAATGAGTAACGCCTAGTTTATTAAATGTAGGTTGTGCGTGGCTGGTTATCTCACTAGTCTCAAAACATCCTCCCATATCAATACTTACATCTATAATTATAGCACCTTTTTTCATATTCTCTACCATGGGTTGAGATACGACTACAGGCGTTCTATTCTCGCCACTTAATGCCCCTATAGCTACATCACAACGTCTTAGAGCTTTGGAAAGGTACTTAGGTTGTATAGTAGATGTATATAATTGCTGACTTATATTATTTTGTACGTTACGCAACTTAGATATGGAGTTATCAAATAATTTAACACTAGCGCCTAGTCCAAGAGCGGTTCTAGCAGCAAATTCTCCAACCACACCAGCACCTAATATAACTACGTCTACGGGCGGTACTCCTGTAATGTTACCAAATAGGTGGCCTGTACTATTCTCTCCAGTGGATAATAGTTCTGAGGCTATAAGAATAGATGCTATACCAGATATCTCACTTAAAGCATTAACTGCGGTAAATCTGCCCTCATCATCTGTAATGAATTCATATGCTAGGGCGGTAATTTTCTTTTCGGCTAGTTTATTAAAGTAATTTTGATCGCGTGTTTTTAACTGTAATGCAGATATTAAAACCGTTTGCGGTTTCATTAATTTTATTTCATCTAAGGAAGGCGGTGCAACTTTTAAAATAGTAGGACATGAGAAAACCTTTGCGGTATCTGTAATAATTTCTGCACCTGCATTGCTATAATCTTTGTCAGAAAAATTACTCGCTGTTCCAGCTCCTTTTTCAATTAAAATGCGATGACCATGTGCACATATAGCTGCTACCGCATCAGGAGTAAGACATATTCTTTTTTCTTGATGTTGTGTTTCTTTAGGAATACCTATAAACAACTCCTTTTTAGTACGCTTAATTTCTAGACGTTCCTCTTGCGGTATGAGTTGATCTTTGGTAAAAGGTGTGGAGATGGTAGGCATGAGAATAAATTATTAATTATTTAAACCAGCGATCACTAGGTTTTTTGACACTTTCTTCTATTTCACTAATATCGATACCATGTATTTTATCGAAAACTTTTAAACGAGCCAAATATGTTAACGATAACGAAATAATAACTACAGGCACGATAAAGTAAAGTTCACCAGAATCTATAAAACTATTTGTAGCAACGAATAAGGTGTATAATTGAAAGATATACAGGCTAATAGGTATTAATATAGTATGGTACCACCAATGTTTACAAGTGAAAAACCATATCAGTAATAATATTAAGGGTACTAATTTTTGAAATAGAATCCAAGATGCCATTAATTGATTATTCTCGAAAGAATTTGATAAAGCTTTAAAAAATGATGTATCCCATAACCAATTTGGTAATGCTTCATAATAGTAAAATATATATGGTAATGTGGCCATAGTGACAGCAATAACACTGCCTATGGTCAATGCAGGTTTTTTGCTAGAATACTTTTTTTTACTTGTCATAGGGGGAGAAATTTAAAAAGCTCACTGCAAGTAAATGTAGTGAGCTTTTTAAATAATAACAAATAAATTTTATCCGTGAACTGGCGGCTTGAATTTTGCCATCATAGATCTTTCAATTTTTTTGCTTTTTGTTTCCTTAGTAGTTTCAGGTTGGAATTGAACAGTTGCTCCTGCTAATGATACACTGAAAATAGCAAGTAATACTAATGATTTAATTGATTTGGTTTTCATAATATATAGATTTTGAGATATTGGTTGGTCAAATATACCATCCTTATCTTGTGTAAAACTAATAATTATGCAGTTATTCGATATATTACGCATTTCAACGATAATCAGAATAATTAACATATCAATTTTTCATCTTTAGTTAATAATACTTATATATCTAACTTTTTCATCTACTACATTAATTTTAATTAATTGGAAGTTATTTAAAAGCGGAATCGATAATTCGGGCCATTCAATTAGGCAATATGCGTTATCTTCTAAGTAATCCTCAAATCCGATATCAAACAATTGTTCAGTGTTTTCTATTCTGTATAGATCAAAGTGAAATACTTTATGGTCTGATCCAGAGTGTTCATTAACAATGCTAAAAGTAGGAGAGGTAATTTCCTCTTCTACACCTAATTCTCGACAAATGGATTTAATCAAGGTGGTTTTACCTGATCCCATAGGTGCTTCAAATAAGATTACCTTTGATTTAGATTGCTTTAAAATTTCTTGAGCAATACGGTCTATTTCTTCTAATTTGTATTTCATTAATTTCTATCTAGGTTCATAAACAGCAAATGGTATCAACATTTCCTCTAGTGATACACCACCATGTTGATAGGTATTTCTATAATAACTAACATAATGATTGTAGTTATTAGGATAGGCAAAGAATAAATCACCCTTAGCAAAAATGAAACTACTGCTCATGTTTATTTTAGGTAATTTAATTGAGCTCGGATCTGTAGCGGCGAGTACATCTTTTGATTCATAAGATAAACTACGACCTGTTTTATATCTTAGATTTAAACTGGTATTCTTATCACCTATAACTTTACTAGGTGACGTTACATTAATAGTACCGTGGTCGGTAGTAAGTATAAGTTTAAAACCTAATTCTTGTCCTCTTTGTATAATATCTAATAAAGGCGAGTTCTTAAACCAGCTTAATGTTAATGAGCGGTAACTTTTATCATTACTCGCCAGTTCTTTAATTACTTCCATCTCTGTTTTAGAGTGAGAAAGCATGTCTACAAAATTATAAACTACAACAGTTAGGTCATTATCTTTTTGAGATTTAAAATTATCTGCTAGTTTACGACCATTGTTTTCATTAGTGATTTTATGATATTGGTGCTTAATATTTAAACCTAGCCTTTTTAGTTGTGCAATAAGAAAAGCATTTTCATGCATGTTTTTTCCGCCATCATCTGTATCATCTAGCCATAAGTCTGGATGGCGTTTTTTCATGTCCTCTGGCATTAATCCAGAGAAAATAGCGTTTCTTGCATATTGTGTAGCAGTAGGTAGGATTGAGCAGTAAGCTTCTTCTTTTAATTTCTTGTAATGATTGTTAATAAGGTTTTCAAAAACCTTAAACTGATCGTACCTCAGATTATCTACTACCACTAGTAAAACAGGTTCTTTTTCTTTAAGGTGTGGAGCTACTCTCTTTTTAAATAAATCGTGGCTCAAAGTGGGGTTGCTTTCATGACCATCAAACCAGTCTGGATAGTTCTTATCTATGAACTTACAGAATTGTTGATTTGCTTCATTTTTTTGTGCGGTTAATATATCAAACATCCCAGAATCATCAACATCCTCTAGTTCAATCTCCCAATAAATAAGCTTTTGATACAATTGCACCCATTCTTCATAAGTGTTGATCATGGACATATCCATGGCTATTTTACGGAATTCTCTCTGGTAGTCGCTGGTTGTTTTATCATTAACCAGTCTTGAATGATCTAAATTTTTCTTAACCGCTAGTAATATTTGATTAGGATTTACAGGTTTAATCAAATAATCTGCAATTTTAGAACCTATTGCTTCTTCCATGATATATTCCTCTTCACTTTTAGTGATCATAATCACGGGAAGTTGCGCTTGCTTCTCTTTTATTTCATGTAAAGTCTCTAATCCAGTAAGACCAGGCATATTTTCATCTAGAAAGATTAAATCGTATCTATTTTCTTCTATTGCTTCTAATGCCTCGGTACCACTGACTCTAGTGTCGATAGTATATCCTTTTTTCTCTAAAAAGATTATATGAGGTTTGAGTAAATCAACCTCATCGTCTACCCATAGTATTTTGATCTCTGCCATATCAGTATATTTGTATTTAAATAGCTGTTCCTTTGAAACTACAGAACAAACTTAAAATATTAAACGATCCTATTTACGGATTTATTTCGATTCCTTCAGAAGAGATCTTTAAAATAGTAGAGCATCCCTACTTTCAGCGCTTGCGCAGGATAACACAAATGGGGTTAAGTTACCTAGTTTACCCTGGTGCGCACCACACTAGATTTCATCATGCACTAGGCTGTATGCATCTTATGCAAAAAGCAGTACAAGTACTTAGATCTAAGTCTGTTGAGATATCTGACCAAGAGGAAGATGCTCTTTATAAAGCTATTTTATTACATGATATAGGGCATGGACCATTCTCTCATGCTTTAGAATATCAAATAGTAAATGGCGTTACTCATGAAGAGTTGTCCTCTTACTTTATGAATCATTTAAATAATGAATTTAACGGTAGTTTAACTCTTGCTATTCAAATATTTAAGGGAGAATATCATCGTCCTTTCATGTTAGAATTAATATCTAGTCAGTTAGACATGGACAGATTAGACTATCTTAAAAGAGATAGTTTTTATACTGGTGTTGCAGAGGGGAATATAAATAGCCAGCGATTAATCACCATGTTAAACGTAGTAGATGACCAGCTAGTTGTAGAGGAAAAGGGGCTTTATAGTGTTGAGAACTTCTTATCTGGACGTAGATTAATGTACTGGCAGGTATATCTACATAAAACAGGAATAGGAGCTGAGCATTTATTACAATCTGTCATTAAGCGTATCAAAGAGTTGATAGCAAAGAATATACCGGTAGAGCTACCTAAAAATCTAGAATACTTTATTAAAACAGATCAGGTAGATTTTGTGAACAATACACATGATCTAGACAGATTTGCTTCTCTCGATGATTCTGATATTATAACGACCTTGAAATTAGGTAAGGATCATGAAGATTTTGTTCTTAGTGAACTTTGTAATATGATTTTAAACAGACAATTGTTAAAAATTAAATTCAGTAATAAACCTATTTCAGAAAACAAGGTTGGTAAACATCTTAAAAACTTGATGTCCTATCGCAATCTTACTGCACATGAAGCGTCGTATTTTGTTTTCTCTGGTGTTGTTGTTAATCTCGCTTACGCGAAAGCGAAACCAATTCAAATATTAAATAAAAAAGGAAAATTGACAGAATTAATAAAGGCTGGTAAAGAAGATAGCTTTAAAGCTTTACTTAAAGAAGTAAGAAAATATTACTGTTGCTATCCTAAGCTACAAGATTGATATAAATTAGTACTTTTGCGGTAATGAAATTTAACATTAAACAAATAGCCGAAATCCTTGAAGGAACTATTGAAGGTGATTCAAGTGTAGAGGTCAGTAAATTGTCCAAAATAGAAGAAGGTACCGCTGGTAGTTTGAGTTTTCTATCAAATGCAAAGTATACACCTTATTTATATAAGACAGAAGCTAGCGCAGTAATAGTCAATAAAGACTTTGTTGTAGAGCAACCTATATCATGTTCTTTGATAAGGGTAGAGGACTCCTATAATGCCTTTTCAAAACTTTTAGAGTTTTACCAAATGGCCAAAATGAATAAAAAAGGCGTTGAACAACCTAGTTTTATTGATGATACAGCAACTTATGGTGACGACTTGTATCTTGCAGCATTCAGTTACATTGGAGAGAACGTCAAAATAGGGAATAATGTGAAGATATTTTCTAATGTTAATATAGGTAGTAATGTAACTATTGGTGATAACTCTATTATACATGCTGGTGCTAACATTATGTCAGACACAGTCATGGGTAAGAATGTAGTTATTAATTCAGGTTGTGTTATAGGTGCAGACGGTTTTGGTTTTGCTCCGAATAAAGATGGTACTTTTACAAAAATCCCTCAAATAGGGAATGTTATTTTAGAAGATAATGTAGATGTAGGAGCATTAACTACTATAGATAGAGCTACCTTAGGAAGTACGATTATAAGAGCTGGTGTAAAACTGGATAATCAAATTCAGGTAGCGCATAATGTTGAAGTAGGAGAGAATACAGTAATAGCAGCACAAACCGGTATAGCAGGTTCTACTAAAATAGGTAAGAATTGTAAAATAGGTGGTCAGGTAGGTATAGCTGGACACATAGTTATAGAAGATTTTGTGAATATACAGGCGCAAAGCGGTATAGGAAGAAGATTAAAAGAAGGAGAGACCGTGCAAGGTTCACCAGCATTTGATTTTGGTGACTGGAACAGGTCGTACGTTTTATTTAAGAATTTTAGAAAAATAGAATCAAGAATTTCAACTCTTGAAAAAAAATAATAGCATAAATGACGGTAACAGAATTTAAGCAGACCACGATCAAAAACGAAGTAACCTTATCAGGTGTAGGATTACACACAGGTAAAGAAGTAACTTTAGTTTTTAAAGCAGCCCCAGAGAATCATGGTTATGCATTTCAACGTGTAGATTTAGAAGGTAGTCCGATAATAGAGGCATCTGCAGGATATGTGACAGATACTAAAAGAGGTACTACTCTAGATAAAAGAGGTGTACAAATAAACACTTGTGAGCATGTACTGGCGGCATTAGTAGGTTTAGAAATAGACAACTGTTTAATAGAGATAGACAGTAGTGAACCACCGATTATGGACGGTTCTTCAAAATTCTTTATTGAAGCTTTAGAAAAAGCTGGTAAAATAGAGCAAGAGCAATTTAGAGAAGAATATGTAATCAAAGATATCATCTCTTATAAAGATGAAGAGACTGGTAGTGAGATAATGATCATGCCTGCTGATTCTTATCAGATTACAACTATGGTTGATTTCGGTACCAAAGTATTAGGTACTCAAAATGCAACTTTAAATAAAATCTCAGATTTTAAGGATGAAATATCTAGTTCTAGAACATTTAGTTTTCTTCATGAAATAGAAATGCTCTTAGAACATGGTCTTATAAAAGGCGGCGATCTTAATAATGCTATCGTTTATGTAGATAAAGAACTTTCTGAAAAAACTACAGAGAGTCTTAAAAAAGCTTTTAATAAAGATCATATTACCATTAGGCCTAATGGGATTCTAGATAACCTAGAGTTACATCATCCTAATGAAGCAGCACGTCATAAATTATTAGATGTTATAGGTGATCTTGCTCTTACAGGTTATAGAATAAGAGGTAAGGTCATAGCGACTAAACCTGGACACTTTGTGAATACTCAATTTGCAAAAAAGTTAGCCAAAATCATTAAAAAAGATATTAAAGATAACGTGCCACAAGTGGATATCAATAAAGAGCCACTTATGGATGTTGTTAGAATAATGGAGGTTTTACCACACAGATCACCATTTCTATTAATCGATAAGATTTTTGAACTATCTGACAGTCATGTAGTAGGTTTAAAAAATGTAACGATGAATGAGCCATTCTTCGTAGGACACTTTCCAGGGCAACCAGTCATGCCAGGTGTTCTTATAGTAGAAGCTATGGCGCAAACTGGTGGTATTTTAGTTTTAAGTACCGTACCAGATCCAGAGAACTATCTAACTTTCTTCATGAAAATGGATAATGTTAAGTTTAAAAGAAAAGTATCTCCTGGTGATACACTTATATTTAAATGTGATTTAATATCTCCTATTAGAAGAGGTATTTGTCACATGCAAGCTTATGCTTATGCAAATGGTATTCTTTGTGCCGAGGCTGAGTTAATGGCACAAATTTCAAAAGTTAAATAATGAATCAACCACTAGCATACGTACATCCAGGCGCTAAAATCGCCAAAAATGTAGTCATAGAGCCTTTTACTACCATTCATAACGATGTAGTTATAGGTGAAGGTACATGGATAGGATCAAACGTAACCATAATGGAAGGTGCGCGTATTGGGAAAAATGTAAGTATTTTTCCTGGTGCAGTAATTAGTGCCATCCCTCAGGATAAGAAGTTTGAAGATGAAGATACAGTAACAATAATAGGAGATAACACTACTATTAGAGAGTGTGTTACTATTAATAGAGGTACTTCAGATAGAATGAAAACCGTAATCGGTAAAAATTGTTGGATTATGGCATATTGCCATATTGCTCACGATTGTATCGTAGGTGATAATTGTATATTCTCTAACAACAGTACTCTAGCAGGACATATTACTGTAGGAGACTATGTTGTTCTAGCAGGTATGGCAGCAGTGCAACAATTCTGTCAGATAGGTAGTCATGCCTTTGTAACAGGTGGTTCTTTGGTACGTAAAGATGTACCACCATTTGTAAAAGCAGGTCGTGAACCTTTAAGTTATGTAGGTATTAACTCTGTAGGATTGCGTAGAAGAGGATTTGACCTTGAAAAAATACGCGAAATTCAAGATATTTACAGAATATTATATCAAAAAAACTATAACGTCTCCCAAGGTGTAGAAATCATTGAGGCAGAGATGAGCGCCACTCCAGAGCGTGATGAAATATTAGAATTTATTAAAAACACAAAGCGAGGTATCATGAGAGGATACATCAGCAAACAATAAGATATGGCAAGTACAAGCGACATTAGAAAAGGATTATGTATTCACTATAATCACGATATTTTTAAAATAGTAGAATTTCTTCATGTAAAACCTGGAAAAGGACCTGCATTTGTAAGAACAAAATTAAAATCTATCACTACAGGTAAAGTTATTGATAATACTTTTTCTGCAGGACACAAGATTGATGATATACGTGTAGAAACACAAGCTTTTCAATTTCTTTACCAAGATCAAGAAGGATATCATTTCATGAATACGGAGTCTTATGAGCAAATACAGCTTCAAGAATCTGTACTAGATGCACCTGGTTTACTTAAAGAAGGAGAGGTTGTTAAGATTCAAATCAATACAGAAGATGATTCTCCATTATCTGTAGATATGCCACAATATGTAGTGTTAGAAGTAACAGCTACAGAGCCTGGGGTAAAAGGTAATACTGCCACTAATGCAACAAAACCAGCAACTGTAGAAACAGGAGCAGAGGTTATGGTGCCTCTTTTTATCAATGAAGGTGACGTGATCAGAGTAGATACTGAAAAAGGTAACTATCACGAAAGAATGAAAAAATAAGTGAAGTTCACTAAAACATATCCGCTTTCTGAAATAGCTACAATCATCGATTGTAAATACGTCGGTGACGCCTCGTTTCCTGTTCAAGGTATGAATGAGATTCACGTGGTTACAGCTGGTGATATTGTTTTTGTGGATCACCCTAAATACTATGATAAAGCATTACAAAGTGCCGCTACCATAGTATTAATTAATAAAGAAGTAGACTGTCCCGACGGTAAGGCTTTACTTATTTCTGACGATCCGTTTAGAGATTTTAATAAGTTAACACAATATTTTGCTCCTTTTTCCGCTTTCGCGAAAGCGGAATCCAATCCACCTATTATAGGAGAAGGAACGATTGTGCAGCCTAATGCCTTTTTAGGTAACGATGTTGTAGTAGGTAAAAACTGCATTATACACAGTAATGTGTCGGTAAATGACAGATGTATTATAGGAGACAATGTTATTATACATTCTGGAACAGTTTTAGGAGCAGATGCTTTCTATTACAAACGTAGACCAGAAGGTTATGATAAATTACTAAGTAATGGACGCGTGGTTATAGAAGGCCATGTGGAAATAGGTAGTTTATGTACAATAGATCGAGGTGTAAGTGGTGATACTACCATAGGTTATGGAAGTAAAATAGATAATCAAGTGCACATAGGTCACGACACCGTATTAGGTAAACATGTTCTAGTAGCCAGTCAGACCGGTATTTCTGGTTGTGTGGTCATAGAAGATGAAGTCAAAATATGGGGGCAGGTAGGAATACGTAGTGATATACGATTAGGCAAAGGATGTGAGATAATGGCACAAAGTGGTGTCTCAAAAGATGTTCAACCAGGTGATGTGCTTTTCGGCTCACCAGCTTCAAATGCTAAAGTAAAGTTTAGAGAGCTGGCTGCTATAAGAATGTTACCTAACTTTATCAAAAATAAATAGATGTCAGCAGCAGCTAAGAAAATAGTAAAAGGCTTTTTAGATTCAGATGTTTTTGTAGATCCCAAAGAATTTGGTGATTTCATACATCCAGACTTCATTATGCACTGGCACGCCAGTTCTGGGTATAGAGAATTTGATTATAAAGATTATCTAAGACTTACAGAGGCAGTATCTTCTTCTTATGTAAGTACAAGATCTGAGGTGTCACATTTGTTAAGTGAAAAGGACGAAGTAGTGGCTCGATTTACAGTGTTCGTAAAAACACTAGAAAATCCTCAAGAAGAAATACCAGTAGGCTATTTTATTTCTATCTTTAGGCTTTCAGAAAATAAGATTATAGAAGTATACCAGACTAGTCATACTAGTTAATAAAATATAAATAGAAACTCAACTTAAATATATATAAATGAGCGTTTTAGTAAACAAAGATTCTAAAATAATAGTACAAGGTTTCACTGGTAGTGAAGGTACATTCCACGCAGGTCAGATGATCGACTATGGAACGAATGTAGTAGGTGGTGTTACTCCAGGTAAAGGAGGACAGGAACACTTAGGAAAACCAGTTTTTAACACCGTACAAGAAGCTGTTGAGAAAGCAGGAGCAGATGTAACTATCATCTTTGTACCACCAGCTTTTGCAGCTGATGCTATTAAAGAAGCTGCTGATGCAGGAATAAAAGTAATTATTACAATTACTGAAGGTATTCCAGTAGCAGATATGGTTAAAGCTGCAGATTATATTAAAGATAAAGATTGTCGTTTAGTAGGTCCTAACTGTCCAGGTGTAATTACTCCAGGTGAAGCAAAAGTAGGTATCATGCCAGGTTTTGTATTCAAAAAAGGAAAAGTAGGTATCGTTTCTAAATCAGGTACTCTTACATACGAAGCATCTGACCAAGTTGTAAAACAAGGTTATGGTATTTCTACTGCTATAGGTATAGGTGGTGACCCAATTATAGGTACTACTACTAAAGAAGCTGTAGAGCTTTTCATGAACGACCCAGAAACTGAAGCTATCGTTATGATAGGTGAAATAGGTGGACAGCTAGAAGCTGATGCTGCAAAATGGATCAAGGAAACTGGTAACAAAAAACCTGTTATAGGTTTTATCGCTGGTGAAACAGCTCCTGCAGGTCGTACTATGGGACATGCTGGTGCGATAGTAGGTGGTTCTGAAGATACTGCTCAAGCTAAAAAAGCGATCATGAAAGAATGTGGAATCCACGTAGTAGATTCTCCAGCTGAAATAGGTAAAAAAGTTGCTGAAGTTTTAGCATAAATTTTATTAGGCCAGAATAATTATTATCCATTCATGTGATAATAATTATTTTGGCTTTTTATATTAAACCAACTACTTATGAAATTATTAGAAGGTAAAAACGTAATCATTACCGGCGCCAGTCGTGGTATAGGTAAGGGTATTGCACAAGTATTTGCTCAACATGGCGCAAATATAGCTTTCACATATGCAAGCTCTGAAGGTCCTGCTCTAGAACTGGAAAAAGAACTTACTGCCGCTGGTGTAAAGGCAAAAGCTTATAAAAGTAACGCTGCAGATTTTGCACAATCTCAAGAATTAATAGATGCCGTTACTAAAGATTTTGATAGTATAGATGTACTTATTAATAACGCTGGTATTACTAAAGATAATTTGCTAATGAGAATTAGTGAAGACGACTTTGATAAAGTTATAGAAGTAAACCTTAAGTCTGTTTTTAACATGACTAAAGCAGTACAACGTACCATGTTAAAGCAACGTAAAGGTAGCATTATTAACATGAGTAGTGTAGTAGGTGTTAAAGGTAATGCTGGACAGACTAACTATGCTGCGAGTAAAGCTGGTATCATAGGTTTTAGTAAATCTGTAGCTCTAGAATTAGGATCTCGTAATATACGTTGTAACTCTATCGCTCCAGGTTTTATAGAAACAGAAATGACAGGCGCTCTTAATGAAGATACAGTTCAAGGATGGAGAGATGCTATTCCACTTAAACGTGGTGGTACTCCAGAAGACGTAGCAAACGCTTGTGTTTTTCTAGCTAGTGATTTATCTGCATACGTTACAGGTCAGACACTTAACGTGGATGGCGGAATGTTAACATAATAAAAGAATTATTTGATGACCGTAATTTTAATGATTATTGCTGCAGTAGTAGCTGCCTTAATAGCTCTTTTTCAATACGGTTATATAAGTAATACTAAGAATACTAAGAAAAAACCGTGGTTTGCGTTATTACGCTTTCTCACGGTTTTTTGTATCTTATTACTCTTTATAGCTCCGCGATTTGATTCAAAAACCTATGAATCTCTATTACCACAACTTATTGTTATGGTAGACGATTCTAAGTCTGTAGAATATTTAGGAGCTAAAAACGCGATTAAAAATGATCTCGATCTATTATTAGAAAATAAAGATGTAAAATCTAAATTTGATATTCAGGTTTTTCAATTCTCTGAAAATATAAAACCCTTAGATTCCCTAGGATTTAACAAGGGAGATAGCGATCTAGGTAAAGCGATTACCCAGCCTCAAGAATTATTTAAAAATAGAAATAAAGCCATAGTAGTACTTACCGATGGTAATCAGACTACTGGTAATAGCTATGGATATTCTAAGATAGATAACAAGACCAGTCTATATCCTATTATTTACGGCGATACTACTCAGTATGCCGATCTACAAATTACTAATATAAACGTAAACAGATATTCTTATCTAGATAATGAATTCCCAGTAGAGGTGTTTATTTCTTACCAAGGTACTGAAAATGCGACACGCAATTTTACCATTAATCAAGGTAATAAGACCTTATATAAAGAGTCATTTACCTTTGACGCCTTACGCAGGTCTGCTATTGCTAGTTTTAATTTAACGAGTACTTCAGTGGGTACACAGTCTATGGTGGCTACTATTGCGCCATTGTCTAGAGAGAAAAATACTAAGAATAATTACCGCAGCTTTGCCGTAGAGGTAATCGACCAACAGACTAATGTGTTGATATTAAGTGATGTCATGCATCCAGATATAGGTGATTTAAAAAAGGCGATTGAGTCTAACCAACAACGTAAAGTAACTATTAAGAATACATCTCAACCTTATGATCTTAATGAGTATAATCTGGTGGTGATGTATGGTGTAGGTTCCGCTTTCGCGAAAGCGTACTCACAAAAAGCTTTATTGAATAAAAACACTTGGGTAATTACTGGTCCAGACCCAGATTTAAGTTATCTCAATACTAATAATAAAGCATTTCAAATAGAAACAGATAACGAGTATGATGATGCACAACCTATACTCAATGATTCTTACGCAACATTTAATTTAGATCAACTCGATTTTGAAGATTATCCACCTGTTTCGGTACCATTCGGTGATATAAAATTTAACACTAATGTTGATGTTCTTTTTTATAAGCAAATAGGTAGTATTGCGACTACACAACCTATATGGTTTACTTATGAAAATGGAGAATCTAAGCATGCAGTTACCCTTGCGAGTGGTTTATGGAGGTGGAGAGCTCAAAGCTTTTTAAGTAATAAGGACTTTAAAAACTTTGATGATCTTGTGAGTAGTCAGGTACAGTACCTGGCCAGCAATAAAAAGCGTAATAGGCTAGAAGTTACTTATGAGACTTTCTATTATCAGAATAAAACGATAGTAATTAATGCTCAGTATCTAGATAAAAACTATGAATTTGAAGATAATGGGATTTTAAATATAGTTTTAAAAAATAAAGAAACTGAAGAGCGTATTACCAGACCATTTGTGTTGAATGGCAACTCATATTCAGTAGATTTAAGTGGTTTAAATGCTGGTGATTATTTGTTTACCGTAAAAGTAGAAAATGACGAACTGTCTAGGTCTGGTTCTTTTAGTATTTTAGAATATGATATAGAAAAGCAACAGGTAAATGCTAACGATGCTGGTATGAAAAAATTAGTCGGTACGTCTAACGTGATGTATCAAGGTCAGGTAAATGAGTTAATTAATAAATTGAATACCGATCCTTTATTACAAACCATCGAGAGAGCAACGATTAAACAGAGCAGCCTTATAGACTGGCAGTATTTACTAGGTATTATTCTTTTATTGCTAGGTCTAGAGTGGTTTTTAAGAAAATATAACGGATTAGTTTAAAAAAATAGAATTATGGAAAAATTACCTAAGGCAGTAGTGTTTGCATTAGTAGGTATTGTATTACTTGTTATTGTGATTATTAAAAGTTCGGTAGTGATAGAATCAGGACAGGCAGGAGTACTGTTTCAAACTTTAAATAGCGGTATCGATAGAGAGAATACTTATGGAGAAGGTTTTCATATCATTGCCCCATGGAATGATATGATCATTTATCCAGTAAGACAACTTTCTGTTTCTGATCAAATGAAGGTTCTATCTGTAAATGGACTAGAAGTAACGGTAGATGCTACGGTATGGTATAAACCAGAGTATTCAAAATTACCTTATTTACATCAGGAAAAGGGTCGTACTTATAAAGACGATATCTTAATACCAGGTATAAGTGCTGCTGCAAGAAGTGTGGTAGGGCGTTATACACCAGAGCAATTGTACTCTAGTAAACGTGATGTGATTCAAAACGAAATTCTAGAAGAAGTACAGAATAAACTTGCCTCTCAATATATAATAGTAAGTGAAGTACTCGTAAAGGATGTAACCTTACCAGCTAAAATTAAAGCAGCCATCGAGCGTAAACTCGAACAAGAGCAGGAAGCATTAGAGTACGAGTTTAGACTTGCTAGAGCAACAAAAGAAGCTCAAAGACAAAAAATTGATGCCGAAGGTAAAGCGGTTGCCAATAAAATCTTAAGCGCTTCATTAACAGATAAAATTCTTACAGAAAAAGGAATTGAGGCAACTTTAAAACTAGCGGAATCTCCTAATTCTAAAGTAGTTGTTGTAGGCGGTAGTGAAAGCGGTGGTTTACCGATAATTTTAGGGAATCAGTAGTCTGTTAATTAATCAAAATTTCCATCGAAAATTTAAAAATGAAACTGATGTCAGTTCGAGCGCAGTCGAGAACGGTTATTTAGTAACAACTTTATAATAATTCAAACGATTCAAATAGTACTTATGTTTGGATTACCCCTCTAATTTTCAAAATCAAAAAGCTCCCAGTTCAATTAAGAATTGGGAGCTTTTTTAATTTATAATTTTACCAGGAAGGTAGTAAATCTGAATCGGTAGATTGTTCTATTCGATTTGTTTTTGTGGTTTCTTCAAACTCTATGATTGTGAATTCGATTAATTTTTTATCTGTATTGCTAATTATTAGATTGGATAATTTTTCAGCAGGTATGTTAGAAAATTTACAGGGTAAGATTGTTAATCGCTCTTCAATAAGATTTGAGTTATATGGCTTTGAAACTCTAAATATATCGTTACCAACTATTTCTGGAATCGTATAAACTAAGTTCAGGTCCATTAACTTTTCTATTAAATTCATTTTTCTGAATACCTTAGTTATGTTGAGATCATAAGATTTTAGAATATCAAATTCAGGTAATGTATTTCTTATAAGTTTTTATGTTTTTATTTTTCGGATAAAATCTGCTTTAGGATTTGAAACACCTGATCCATATTCAAAAAATCTTAGGTCTGTCTTATCAATAAAAGTGGGTCCAGCACCGGCTAATGTTAGTGCAGGATGGGAATACGTGAAACATAAATAATCTAAAGTATCTTCTATAATCTCAAGTTCTAATCCTGAAATCTCTATGGTTTCGATATGATTTTGTGCCAGCTTATGTACATCCATTCCTATAAAAATTTGATTTTACCCAAAAATACGAGTGTCTGCAAGACCTACGATAACCCATTTATCATCTATAAAGTATAGGGTAAATTTGTTGGTTCCTATGTGAGATAGAAATTCATTATAATAGAACTCATAAGTTGTGGTAACGGTAGCTATTTGAGAATCGCTGTCATAACTAAGCTCGATAAGTCGCTCTTCAAATGGTATGCTGTCTGGTATTGCGGCTAGATTTTTTAAGAAAAGAGAGGCTTCTGTAGTACTTATTTTACGTTCTTCTCCTTTAATAGTCATAGACGTGAGCTGAATATCTAGAAGCATCGATTCTTTTAATGCCGTAGTATCGCGGGCATGAAAATGTTTAAAAAAGCTTTTTACGGCATCTACAGCGGTAGGTATTTTTATTTCTTCTTTAACTTCTACTTGTGTAGTGTCTTGTGATACAGTTTGTTGAGAGTTAGCTTTCGCGAAAGCGAGAACGAAAATAATAATAAATAGATGTCTCATGATCTTACAATTTAATTGAGCTGTAATATTAGTACTTTTGCTACACTTAAAATAAGTTTTATGTCTACTGCAAAGAAGCAATATAAAAGAGTGACTGTAAAATCACTTACAGAAATGAAAGCAAACAAAGAGAAGATCTCGATGTTAACGGCTTATGATTATACCATGGCAAAGATTATCGATAGTGCTGGTATAGATGTTATTCTTGTAGGAGATAGTGCGAGTAATGTAATGGCTGGACATGAGACTACGTTACCTATAACGCTGGACCAGATGATTTATCATGCGAGTAGTGTGGTAAGAGCTGTGGAGCGTGCATTGGTTGTAGTAGATTTACCCTTCGGTAGTTATCAAAGTGATCCTAAAGAGGCGTTACGTAGTGCGATACGTATTATGAAAGAGAGTGGTGGTCATAGTGTGAAACTAGAAGGTGGTAGTGAAGTAAAGGAATCTATAAAGCGTATTTTACATGCTGGTATACCGGTAATGGGACACTTAGGTCTAACACCACAATCTATTTATAAATTTGGTACCTATACAGTTAGAGCTAAAGAAACTGAAGAAGCTGAAAAATTGGTACAAGACGCGCTAGCGTTAGAAAGATGGGGTTGTTTTGCTCTAGTATTAGAAAAAGTACCTGCTGCACTTGCACAAAAGGTAGCAGACCAACTTACTATTCCTGTTATAGGTATAGGGGCAGGCGCTGGTGTTGATGGACAGGTTCTTGTATCTCACGATATGTTCGGTATGACTCATGAGTTTAATCCTCGTTTTTTAAGACGTTATTTAAATCTATATGAAGAGATGGGAAGTGCGGTCGCAAATTACGTGAAGGATGTAAAATCTGTTGATTTTCCTAATGATGAGGAACAGTATTAATTAAAATAAGTCTATCATTTCTAGATAGAAGATTTATATAACTAAAAAAGCTGAAAACTATATGATATAGTTTTCAGCTTTTTATATTTACTTTAATGCTGGTATTACATAATTCTAATAAAAAGGATCGATATGCTTTTTATTGCGCTGACTGTACCAGACTATCAATAAGATGACTACTATTACCACAAAAAGAACCAATAGTAAGATCATAAATGTCTCTACTGTATCTGAAGATTTACCAGCTTTATTGATAAAGCTGTTACCTACAGCCATGCTGGAAGGTATGTATATCTGATATCCCAATGTTTCATTTACTTTGTTTACTTGTTTCGAATATTCCTTAAATTCAGATGGGTTGATATGGTCTTTTTTGTATTTTAATAAATAAGTTAAGTCTATTTCGTTTTTACGCTTATTGTATTTTACATTCCATTTATAATCAAAAGCAGTACAGTTAAATTCTTCTTGCTCATTATACACATCCCATCTAGAGCCTAAAATTACTTTGATTTTGTGCTGTTTAGTCGCTGGATAATACAAGCTCAAAGGGTCTTTGCGCTCTTCCTTATTAGGAGTATATAAAATACCTTCTATACTAGAAGGTGTAAAATGTGCCATGATATAGCCATCTTTTTCTGGCATAGGTCTCCATAGACTGTCTATTTTATACTCTTCGGTTACTATGAATTTATTGAGTTCTAAATCGTCTTTAAATTCTGGTTTTTTAGTAGATTCAATATTATAGTAATAGTTAGAATAGTAGTTTTTATATTCTTTAGTAATGGTATTGATACTGTTGTTTTTAAAATAGCCTCGCATTACGTCTGCCTCATAATCATAGAATACAGTTTTAACTTTTAATGTAGCTCCTTTTCCAGTTTCTTCTAGTTCATAAACATCATAAACCTCTACAGTATTCTTAGAATGACTCGTAATTTGATCTAGTTCTGTGTTTTCTGGTTTAATAACTAGACCATACTGATAATCTGGGAAATGTGTTTTATCATAAACACCACCTTGATTGCTTATGGTAGGGTCATAATATAAATCTGTTCCTGTAGAATCAATAACTTTTACTACACAGTGATCAAAGAAAATAGGTGAAGGAAGAAATTCTGTAATAGATTTTTTTAGATAACTATTAACTAGCATAGGGTAGGCTTCTATTCCCATTTCATTAAGCATAGAAGACATGAGTAAACTTTTATCTTTACAGTCACCAAAGCGCTGCTCAATAACCTGGTTAGGCATAAAAGGTTTATAAGCTCCTATACCATCCTCAAGACCTAAATATCTGATATCATCTTGTACAAAATTTAAAGTAGCAGCTATTTTCTCTCCATCAGTAGAGTTTTCTTGTTTAATATTATTAATTGTTTTTGATAATTCTCTGTTAGGTTTTTCTTTTAAGGTATAAATATCTATTCCCCAGTTTACAACATCCTCCCAAGAATTATAATCACTTATAAGAACGAGTTGGTAATCGATTTTCCAGTTAGGACTGTAATCTTCATAAGTTACGGTTTCTGTATTTTCATTAATCCAGTGGTACTTTTTTAAACCATTTACAGTAGTAATTTGTGGCTCACTAGGGTTATTGATACCTTTTATATGTAACTCATTTTGAGATAATAATATGACGGACATCTTACCTATAGGTTCATAACTATTTAAGTAGTAAGAATTAGAAAACTTATTTTTATGAATAGGATTAAAACCTGTAATGGTGTAACTGTATTCCACGATATCGTCAGACCTAACGTCAGATATGTTCATAACAGCAGACATGGTACCGTCGTACATATAATTTTCTGCATCAGATTCACGACGCATTAATTGAAAATTATCTGGCTTTAATTTATCGATAACTTCTCCATCTCTAAGGACTTTTATAGTATGGAATTTTAAAGTTTGATAAGTAGGATCATAACTTACATTTATGGTAGACGCTTGTTGTACGCCTACATTTTCAAAAATTTTTGTAGCATATTTTGTGTAGGACTCTTGTTTAGGTATGTTTATTTGATGATCAGAAAGTAAGGTTAAGGTTCCTTGATTTAAGTCGTCATAGTTAACATCTGGAGTAGGGTTGTAAGTTATTTTTTCTAGCCAGTTGGGTGCGATTCCTGTTTTTACTTGAGCTATTGAGAATAAAGCGGTAAGTAAAAAGATAATAGATAAGGTAATGGTTTTCACTAAGGTTAGTTTTGGTTGGTAACAAATGTAAAATATAATTCTCTACTATTTAAAGAGATGCAAATAGCTTTTCAAGCAGATATAAATATAAGAATGTGGCATGTTCATTAATTATGAATTATAACCTTCATAATGTTTTAAAAACTTCGTCGAGTTCGTTATTTTTAAAAATTACAATTAAAGAAATACATGGGAACATTTATAATAGAAGGTGGACACCAATTAAAAGGTGATATACAACCACAAGGAGCTAAAAATGAGGCGCTTCAAATACTTTGCGCTGTATTATTAACAGACCAGCCGGTAGAGATTAATAATGTTCCGAACATTATCGACGTTAATAAACTGATTGCTTTATTGAATAATCTAGGTGTAAAAGTGACTAAAAATGGTCCAGAATCTTACACTTTTCAAGCAGATAACATAAATCTAGACTGGTTACAGTCCGAAGAGTATAAAATACAAGGTCGTGGACTACGTGGTTCTATCATGTTAGTAGGTCCGTTATTAGCACGTTTTGGAAAAGGATATATTCCACGTCCAGGAGGTGATAAAATAGGTCGTCGTCGTTTAGACACACACTTTGAAGGTTTCATAAAACTAGGTGCAAAATTCAGATATAATAAAGAAGAATATTTCTATGGTGTAGAAGCAGACGAGCTTCATGGAGCTTATATGCTTCTTGATGAGGCGTCTGTAACAGGAACAGCAAACATTGTTATGGCTGCTGTACTTGCCAAAGGGAAAACAACTATTTATAACGCTGCATGTGAACCTTATTTACAGCAATTATGTAACATGCTTGTACGCATGGGAGCAAATATCTCAGGTATAGGTTCTAACATGCTGATTATAGAAGGTGTAGAGAAATTAGGTGGTACAACACACCGCATTCTACCTGATATGATTGAAATAGGTAGCTGGATAGGTCTTGCTGCTATGACTAAGTCAGAGGTTACCATTAAAAATGTAGCTTATGACGAGTTAGGTATCATTCCTGCAACTTTCAGAAAACTAGGTATTACTATAGAACGTCGTGGAGATGATATTTTTATTCCTGCACACAACGATGGTTATGAAATCCAGAACTACATCGATGGTTCTATTCTTACCATTTCTGACGCTCCATGGCCAGGTTTTACGCCAGATTTATTGAGTATCGTTCTAGTAGTAGCAACACAGGCTAGAGGTAGTGTATTAATACACCAGAAAATGTTTGAAAGTCGTTTATTCTTTGTAGATAAATTAATCGACATGGGGGCAAAAATTATTCTTTGCGATCCGCACAGAGCGAGTGTAATAGGTTATGACTTTCAGTCTCAATTAAAGGCTACTACTATGACTAGCCCAGATATTAGAGCAGGAATATCCTTACTTATCGCTGCTTTAAGCGCCAAGGGAACGAGTACCATCCACAATATTGAACAAATCGATCGTGGTTATCAAAACATAGATAGCAGATTACGCGCAATAGGTGCAAAAATAAAGCGTTTAGACTAAATTTTAAAAGTTATAAATATTCTGTTTTAGGTTACGCTTTCGCGAAAGCGTAACCAGAATAGATAATTAATAATAAATTTGATTTATTTAAATCTTGCTTAAAAACAATCAGTTATCACGACATTTTAACTTAATATAACTTCTCTGTGATCATTTTAGGCAGGGAATTTGATAACTTGCAGGTATGAGAAATCTTATTGCTTACATATGTATACTTTCGGCTAGTTATTCTTTTGCACAAGAAATACCTAGTAGTACACCACGTACTATAGAACCAGTGCCTCAAACTACTACAGGTGGTTCTTTGTTGTTTCCAGAAAAGAAGGAGACCAAAACCTATACCAGACCCAAAGAAAATAACGAGATCAAAATGCGTCAAGAGACCGATCTTGTTGATCCAGGTATAAAGTACGAAAAGCAAAAGTTCAAAAAAGATGCTCCAGTAGGTGCAGGTTTTAGAAGTGATACTTTTCTAGGTGAGATAAGAACCGGTGAAAAATTACTTAGATTAGTATGTAGAGATCATCAGTATGAAGATGGAGATCTAGTGCGTATATGGCAAGATGATAAGATTCTTGTGGAAAAAATATACCTTAGAAATGTCTATCAAGGAGTTAGTATACCTCTTAAAGATGGATTCAATAAAATAGAAATAGAAGCTCTAAATCAAGGTTCTTCTGGACCTAATACTGCAGAGTTTAAAGTTATGGATACTAAAGGTAAAGTAGTACAACAAAATATATGGAACCTTGCGTCTGGTGTAAAAGCCACTTTGATTATTTTGAAGAATGAGTAAGATTTTATTAGTAGTTTTATTTTTTATTCCATTTTTGTCTTTAGGAGTAGAGTGTGGAATAAGTACTACACAGTTATTTCCTGAAAATCATAATATTGACGTAGATCAATTATTTATGTTACAAAATGGAATGGAAACTGAGAAAAGTCTATTTTCTATTAATAATTTTGATTATTCTTTGAGATCTGAACAAGGTGAAATAATCGAGCTACTTATTTTTGATTCTACAAGAATAAATTTAAATGCTCAGATACTATTAAAACCTGACTGTCCATTAAAATTGGGAACCAAGTATTTTTTTTATTCTCAATTTAAATATAATGATGAAAAATATGCTGACTTACCTGATGAATGGTTTGAAAAGCAAAGATGGAAAGGTAAATTTTTTATTGTAGATTCTGCAAAGGATTATAATGTACCTAAAGATTTACACTTAGATTATAAAGAGATAGTAGGTGCAAAAGAATTAAAGCAATCATCTTCAATAGGTTTTACACTTTTAGTAAGCTTGGAGCCTAATTATTTTCTCTTGACTAATGAGGTGTGGTATGAAGTTACCATAAGAAATTCTAAAGGAGAATTGTTTAGAACTTATTTGAAGCCCTTTCAAGGTAATTTTGAAATAGGTTATTGGGAATGTGGTGGAAATATGCGATTTGATCCCAGCTTGAGTTATGAAATAAAAACCAGTGCAATGGCTATGAATGGATTAAAAAACACTGCTTCTGAATGGAGATCAATTACAAATCCATGGAAAGAAGTAGATTCTCTCGTTAGGAAAACTATAATAGGTCGGTAATTTCCACAACCGTTTCTTTATTCAGATTTTCTAAAGTAAATTTTCCTATGCGTACACGAGCAAGTCGTAATACAGGAAATCCTACTGCGGCACACATTTTACGTACTTGTCTAAACTTTCCTTCTTTTAAAGTAACAGATACCCAGGAAGTAGGACCATGACGATCATCTCGTACTCGTTGTAAAGTTTTTGGTAAATCAGGGGTTTGTTCTACTATTTTTGCTTGACATTCCTTGGTGCGATAGATACTACCATTGATGCTTATGTCGAGTCCAGAAGTCATTTTTTCTATAGCTTCTTCCGTAATGACACCATCTACTTGCGCGTAGTATTCTTTTTCTACCTTACCGTGTTTATTGATATGACTGCTTAATTTGCCATTTGTCGTGATCATTAATAAACCTTCACTAGTTTCATCTAGTCTGCCTACTGCCATGCTATCTGTCGGGAAATCAAATAGCTCACCTAAAAACTTTTTGTTTTTTTGATGCCTGTCGTTAGTCATAAACTGACTAAGCATTTTATAAGGTTTATAGATTAAAAAGTGTCGGTGCTCCATGTAGCGAAGTTCTTAAAATCTAATCAATATCCTAAATAAATATTAATAAATTGAATCGTAATAATTACGTGATATTTATGCAATAAACTTGCAGTATGAAAAAATTACTATTTCTTTCCCTAGTTATATTATTTTCCTCTTGTAAAGAAGAATCTTCCCAAGCCGTTGCTTTATCATTAGCACCTGGCAACTGGAGACTGACCTTTGATTTAGGTAATGAAAAAGCACTACCAGTACAATTAAAGGTAAATAAAGATCAGACATTAACTATGTATAATGCAGATGAAGAAATTACCGTTACTGAGATTACCATAGAAGGAGATTCTATCTTTATAAAACCACCAGTTTTTGAAGGATATTTTAAAGGTAAATTTCAATCTAATGAGTTGATAACAGGAGAACATGTAAAACCTAGTTTAGATAGGGTACTACCATTTACAATGTCGGCAGGTGAGAATTACCGCTTTGCAGAATCAAAAAACCAGACAACTTCTTCTTTTATATCAGGTGGTTATGAAACGGTCTTTAGTCCAGATAGTGAATCAGATCGTTACATTGCAAAAGGTGTTTTTGATCAAAAAGGCGATAAAGTAACCGGTACTTTTGAAACTACTACTGGAGATTATCGATTTCTTCAAGGCTCTGTGATAAATGATACTTTAAAGCTATCTACCTTTGATGGTGCTCATGCTTTTCTATTTGAAGCAGCTGTAAAAGACAGTGTTCTAGAAGGATATTTTTACAGTGGTAATCACTGGAAAGAACCGTTCACCGCAGTTCTTAATAACGATTATAATCTACCAGATGCTACAACGCTTACTTATTTAAAAGAAGGATATGATTCTATAGATTTTAGTTTTAAAGATGTTAATGGAAATCAAGTAAGTTTACAAGATCCAGAATTTAAAGATCAAGTAGTCGTAGTACAGTTATTAGGTAGTTGGTGTCCTAACTGTTTAGAAGAAACTAGATTTTTTCAAGATTATATAAACTCCCAAAATCCTGATGTAAAATTTATAGGCTTGGCATTTGAATATGCTCCTACTGAAAAGGCTGCTATGCAATCTGTAAAAAGACTGATTAAGGCAGAGAACGTTACGTATCCTATTTTATTAGCTCAATATGGATCTACAGATAAGAAAACAGCAAATGAAAAGTTGCCAATGCTTAACCATGTTTTATCTTATCCTACGAGTATTTATATAGATAAAACAGGTAAAGTAAGACGTATACACACTGGTTATAACGGTTTGGCAACTGGTCAGAAACACGAACGATTTAAAGAAGAGATCTATGAGTTTTTAGAAGAACTACAAGCAGAAACTCTAGAATAAATCTCTCATTATCTGTGGTGGTATAGCAAGTTCTTGCTCTTTCATTGTAATAGGTATTCTAATCAATTTAAGTAAAGAAAGTCCAGAGGTTAATAAAACCATTCTCAACTCTTCAATTTTAGAATTGGTTAATTGAATACTCAAAACCGACTCTTTTCCTACCTTTACGTGGTTGGGCATTAAAGAGAGTAATTGTTTTCTCTTTGTGTGGCACAATTGGTCTAGCTTTAAGTCTAAGTAACTTGTACCTAGATTTTTTTGTAACATAATCCACAGATGTGTGAAGGTAGTAGTAGATACCTTTTCTTCAAAGATGGCATAATATTGTTGTACTAAGTTTTTCATAATTATAGGTTTTAGTTAGCCGTTTAATAAATCATTTCTTTTAAATTCAATTCCTTTTCTTATCAAGTAAGCATGATAAGCACTAGGTATATCATGCGTCCATTTAGGAAGTAGGATAGTGATAAGTATTCTATCTATGTGCGATATAAGTCCCATGACTAAAGCTAGTGTAAATGGAATTCCTGCATGATTAAAGCCTATCAACGATGTAAAAGCAATTAATAAAGTAATACCCCACATTTTTGATAGAAAGGCATGCGTGCAAGTTTCCTTTTTAAATTTGACGAGACTTATCACATAGCATGCTACCTCCATGGCAAGAATTACATATATAGAAACGTAATGATTTGCGATAAGTTGTGGATAGAGTATCCATGTTGCAAAACCTATAGAAAGCCAAAACACCATATCTGTCTGACTATCCATTCTCCTCAGGCTAGCATTAGAAATTCCTTGTTTTCTAGCCACAATACCATCTAAAATGTCAGAAATTAATCCTAGATACATAAGTATGACTATGGTAATTTTAGAATCGTCACCTACAGAATAGGCTAAAGCTAATACAATAGGAGCTAGTAATAAACGGAATAGAATCAACGCTTTAGGAATATTCATCATAGGTAGTTTATTTATTATGTTTCAAATCTATTGTGTTTTTTAAAACAAGATTTGCGTTAAATAAGTATTTTGTATTTTTAATTTGTGAATAACGCAAGATGAGAAAACAAGACTTAATTATTAACCGCTTTCGCGAAAGCGTAACCGACCAAACATCTTTTATACAACAAGTAGCAAATGTGTTAGATATAAGTTATGATGCTGCCTATAGACGTATTCAAGGTAAAGCAAAATTAACAGCAGATGAGGCAATGGAATTGGCAAAAATAGGGCAGTTCTCACTGGATAATATTATGGTGCAAGATGTAAAATTAAGTGCGCTGGGCGAGGCTACTACTCATGTAAATTCTATTAAAAGTATGGAAGAATACCTGGCAGAAACAGTCAAAAACCTCACGCAACTAGGTAAAGATGGTGTGCGTTTTGAGTACAGTGCAAAGGATATTCCTGTGTACCATCATTTTAATAATAGTGAATTGGCCAGGTTTAAGATTTATGTATGGCTACAACTTATGGATCCTACTTTTATGGATACTAAATATGAGAACTTTCATTTAACAATGAATATGAAGTCTTCTATGAAGGAAATAGCACAACTCATTCAGCGATTTGAGGTGTGTGAGATATGGAACGATACTACGGTTACTAGTAGTCTTAAACAGATAGACTATTTTCTCACAGCCGGTATGTTACCACTAGAAGATGCCAAAGTATTGTGTAAAGACATTAAAGACTTAATAGCTTTAAAACAAAAAGAACTACTTACAGACCGTTATGACATACACTATCATGAGTTGTTAATCATGACTAATAATTCTATAGCTTATAAACACGATAGGCCTGTGGCAGGGTTTGTCACTATGACCATGCTGGGTTACATAAAGTTTACGGCTAGCAATATGTTGCACCGTATAGAAGGATATTTTAAACATCAATTAAAACAAGCTACCTCTTTAACAGATTCTAATTCTAAGGAGCGTGCTCGATTTTTTAATAAAATAGAGCAAAAAATAAACGCTCTAGAAAAATCTCTAGAGCGCTATGAAGTGTTAGATTTTTAAATGCTATTATTTGATAAAATCTAATAATATTTGATTAAGCTCTTCTTTATGAGTTACATAAAGACCATGTGGAGCATCTTTGATAATTTCTAATTTAGAGTCTTTTACTATCTCATGCCCTTGCTTAGAACTAGGTTCTATAGGTACTATGTTATCTGCATCACCATGTATAAATAGGGTAGGGACATCTATTTTGTCTAGAGCTTTTCTTAAATCTGTTCTACCGAATGCGTTGATGCAATCCAGTGAGCCTTTAGGACTTGCACCAGCTGCTATCTGAAAATTATAGTCCAGCTGACCTTGAGAAATACGATCTTTATTATCTTCATAATTCACAAACCCATTTCCAAAACCTTTTAAGAATCCAGCTCGATCCTTTCTCACATTATCTTCCATTCCTTTAAACACCTCGTCAGGAGCACCGTTAGGGTTGTCATCTGTTTTGAGTAGGTAAGGAGCGATAGAACTTATAAAAATTAACTTATCTATTTTACTAGTTCCATAGGTATCTACATATTGAGCGAGTTCACCACCTGCCATAGAAAAACCAGCAAGAATAACATTATCCAGATCTAGTTGTTCAATTAAATCATGTAAATCGCTAGCCATAGTGTTATAATCATAACCATTATATGGTCTAGAAGAACGACCGAAACCTCTACGATCATAAGTAATGACACGATATCCGGCATCTATTAGAACAGGTACTTGATATTCCCATTGTGCGCCACTTAAAGGCCATCCGTGTATTAAAATTATAGGTTGTCCGCTACCGTGATCTTCAAAATAGATACTCACGTTAGCATCTTGTTGTGCAGTTTCTTTTTCTAAATAAGACATTATTATGGTGTTTATATTTCTTCTAAAATTAGAGATTAAATAGATAGTATTCTAATAAGAAAGTGTGAAATAAGAAAGCTTTGTGAGTAAAGTAAACAGTAATTAATTAATCTTATTTCTAAGACTAAGAATCTTACAAATGATAAAAATCAAGAAAGAAAGTAGGGCAACGATTATAGAAATGATAATAAGTGATCTAAAGATGTTTTCTTCAGGGAATACTGTATTTGTATAATACCTTTTGGGAAGGTCATGCAAGTAACTTGTTGAGTATACAAAATTTGATAGACAAGAATAGATAAATGAAATGTAACTAGCTGTAAAAATGAGTATCAAAAAGAAATAGGATTTGAACTTTTTAGCGCTTAAGCTAAAAACTATCAAGCTAGAAATAATTCCAGTGGTAAGAATAATAGTGAAAAAATCAACTGAAGGAACAATATAATAAGTGTCGTGAATATTAATATCTAATGTGGAGTCTCTTAACTGTATAGTTTCTAATAACACATACAGGTAAGCGATAATACTAACTACCAGAATTAGAATACTAGCAAAAAACTCTGTTTTATGAAATTTAGAAATCAATTTTTACAAATCTATAGACCCTTTTCCCTCACGTATAATTAATGGCTCATCTTCAGTAAGATCTACGATAGTAGAACCTATGTTACCACCATAACCACCATCTATAACATAATCCACTAGATTATCCCATTTCTCTGCTATAAGACTAGGGTCTGTGGTGTATTCTACCACTTCATCTTCGTCTTTAATAGAAGTAGAAATAATAGGGTTACCTAATAGTTTTACCAATTCTATGGCAATATTGTTATCAGGTACACGTATACCTACCGTTTTCTTTTTCTTAAAAACAGTCGGTAAATTATTGTTACCTGGTAATATAAAAGTATATGGACCTGGTAGGTTGCGCTTTAATATTTTAAAAGTATGAGAGTCTATCTGGCTTACATAATCACTTAGATTACTTAAATCTTCACAGATAAAGGAGAAATTTGCTTTTTCTAGTTTTATTCCTTTAATCCTAGCGATTTTTTCTAAGGCAGATTTATTGGTAATGTCACAACCTAGACCATAAACAGTATCTGTAGGATATATGACTAGAGCACCGGCGCGCATTGCTTTGACTATACGCTCTAGTTCTCGCTGATTAGGGTTATCCTCATAAATTTTAATTAACTGTGCCATAATTTAATACTGCGGATTGATAAACGATTTTATAGGAATCCATAAAAAAGCAAGTGCCATAATTGCAATAATTATTTTAATCCAAAACTTCAGGTTGCTGTTACCAGAATTAGGTACCGCCTCATATCTATATTTTCCATTTCTATCTATTTTAATAGAAACAGAACTCTTAGGAGCATCGGTATTGGAGCGTTGACTTTTTAAAAACCATAAATAGCCGACCACTATTACACTCGCTATAAATAGCAAGCCTAAAAGGCTTTGTGCGCTAGATGCTAGCAACTGTTGTGATGTAATCAATGATAGATTCAAAATGGGAATATTATATGGTTAAATTTAGTCAATTAAAATGATTAATCGGCACGTTCTACTTCACTTTCTAGTTTTAAAACGCTATCGCCATCATCTTGTTTTATATAAAGTGCTTTGTTTCCTTCTTCGCCATTTCTTGTGACTTCGTTTCCATCGATTTTTCTGGTCACTTTCTTAGTAAATGTAGACTCTACTTTACCTGTGGCAGTACCGTTTCCCCATTTCCATTTTACGGTAGTTCCTTCCCTAATCATGTTTTTTCTTTAAAGATAGTTGCGGTTCCGCTTTCGCGAAAGCGTGCTAACAACATCTTAACGACACTTTATGATCCTTTTGTGAATGCCCTCATAAGTGCTATAACCACTGAAGTAATTTTTTTATAGTTTTCAATTTACCTTGATAAGGAGCGTACTTTAATGGTAAATCTATCCAGGTGCCACGATGCACGACACTCTTGTAATGTGAAAAAGTTTCAAATGTTTTCTCTCCATGATACGATCCCATTCCACTGTTACCGACACCACCGAAGGGTAGTCTGTCGTTGATAAATTGAACGATGCTGTCATTAATAACACCACCACCGAAGGAGAATCTGTTCAAGAACCATTTTTCAAATTTAGAATCATTGGTAAAACAATAAGCACCTAGGGGCTTTTCATAACTATCTATCCACTGTTCTAGATCTTCTTTGTTTTTAAAACTGATAACAGGTAAAATAGGGCCAAAAATTTCTTGCTGCATTGCCTTACTCTCACGGCGAGGTTCATCTATCAAAGTAGGAGCGAGGTACAGCGATACTCTATCATTATCACCACCTTCAAGAATAGTTTCATTTTCTAACATTTCCATGAGTCTATCAAACTGATCGTTCCTTATAATGCGAGGTAAGTCTGGTGAGTTCTTAACATCGGCTCCAAAGAATTCATGAATTTGATTCTTAATCTCATCAACTAGTTTATGCTTTACATCTTTGTGCACGAGCAAGTAATCTGGAGCAATACAGGTTTGTCCTGCGTTTAAGAATTTTGCCCATACGATACGTTTTGCAGCTACCTTTAAATGAGCAGTGTTATCTATAACGCATGGATTTTTACCACCTAATTCTAAAGTTACAGGAGTCAGGTGTTTTGCTGCGGCCTGATATATCTTTTTACCTACTGCAGGGCTGCCTGTAAAAAAGATGTAATCCCATGGCAAAGCAGTTAATTCTTGTGCCACGACAGCATCACCTAGAGCAACATAAACATGATTTTTTTCAAATGCATCTTCTATAATTTCTTTTAGTAAATGAGAAGTAGCGGTAGTGAATTCACTCGGTTTTAATACCACCGTGTTACCAGCTGCCACCGCGCCTATTAACGGACCTAAAGCAAGTTGAAAAGGGTAGTTCCACGGTGAGATAATTAATGTATTACCATAAGGTTCTGGATATCTTCTAGACCTAGATGGAAAGTTGAGTATAGAAGGTCTAACCTTTTTAGGGTTAGATAGCTTACGAGTTTTCTTAATGTAACTTTTAAGTTCACCTAATATGACATTGTACTCGGTTAGAAAAGCTTCAAATTCACTTTTAGAAAGATCGGTAGCAAGTGCTTCATAGATCTCTTTTTCTCGACTTTCTATGGCTATTTTAAGCCGTTTTAAACTCATAATACGATAGGATACATCTACCGTTTTACGCGTCTTAAAAAAGTCCTGTTGTAATTTATGGAGTTGCTCTATATTCATAATTTGTACTGTGAATAGTAAAGCTAAGAAATAATCAACGTTAAATGATAACGTTTAAGATAACAAAAAAATTAAAGCTTTGAAACGGCTTTCCAGATAGGGTCTTTTACATTGACAGGAGCGGTGATTTTTACAGTTTCTTTTTTTACCGGATGGATAAACTCTAAAAACCTAGCATGTAGGTGTATGCTTCCATCTTTGTTGCTGCGTTTTGCTCCGTATTTTAAATCACCTTTAATCACGCAGCCTATCTTGCTTAATTGCGATCTTATTTGATGGTGTCTACCAGTTTCTAATTTCACTTCTAATAAAGTATAACGATCTAGTTCCTTAATTACCGTGTAGGAAAGTATGGCCTTTTTTGAATTAGGCACCTCATGATCATGAGCATAACTTTTATTCTGTTTAGGATTGCGCACTAGGTAATGTTCTAGACGTGCCGTTTTATTAGGTGCTTTACCTTCTATAATCGCCCAGTAAGTTTTTTCTGTTTTATGCTCAGAAAAAAGTTTATTCATTCTAGGCAAAGCCTTTGAAGTACGTGCAAATATAACCACACCACTAGTAGGTCTATCTAGTCTATGAACCACACCTAAAAATACAGCGCCAGGTTTGTCATATTTTTTTGCGATATAGTCTTTAATTAAATCTGGTAGTATTTCATCTCCAGTTTTATCTCCTTGAACTAAATCACCAGATTGTTTATTAATCGCGATAAGATGGTTGTCTTCAAAAAGAATGCGCTGCGTTATGGACATAAAATAAGTTCTTCATACAAAGGTAAAGCACTTATCGCTTTTTGAAACATCTAAGTAGATTTATAGTGTTTAATCTAACTCTACTTATATCTATTTTTAATGAAACAAAAGTGTTTCAAACAAGCATCTATAGCTTTGTTAACACGTGTAAATACTGTATTTATCGATTAAATACAGTATGTTTTATACTATTTTAAACGGTTTATAAGTGACCGTACGAAGGAATCGATTTATTATTAAAATTTCTTATTAATTATCTAAAGTTAAATGATTTAAAGGCTTATAATTGTAGGATAATACTATTAATATTAAGTTAAATTCCATGCTCAAGTTTCATTGCGTATTAATATTCGTTCTAGTTAGTTTTAATGTTGGTTTTTCACAAGTAGGTATTGGGACGGCGGTTCCAGATGCTTCTAGTGCATTACATATAGAATCTACAGATCAAGGTGTTTTATTACCTAGAATGACCGAAGTACAAAGAGATAATATACTATCACCAGCTGAAGGTCTTTTTATTTATAACTTAGACAGCAATTGTTTTCAATATTATAAAGGCTCATCATGGTCAGGATGTTTAGGAGAAACTCCTATTAATTCCTTAGATTGTTCATCTGCTAGTATTAATGGAGGTTATCAAGCAGGAAGCCCATTAAATGCGAGTAACACACTTACCATAGATGTATTTGTTAATGTGATAGAAGCATATACTATAACTACCGATACGGTAAATGGATATAGCTTTTCGGCATCTGGTGCTTTTACTTCTATAGGTGTAAATACCATTACATTAAATGGTTCTGGTACACCTATAAATGAGCAAACAGATAATTTTACCATAACCTTAATGGGACGAGGTGCTAGTTGTACAGCGAGTGCTACTGTGACAAATGTTTTTCCATCTTGTCTAGCTTATTATAATGCTGGTGCTAGAACAGACGGTGTGTACACCATAGATCCAGATGGTGCAGGTAGCAACCCTTCTTACGATTGTTATTGTGATATGACTAACGATGGCGGTGGCTGGACTTTAGTATTTGCTCATGATACTTCTGGCGGTTATTTTTCGAACGATGCAGAAGCTAGCGAGTTTAATGTAGCCTCTCCAGGATTATCCACAAATAAATATTCCATTTTAAGCAAAATAGATGAAGTCAAATCTGCAACAGGTTATGAATTTAGATTGCATTATCCAACTTTAAATTTAACAAATCACTGGAGTCAGACTTTTGACCCAAGAAGTGGAGCATCTGCTACAAATCCTGTAACTGGTTACACACCTATTAATATTTCTATGACCGAGAATGGATGGGGTGGACTTGAATCATCTGGTGGTAATACCTATCTAGACGGAACGGTAAGCAGTGGTAACTGGTTTTATTCTATAGGTAGCGTTAACTCGTGGAATGGTGGTCTACCTTCTAATTCTCCGCCTGTAGATAGAGTACAGTTATTTATAAGATAATTGATTATAGATTTCTCAGAATAAAAAATCTCCCAAAAAGAACTCGTTGTTTTTGGGAGATTTTTTTTAAGAAAAAGCTAAATATTATTTCTTTTTTTGATGATCTTTATCTTCATCTTGATTGTGAGTTTTCAACCATTCTTCGCCTTTTTTATCCTTAAAGAAGTCCATCCATACATAATACAAAACCTTATCTTCTTCTACAGTTACAGAGTGACTAGAACCTAGAGGAATGTGTAAGACAGAGTATTCTGGAAAATCTACTTAAGCATCGTCTGCATACACAGTACAATCGTTATCGGTTAGACCTAAGAACAATTGTTCTAACATAGGGTGTTCATGAGCACCTACCTTAACAGGTCCAGTGGTTTGCACAGTTCCCATCGCTATTCTAGGAATAATTTTATTAGGTAAAATAGTACGACTTACTGTATTGGGACTTTTAATAGGCTCGGTATATGATTTACAATCTGTAAATTTTGCATAATATACATTTTCAGTATTCTCTGCAGGAAAACCCTCTAAATCCATTTTATCTTGATCAGTTAATTTACTGGTTATTTTTAGGTAATGCAACGTTTCTTTATCAGTGGTTTTTATTTTAATATGATCCATTGCGTTAGGTAGAAATATTGTTTCAGGTACAATTTAATAGGTTTTATTTCCCGCAGTAACTATTCCTGAACCTTTCATGAATAAATAAATGGTTCTATGACCTTCTATATAAATTTTTGTTTGAGTTTTTTTATCTCCCAAAGCAACGTGATCTACTTGAATTCCTTCTATTTCATTTTCTAAAATAGTTTTTGAATTAATTCCAAAAGTATCAGTTGGTTGTGTTTCTAATTGCTTTAGAGGTATTTCTTGCGCATTCATAATAGGCAAAGAGATAATAAGGATAAGAAATACTATGATATTCTTTATCATTTGTTAGGGTTTTATCTATTCATATGAAAGTATACAAATTATTAAAATTCTTAAAGTACACAATAGAGAAGTATAATATAATGATCTTTTATGCAATATGTTATCGCTTTCGCGAAAGCGAAATTATCATACCAACTATAATATTATAATCTAGCTCTTATCATGTTACTCATTACTCGTTATTAGAGTTTATAATTTGTATATTTTTTGAGTTCTAGATGTTGATTAATCGCCATATAAAGTACGATTAAAGCGATACTTAAAACGAGTAGATGACCTAAGAAAGAAATTTCAAAGGGGTCAAATACTACTAAAATGAGACTACCCATTACCCAGAGATAGTCTTGGATAATGATCCAAAGAATAGCCATTTTTCTGACTTTAATACATTCATACCAAATAGATAGCGCAAAATAAATCAAAGCGATTCCTACTATCCAAAATACAGTACTATTGCTCGTACCAAAAACTTTTGAGATCTGTATGTGTAATAATATAAGTACAATGCCTGATGTGCCAGAGAATATAGCGTTAAGTTTTAGCGCTTTTTGTAATGCTTTCATTTGCTTTAAATTTTATAGAGCAAATTTCAAACAACTAGAAAGTATTTCTCTTGACAAATGGTAATTAATTCACTTTTCTCAATCTACTCAATGTTTCTGGAGTTACACCTAACATAGAGGCAATGTATTGTAAAGGCACGTTTTTAAATAGATCTGGCTCTTCACTTAATAATTGATCATAGCGCTGTTTTGCCGTAGTATGTAGTTGCGAGAACATATTTCTTTCTAGCAATGCAAAAGAATTTGCTAAAAGAATATTGTCAAATTCTAACCACTTAGGTTGTGTCTTATTTAATTTAAAATGATCTTCTCGACTTATCACATGGAGTTTACAGTCTGTTATGGCTTGTATATTCCAGTGGTTACTTGTTTCGAAAATAAAACTGGATAATGAAGTTATAAACTTACCTTGACTTGCTATCCATAAGGTTATTTCGTTACCATCAGCAATGTCATACATTCTCATATAGCCATTTTCTATAAAAGCCATTTGCCTACATAAGTTTCCTGATTTTAAAAAGAAGTCTCTTTTTTTTATTTCTATTGTTTTAAATGAAGAAACTATTTGATCTGTAGTTTCTGTATCTATAGTTACATGACTCGAAATGCAGTTTTTTAATTTTTCCATTTGTTTATAGAAATTAGTGATAATCTAGATTTGTGCAATGACATCCATTGTGTTAGTTATTTAACACACAAAGTGGTAAAGAGGTTCTAAATAAGGTCTTCAATACCAATAAATGAATTTACGTTTCTAGAATCGTACTTCTTTGTGTATTCTTTTTGTATTGATTTTTAGGAGTGATCTTTTTGTTTGCCATTGGAGAATAGTTCTTACTATCTGGGTTGAGGCAATATTCCATTTGATATTTGATCATCTTTTCAAACGGAACAAGGAACTTACTCGTATCACAATTTTCTAAATTATTAGTCTTAAGCAAATTAATCACCGTGTAGACAGATTCAATCGTACTTAAACATAGAGGTTCTGGTTGCTGCTTGATGATAAACTTTGATTTAATTGAATTGTTAAAACTTACTCTTTTAAGCTGTTGTAAGTTTTTACTCAGTTTAAGCATTTTACGAGCACATGGCCAGGTACCATCTAGTATAAATAGATAGGCATGCTGTCCCATAAAATCATTCATTTCTGTACTATTACTGATGGATAAGTTGAAACTTTCTTTACCAGGGTAGAGTAGGAAGGAAGCATTATTTTGATCTGAAAGAATTTCATTAACACGTGGATGCTTATTAAAATCAACACCTACGATAATTTCGGCATTGTCTAGCTGTAAATTGGTCATGTAACCAGTACCGTTTTTCTGTTTCTTATACTCTTTAGGATGCATTAAGATAACGAATCGAGTGTTAGTTGTTAACGGTTTGATAAGTTCACAAATACAAGTGCTTACTGGCCTCATACAAGTATAACACTGGTTTCTATGCTGTTTTAATTCTTTTTGCAATGTGATTTTATCATTTACTATCAGGCTGTAAATTTAGAATAGTGATTTCAATTGAGAACCTTTTTAGCAAACTATTAAAGAGAAATAAAATTAGCATAAGTTATATCTCCAATAAAAACTGGTTGGTTGTGTGGTTAATTTTTAATCCAACTAGCCTTTTCTCTCATTATTTAATTTCTTGTATTTGTTTTAAACACGTATTCTTATAATTTGGATTTGTTCATATAAAATTTGAAGATTTATTACTTGAGCTTAGAATTTCATCTAATTGTTCAGCATTTTTAATGTTTTAATGTTTTGTGTCTGTATTTTAACCACTCCTTAATAAATCTTTTTTAATTAAGTCATCGGGCAAGACTTAATTAGCGTCTTATAAGTTCAATCGTACTATGAGCTATTTCTGAATAGTTCATGTTTAAGCTTTGCTTTTATGAGTTATTTAGTTCTCGTTAAAATCTATTTGGTTACAAAATTTAATTAACTTTTCTCGGTATCTCCATGGTTTTGTTTTGGCTGGTAAACGACTTAACCAATGGCTGTTTGGTCCTTTACTTCCTGGTCTTTTGTTGGATAGCTCTATAGTCGTAGGAAGTAGTTTTCTACCCATTATCGTTTTAAATTCTTCAAATTGAGCTTCACTAGTAAACGAAAATCTAAATCCATCTAATTCAATAGTCAAGTAACGATAGCCTAAACTGCCGTAACGAACTGGTGCTGGAGGATTAAATTTTTCAGATGTGTACCAAGGCTTATAATCTGCCTCAATATGAACCCAATAGGCCATGTGACTGTTTTTCCAATCTTCTGTATATCCAAAAGTTTTATTTTTCATTTTTTAAAATAATAGACTAATTTATGTAGCTGATAGATAAGATGTATCAATCACTAATATGCTATCTAACTTATGAAGATAAGAAATGATTTCATCTCATTAGATTTTATGCTCTAAAACGTTTACTCGTCAATTTTTGCTTTGCTTGGTTTTTCACCTTTTTGGTAAGTCCATTTTCTGCGAACTTTAAAAGTATATTTCGTGTTAGATCTTTATGATTTAAAATATAAACTTGCAGTTGAGCGCTGCCGTTTTCTAGTATATTATTAACTATGTCTGTAGAGATACCGTTTTCTGTAATTTTCAGACGGTATGATTCTGAAAGGTCATCGATTACACCTCTTTTTTCTATCATTCTTGGATCTTTAAAAACAGGTAGCGTTCGCAATAAGTCTTCTAGCTTTTCAACAAGAACTAACCGAGACTTGGTAGCAAAATTTAAAACAGGATGTTCCCAATTAGGTTCTGTATCGAATTCGTTAGTAATAGGGTTAAAGTTTTCTACAAAATTTAAAACTTGTAATTGATATTCACCATCTAGATCTAGTTCTGGTCGCCATTGAACATCTATTATTTTTAATCGCGCGTTATTACGCAACATTAATAAACTAGAACCTTCAAAATACGATTCATGACCTGGTATGGGATCCACTTCATAAAATTGATTGTAGGTCACTTGCCAACCAGCCTCAATTCTTATGGGTTGAAGATTCATTGTTTAATTCTAGATTTTGAATGCATCTTATGAATGCAAGTGATTTTGTGATTGGAATGTTTTGTAAAATAAACATTAAACTCCTGAATTTCAGTGAATTTCTTAAAATGTCCATTCTATACATTAAAAATGGTTCATATTATTTTTTATGTAGTTGAAGCTTTTATCATAGTCCAAACTTCACACCTAGCTTAATACCTATAGTTGATAAGTTAACATCATTACTTTTATTATTAAAATTATTGTATTCAAAGCCGAATAAGAAAGCACCATAACCAGCCTCATATTTTATATTAATATTGCTTATTTCATTAAAAACATAATCTGAATTAATGAATTCTATATTTTTATCATTTACTGTATAAGTTGCCATTATTCTGCCTAATTCTTGCTTGTTTTTTCCTGAAAAATTATAAGCTAGACCTAAACCGAAGGTAGGTATAAATTCTTCCGTTCCAATTTCAAAATTAACTACACCATTTTCCTTCTCTCGATGAAAATATTGTATGTTTTGGCTTACAATTAAGAATGAAAATTTCCTTGCACTTCCCATATTAAAACCTAAAGCATAATAATACTTTCCATATTTTGTGTTTTCTTCAAAATCATTATCACTGTCTGGTAATTGTTCTACATTTCCCCCTGAAGCATTTAATATAGCTCCTGCGTCTCCTAACTTCAACACATAATTATATGAATATTCACCTTGTATTTCTAATGCTAGTTTTCTTCCAAGAGGAAATGTTAACTCTGTGTTTAAATTTAACGGTATAGCTCCATCAAATTGACCATCGTAAGATCCAAACAAAAAATTCATTCCAGAGTTCAACATAATTAATGCTCTTCTATCATCATAACCATATTCAATACTAGCTAGTTTTTTCGAAACCTCTCTCGTTACAGTTCCTCGTATCTCATCTTGTATATATTCAATTTCTGCTTTACTTAAATAATCACTGTAACTTTTAGCGATTTTCAATAACCTGACTCTTTCAGCCATATTAGATGTTGATTTAGCTTTGCTGACTAAATCTAAAGCCAATGTCCTCATCTTAATGTAATTTAAAGCTTTCTCTTCAGACTCAGTTTCTTTTTTTTTCTCCTCTTCTTTTATCTTTTCATAATCATCTCTCTCCTTTTCTTTTTCCTCTTTTTTTGTTTCAACCGTTAAGCCGACGTTCTCATTAACTTTAGCCGATCGTTCTTCATTCTCTATTTCTTTTTTTGCAAGAACTCTCATTTTTTTCTCAACGCTTTTTATTTCTGATGAATAGTTGTTATCATCATCTATTTCGGATAGTTGATTATAGATTGTTTTCTTTTCTAATAAACTATTTTTATTATCATTAGGTAACGAATTAGCTTTTTGAATTAGGTTAGAAATTCTATCATCTAAACTTAGCTTTTCATCAATGGCGCTATTAATTTCTAAAATTAAATCTGTAGCCCCTAAATCTTCTAACTTAACGTTATTAGCTTTTATTTTAAGTGTTTTTGCTTTGTTTAAGGCATCGCAGGTGATGCAATCCCTTTCACTTGGGTCTATATTAAATTTTCTAAATAAACCATCTTTTGCTGCGTCTGATAAGTATGCTGGAAAATTAGTTTCTGGATCTAAATTATATGCTGTATAAGAAGAAGTACCCTTGTAAAAATTAATATCCACAATAGCCTTATTTGTAAATCTTTTTACAGAAATGGGATAAGAATAACCAACTGTTGATGCGTCAATTCCTTTGTAGTTGTAAGAAGTTATTTGATAGTTATTTACTTTATCATATACTTTTATATCACCTAGTAAGCCTTCAATTTTAACGGTGAAATTTACGTTTGCTTTATAAGAATAAGTAGCATTCATACTACTTGTGCTGCCGGTTACAGTAACATTGTCCGTTTGTTGACAAAAAACGTTACTAGAATATATGAAAAGGAGTAAAGCGAATAGTTTTTTCATTTCAGAATATATTTTATCCGCCAAAAAAAAACTTTTTCTAATAAAACCACAATACCCCAAAAAGGGTATATTTCTAAGTGAGTAGATTCTATGAGAATAGGAGAGAAGAGTCCATCTAATATAGCTTAAATCATTGTTTCAAAAATAGTTTTGTAACACGTCCATTTATCTGTTGTCCAAGTTACAGATACAATATTAATATGTTTAAAATATTTAAAAGAAATAGAACAATGGGAAAATTAGAAGGTAAAGTAGCAGTAATTACAGGTGGTGCAAGTGGAATAGGCCTTGCAACCGCTCAAGAATTTGTTAATAATGGCGCAAAAGTAGTCATCTTCAGTAGAGGACAAGAAGCGCTAGATGCTGCTGTAGAGCAATTAGGATCTAACAGTCATGCGGTTAAAGGTGATGTTACTAATCACGCAGATTTAGAAAGATTGTTTTCTGAAACTAAATCAAAATTTGGTGGAGTAGATACGTTATTCATTAATGTAGGTAAAGGAAAACTAGCTCCTGTAGAAGATACTGACGAAGCATTTTTTGATGACATGATGGATGTGAACTTTAAAGGTTCTTACTTCACGCTACAAAAAGGTATCAAGAGTTTAAATGATAACGCGTCTGTTATTATGACTACTTCTTATTTAAACGAAGTTGGTTTTGGTGGTAGTAGTTTATTAAGTGCTAGTAAAGCAGCACTTAGATCTGTAGTACGTGTTGCGTCTGCAGAGCTTGCTCCTAGAAAGATACGTGTTAATGCAGTAAGTCCTGGACCTATCGGTACTCCATTCTGGGGTAAAATCGGTTTACCAGATGATGTTCTTGCTGGAGCTGCAGAGGCTATTACAGCACAAACAGCTTTAAAGCGTTTTGGTGATCCAGAAGAAGTAGCAAAAGCAGTATTGTTTTTAGCTTCTGATGATTCTTCTTATATCATCGGTGAAGAAATCGCTGTACAAGGTGGAATCAACTCTATATAATTGTAGAGTACATATTAATTCTTAACTTAAGCCTTGTTTCAAATTATTTGAAATGAGGCTTTTAATTTTATATTATGAACAATTTTTTATCAGACAATTATTCAGACTATACCGACACACAGTTAGTAGAACTATCGATAGATGGAGGTAAAAAAGCTTTGCAAACTTTAATTATCAGGCATCAAATGTTTGTGTATAATCTAGCTCTTAAAATGGCAGGTAATACGCAAGATGCTGAAGATTTAACTCAAGAGGTTTTTATAAAAGTTATTACGGTTCTCTCTAAATTTGAAGGTAAAAGTAAATTTACGACATGGTTGTACCGTATTACAGTGAATCATTTTTTGAATAGTAAAAAACAAAATGCTAAATTAAAGCTAGTGAGTTTTGAGAGTTATTTTAACTCAATAGATTCTGTGCCTAGTTTTGAGTTAAATGACCAAGAACAAAAAGAATTTAAAGATTCAATAGAAGAGATAAGAATCAATTGTACTACAGGTATGTTGCTCTGTTTATCTAAGGAACAGCGCATGATTTACATTTTAGGAGAAATGTTTGACATAGATCATAATCTAGGCGGTGAGATTTTAGGTATTACGCCAGGTAATTTTAGAATCAAATTAATGAGAACCAGACAGGAACTGTACAACTGGATGAATAAAAAATGCGGACTCGTTAATGTGAAGAACCCTTGTAGATGTTCTAAAAAAATGAGAGGTTATATTAAAGAAGGGAAAGTAGATCCTGATAATCTTAATTTTAACACGAGATTTAAGTCTACCATAAGTGAGATGTCTAAAAATAAAGCAAAACCATTTACAGATACGGTAGAAGAGTTGAATAAGAAAGTATTTCAAAGCCACCCAGCGCAAACACCTATACAGGCATCAAAAATTATTGACGAGATACTAAATAACGACTTGATTAAATCTATTTTAGAATTATAACAAGTTCTTTATAGGAGTCAAACGATCTTAGAACTAGGGTAGATCTTGACCTTTACTTTTTTCAAGAAACTTCCATACTATCAATGATAACCCTACGATTATACCTGATATGAGCAGGATGTTAACCATTAAATCATTCTCAAAAATCCAAAATGTAAGCGAACAAAAGAATAGTAAAGAACCACCTACAAGTCCTCTTACACTAGAGAATTCTATAAAACGATCTAATAAGATACCAAAACCTTGATGTCCTAAAAATGGCATAGGTTACTTTTTAAGTATATGCCAGCCTAGATCGCCGTGTATTCCCATTCTTCTAAGTACTGTTTTGCGCTTTTTAAAATTTATTTCTATTAAAGCGGTTACATTTTCTTCTACCTTATTCCATACAAGGTCAGTATCTACAGCAGTTTTTATGTAATCTATATCTAACTCACTTGCTTTTAGATTGGTCTCGTTCTCATAACTGAATAAACAAGAGGAGCCATCGGTATAAACGATAACTTGTAATTTTAGTACACCTCTTAGTTTCTGAAAAGCTTTTTCATTAAGGCTGTTCTTAATAGCATCTATGATTTTAGAGTCTTCTATTTTTGCTTGTTCTACTTTACTTTCTAGGCCAAATCTAGAAGTATCACAATCTCCTAATTTGTTATCATAAATGTTTTGAGAGATACCTTGTTGTACTGCGATAAATAGAACGCAAGTTGTGATAAAATATCTTAGTTGGGTGGTTTTCATAATAGAGTGGTTGGTGTGATAATATTTTATAGAATTCTGTTGTTAGTGTTTATGTTCCTATTCCAGACTCTTAATTAACTGAATATTTGATAATTCAATTTCATTTAAAAAGCGATCTACATTTTTATGCTCTGCAGTGTACCAGTCTTGTTTTCTGAAATATTGATCCATCTTACCATTTTTAATGAAGGTATACCCATATCGAGCATATATTTCATTTCTCATGATGGCTAGCTCACTTTTAGACATGTCTTCTAATTCTTTAGGATCAAGTTTTCGGTAAGAAGCTTTTGCATAGTTACCGTAATAGATGTGTTCAAAAACTAATCTTGTTTTAGTCCCTATTTCATATTCACTGTCTTCTATCCAGCTGGTCCATGGGTTATCTATTTTTAAGGCTTTGTAGACTTCGCCAGACTCATTTGTAAAGGACACGAATTTACCATGATACTGATCGCTAGTAAAGTTTCCCTTTTTGTCAATTTCAATATGAGTAAGATTGATAAAATTACGCTTGCGAGATAACACCTCTTTTTCTTCCCAATAGGCATTATGCACCTGACCGACGATAACATCTCCACTGAAAAATAAATGCAATTCAGATTCACTTTCACTTTCACCAAAATGATACGAACCAGCATATTTTAATTTAAATTTTGGAATCCAATCTGTTAATTGAGTTTCTTTAATTTCTTGTCCGCCCCAGTATTGAGCACAAGTAAAGTTGGATATAAATAGTAGTAGGAGTAAGGGTTTCATAGTTGGGTAAGTTTTGATTGTGTATTTAAAATAAAAAAAGACTGGGTGATAATTTCGTCATTTTGACCATCTAAAACTTTCCATTTGCTCTAAATTTACTCTCATTATATATTCATTTTCCCTTTCTAAGTAATGGTCTAAATTGCTTTTTGAATATTTTGATTTTTTTGATTCTACCATTTTTTGATCGCTTCATGTAATGGGTAAAAAGTATTTTTATATTTACCTGGATCAAATATTTTATTTTCCAATTTTAAGGATTCATTAGTGTCACATATAATTAATGTCCCCTTGCCATTACTAAATCTTCTAGCACATTCTAAACGATCAGTGAAACTTACTATTTTATTAGATTTACTAATCCTATTACAAGAACGAAACAAAACAGGTCTTGATATTGGCAAATAGTTTTTTAGAACAATTTCCCAAACATCGTAAAAAGCTTTAGTCTTCTCGCTTCCATCAGAAATGACCCAATTAGCAATAAATCTATACGTTTCCTTTGTTATAGTTTCATTTTTTTCTACAATATTTACTAAATTTAGAGCTATTCCTTGCTTTTCATTTTTGGTTAATCTATAGTGATCAGTTTTCATTTTTATAAATATAATTTACCAATCTCTTGTAGCTATTAATTCTTCAATATCTGCTTTAAAACCATATGTATTGGATATAAATTCAAAATCCATTGCAATAGATTCTCTTGCGGCAGTTTCTATTTCACTTTCGTTTTCATAAAACTCTTCTTGCAGATCGTTAAATTTATCTGTCGCATTATGAGATAATTTATATAATTCCTCTAGGTTTTTCGGTTTCTCAGATTCTATTTGGTAACATAAATCAATAAGTATTTGTTTTCCCTTATCAACAAGATTATTGGGGAAAAATGGATCGTTATACATTTCTTTTAGAAATGAATATTCAGTTATGGTTGTATTAGTTAATTCCATTTGTTTTTTTTGGTGTTAATTGACAAGATACTAGCGTTAAAAATAAAGTTATTGAATAAAAAATAGAACTTTTCATATAAATTTTAATTAAAATATAAAGCTTGCTTATTGTTTAAAGCTATTCAACTTTGGTAATTGTTACAAGCCCTAAAACTACTGGAATCTAATTATAGTAGAAAGCACAGTTTTCAACAATCTAAGTTAAAATTAATCACCTTAAATTCCCTTAAAAAAAACAAATCCCCACTGGCTAGCGCCAGTAGGGATTTTAGGTATCTATCAATTTAAGTAATTGCTTACTTAAAAAAGTTTTTATGATCTAGTATAAACCTTCATTCTTGTTAGAGAAGTAATTAAAATCATGATTGTTCTCAATTTTTAATAGAGATTCATAAATCATCTTAATAACATTTTCTACATCATCTCTATGTACCATTTCTACCGTAGTATGCATGTAACGTAAAGGTAATGAGATAAGCGCACTAGGTACACCACCATTAGAATAAGCAAAGGCATCTGTATCTGTACCAGTAGAACGTGATGTTGCACGACGCTGGTAAGGGATATCCTTAGCATCTGCCGCGTCCATAATTAGGTTGCGCAGGTTATTCTGTATAGCAGGGGCATAGGCTAGGACAGGTCCTTTTCCTATAGCTGCATCACCATTTGATTTTTTATCAATCATAGGTGTTGTAGTATCGTGAGTCACATCAGTCACTATCGCAACATTAGGTTTTATAGTTTGAGTAATCATTTCTGCACCACGCAATCCTATCTCTTCTTGTACAGAGTTAGTAACATATAGACCGAAATCTAATTCCTGTTTGTTCTCCTTTAATAAACGAGCCACCTCGGCTATCATAAAACCACCCATACGGTTATCTAGCGCACGACATACAAATTTGTTTTTGTTCAACACAAAAAACTCATCTGGATAAGTAATAACACAACCTACATCTACACCTAGTTCTAGCACCTCTTCCTTAGTCTCACAACCAGTATCTATAAAGATGTTGTCAGGTTTAGGCGGCTGCTCTTTTGCACGAGAACGTGTGTGAATTGCCGGCCAGCCGAAGACTCCAGTCACAATTCCTTTCTTAGTATGAATGTTTACCTTTTTAGATGGTGCTATTTGATGGTCAGACCCACCATTGCGCACCACATAAATAAGACCATCATCTGTAATGTAATTTACATACCACGAGATCTCGTCAGCATGTCCTTCTATAACGACTTTAAACTTTGCATCCGGATTAATAACACCTACTGCAGTACCATAATTATCAGTAATAAACTCATCTACATATGGTTTCAAGTAGTCCATCCACACCTTTTGACCGTTCCATTCATAACCAGTAGGAGAGGCCGTATTTAGGTATTTTTCAAGAAAGTCGAGAGATTTTTTATTTAAAATGCTTTTTTCAGCCATGTGATAAATTTTAGAACGTGAAGATAATAATCTATGCTCAAAAACGCTTGTATATTATAGGGTTTCTTATTTTTGGAATACTTTTAGTGAGTAAATGGATATGATGAATAAGGTTATCGTTTTATTAATGGTTTTTTGTGGTCTCGCTTTCGCGAAAGCGCAACAGACACCATCACCACAGCCAGTATCAAAGGACTCGATCATAAAATCTCCTGTAGAGTATTTTTATGTAGATGGAGATTCCATTAACGCGATAGAATTAAATAGTGTCATGCTCTTACAAGATCTAAAATTTGAGAGCAGGTACGAGCGCATTAAATACCTGATTTTAAAACGTAAAGTATTAAAAGTATGGCCGTATGCAAAACTTGCTGCCGAAAGGCTTACCGTATTAGACGAGCGATTATCTTCTCTTAGGACTAAAAACCAAAAGAAGAAATATTCTAAAATGGTAGAAAAATATATAGAAGAAGAATTTACTGCCGAGCTTAAGAAACTTTCTAAAACAGAAGGACAAATACTCATAAAACTCATTCATAGACAAACTGGAGACACGGCTTATGCGCTTTTAAAACGTTTAAGAAGTGGCTGGAGTGCTTTCTGGTTTGATAAAACAGCGAGCCTGTTTGATATCTCTTTAAAAGAAGAATACAGTCCAGAGGCTGTTGTAGAAGACTTTTACATAGAAGATATATTATTAAACAGCATTACAGACGATAAATTAGAAGACCAGGCAGCAGCCATAGAATTTGATTACTTTGAAGCACGCAAAAACTGGAAGGAGTATGAGAACAATTTGCCAGAAACTTATGATAGTATACAGCTGTCTGCCAGAGCACAACGTATTAAGGAATACCGAGAGAAAAAAGCACGCAAAGCAAAACGCAATAAGAAATAGGAGCGAGGTTTCTTATTAAAATCACATTTTCATTACTACCTAAAATCTAAAATTTAGGTTTTCTTTAATTGAGAATTTATACTTCTGTGAGATTTATCTTTTAATATTGGCTAACAATAAAAAGAAAGAAAATGAATCTTATAGCACAATTACAAGCTCTAGCAGAAGGCAGCGCATCACGTCACCCAGGAGAATCACAAGAAATCATGTCTAACGGTATCAAAGAACTTAAAAGCTCTCATATCGTTGCTAAATCACTGAAGACAGGTGATAAGATACCAGCGATTAAATTACCTAATCAAAATAACGAACTGGTAGATGTGAACGAGATTTTAAAGACTAATAAAGTAGTACTCTCATTTTATCGTGGTGGATGGTGTCCTTATTGCAATCTAGAATTAAAAGCACTGCAACATTTTTTACCAGAGATGAAAGAAAAAGGAGCGAGGCTTATCGCAATAAGTCCAGAAACTCCAGATAATTCTTTGTCTACTCATGAGAAGAATGAACTCACATTTGACATTCTTACCGATAAAAATAATGAACTAGCAAGATCCATGAATCTAGTTTTTACACTTCCAGAAGACCTACAAAATCTGTATAAAAAATTCGGTATTGATCTAGATGGAACGCAAGGAAATACGAGTCAAGAATTACCTCTAGCTGCCACTTATGTAATAGGAAAAAATGGTATTATTGAGTATCATTTCATAGAAGAAGATTACAAGCTCCGTGCTGATCCAAAGAAGATTTTAGATACTCTATAATTTAACATATTCTTGCACTATAAGCAATGTCTATACTTAGTTTTTAAAATACAAAAAGGCTTTATCTTCAATAAGATAAAGCCCTTTAAGTTAATATTTAATTAATCTATTGAACTGCTTGTAAAGCATCTATATTACCATAACCGAATCTTGAATTACGACTAGGATAGAACTCGCTAGATTGCTTCATTTTATTTAAAACTTGCTCTCTAGACCAGCTAGGATTCTTGCTCCATATTAAGGCTGCGATCCCTGCTGTTGTAGCGGTCGCGACAGAGCTACCACCTACGTATTTACGTGTCCCATTATTGAATCCTAAAGTAGGTACAGTTCTAGACTCGTCACTAGCACGTTGCATGATGATAGTAAAATCTATCTCATCTCCTTCATGACAAATATCACAACGGTTATACCCATTATCTTTTAATCCGGTAACGGCAACTGTCTCGCTCATACTTGCAGGAAAAATTACTCCATACCAGCTAGTAAGTGATGTAGAAGTACCACCGGCAGCAACGATCATTTTATTGCGAGCATAAGCATATTTTACAGCATCTTTTACATTTCCTATGCTCCATACATAACCTATAGACATAGAGATAATTTTAACATCGCTGCGGTTTCCTAGAGCTTTAAGAGCGTTGCTTACTCCTTTACGTTCATGATAGTCATTTAAAAGAACGTCTTCTGTCGCTCTATATGCTACCATATTAGAGTTATAAGCAACACCTACTGGCATCGCGTCATTATTACGTGGACTAGCAATAGTAGATGCCATAGTGGTTCCATGACCACAAAGGTCATTAGGTCCATCTGTATTATTGCTCCACCACCAGTTAGAATCTATAAAAGTTCCGAATTTTTGAATACTACGTCCAGAAGAAGCACCATCATTAAAATCACTACCTAATAATCTCTGGTTTGCACTTACTCCAGTATCGATAAGTCCTACAGTGACACCAGCTCCTGTACTATAATTCCAGGCATCGTCTATGTTATGTATGTTGTAATTCCATGGTTTCCATGCGTTAGGTGATATCACTGTATAGTCGTTGCTATTGATACTTTGACCACTTTGATCACAACCAGAACTAGATTTTAAAGCAACTGCATTAGGGTCTACGTATAAACCGTAGCCTATAGGGTCTATATAACGTATGTTATTAGTCGCTTGTAGAGCAATTACCGTCTCTAGGTTGTTAATTTTAAGTTCGATAGAGTTAAGTAATTCATCGTCGGCAATAAGGAAATCTTCCATTTTATCGACATCTTCTTTGCTAGATGCGATAGATATAGCGTTTTGTTTTGCAGCAATGAGATCTGGTGTTTTTACTTGTGCAAAATGCTCCCCTGGTTGCCCGTATCCTAAACTAAGAATACCGTCACCATGCATTATAGCACTATATAGTACGTTTGCTGGTGCGTGTGTCCAGTCTACATCTCCAGTCTGTTGGAGCTGGTCAGCTATGTACTGGTTTACCTCTTGAACGGTTAGTGTTTTATTATTAACAGGTGTTTCTGCCTGAAAGTCTGCCTCTTCATTATTACAAGCTGTAAAGATGAAAAAGGATAAAAATAATACAGATAGTTTTTTCATTTGGTATTTGATTTTAAGGTTCCTACCAAATTATTGTTTTATTCGTGTAATAATTAGGGATTTTTCAGTTTTTTCAAATTTTAACTAGTAAATGATTATAGTTAATGGTTTGTTTTAATTAATAACTATCTGTTAAACAGATAATAATCTCTATTTTTTATAGAATGGGATAAAATTTAGTTGGCATAATTAGTTATTGAAAAACCAGGTATTTCAACGATAATAGGTTAAATAAAAACGACGATATACCGTTTAAGCTTTCCTTAATTTAAAGTGACTTTTGTATTTCAAAATTTACTCACTTTAAATGATTTATAAATGAATTTTTATTCATAATTTTAGTGATATGAATAATAGTCCCGAGGAAAAATTAGAACGTATTTACAATGCTACTATTAAGTTAACCAGCAGTGTAGGTCTAGTTGGACTGAAGATGTCATCCATAGCCAAAGAAGCTGGTATAGCTAGTGGAACGCTTTATTTATATTTTAAAAGTAAGGAAGAACTTTTAAACACCCTTTTTTATAAACTTAAATCTGGTGGAGCTATTTCTATCTTGAATGAAATAGGTGATTTACCCATTCGTATACAGTTGTTTAAGATATGGGAAAGTTCATTTAATCTTATGATTGTTAATCAGGATAAATTATTCTTTATAGATCAATTTAATACTTCTCCATTTATTAGTGAAGAAATTCAGATTAAGAAAGATTATTTCTATCTGTTTATCAGTAAATTAATGACTAGAGGTAAGGAAGAACAAATTATCAAAGATGTAGATAATACGGTTCTTATTTCTCTTGTTAAAGGTTTCCTTAATTCTTACACTAGTTTAATAGTAAAAAATAATATACCTGTTAATGATCAACTTATTAAAGAGTCTTTTGATCTTGCTTGGGACGCTATAAAACGATAGTTTTTTTAACCATAAAATGAATAAATATTCAGTAAAATAAATGAAAAAGTTTAACTAAAGTGTGTTTATTTGATCGATTTAATTGCCCAATATCATCATTTTAAACATTCCGCTTTCGCGAAAGCGGTAAAATAACAAATTATGAAACCAAAGATAAATTTTATAAACAGCCTCCATAGCTAATTACTATATCCAAAACAATAACCAAACTTAAACCTATTTCAAAATGCTAATCATCAGTATGGTATCGATAATAGCTGTTTTACTTTTAATAACAGTATTATTTATTAATCTTTCACCAGAATGCGGTAAGCCACCGACAAAAAAAGATTTAAAACAGTATGCAAATTCACCGCAACTAAATAATAATAAATTTAATAATACAATAGAAACTGCAGTAAAGATAAAAACAGATTGGAGTAGAGTAGCTAGCTATTTTACTGGTTGTAATAAAGCGCCAGGCTGGTCCATGCCTGTGAATCAATTAGAAGAGAATTTTTTTAACGATAAGCAAGATAATGCTACAAGACTTACCTGGTTCGGTCATTCTGCTCTTATGCTAGAAATGAGTGGTAAGAAGATCTTTATAGACCCTATGTTATGTGATGTGCTAGCACCACATCCATGGTTAAGTGCTGCCCGATTTAAAGATACTTTACCTATGCAAATAGAAAACCTGCCAGAAATGGATGCTGTTTTGATCTCTCACGATCATTATGACCATCTGGATTATGGTTCTATTATAGTTATTAAGGATAAAGTAAAAATGTTTTATGTACCATTAGGTATTAAGTCTCATCTAGAAAGTTGGGACGTGCCGTCAGATCATATTACAGAATTAGACTGGTGGCAGGAAATTCAAATAGATGATATAAAACTTATTGCTACTCCAGCAAGGCATTTTTCTGGACGCGGATTAACTGACAGAAATAAAACGTTATGGTGTTCTTATATAATTCAAAATGAAAAGGATACTATTTATTTTGGAGGAGATTCTGGTTATGATACTCATTTTAAGGAAATAGGTGAGAAGTACGGCCCATTTGACCTTACTATGTTAGAATGCGGGCAGTATGATGAGCAATGGCCAGAAATGCATATGATGCCTGAAGAAACTGTTCTGGCTGCTATAGATTTAGAGAGCAAGCTGTTTATGCCTATTCATTGGGGTAATTTTAAATTATCATTACAGGAATGGATAGAACCTGTAGAACGTGCTGTTTTAAAAGCAAAAGAACTAGAAGTAAATGTGACTACACCGCTTCTAGGAGAATCTGTATTTCTCGATAAGAAAATACCTCAATGTAAATGGTGGGGTGAAAAGAATAAAGCATCATAGGAGATAAATTTATAAAGGAATAAAATTAATTGTCGCACATTTTTTTAATTATTTTCTTTAATTTCCTTTATAGTCTATTAGATTTGTTGCTTAACATAAATCTAGACAATACTTTATTATGGGAAGAAAGACATCTCAAAAAATGCGTGAATTACACAGGCACTTTGGCTTCTTTTTGGCAGGAATCATGGCAGTGTATGCTATAAGTGGTATTGCTTTAATATTTAGAGATACAGACGCGTTAAAGTCGGAGATTAAAATCGAGAAAACGGTAGAAGCAAGGCTGGCTTATGAACAAGTAGGCCCGGCGTTAAATATCAAGAAACTTAAAGTAGATAGAGAAGAAGCTGGTATTTATTATTTTAAAGATGGTACTTATAACAGCGTTACAGGAGAAGCTAGCTTTGTAAAAAAAGAACTTCCTTATATACTGGATAAAATGACCCATTTTCATAAAGCAAAATCTGGAGAACCTTTATTTTTCTTGAATATATTTTTTGGTGTATCTCTTTTATTCTTTGTGGTGTCAGCATTTTGGATGTTCATGCCAGGTACTCAAATTTTTAGAAAAGGAATCATCTTTGCAGCAGCAGGACTAGTGCTGACTCTGATACTACTATTTATATAATAAGAAAACCATAGAGTTAATTGTTCTAATTAGGAACAATGAAAATCAATAAAAATGAAAAGCCAAGTCGTGAGACTTGGCTTTTTAGTTGAATAAAGCATTGGTTTATTAGTAAAATAAGCAATTCATAATTCTAGTAAAGAATCATGTAAATGATATGGTTGCTTTTCATCAACTGTAATTTAAGCACAAAATCCTCCTACAGGTTTGGATACCGTAGGGAGGATTCCTCTTCTTAAAAAAAAAAAGGGCTGTGCTTTAATGTCCTGTTCTTTTTAATTGAATGATTCCTACAGAATTCAATAACCTAATAATTAGGTAAGTTACATCTATTTCATACCATTTCACACCAAAATTAGCTCTATTTGCATATTTATGGTGATTATTGTGATATCCTTCTCCCATCATTAAGAAATCAAATCTAAAAAGGTTCTTACTAGTATTCTTCATTTTAAAATTCACATATCCATATATATGACCGAACCAGTTGATAATCACACCGTGTATAGGCGCCATCATAAAAGTAACTGGTAATAATAACCACTGCCACCATGCTGTAGCAAAATATGCAAAGAATAAAATGTAAAGTGTTATCCATAACAATCTAGAAAAACGAGAACTTGCAAAGGAGTCAAATGCTTTCCATTGCGGTACATTCTTAGTAAAACGAGCTTCTACTGGAACACGATTTTTATTAATATCTTGATACGTAGTCTTCGTCTTCCACATCATTGCAAACATGTTATCATCATAAGCTGGTGAGTGTGGATCTTTTTCTGTGTCGGTAAACGCGTGGTGCATTCTGTGCATGATTCCATATCCATAAGCACTTAAGTAACTCGAACCCTGAAAAATCCAGGTAAGTACAAAAGTGATGCGTTCCATAGTTTTAGACATCGTAAAAACTTGATGCGCCGCATATCTATGTAAAAAGAAGGATTGAAAGAAAAGCCCACCGTACCATAGTATCAAAACTAAAAGTATAACTGCCATAATCTATTTTTTCTTGCAAAGGTAAAAGCAGCGGTGTTATTAAACTATGAACCTAGATCAAGAAATTCGTTTTCTAATTCGGCTCAAAGCTTGTGCTGTAACACCTATATAAGAGCTAATATATTTAAGAGGGATCACTTTAAGAAGCTCAGGTCTTTCTTTAAATAACTTTAGGTAACGTTCTTCAGCTGTGAGGTTTAAGAAATTTTGTTCTCTGCTAGATTTAAGCAAGAAAAGACGCTCTGCGGTAAGTCTACCTATTAAATTTCCTATTTGAGTATTTTTATAAACCTCTTGTAAATCTTCATAGGTAATACTCAGGATGCTGGTTTCTGTGAGTGCCTGTAATTGGTATAAGGATGGCTGTCTGGTTAGAAAAGAGTCGTATGCACTTACAAATTGGTTCTTAAAACTAAAACCAAAAGTGATTTCTTTTTCTGTATCATCTTTGGGGATAAATAAACGTACGACACCAGATTGTATAAATGAAATGTGATTTTCTATTTCATTTAAACCTAAAAAAACGCTTTTTTTAGGAATTACCCTGTGCGTCAGTTTTGAGATAAAGAATTCCCAATCCTTATCAGTTATATGCGCGATGCCTTCTAGATATTGTTTAATTTGTTGCATTAGGAAATCAAAGTAATTCTATATCAAAGATAAGAGGATTTCATTAAAACTGCTTTAGAGTAAATGCATTTTAAGGCTATTTTATCAAGTGTGATTTCTTTCAAGTAAACGACTAAGAAGTGATTTGAAATTTAATAATAATATGTTTCCGCTTTCGCGAAAGCGAATACCACCACAAAAACTTACTAATTTTATAAATTTTATAAGTGTTTTTTAAATTTCTTTAACTCATTTTTACATCACTTAAATTTAAGTCGATTAATAATTGAAACGTATATGTCTACTGTAATCAAGAACATTTCGCCATTAGGTTTTCCATGGAAAACGCAAGATCCATTTTTATTTTGTGCTCATCACAGAGATTATTATCCGGCAGGGAATGCAGAATTAGGTGTTCCTGAAAGAGAAAAAGCAGGTCGAAACATAGGTCAAGATTTTACCATTAAAGACGGTTATAGAATGTACCATGGTAGTAAAGTGCCAGGTTTTCCATACCATCCGCATCGCGGTTTTGAAACCATAACTATCAACAAAGAAGGTGTAGTAGATCATTCGGACTCTATGGGTGGTGCAGGTCGTTTTAAAGCAGGAGATGTACAATGGATGACGGCTGGCAAAGGTATTTTACACAGTGAGATGTTTCCATTATTAAATCGAGACAAAGAAAATACACTAGAGATATTTCAAGTATGGCTCAATTTACCTAGAGTTAGTAAAATGGTACCACCACATTTTAAAATGCTTTGGAATGAGGATATTCCGGTTATTAACCATAGAGATAGTCTTGATAATATGACAACGGTAGACCTTATCGCAGGAGAGATAAATCAATTGCGCTCGCTAGATCCTACACCAGATTCATGGGCGGCAAATGAAGCTAATGATGTTCTCGTGGTTACTATAAAGATGGAGCCAGGTGCAACTTATACGTTACCCAAAGCAACGCAAACTAGCACTAAAAGAACTTTATATTTTTATCGTGGGAATGCTATAGAAATCGCTGGTACTGTTATACATGAGAATCACTCTATAGAAGTAAATGCTGCTGTAGATTTAGAAATTAAAAACAGTGCATTAGACTCTTATATTCTTGTTTTACAGGGTAAACCTATTAATGAACCTGTGGCACAGCATGGACCATTCGTCATGAATACAAATCAAGAAATAAGAGAAGCCTTTGCAGATTATCAAGAGACACAATTCGGTGGGTGGCCCTGGCCGCAACAAGAGCAAGTTCACGGTACTGAAAAGGGTAGATTTGCCTTACATAGTAATGGTAAAGAAGAAAAATTTGATTAATAATTTTACAGTTCTTATTTGACGTTATAAAGCAACACTAGCCTTACAACTAGAGCAGGCTATAGATTTCCCTTTTTTTAAATCTCTTTCATTAAAAGTAATGGCTGCTCCGCAATCTGGACAAGGCATCACAGAAGATCGTTCTTTCTTGGTTTTTGTAAACTTTTTGAACATATCTAATTTTGCCTGATCTAGATCTGTTTTTTCTTCTATTCCTAATTTCACATCACAATTAGAACAAGAAAAAGAACTGCCTTTTAAAAATTCTTCTGTGTTTACAAGTATAGGTGTAGCACAAGAAGGACATGGGATGTTATTGATCATGTTTTATAAGGTTTTAAGAATCTCAATAAAGGACGCAAATTTACTGAAGTTCTTGGTGTTTGTGTACAAATAATGGTGATGGTGTACGCTTTCGCGAAAGCGGAACAAAAATCCAATCATCTATACGTATGCATCTATGTTTATGTCAATATCTAGTTCTAAGAATACAAAATCAAAAACACGCCTATCATGATGCCCGCTAGAGGAATCAGTTTTTTGCGTTTGTTTTTTTCTTTAAATAAAATCCCTCCTAAAACAACAGCTATGATTATCTGACTGCGTTTTATGGCACTTAGCAACATGATCAAAGCCTCTGGGTCTTGCAATGCTTTAAAGTAGAAGTAGTCTGCTGTTTGTAATAGTACACCTACAGCAGGAATGGTCCAGCGAAATTTAAAGGCTTTTCTTTTACTAGCATATGGAAACCACGTTATGGATAATATAACCAGCAATATCAATATGGTGTAAAAACAGAACCAGAATTGCAACGTTTGCGGATTGAGTAAAAGCCCTTGAATCAAGAATTTATCATATAAACCGCTGGAAGCACCTAAAAATGTCGCGCCTATTATGGCAAATATCCATTTGTTACTTTTAAAATGTATGCCTTCTTTTTTACCTATTTGAGAATACATAATCACGGATAGAATAATCATGAAAAACCCCAGCCATTGCCAGTTATTAGGTGCTTCTTTATAAATAACTATGGCGCCTATAAAGGTGAAAAATGGCCCTGCAGATCGTATAGGCGTTACTATGGTAAGAGGTAAATGCTTCAATGCTTGATATGCGAGTATCCATGATGCCGCCATAATCATAGATTTTATAACTATAAAACCGTGTGTAGTCCATGGGATATTCTCTATATAAAAACCCAATTCTCGAGTTGCATCTGGATAGAAAATAGAACCTATATAAAATGGTACTATAAAGAGAAAGCCAGCTGTTATGGTGCCTAATAGCACAGGAAACACCTCATTGCCTCGTACGGCATGTTTCTTACATAAGTTATGTAAGCCTAAAAATAATGCGGCCAAAAGACCTAAATACATCCACATGTCGCGAAGATAGTTTTTTGATGCAGTTGACCAAATTTAACTATCATTTACCGCTAGGTATTTCTTAGCACAAGTTTAACAACCTAATATCTGATTATGTGACAAATAACTAAGTCTTTTGTATATTAAAATAAATTAAATATTTATATCCATGAAAAAAATTATATTCCTACTAGCTACCATTAGTATTCTTACTAGTTGTAAAGAAGAAAAAGAAGTTGAAAAAACGGTTGAAGCACCTGCTGCTACAGAGATGCCAGAAGCAAAACCAGAAATTACTGCGTTTACTAACAGTATAGAGTTAGCACATAAAAAAGAAACTTTTCTTTCTAACGATGCTGTACAATATGATTTTACGGTAGCCTTCGGTGGTAATACTTTGTTAGACGGTAAAATCACCCAAAAGACAGATGGTTCTATGGTACGCATAGATAACAAAGACGGTAGTGTAATCGTTTTTGATGGAGATAAGGTTTATGCGAGTAATGAAGAGCTAGCTGCAAATCCTATGACTAGATTTTACATCTTTACATGGTCTTACTTTTTTGCAATGCCTTATAAATTAAATGATCCAGGTACACAGTGGACAGGTGAAGAGATGCTTACTTATGGAGATACACAATATCCAACTTCTAAATTATCATTTGATAATGGAATAGGAGACACGTCAGAAGACTGGTATGTGGTGTATAAAGATCCTAAAACAAATGTGCTTGATGGTGTTGCGTACATTGTTAGTTTTGGAAAAGGTGTTGAAGCTGCAGAAGAAGAGCCTCATTTTGCAAAATATGAAGAACTTACTGTTGTTGATGGTGTACCATTTGCATCTAAATGGTCTTTCCGTAACTGGAATAAAGAAGAAGGTTATACTAATGAAATAGGTGTAGCATCTATTACAAATGTAGAATTTGTAGAAACTGCAGCTACGTTCTATGCACAACCAGAAAATGGTGTAGTAGTATCTATGCCAGGAAAGTAATTTCTTTAAAACATATTTTATACAAAACGAGAATCTAGTAATAGGTTCTCGTTTTTTTTATGCAACACGCTTTCGCGAAAGCGGAATTATATCAATTCCTAAAATTACTGTACCAGCGCAGGAGTAAATGTTCATCTTATTTAACATAATATTTAACGTTGAATAGGTGCTTTTGGTGTTTTTAATCTAGTTTAATGTTAAATGAGGGAAACCGTAAAATGTTCTCAAAAGAATGAAATATTTTTACCTTTTGTTAAACAAAATTTATCCTACAATTAACCTCTTTAATACATGACTTGGTTTCAAAATCTTAATCTTTTCAAGAAACTAACACTTCTTATACTACTAATTTTATCGGTAGGAATAGTGTGTGGATATGTAGCACCTTCTTATGAAGGGACTCTTACCTATGGTAAACTTAACCTCATTTCTATAATCATACTTTTTGCTACAGTATTCTGGTCACTAGTTAATACAGGCTTGTTAATGAATAGGTATAAACGTAAATTATCTAAACAATCCTTATGGATATTTCTGAGTATTCTTCCATTTCTGTATATGGTCTTTTTAATATTTACAGGAAAGTTATAATTTGCTAATATCTAATAGGATAGATATTTTAAAGGACTTTTAAGCAGTACATCGAGCGCGTTTTAATAACATATACTCTCCATTTTTTTTAAATTCTCTAATAGATATACCTGTGTAACGTTTAAAGGTTTTTGATAAATGGCTTATGTCTGTAAAACCTAGATCGTCTGCTATTTGAGTAAGGGTAAAGTCAGAGTTAAGAAGGCGTATTTCTACTAGTTTAAGTTTTGCTTTGATGATATATTCTCTTAGGGACATATTTACTTGTTTCTTAAAGTACTCACTTACATAGGTAGGTGACATCATAAATACACTAGCGAGATGATCAATTTTTAAAAGTTCTGTTTTATCAATGTTCTCGTTGATGTAATTAAGCATTTTTGTGATCCTTTGATCTGTAGTGTTATCTGAAACCTCGGTGTAAGTTCCTTTTTTTATATTTCTTATTAAAATCTCTAGTATGCTGGTCATTAAACTAGTTATTAGGTTAATAGAAGCAGATCCATAGTTTCTCGACTCTGCTAGTATAATTTGTACTATGCTCTCGAGGTGTTTTCTATCTATTTCATCCTTAATAATATCACCTGGTAACTGGTTATAATTAGATAGTATAAAAGAAGCTTCTTTAAACCATTCATTTCTATCGATATTAATTTTTCCTATATCCTTGAAAAAGGAATCTGTAAATTTTAAAAAGACAAATGTGGTGGGCTTCTCTACCGTAAAAGAATGGCATTTTAAAGGAGGTAATAGAAACAGGCTATTTTTATGATAAGGTGAGAGGTTGTAATTAATGCACTGTGTGCCTTCTCCAGATTTTATAAGTACCAGTTCAAAGAAGTTATTTTTAACAGGGCGAGGCTTCCATTCTGTTAATTCTATTTCTTGTATTTCAAAAGGTTTATATGTTTCTATAACATTCATTTATGTGTTATTTTGATCAAATTTAATCAATTTCCTCTGTTGCTATATATTATTTAGGTAATTAACCTTGATTTGTACCTATATCTCCTTTAATTGTACTTTAGTAAAGTTTGTCATGCTTAATATCTTTGTACCAGTATTAATATTTAATTAAAAGAAAAATGAGCACACCTAACATTTCCAAAGAAGAAATACTTAATGCATTTCATTATAGACATGCAACAAAAGAATTTGATGCATCTAAAACGGTATCAAATGAAGACATGGAGTTTATTCTCAAAACAGCACAATTATCACCTAGTTCTTTTGGTTTTGAGCCATGGCATTTTATAGTAGTTCAAAATAAAGAATTACGTGAATTATTAAAACCAGTTGCGTGGGGTGCTCCATTAAAATTAGATACGGCTAGTCATTTCGTTTTAGGCCTTAGCATGAAAGCACCTATGATTAAACACGATGCAGACTATATAAAACATATGATGAAAGATGTTAAGCAACTACCAGAAGATGTAATGGAGATGTATTCTAAGTTTTATAGAGAATTTCAAGAACGTGATTTTAACCTCAATACAGATAAGAAATTGTTCGACTGGTCTTCAAAACAAACTTATATCGCATTAGGTAACATGATGACTGCAGCAGCATTAATAGGTATCGATTCTTGTCCTATAGAGGGTTTTCATCAGGAAAAAGCAGAGGCTTTATTACAAGATAAATTTGGTGTAGATATGAACAAATATGGCTTGTCATTTATGACAGCATTTGGTTATAGAAAAGCAGACCCAGAACATCCTAAAACTAGGAGGGAATTAGAAGAAATTGTAAGTTGGAAATCATAATTTTGCTTATGTATCTAAGTAAAATGATCTTAGTCTTTTAGGCACATAACATTATTTCTTTTACTAGTTAATCGATCACTAAGCAGCTTATTTTTTATGAATACCAAACCTGTTTTATATTCTATTCTTGACCTAGCATTAGTTTCTCAAGGTCATACACTTAAAGAAACCTATAACAATGCTTTGAGACTGGCTCAACATGCAGAATTATATGGATATACGCGCTACTGGCTTGCAGAACATCACAATGCTTCTAATATTGCTAGTAGTGCGACTTCCATACTTATAGGGTATGTGGCACAAAGTACTAATACCTTGCGCATAGGTTCTGGAGGTATTATGTTGCCTAATCACTCGCCACTTATCATTGCAGAGCAGTTCGGTACACTAGCATCTTTATATCCTAATCGTATAGATTTAGGACTGGGTAGAGCACCAGGTACCGATAGAGAAACCGCACAAGCCATACGATCTGATTTTATGCAGGCAGCACACTCTTTCCCTGCCGAATTAGAAAAAATACAAACGTATTTTTCTAAAGAAAATTCCACTGCACAAGTAAGAGCTACCGTTGCCGAAGGTGTAGAAGTACCTATTTATATACTCGGTTCTAGTACAGACAGTACTCACCTTGCGGCTAGAAAAGGATTACCTTATGCATTTGCAAGCCATTTTGCAACTACCCATTTAATGGAGGCTATCCAGATTTATCGCAATGAGTTTACACCATCACCAGATTTAGAAAAGCCTTATGTAATGGCAGGTGTCAACATCATTATAGCAGACACTGACGAAGAAGCTGAGAGAATGTCCACCTCATTAATACGTATGATAGTTGGAATTTTCACTGGTAATCGTGATTTTGTACAACCTGGCACAGAGATGAATGATGAATTTAGAGAGCTATTAAAACACCCTCAAGTCCATCAAATGTTGAAGTATTCTTTTATAGGTAGTAAGAGTAAAGTTAAAGCACAAGTAAAAGACTTTATTGAAAAAACAGGGGCAGATGAGTTAATTGCTGTTACTAATATTTATGACACAAATGATCGAATAAGATCTTATGAGTTATTTTCAGAAATAATGAATGAATTGGCCTAAAACCCTTTCTTAAATTGTGATATATTCAAGTAAAATAGAGAATTTGAATTAATATCATAAAACGTATTATAAATTCTTAATTGTGTTACAGTTAGCGATAATATATCTAATATTGCCGCCTCGTATTTACGACATGAAATAATTAAGATTTTATAGTATGGATAACATGATAACCTTTTGCATAACTGTATTTACAGGTTTCTTTGCGATAACTAATCCTATATCTAACATGACCGTTTTTTTATCGCTTACTCAAGGAGCAGATAAAAAAACGAAACTTGATATTAATAGAAGAGCAAATATCATTGCCTTTATTATTGTGACCGTTTTTGTACTTTTAGGTAAATTTATTTTTGAATTGTTCAACATTAGTATTCCTGCTTTTAAAATTACTGGTGGTATTTTGATATTCTTCATAGGTTTTGACATGCTGCAGTCTAAGCAGTCTAATGTAAAAAGAATTAATAAAGTAAATGTAGATGAGAATATAGCCGTTTCACCTCTTGCTATTCCTATTCTTGCTGGTCCTGGTACTATCGTTACCGCGATGAATTTTGTGTCTAAGGTAGAGATGTTACAAATTATTTTAGTGATCGCTATTTTTGGATGTATGAGTTTGCTTACTTATTATACCTTTAAATTAAGTGACTTTATTGTAAGAATAGTAGGAAATAACGTGATATCTGTAATTGGTAAAATTATGGGACTTATTATCGCGATTATAGGTACTGGTATGATTATTCAAGGTATTAAATTATCATTTGACCTTATTAAAAACTAAATAGTATAGTTATTAGCTTTAATACTAACGCATAAAAAAAGCTTTCTTACAGTTCTCTGTAGAAAGCTTTTTTCATTTAGAAATTTGGGTCATTTATTATCTGGCAGCATCATCTCTTTCTAAATTATTATGACGTTCACCACCCTGACTGTGCAATTTGTTCTCCTCGTCATTTAAGGCAGGTGTACCGTTACCTTTTTGGGCTGTAGTTCTACCAGGTATATCTAGATCACCACCTGTAAAATCTACTTTTTCTTTTCTATCTATAAGTTGCTGGTCTGCATTATTATCGCTGTGCAAGTTAGCATTATCCTGATTTAATAGGTCTTTATCGTGCTCCGTTATTTCTGGGTTGTACGGTAGTTCTTTTTCTGTTTTTGTGGTTTCCTTTTTCATAATAAATTGTCTTTTTTTAAATATAAGCAACAAGAAAGCCGCAAGAATACCGATTAACAATATCTCAACATGGGTTTATCATACTTTTATTATAAGTCGTCTATTATGTTAAAATAAGCTTATAGCTTGATATTATTAGCGTACTGATATGAAAATGATAGAAAAGGAGTGAGGCTAGAAGCAAAAGTCTCTACAGCCATCATTTTAAGAAGCATCTATATAGTCTAATAAGATCTATGGGTAAGAATGTAAGTTCCGCTTTCGCGAAAGCGGAACATATAAAAATCTATATTCGATACTAAAATTATGAAAGTGGTTTTAAGATCTTAAAACTAGAGTTACTAGGTTCTTCAAAGAGTTCTAGATTAAAATAAGGAACAGCAGCGATGGTATGGTCAAAGATGTCTGCCATGATGTACTCATAATTTTCCCATCTCTTATCACTACTGAAGGCATAAATCTCCAACGGCATGCCCTGACTAGTAGGAGCGAGCTGTCGCACCATAATCATCATGTCTTTATTGATACCAGAATGGTTCTCTATATAGGTCTCTATGTATTTTCTAAAAACACCTATGTTAGTCATATTACGTCCATTTAAAGGCAGCTCTTTATTGACGTTACTTTTCTCATTATAGCTATCGATATCTGCCTGGCGCTTTTCTACATAACTAGAAATAAGATCAATCTTTTTTAATGCATCTGTATCATCCTTAGTTAGATAAGTGATGCTATCTAACTTAATATTTAAGGCTCTTTTTATACGTCTACCAGGAGAACTCTCCATACCGCGCCAGTTTTTAAACGAGTCAGATATAAGCGCATAAGTAGGAATAGTCGTAATGGTTTTATCAAAGTTTTGCACCTTTACCGTAGATAGATTAATCTCTACCACGGTACCGTCTGCACCGTATTTTTCAAAGGTAATCCAGTCGCTTATACGCACCATGTCGTTTATAGAAACCTGTATACTGGCTACAAAACCTAATATCGTATCTCTAAAAACTAGTATGATTATAGCAGATGCCGCACCCAGTGTGGTCATGAATTTTATAAACTCTACACCAGTAATAATCGCAAAGGCAGAAAATATACCGATTACCCAAGCAAAAATCATAAAAACCTGTATGTAACTATCTATAGGTTTATCCTTTAATCTAGATAGGGTTTTAAAGTAATCTTTAAGTGCGCTTAATAAGCTACGTGCGATCCATAGGGTAAGAATAATAGCAAAAACCTTAAAACCCTTTTCTACCATATTCTCAAAGTAAGGAAAATCGGCAAAGACTACCGGTATAAACTCTAATCCTAGAATAAGTGGTATGATATGCGCCACATTTTTGGGTACCTTATTAGTTACCAGAAAATTATCAAACTTAGTTTTAGTTTTAATCGTAAACTGAGTAAACAGATTTACAATAATCTTTTTTACTATATAATCTACCAGCAATGCTACTATCAATAAGGCGATGAGTAGCGCGATCATATTTAGATATTTGGCATAGGTAACCGACATACCCATCTCAATTAGATAATCGTATAAAAAGTGTTTTGCAAACATAAAAAGGCCATTTTTAATAATTCTAGAACATTAAATAAATACACTAGAACCTCAAAGAGATTACAAAATTAGGCATCATAAAATAGATAGCACATTGTTTAACAAGGTTATTTAAAATAGGAGCAGAACTAAAATGAATAAAGTTGTTTTTTATGAGATCCCTAATTTTCAAATCAAATTATTCCTAATTATTATGCAATGCATACTTTTTAAATAACTGCCTTTAATTGGTTTTTAATGTCTGTGTATTTCCTTCACGCTAATGGTAGCAGTGTATAATAGAGCTTTCATTTATTAATAAAATGTAATCAATATTATTATTAAATGTAAATAATTGTTAAAATTTTAAAGCTACATTATTGGTGATATGTGATTCGTTTAATTTAGAACCTAATTTTAACCAAAAATATTTAACAAAATGTTCAAAAACAGCCCAAATCTTTTTAGTCTTTTATTGCTATGTTTTACTTGTTTATCATGCCATTTAATCCATGCTCAAACATTTAATTGGAATACGGCAACTGGAGCTGGGACACCAGCCGTTACAGAGACCATAGCTGGAGTTACGGCTACAGCAAGTATATCTAATGGTAACAATTTAAATGTATCCAGTTCAGGTAATTTATTCGGGACTAGTGGTAATATTGTAAACCCTGGGGTTGCACCAGATATTATTGTCTCATTCGACGTAGCGATAGATATAAGTTCGATAACAGTATTTGATATAAATGGTATCGGTGGTAACTGGACTATTACACCTACTGGTGGTAATAATACAGCTCTTTCACAAGCGGTACCTGGACCGGGAAACCCTTCGGTATCTGCTGTATCAGTATTTAATGTAAACTGGACAAATATCACTTCATTTACTATAACTAATGATAATGGTTCAGATGACGCATTTGGTGTAGATGTGATTAATTTTACGGCATCAACCGCAGGAATAGAAGAAGATCAATTAGTTAATGCTGTGCAGTTGTATCCTAACCCTACGGCAAATTTTTTATCTTTGTCTAATGTTAATGGTGACGAGCAAATTACCGTTTATAATACATTAGGACAGTTAGTTAAGAAAGCAACTGTTACCGCAAACCAAAATATAAATGTGAGCGATCTTAAATCTGGATTATATTATTTAAAGTTATCTAATAATGACGCTACCTTTAAATTTCTTAAAAAGTAAAGGTACTTTAAAAGTAAAAGCCTCTAGCGCTGATTCTATCAGTACTAGAGGCTTTTTATTTTAAACTAGATTTTTAAAATTTAGTTTTTAAGTAATACAGTTATTCTTCCTCAGCAGCAGCGAGAACATCATCATGATCCAGTTGTGCATCGATAATTCCTACCGGTTCTGGAGTCGAATCCTTTAATGCGACAAAAGCTTTTAAACGCTCCATATCATCCTCTTCACCAGTAAAATAAGGGAAAACATCCATAATAGGCGACTCTGAAATTGCAGGAATTGTGTATTCTCCCATCGTGTCTGCCATCGTGCTTACCGTGTTATCATAAGCCTCCTTTACATCATTAGCTTGCACGAGTAGATATAAATTAGTTTTACGTTCCTTACCGCTTTCTTCGTCATAGGCGATAAGAGACACACGCGACTTGAACCATCTATCGGTATTCTCAAAAGGGTGGATCTCTGCAAAGTTTGCCATCTTAATATTAGTAATTTTAATCTCCTCACTCTCTGGCAGGTAAGCCGCCATTTCATGAGTGATTCTACTCTCAGCCTCTGTATAAGAAATCGCATCTACTAGAAACGGTTCTGTTTTTACCTTTTGTGTTCCTGACGCTTCATCAAATTTTCTATATTTCACTTTACATTCGTACCAGGTTGCGCTCATCTTTTTTGTTTTTATGGGTGCCAAATATACCCTAGCATAACAACCCAAATCTTCAAAAAACCGAATAGATATTCACAAATTGAACCACGTCCCTTTAGGTCGTTTGCTTCTAGCAGTTTAGAGATTTAAAAATTTTAAAAGTTCTTTATTTTCTACAGTTCCGCTTTCGCGAAAGAGGAAATGAAATCTGGCTTTATTGCGGGAAACCGTAAGGGTTAACCCACCAAACTCTCCAATGCATAAAACAATCGATTCTTAGCATTATCCTGTGATCCAAATACAGAGCGGTAGAGGTCGCCCGTTTTAGTGATGAGTAGCCATTGTGGTGTACCTTCGGCCTGGAACTGGTCGTAGACTTTGTGGTGCTGGTCTATGTAAATAGGGAAAGGAATCTGGCCGGTGGTAAATATGCTTTTTATGTTTTCTTTGTTTCCCTCGCGGTTTTTAAAATCGCTGTGTATGGCGGCTACTTGTATACTGGGATATTGCAATTGAAACTCATAGGCGAGTGGTATAGCACGACCTGTGCAACCCAGACAGTCGTTGTTATAGATAAGTAATAATTGTACATGGTTCTGGTACTCTTGCATAAGATCTACTGCGTTACCATCGAGATCTATTACAGCTATGTTTTCTATATTATTGGGTAAGGTGTCGCTCATCTCTATGGCTTTGCTGGTGGTATAGTAGCTACTATCTGGTTATCTATGTTGCTTTTTTCTACTCGCGTTACCGATTGCAACGGCATCCTTTTGTTTTTCTTTTAAAACAAAAGATATAGTGGAAAGCGGGACCCTTTTTAGGGAAACGCCCATAGAATAATAAGAGTATTTTTTCTTTGACTAAATGAATAAATAGGAATTGATCTACTTATTAAAAAGTTGTTTTATTGATTTAAGCAATTGATCTTTTATTTTATCTAAAGATTTTGGGTCTGTTGCGGTAACACTTGTAGTAGCAATGGGAGCATCTTGCGATGGTTCATTAATATCATAAACCGCTGCTTCTATGACATAGGTGATTACTTGTTTTGTATCATACTCTGGCTCTTCGTCATTATAACGTTCTAGACTTAAAGTATGTAAACCGTTCATGTAGTTGTGCAACGATTTACTCATTACGGTGTCTACGGTCTGTGATTTTTTAGTAGCAAAAAGTATTTTACTGATTTGCTTCTCTTTACAGTCTTCTACAAAGGACTGTATTTCTTCTTGTGTTCTTACTTCTTTATAGACGATGTCTGGAAATATGTCGTGCATTTTATAGGTGAAAATGCCTTCTTTGGTAAGAATTTGTGCGGTTTGGTCCTCAAATTCTTTTTGTAAGTTCTGGTCATCGGTATTAGCATATACTAATATTTTATCGATGTTCTGGTTATCAAAACCGTCTGATTTCCATGAGGCAGTGGTCATTTTTGAGGTAGAACAACTAGCGCAAAGTATCAGGATGCCTATAATAAAAATACTGTTTTTCATAAGATCTGGTTTTTAGTTTAATTTATAAAACCCAACGGATTTCATGTTCTATTCAAAGTTAATGGATACGGCTGTTTTAAAGGGTATAAAATGATAGAAATGAGTTGTGCGGTTAATTGCTGCTAAAAATAGTAAACAGATATGCATGATATTGAACAATAACGATTATGAAGAATATCATGATCTACCTTATTCTATAAAATAGAAGGTATGATCTCTTTAAAACGGCGGTTGTGTACTAGTGAGTTTAAGGTGTTTATTTAAAAGAATGGCGCATTTCTTCCACAGCAGAAGCACCTAAGAGTTGGCTGAATTTTTTAATGCTATTAAAATCGGCATGTAAACCTTGTGCGACTAATAATCCAGAGACACCGGTGGTAAGAATGTCTTCTACATCTTCTGTAGTGATGTTTCCATAACCTAATATGGGCGTGTTAGTGTCTAGTGCGTCTACTATAGCTGTATAACCGTTGAGTCCTAATGGTTTTATGGCAGCGTCGCTTGCGCCTTTAAATGGTCCTAAAACAATGTAGTCTACTTCTTTAGAAATGAGATTTTCACAGTCTTGTAAGTTGTGAGCTGTAGCACCTATGGTTTGCCATGTATAGAGATGTTTTCTAGCATGTTCTATGCTGTGGTCTTGAGGCTCTAGATAGATACCGTCTGCCTTAATCTCGTGAGCAATTTTATAATGCGTTTTTATAATTAACCTGGTCTGGAAGTGTGCTGTTATTTTTATAACTTCTTCAGCCAGGTTTAAATGATCTTTTACAGGAATGTGGTCCAGATCCAGTTGTACTAATTCTACACCACAGCTACATGCTTTTTGAATGTTTTGTAGGTGATCTATGGTAGAACTGGCTTGAGAACGGTAATGTAGTTTTGGGATCATTTTGGGCTGCTTCTTGTTTGTTTGGAATAAACAAAAATAATTGATTCTTAACGTTCTAAGTGTTTTAATAGAAAAAACATTAGATAAATTATAAAAAAACAGCTCGAACTATCATGGTTTAAATGCTGATCAAATAGTTTTTTTCAAATACCTTATCATAGACGTCTTTACTAAACATATAAAGTTGTGCTGGCTTTTTAGAAACGCCTAATTGTTTTTCATCTAGAGCGATTATGTACTTTTTATTGATCAATTTTCTCCTAAAGTTACGATTGTCTATTTCTATACCTAATATAGACTGATAAAGGTCTTGCACCTCGTTTATTGTAAATTTATCTGGTAGTAATTTAAAGATAATAGGCTCTGACAGGCATTTTACTTTAAGATCTTTATAGGCTTCTAGAATTATTTTTTCATGATCAAAACCTAGTTCTGGTAACGCTGCAACAGGAAACCAGGTAGCACTATAAGGGTTGTTTTCTAGATCTACATCTTCTGTTTTTAAGAGAAAATAATAGGCTATGGTTATGGTTCTAGAATTAAATCCTTCATTTTCTATCCATAACAAGTCTTTCTTATTAGTTAAACGATCTGGATTACCGAAGGCCTTAAACTGTTTCTTATACTGGTCTGTAAGTCCAGTTAATTCTTTAAGAACTCGTGTCGCAGTCTGATCTAGTGTCTCATCCTTATAAACGTGATAACCGGTAAGAACATGATCGTTTACAAGAACCTCTTGCGTAGTTTTTGATTCTAGGTAACGATTAATCAATAATACGTTTAATGACTTTGCATTTATATCGTAACCGAAAACAACGCAATCTACCGATATGTTATCTATTTTTTTTTGATTCATATTCTTAAGTTATTTATGAGACTAGGTGATCGCAATATATATATTATCTTTTTTAAATGCTATTAAACGTCATTTAAACAGTAATTGACTTATTACGATTTAAACAATTTACACCTTAAATTATCAATATACTGCAGTTATGTGATAAAATACTTCACAAATATTTAATTATTATAGTGTAAAATCCATTTATTGTAATACATTTGAAAAACAAACGTAAAAAAGACGTTTGTAAAATACGAGTCATTAAAAAGCTTAATTATGTCAGATAATAATCAAATGGTAGAAGCGGTATCGTGTAAAAAGCAGTCCTTTCATAAAAGGTCTTTTATTCTATTTTCTATAAGTATGATGTTGTTTGTAGGTATTTGTACTTCACAAACACATGATGTTACTACCACAGAAAATGAAGTGGAGGAAAAAGAAATGAGTACGGTAGATAATGACGATTATGAACCTTTTAGCATAAGCGGTCATTTAAAAAACATGCACACTTGGCATGGGTTTGTTGTACATCCAGGGGCATTGTTTGCAACGAGTTTAGAATATAATACTAGAAATAAGAAATTCACATTTGGTGTATGGGGTGGAGCGAGTTTTTCTTCTGTAGATGTGGAAAACATAACCACTGGAGAGAATGAAAGTGCCTATTATAGAGAGTTTTCTATTTATACCAAATACCGCTTTACAGATCGGTTTTTTATAGAGGCTGTTTCTCATAATAATTATACAGGTGTAGAAGAACGTGGTGATGAATTAAGCTACTGGAGTTATGATAGAACGCAAGGGTACAATTTTGTAGATGTAAACTTCGGTTATAATGTAACGCCTAATACTTTATTATATCTAGCGACTATTATCAATGGTGGATCTGGAGATTATGAAATAGAAGAAGATGGTGATTTAAAAAACTCTTGGACGCAATACTTTGAGGTAAGTAGTAAAGTATGGCAAAACGAAACAGCTGACTTAACAATCTTTGCTGGTGGTGCTTGGTCTTTCTTTACTGACAAAACGTTTTATACAGAGAGCTCAGGTAATATTATTAACGTGGGAGCAACCTATAGTAAGAGATTTTCTGTACTAGAATATCAAGTTCCTGTGGCAGTAACAGCCATGTGGAATCCTGAGCAAGAAAGAACTGTGTTACAACTGGATATAACACTGTTTTAAGTTGTGGAATAGTCCTTATATTTATAGGTAATAAAATGAAAACCATTAATTTATATTAAGAATTAATTATTTATATCATGAAAAACATAAACTTAAAATCTGCTTTTAAGAGCCTGGTTTTACCAGCAGTATTGGTCGTTTTTTGTACGACTTTTTCCAGTTGTGTGGAGCATCTAGATGCAGGTACTACAACAGATACAAGTAATCAGGAATCTACAGGAGACATTTTTGATAGTGCACTAGATTTAACTGGTAAGAAAATAGGGTATTGTACACCATCTTTAAACGCACCTTATTATCAAGCACTATTGCAAAGTATCAAATCTACGACAGAGAAGAATGGAATGATATTCTTATCTGCCGACGGTCAGGACGATATTACTAAACAAATAGCTGCTGTCGAAGATCTTATTACCAAAGGTGTAGACGCTTTGTTGTTAAACCCAAAGGATCCTGATGCACTGGTAGGAATCACTAACATCGCTACTAAAGCTGGAATACCTGTGTTTATCATAGATAGTTCTATAGATGATAGCGCAAACGTTGTAACTACTATACAATCTAATAATCTAGCCAATGGAGAGCTAGCTGGTGAGTGGCTGGCAAAGGAAATGAGAAATAAAGAAATGAATATTGCTTTATTGAGTGGTAACGCTGGTAATCCAGTAGGTAGAACACGTAAACAAGGTTTGTTACAAGGTATTACAGAAGAGCAATTGAGAACACAAGGTAAAATAGATCTCAATATAAAGACTCAAGCTTATACAGAGTGGTCGTATGCAGGTGGTTTAAAAGCAATGGAAGATATTCTAGTTGCTCATCCAGATGTAAACGTAGTAATTACAGAATCAGACGTTTGTGTTCTAGGTGCGATAAAAGCAATAGCACAAGCAGGTAAAACAGATGATATTTTAATAGTCGCTGGTGCAGATGGTCAAAAAGAAGCCATTAAATACATCATGGAATCTGACTTTTATGGTTGTACTGCCATGAATAGTCCAGTTCAAATAGGTATCAACTCTGTAAAATACGCAATGGAATACATGAACGGTAAAAGAGATTTCCCTAAAAAATCTTTTACTGTTCCATTGCTCATTACCAAAGAAAATGCAGCGCAGTACTATAATCCCAATGCATTATTTTAATGTTTAACTAGTATTGTTATGAAAAATTCAGAAAACGACTACCGTCTAGAAATGACAGGAATATCAAAAAGTTTTGGTGTTGTGTCCGTTCTTAAAGACGTTAATTTAAAAGTGAAGCCAGGAGAAATTCATGCTTTATTGGGTGAGAATGGTGCTGGTAAATCGACATTGATCAAGATATTGAGTGGTGTCCATCATAAAGATACCGGCACGGTACGTTTAAATGGACAAGAGATTAACCCTAAAAACACTCATGAAGGTCAGGTTTTAGGAATAAGTGTGGTTTATCAAGAACTGTCTTTAGTCAACGATCTTTCTGTAGCAGAAAACGTTTATTTACACAAACTAGGTGCTAGTAAATTCTGGATGAATTGGGATAAGATCACTAGAGATGCACAAGAATTATTAGATTCATTGGGCTTTACTATTGACGCTTCCGCGAAAGTGAGAGACCTAAGCATCGTGCAAAAGCAAGTAGTCGAGATAGCAAAAGCACTGTCAGAAGACACTAAAGTATTGGTGCTGGACGAACCTACAACGGTATTTGATCCTACCGATACTAAAAAGTTATTTGATAATCTTTTTAGACTAAAAGACAAAGGAATTTCTATTATCTACATTTCACACCATCTAGACGAAATTATCAAAATAGCAGATTCTGTCACTGTTCTTAGAGATGGAGTAGATACGGGAACCATGCCTATAGCAGAGACTGACACAGACGGCATCATACGATTGATGATAGGACGTGATTTAAAAGATCTTTTTCCTGCTAGAAATGTAGAAATAGGATCTGATCCTGTATTCCAAGTTAAGAATCTAACCGCCAAAGACACGATTGTACATGATGTTTCTTTTTGTGTCCGACCAGGAGAAGTACTTGGTATAGCTGGGTTAGGAGGTAGCGGTAGAACAGAAACTGCAAAACTAATTTTTGGAGCAGATAAAAAGAAATCAGGAACTCTAATTCTTGATGGAAAAGAGATTAGAACTAAATCACCAGTAGATGCAGCAGCTTTTCAAATAGGTTTTGTATCAGAAGATAGAAAGGAAGAAGGAGTGTTTTTACCGCTTTCTATAAGACGTAATATAAGTGTCACGAGCTTTAAATCTATCTCTGGTAAACTAGGTTTTATCAATGTAGATAATGAGTATAAAAAGGTTTTAGGGCTTATTGAGAAATTAAATATCAAAACACCTAGTTCTGAGGTTAATGTTAAAAATCTAAGTGGTGGAAATCAGCAAAAAGTAGCATTAGCAAAATGGCTAAGTATCGATAGTAAAGTGATCTTTATAGATGAGCCAACTCGTGGTGTAGATGTCGGTGCAAAAATTGAAATCTATAACCTTATTAATGAAGTGGCAAAAAAAGGAGTAGGCGTAGTAGTAATATCGTCTGACATGCCAGAGATTATGGGAATCTCTGACCGTATTCTAGTAATGCATCAAGGTACTATTTATGGAGAACTACAAAAAGACCAATTCACAGAAGAAAATATACTGCGTTACTCGATAGGTAAAAAATTAAAACAACAAATTCAAACTATATAAAATTCATGTTATGGCTTTAGCATTAAAAGAACAACTGAGCAGTCCTGGTGGGATTCTTAAGTTTTTAGTCAAATATAATACGGTATTCATATTTCTATTACTCGTTATATTTTCAGCATTAATTTCAGATGTGTTCTTCACATCGGCAAACATTACTAATTTACTTAAGCAAGTATCTGGAATAGGTATTATAAGTATCGGTATGTTAATCGTTATTCTAACCGGTGGTATTGATTTGTCTGTAGGCTCGCTGGTCGCATTGCTGGCAGTAACTTTTGCCATACTGGTCAACTTAGTCGTTTTACCGCTAGCGATTTTACTAACTATAATTATTGGATTTAGTTTAGGTAGTATTTCAGGTTATCTAGTCGCCTATCAAAAAATGGCTCCTTTTGTAGCCACACTAGCTTTAATGACCATTGCTAGAGGATTAGGTTTTATATATTCTAAAGGATCACCAGTTACTTTTAAAACAGCAGGAGGTGTTTTCATGTCCGACTTTGCAAACAATTCTACTTTAGGAGTACCTAATATCGCAATTGTCTTTTTTCTTATCGTTATCGCCGCTATGGTAATGTTGCGTTATAATGTCTTTGGTCGTTTGATCATTGCCATAGGTAGTAATGAAGAGGCTTCTCGATTATCAGGTATCAAGGTTAATAAATATAAGTTTCTAGTTTACGCTATCTCCGGAGCGTTAGCTGCAACAGCAGCTATTATAGTTGCTTCTAGAACAAATTTAGGATCTCCTAACATGGGAATGTCTTGGGAATTAGACGCTATAGCTGCAGTAGTAATAGGTGGTGCAAGCTTAAATGGTGGTCGAGGTACCGCTATAAATACACTTATGGGAGTTCTAATTTTAGGACTCATCAGTAATATTCTTAACCTTTTAAATGTTCCTTCTTATCCACAACAAGTGGTAAAAGGAGCGATTATCATATTTGCAGTTTTACTTCAAAGATTTGAAAGCAAATAATTAATATATCCAGATGAAAAATTATCAACTTAATACAGAAAACCTTTCTAATATTTCAGAAAGTATCTCTGTGCCTGCATATGATAGAACTAAAGTTAAAACAGGGATTGTACACGTGGGCATAGGCGGTTTTCACAGATCTCATGAAGCATTTTATACAGACCAACTATTGCATGATCCTTCAAATTCTGATTGGGGAATTTGTGGTGTTGCTTTGTTAGAATTTGATACTAAAATTTATAAAACATTAAAGGATCAAAATGGGCTGTACACGTTAATAGTTAAAGAGCTAGATGGTACACAATCCACTAGAGTAATAGGTTCTATAGTAAAATATCTCTATGCACCAGAGAATACGCTTGCAGTAATAGAAAAAATGGCCAGTCCAGAGGTTAAAATTATATCACTTACTATTACAGAAGGTGGTTATAATTATAACGAGGCAACTAAAGAATTTGATTTTAATACACCATCTATTCAACATGATTTAGATCATCCTGACGCTCCTAAAACAATTTTTGGTTATTTAACACAAGCATTAAAGCTTAGGAAAGAACGCAGTTTAAAAGGATGTACCATTCAGTCATGCGATAATATTCAAGGAAATGGTGACATGACTAAAAGAATGTTATTGAGTTATGTGAGTAAAGCGGTGCCAGAATTGGTAGATTGGATAGAGTCACATGTTTCCTTTCCTAATGCTATGGTAGATAGAATTACTCCTGCAACAGCAGCTAGTGATATTATCAATTTAAAAGAAACAACTGGAGTAGAAGATGCCTGGCCAGTAGTGTGCGAGCCTTTTAAACAATGGGTAATAGAAGATGATTTTATAGAAGGTAGACCAGCATGGGAAAACGTAGGTGCGCAATTTGTTAAGAATGTAGAGCCGTATGAAAAAATGAAATTAAGCTTACTTAACGCAGGACATTCTGTGCTAGGTATTCTAGGAGCATTAATAGGATATGATACCATAGATGAGTCTGTTTCTAATATTCACATCCGTACTTTTTTGCATAACTATATGGATATAGAAGTGACTCCTACGTTAGGCGATCTGGAAGGAATCAATTTAAAAGAATATAAAGCATCACTTTTAGAACGTTTTGGAAACATCAACATTAAAGATCAAATCGATCGCATATGTTCGGAGAGTTCTGCAAAGTTTCCCATCTTCATTTTACCAACTGTAAACGCACAGTTAGTTGAAAAAGAATCGGTAGAATTTGCAGCTTTTGTAGTCGCAGCATGGGCTATTTATAGTCTTGGTAAAGATGAGAATGGCGAAGATTTAATAATAAAAGATGCCATGAAATCACAGCTTCATGAAAAGGCCGCTGCTTCTGTTATAGAACCTGCTAGTTTTTTAACCTTAGAATCTATTTTTGGGAAACTTGAATCGTCTGTTGTGTTTAAATCAGCTTTTACAAAAGCATATGAAGATATAACAAAGAATGGAGTAGAACAATCTATAATTAAAAGGAACGAAAATAACTAAAGTTATGGAAATGAAGAACATAGTTTGTTTTGGAGAGGTGCTTTGGGATGTTTTTCCTACACATAAAAAAATAGGTGGAGCACCTTTAAATGTTGCTTTGCGATTACAGTCGTTAGATAATTCGGTATCAGTTATCAGTAGTATAGGAGACGATAAAAAAGGTAGAGAAATAAAAGAATACACGGTAGAAAAAAGTGTAAATGCCACTCATATTCAAGTCCATAACGAATTGAAAACTGGAAAAGTGAAGGTGATGCTTAACCAGAAAGGTTCTGCTTCTTATGATATTATGTATCCTAGAGCTTGGGATAAAATCCAGTTAACTGAAGAAAACGAGAAGCTTACAGAAAAAGCCGATGCTTTTATCTACGGCAGTCTGGCAACAAGAGATGAAACGTCTAGACATACTTTATATGAACTTTTAAAAATAGCTTCGTATAAAATATTTGATGTAAACTTAAGAGAGCCATACTATACAAAAGAAGTTTTAACTCATTTAATGGAACAGGCAGATTTTATTAAATTTAATGATGATGAAATTTTTGAAATAGGAGAGTTGCTCGACTCAAAAACACACTCTTTAGAACAGAATATCAAATTCATTGGAGACTTTACAGACACACAGACTATTTGTGTTACTAAAGGACGTCATGGTGCTATTTTGTATGTTAACGATACCTTTTATTACAACAGCGGTTATCAAGTAGAAGTGGTTGATACCGTAGGCGCAGGTGATTCCTTTTTGGCAACTTTAATCAGTAAGTTGCTTAAAGAAAACCAACCGCAAGAAGCTATAAATTATGCTTGTGCAGTAGGAGCATTAGTTGCTAGTAGTGAAGGAGCAAATCCGCAAATTGAACAGCAAGATATTATTGATTTTATGAATTCTTAGATGAATCTAAATCTAGGTTTTTTATAAGAAACGGCAGGTAAATTACACCTCAATTAATACTAGATACTAATTGAGGTATATGTGTTTTAAATCAGATAGTTATGTGATTTTGTCATTAAGATAAAATAAGGTAGTTTCAAATCCGTTTTGTTTTAGCAACTCAACAGCTTTTTTGCTACGTATTCCAGCTCTACAATATACAACTACATCCTTATCCGTTTCTATTTCAGACATTCTTTCTAAGAGATCATTTAGCGGTATATGTTGTCCGCCTATATGGTGTAATTCTCTTTCATGTGGTTCTCGTACATCTAGTAAATGGTAATCGCCTTTTAATGCATTTAACTCGTTTCTGTTAATTCCATATTCGTCTATTTTTAAACCACAACCATACTCGTAATCACGATCTAGTTTTTTGATTTGGATATCGGTATTCTTTTTGTAGTTCAGTACCAATTGTTGCATCGTGAGCATGTTATAGGTTAATAGTTGGTTTGATAACACATTACCTATACCGCATACCATCTTAATCACTTCATTTGCTTGTAAACTGCCTATAATTCCAGGTAACACACCTAATACACCTATTTCCGAGCAATTTGGTGAATCCTCTGGATCAGGTGATGATGGGAATAAACATCTATAGGTGGCACTGCCTTTATAATTGAACACACTCACTTGCCCTTCAAATTTAAAAATAGCCCCATAAACTAGCGGTTTATTAGTAATTACAGCTGCATCGTTAGCTAGATAACGAGTTGGAAAATTATCGCTACCATCCACTATGATATCATAATCTTGAAATAATTCAATGGCATTTTTTGAACTTAATTTTTCTTGAAATAGATCGAATTTAACAAATGGATTCAACTTTGACAGTCGTTCTATCGCTGTTGCTACCTTAGATTTTTCTATGTCTTCTATAGTGTATAAAATCTGACGTTGTAGATTACTTTGCTCAACGACATCATCATCGATTATACCTATCGTTCCTACTCCTACGGCCGTTAAATATTGTAAAACTGGACAACCTAAACCACCAGCACCTATAATTAAGACTCTTGCTTTTTTTAATTTTAATTGACCATTTTCGCTTATTTCATCAAGTAATAAGTGACGGTCGTATTGCTTTTTCTCTTCGTTAGTCAGACTCATATTTATCTATACGTTTTCAAAGTGTTCCCAATCTTTCCATACCACTTCTAAGTCTTTATTTTTGAGCATAGAAACGATTTCTTCAGTACTTCTTTCATCAGATATTTCAAACTGTTCTAATGATTGTGGTTCGACAGAATACCCACCAGGATTGGTCTTGGACTCTGCACTGATAGAGGTGATACCTAGATGTACGATATGATCTCTAAAAACTTCACTTTCTCTAGTAGACATCGATAACTCTATATCTTCATCAAAGAGTCTAAAAGCACAAATAAGTTGTACTAAGTCTGTGTCGGTCATTTCTACTTTAGGTTCTAATCCACCAGAATGTGGTCGCAATCTGGGAAAAGAAATCGAGTACTTCGTTTTCCAATAGGTTTTCTGTAAATATTTTAAATGTAAAGCGGTAAAAAAACTATCAGCACGCCAGTCTTCTAAGCCAAATAAAGCTCCCAAACCAATTTTATGAATACCAGCTTTTCCTAATCTATCAGGAGTGTCTAAACGGTAATCAAAATTGGACTTTCTGCCTTTGGGATGGTGTTTTTTATACTCTTCTCTGTTATAGGTCTCTTGATATACAAGCACTGCATAGAGTCCATTTTCAACTAATAATTCATATTCATCTTGATCTAAAGGCTGGACTTCAATAGTAATATTCGAAAACTGAGAACGGATTAATTGAATAGCATTTTTAATGTATTCTACACCTACAGTTTTATTTGCTTCTCCTGTAACCAATAAAATATGATCGTATCCTTTTTCTTTTAGAAAAGCCACTTCTTTTAAAATTTCAGCATCGGTTAACGTCCTTCTAGGGATTTTGTTGGTCATGCTAAATCCGCAATAGGTACAGATGTTTTGGCATTCATTACTCAAATACATGGGTACATACATTTGCATGGTATTGCCAAAACGTTTTTTAGTTAAGAGTTGGCTTTTTTGTGCCATTTCTTCGATAAAAGGCTTTGCCGCTGGAGAAAGTAATGCTTTAAAATCCTCCATCTCTAGTTTATCCTTAGATAATGCAGTTTTTACCTCGAGAGTTGTTTTATCATAAACACTCTTTAAAGTTTCATCCCAATTATGGGTGTCCAATAGATCTTTAAAATGACTCATATTTAATTTAAAAAACTAGTTAATGGACTACTAGCAGTTGCGTTTTTGCTTATTGGTGCAAGTTTTGCTTCATAAGCCATCCTACCGGCTTCGACCGCCATTTTAAAAGCGATAGCCATTGCTATTGGATCTTGAGAAACTGCAATAGCTGTGTTAACCAGTACAGCATCAGCACCTAATTCCATCGCATATGCTGCGTGAGATGGTGCTCCTATACCAGCATCTACAATTACTGGCACATTAGATTGCTCTATAATAATTTCTAGAAAATCTTCCGTTTTTAATCCTTTATTACTTCCTATGGGAGCACCCAGAGGCATAACACATTGCACACCTACATCTTCTAGTCGTTTACATAAAACAGGATCTGCATGAATGTAAGGCATCACGACAAAACCTAATCGTACTAATTCTTCTGCTGCTTTTAATGTTTCTATAGGGTCTGGTAATAAGTATCTTGGATCTGGATGTATTTCTAATTTTATCCAGTTGGTTTCTAATGCTTCTCTGGATAATTCTGCCGCAAAAACGGCTTCTTTGGCAGTTCTAACTCCAGACGTGTTAGGCAATAGGTTGATATGATTATGATTTAAATGAGATAGAATATCATCATCTTCCTTATGGATATCGACTCTTTTTAAGGCAACTGTTATCAACTCACTTTGAGAAGCTAATAAGGCGTCTCTCATAACTTGTGAAGAGCTAAATTTTCCTGTTCCTGTAAATAAACGAGAGCTAAATTCTTTATCGGCTATTTTTAGTTGGTTGTTCATTTTTTCTTTTTAAAAATTTGACTTCTATTCGTGCATTTATTCTGGTAGGTGTATTGTCTTTATAATATCCTGAAATTCTTTAATACTAGACATGTTACTAGTTATCACACCACACACAGCAATGCCATAAATACCAGTTTTTAAAATAGGAGGTACATCATGAATAGCAATACCACCTATAGCGATTATCGGTGTTTTAGTATTTAATTCTTTTAGTAGATTTCTATATCCAATAACACCTAATACCGGACTTAAATTCTTCTTAGTCTTTGTAAATTGATAGGGTCCTAAACCTATATAATCTACTTTTTTATCTAGCAAAATTCTACAATCTTCTAAGGTATTTGCTGTGCCACCTATAATAAAAGAATCTCCTAAATACTCACGAGTTAGTAGAGGACAAGCGTCGGTTTTTCCTAGATGTACACCATCTGCCTGTACTTCTTTTGCGATTTTATAATGATCGTTGATGATCAACTTAACCCCATACTCGTTTGTGATTGCTCTAGCTTTTATAGCTGTCTTTAAAACCTTTGTATCATCCGTATTTTTAATACGTAATTGCACCCATTTTATACCCTGTATACAGGCTTTATGTACATTTTCTAAATGATCTTGAGTTGAATTTCCTTGTGTGATGTATTGTAACGTATCGATCATAAATTGTTATAATTATGGGTTCCTAATAAAGTCTCGTTAGATGCTAAATATTCTTCTATATATAGTTTGGTATTTTTACAAGCGTCTTCTATTGATAGACCATGCGATAAATAAGAAGCTAGTGCAGACGATAATACACAACCGCTACCGTGCTTTTCAAAAATAGGACTGGTTAAAATAGGAGGTAGAACTAGTTTTTTTACCTGATCATAATACACTTCATCCCAACCTTTTTTATCGATTCTGTGACCACCCTTTAAATAAACATTTGTTCGTTGAGCAATAAATTTTATGGTGTCCTCGATAGATTTATCAGGAAATAATTCTTGAATTTCTTCATAATTAGGAGTTATAAAATCACAGTTCTCTAAAACTTTTTCAAATACATCTAGATTTTGAGAATTGTGAAATGTAAATCCAGCGCTTGCTCTTAAAATAGGATCTAAAACTATAATGATACTAGAATTGTAACCTCTCAAAACCGTTAATATTTCTAATAATATGTCCCAAGACTTTATAACCCCTATTTTAACGGCGATAATAGTAAAGCGTTCAAGGAGCGTTTCTAACTGGTTTAAAATATCTTCTTTTTCTATCCAGATACACTTTTTAAATGAGACATCATTTTGAACAGTTACTGCTGTACAAACTGATAAACCATATAAATTATGTGCCTCAAACGTTTTAATATCTGAGGTGATTCCTGCGCCACTAGAAGGGTCTATACCTGCAATGGTTAGTATGTAATTTTTATCGTTCACGACTTTTCTTATTTTAAGTATTACAACTCATTATTATGGCGTTCCCTAAAGGGCCAGGCTATCACTACTCGCTTTTTTGTGAAGAAAAATCACAAAAAGAGCTCAGACATGCCGCTCTATCCTTAACGCAACATTCTAGCGCATCAATTTTAAACTAGATTCTATAAATTTTTCTTTAATTCTTTTATAACTCTCTACAGGATATTCTGTATTCCATATTCCACCCAAAACACCTATTCCTTTAAAGCCTAACCGTAAAGTTTCTTCTATGGTTTCTGTATCTATACCGCCCATGCCTATGATGGTTTTAGGGATGGAATTCACATTGAAACCACGACCCTCATATCCTTGTTTTGAAATAGAAGAGAAAACCGGACTCAATAAATGATAATCAAATTCAAAATAACAAGCCTCTAAAACTTCTGGTTCATGAAAAGAAGAACTGATTGTTTTTCCGTACATATTTAGGTTCTTAAAATACTGTACAGGGTTATCGATATGATCTATTCGTTTCTGTTCTTGAAAATGAATTCCTTTTAAATTGAATTCATTGATCAATTCATGATGATAATGCACTACAATTTTATTGTGAAATTTCTCATCGATTTTATTCAAATATTCCACGTGCTCATCGTAATTTTTATCTGGTTTTCTCAAATGGTAGAACATTAAACCTTCTTCAAATAATTGGTTTAATGTTTCTATTTCCTTTGAAATATCATTTTCTGGTGCAATAAGAATAATCATAGCTGTGGAGTCTTTTTGAGTTAGGGATTGCAGTGGCATCCTTTTGCTTTTTTGGCAAAAGATATAACGGAAAGCCCGCCCACGCTTTTTCTTTAAAAGCGTGGGAACTCCCTTAAAATATTATAGATATACCTCTGATCCTTTTTCTTTAAACTCTTTAGATTTCTCTTCCATACCTTTAGCAATGACCTCGTTATCAACGATATCATTAACGGCAGCAAAATCTCTAACCTCTTGAGATATTTTCATAGAACAGAATTTAGGACCACACATAGAACAAAAATGCGCCACCTTTGCACCATCGGCAGGTAGGGTTTCGTCGTGATATTCAAGTGCGCGTTCTGGATCGAGACCTAGATTAAATTGATCATACCAGCGGAATTCGAAACGAGCCTTACTTAATGCATTATCACGATGTTGAGAACCTGGATGACCTTTGGCTAAATCTGCAGCGTGGGCAGCCAGTTTATAGGTGACTACACCTACACGCACGTCTTCTTTATTGGGTAGACCTAAGTGCTCTTTGGGTGTGACGTAACATAACATCGCACAACCAAACCAACCAATCATCGCAGCACCAATTCCTGAAGTTATATGATCATAACCTGGTGCGATGTCTGTGGTTAAAGGGCCTAAGGTATAAAATGGAGCTTCATCACAAACTTCGATTTGCTTTTCCATATTCTCTTTAATCATATGCATCGGCACGTGTCCAGGACCTTCTATAAAACATTGTACATCATGATTGCGAGCGATTTGAGTTAGCTCTCCTAGGGTTTCTAACTCGGCAAATTGTGCCTCATCATTTGCATCGGCCACAGAGCCTGGACGCAAACCATCGCCTAAAGAAAAGGCAACATCATATTGTTTTAAGATCTCGCAAATGTCTTCAAAATGTGTGTATAAAAAGCTCTCTTTATGATGTGCTAGACACCATTTTGCCATGATGGACCCACCACGAGAGACGATTCCGGTAACACGTTTGGCCGTCATAGGAATGTAGCGTAGCAGCACACCTGCGTGTATTGTGAAGTAATCCACACCTTGTTCTGCTTGCTCTATTAATGTGTCTTTAAAAATCTCCCAAGTTAGATCTTCGGCAACTCCTTTTACTTTTTCAAGTGCTTGATAAATAGGTACGGTACCTATAGGAACAGGAGAATTACGGATAATCCACTCGCGAGTTTCATGGATGTTTTCTCCGGTAGATAAATCCATTATATTATCTGCACCCCAACGACATGCCCATACGGCTTTTTCTACTTCTTCTTCTATGGAAGAGGTCACGGCAGAATTACCAATGTTAGCATTTATTTTTACTAAGAAGTTTCTACCTAAAATCATAGGTTCTGCCTCTGGATGGTTAATGTTAGACGGTATTACGGCACGACCTCTTGCTACTTCAGAACATACAAATTCTGCTGTGATTTTATCTGGGATAGAGGCGCCAAAATGTTCTCCTTTGTGCTGTTTTCTTATTTCTGTCATCTCATCTATACGCTGATTTTCACGTATAGCGATGTATTCCATTTCTGGAGTAATGATTCCCTTCTTAGCATAATGTAATTGGGTAACGTTTTCACCTTTTTTTGCTCTTAATGGCTTCTTTAATAAGGAAAAACGCATGTGATCAAGACTTTTATCATTTAAACGCGCATTGCAATACTCTGATGAGAATTCGTCTAACTGCTCAACGTTATTTCTATCTAAGACCCATTGCTCGCGTATTCTTTCTATTCCTTTGTGTACATCAATTTCTTTATTAGGATCTGTGTAAGGTCCAGAAGTATCGTAAACGGTAACAGGTTCATTAGGTGTTTTCTTTTTTGTCATCGAGTCTGTGGTATCGCTCAATGCAATTTCTCGCATGGCAACCTTGATGTGAGGATGGATTTTTCCTGCTACATATATTTTTGTAGAATTAGGAAAAGGATGTCTGGTTATTCCATCTTGTTTAGGTGCGGTGTCTTTACTTTTCATAGTAATTAGGCTATAGACCATAAGTGTATTTACTTATAGCAGGTTAGATTCTTAATGTGTAGGTTGTTTAAATAATAGCTGTAGACGTATAATTAACCGCCTTGAGTGGCAGTAATTATTAGAATTTGATCGCCGTCGATTAAGGTTTTTTTATCCCAATCTGTTTTTGTTATAATGTCTTGATTTATAGCAACAGCAATTCCATTAACCGGTATAGCGAGCGTAGTGAGAATCACTTCTAAAGTGCTATTGGGTTGAATTTTATGGAACGTATTATTTACTTTTATGTTTATCATGAGATATAAATTACTTTATTTGAGTAATGTTATAAACGATAAAAGATTTGAGAATAGAAAAGGCGCAGTGTTGTGCGTACAACAGTCTGATAACTTTTCCCTACGTTGGTATTAACCAAATCAGGTTCTAAGGATTTTTCTCAAACTAATTTAATAGCTACTCCTAAAGTTTACACCACAAATGTAAACATATAAATGAATTATAAACGAGGTATTTTTTAAAAACGTAATAATTCTAACCCTAAAACCTATTGAAAAAAGGATGAATTTACATCAACTACTTAGGCTATTATTGATATGAAATAGAATATAGTAGTGGAGGTATTTTTTTATTGTGATAGTCTAATGCATGTATTGTAAATACGTTATATCGCTTAAAAATGTATTTTAACGATTATTAAATTGTGTTTATTTTTCATTTAGTTGTTGTATGATTATAAAATTAAATTTACATCGTAGAAAAATTACATTTAAAATATATATATCATGAAAAAAGTAGCATTAGCAATAATAGTAGTAGTATCAATGACTAGTTGTAACAGCGTTAAGAATATGAACACTTCTAGTATATCGCAAGCGGCAACGTTGTTAAGTTCATTAAGTTCTAACTCTACTGTACAGCAAATTTCAAGTCTTTTTACTTTGTTAGATGCTAATAAAGATGAGGCAATTAGTTCTACAGAGGCGATAGGTTCTGTTTCTGAAAACTTCAATGTTTTAGATAAGGATAATAATTCAAGTTTAAATCTTACTGAATTAACAGGATTACTAGGTTTACTGAAATAATAGAATCATTTTATTTACATTAAAAGCATGCTTAATAGCATGCTTTTTTTATGCTTAAAAATTTCAAATTTCAATGGCTGTGTAATTACTTTGAGTTTATTTTAACAAAAGTATAGGATCATACTCATCAAACTTTTTTCGTTAATAAGAGTCAAAAAAGTATTGACAAGTTTAATTATTAAAATAAAAAGTTATGATTTCTATTATAAGAATATACATATTACCTATCGCTTTTTTTATGGTATCGACTGTGCAATTATCAGCTCAGATAAAACGTTCTACAAAAGCTAAAACTACGGTAAGCAAAACAAATAAGAAAACAATTTCAAAGGGTAGAGTATCCAGTAGTAAAATTATCTACAAGACGCCTAAAAAGAAAGTAGTTTCTGTAAGAAACGTGCCGAATAGAACAGTGGTGCGTCACAATGGTCAGAACTACTATTACTCTAATAATAAGTACTATACTCAGTCTAGAGGACGATATATTGTAATCGCCCCTAAGGTAGGATTTAGAATAAATGTGTTACCTACTAACTATAAAAGAGTACGTTTTAATAACCATGATTATTATAATGTAAGTGGTATTTTCTACACACAAGTAGGTGATGAATACGAGGTTATAGAACCTGAAATAGGAACTATAGTATATGAATTACCAGACGATTATGAGAAAGTAGTCCTTGATGGTGAAACGTATTATGAGTATGCAAATGTACTGTATGAAAAGATACAATATGATGGGACCAGAGCCTATGAAGTTGTTGGTATTATTGATATGAATTAGATTAGATACTGAATTAGTCATAAGGAGAATAATGAAAATTATTCTCTTTTTTTTTAAAACATTTAAAAAGAGGAATTAAGTTCAATAACATCTAGTAGTGAAGCCATTGAAATTAAATTGTTGTAACTTTTGAATTTTTAATTTACCTTTTTATTTTTATTTTAAAATCTACGGTTTCTACAGTGAATAGATGGAATATATTGAGTTTTAAAAACTAGTTCAACTAATCTTTTTTTTTCGAAATTGAGTAGCAGTTAATCCAGTATTTCTTTTGAAGAATTGATTAAAGTTAGCTACTTCATTAAATTCTAACGCATAAGCTACATCGGCTACTGTGTTATCTAATTGATGTAAAAGTGATTTTGCGTATAACATTTTGTAGTCAATAATAATTTTCTGTGCACTCTTACCTGTGGCATTTTTCACACATTCGGTAAGGTAAACAGGGCTTATATTCATTTGAGAGGCGTATTCATTTACAGATAAAAATTGATGATTACTAGATAGTATATGTTGTTCAAATTTGGACATAACAATATCAAATCTGTTATTGGTAATCATACCCTTATTATTTTGGGTGGTACGCTTTACCTTATATAATAAGATAAGAAGTAAAGACCTAACTATTTCAAAATTATTTAAAGCTGTACTTCTTGCTTCTCTATATAATTCTTGTGCGATACTTAATATGTCATTAAAATCATCTTCTAGTAGTTGATAAAGGGGCATCGTATGAATTTTAAAAAAAGGAAATTCATTTTGAAGTCCATAAGATTGATTTAAATTGGTAAAAATGGAAGCGTTAAAATAAATTAAATACCCATAATCATTATTAGGAGGTTTTTCACTGTCATAATTAATTACCTGAAAAGGAGAGACTATAGCCAAACTATTCTTCATTTCATTAAGAGTTTGATTGCCTATTTGAATATTCGTTTTACTGCGTTGTAATATCGCTATTTCAAAAAAATCTCGTTTATGAGGAACTAAAAATTCTTTATTAGGTTCCATAAACTCCATTTGTTTAGCTATTCTTCTAATATAAAAACTGTTAGCGTAATCATTAGCAGGTTCTACACCATTTAAAAAATAAGTGTTGATATCATTAAATATTTTCATATTATTAAATAGATAAATAGAAACTTAAATTGTAATCTTTTTTACAAAGATAGTAATTCATATTTATGCTTTTGAACAAATTACCTTTACAAACTTAAATAGCTAAACTATCACATGGGTAATTTGATACATATCTTACAAAGGATATTTCTCTTCTTAAAATCAAAGAGAAAAGCTATTTCATTTCAAAAAAGTACCATAAAAAGAGAGTACTCACTTGAAGATGATTCGGTATTAAAATTACTTTTTGCTTTTGTAGGACCTGCTGTTCTTGGGTTATTAGTTAATGCACTATATAACTTAGTAGATCGCATTTTTGTTGGTCAATTTGTTGGTGCAGAAGGATTGTCTGCTGTAACTATGGTATTTCCTGTTAATCTATTTCAGTTTGGGTTTATATTACTTTTTGGGAGTGGGGCAGGTATCTTAATTGCTAAATATTTAGGAGAAAAAAATACGGATAAAGCAGAAGATGTAATTGGTAATGTAATTATAGGAATTTTAATAACTAATTTATTTTTCACCACTTTAGGGCTCTTATTTTACAAGCCTTTATTGACCGCTTTTGGGGCTGAAGGGACACTGTTAGATTTATCATCTCAATATCTCGTTATTATCATTATGGGCTTTCCTCTAAGTTTTTTCTTATCCTTAGAGTTCACATGTAGAGCAGAAGGTAATCCAAGCTTTCCAGCAAAGCTCATGCTTTTATCATGTATAATTAATGCTAGTCTAGATTATATTTTGATGAAAATATTTAATATGGGCATTAGTGGTGCAGCTTTGGCAACTGTTATAGCGCAATCTATAAACGCTTTATTTTTAATAAGGTATTATTTAAGCGGTAAAAGTTTAGTGAAAATAGTGTGGAAGAAAATTAAGCTCAAAACGCACATCATTCTACCTATTCTTTCAGTGGGTTTTGCTCCGTTTATAATGGATATTGCTATAAGTCTACAAAATGTATATGCAAATACTTTGTTACTAACCTTTGGAGGAACAAATGGAGTTGCTGCAATGGGAATTCTCTTCGGTATAAATGTTTTTTTTATGATGACTGCGCTTGGAACAGGTGATGGTATGCAACCCATTATAAGTTATAATTTTAGTGCTAAACTCTATAGTAGAGTGTTAAAAACTCTTGGTTTTGCATTAAAAATGATGGGCGTTGTATCTTTAATAGGTGTTACATTTTTGGAATTATTTCCTTCTTCAATTATTGATCTATTTATAGACAATAACCTGAATATTAAAACTATTACAAAAATTGCTATACAAATATTTGCCATTTCAATACCATTTTACATGGCACAAATAGTTCTAACGCGCTATTTTCAAGCGTTAGAAAAAAATAAAATAGCGACGTTTTTAGCATTATTACGACCTGTGCTATTTATTGTAGCTGCCTATCTTCTAAGTACTGTATACGGCATTATCGGTATATGGATATCTTTTGTTGTTAGTGATCTAATAGCTATGCTTATATCATATTATCTGTTAAAAAAATATTCGATTAAAAGAAATATAAATAATTCAACAACAAATCATTATATATATGAAAAATAGAACAATTAACATAACTACTTTCTCCATTGGATTACTAATTAGTGTATTATCCATTTCTTGTAATGAAAACAATCAGGCTCTTGATAGAACCGAAGTTGTTGCTGAATATGATGTACTAACACTTGTGCCAGAGACAATAGAACTTTATGATGAGTTCCCTGCAACCATTGAAGGGATTGAGAATATTGAGATTAGACCTAAAATAGAAGGTTTTATCGAGAAGGTTTTGGTAGACGAAGGTCAATACGTAAAAAAAGGAGATTTACTTTTTATGTTAAATGCACCTCAATATGAACAAGAAGTACGAAATACCCAAGCTGCTATAAGTAGTGCTCAAGCAGAAGTTAGTTCTGCACAGTTAGATGTGGAAAAGGCAAAACCTTTGGTAGAAAGAGAAATTATAAGCAAATTTGAACTTACTTCTGCTGAAAATAACGTTACCGCAAAAAAGGCAGCTTTAAAACAAGCGCAAGCTAGCTTAGCAAATGCTAAAACAAATTACAGTTATACTCGTATTACAGCTCCTGTTTCTGGTTTTATAGGTACGTTGCCTTATAAGTTAGGTAGCTTAGTAAATAGTAGTACTGCAGATCCTTTAACAACAGTATCTAACATTAGTCAAGTTTATGCTTATTTTTCTATTAATGAGAAAACACATCTTGAATTTGCCAGAAAAAACTACGATACTACTTCTAAACAACGCGCAAATAACGCACCTGAGGTTTCTCTTTTATTATCTGATTACACTTTATATGATCAAAAGGGTAAAATACAAACTGTTAGTGGGCAAGTAGATGAGGAGACTGGCTCGTTTAATGTTCGTGCCATTTTTGATAATCCAGATAATTTACTTAGAACAGGTAATAGTGCTACCATTCGAATTCCAAATGTTATAGAAAAGGCCATACAGATACCGCAATCTGCTACCTACGAAATTCAAGGAAATGTTTATACCTATGTAGTAGACAGTTTATCCCAAGCCATATCCACAAAAATAGAGGTAACGCCGTCCACTTCAGGACAAGCATATATAGTTACTGAAGGATTAAAGGATAATGATCAAGTCATTATTGAAGGTATTAACACTCTTTCCAATAAAAAAGAAATTAAACCTGTCATGGTTAAGGCTGCCGATGTAAAGTCTTTACAAACTGATGTAAATAATACTACAACAGCTAACTAATTATTATAAATACAAACGTTATGTTTAAAAATTTTATAAAAAAACCGGTACTTTCTGCTGTAATATCTATTATCATTTTGATTTTAGGTATTATTGGAATCACCACTTTGCCTATATCTCAATACCCAGATATAGCACCACCAACAGTACAAGTTTCTGCTTCTTATGATGGAGCTAATGCCGAAGCTGTATTAAATAGTGTTATCGTCCCTCTAGAAGAAGCCATTAATGGAGTAGAAGGAATGACCTATATGACTTCTACAGCCAGTAGTGGATCTGCAAGTATCACTGTGTATTTTGAATTAGGAACTGATCCTGATATTGCTGCAGTAAATGTACAAAACAGCGTTTCAAGTGCCTCAAACTTACTTCCGTCTGAAGTAACAGAATCTGGAGTGACTACACAAAAACAACAAAGCAGTAATGTACTAATTTTAGGTATTTATAGTGAAAATAGCGATTATGATGAGGAGTTTGTTCAGAATTATGCTAACATAAACATTATACCCATTTTAAAAAGAATTAATGGAGTAGGAAGTGCAAATACATTTGGATCTAGGGACTACAGTATGCGTATTTGGTTAAAAGCAAATACTATGGCTAATTATGGTCTAATACCATCGGATATAAGGCTTGCTCTAGCTGATCAAAACCTAGAAGCTGCACCAGGAGAATTAGGCTTACAAGGTGATCAGGCATATCAATATACTTTAAAGTATAAAGGTAAATTACAAAACGCTACTGAATTTGAAGATATCATTATAAAAACGACAGATAGTGGTAGAATTCTACGTTTAAAAGATGTCGCAAGAGTAGAATTAGGATCACAATCATACAGTACATCCACTTTAGTAAATGGATATCCAGGAATAGGAATCGCTATAGCTCAATCTGCAGGTTCCAATGCTAGAGAAGTTGTTCAAAATGCTGTAAAAACATTAGAAGATGCTTCCGTTAATTTTCCTGATGGAATTAAGTATGTAGAAATGCTTAATGCCAACGATTTTTTAGATGCATCTATATCAAAAGTAATACAGACACTTATAGAAGCTTTTTTGTTAGTATTTCTTGTTGTCTTCATTTTCCTTCAAGATTGGCGTTCCACTTTAATCCCAGCCATTTCAGTACCAGTAGCTATTGTAGGAACATTCTTTTTTTTAAGTCTACTTGGATACACTATTAATCTACTGACTCTTTTTGCTTTAATGTTAGCGATTGGGATTGTGGTCGATGATGCCATTGTGGTGGTAGAGGCTGTGCATTCTAAGTTAGATTCCGGATACAAATCTGCACGAAAGGCTAGTTTAGATGCCATGAGTGAAATCTCGGGAGCAATTATTTCCATAACCTTAGTTATGTCGGCTGTTTTCATACCAGTTACATTTATCAGTGGTTCTTCTGGTGTTTTCTTTCAACAATTTGGAATTACACTCGCTATTGCCATTGTATTATCTGCAATTAATGCCCTAACCTTGAGTCCTGCACTATGTGCATTACTACTCAAACCTCATGACGAAGCACATACTAAAAAGGGATTTATCCAACGATTTTATGTCGCGTTCAATACAAGTTTTGATAAATCTACTGCAAAATATAAAAATGCAATCTCATTTCTTATACGTAAAAAAGCAATGGCCGTTGGTATTCTTGTAGTTTTTATAGGACTATTTATTTACTTAATGAATACAACAGCGACAGGCTTTGTACCAGACGAAGATCAAGGAGTAGTTATGTCTAATATAAGCCTACCAGCAGCCTCGTCATTAGAAAGAACAGCTGAAGTGGTTGAACAAGTAAAACAAATTGTCGAAGAATTACCAGAAGTAGAAGCTGTATTTACCAACACAGGTAGTGGATTAATAAGTGGTTCAGGATCTAATTATGCTACAGTAATATTAAGGTTAAAAGATTGGGGAGAAAGATCAGGCGAGGGGCAAGACGCTCAATCTATTGTTAAAAGATTATTTGGTAAAACAGCTCATATTAAAGATGCTGATATTATATTTTTTGCACCACCAACGATTTCTGGTTTTGGTATTAGTAATGGATTTCAATTACAATTACAAGATCAAAGTGGAGGTAGTATAGATGATTTATATGATGTGACACAGGAGTTTCTTGCGGCCTTAACTAAAAGGCCAGAAATTCAGTATGCTACCACCACATTAGATCCTACTTTTCCACAATACGAAGTAGTTGTAGATGTTGCCAAAACTAAATTAGCTGGTCTAGGTGTAGAAGATGTTCTAGATGCTATGCAAGGTTATTTAAGCGGTGTGTATGCTTCTAATTTTAACAAATTTGGTAAACAATACCGTGTAATCTATCAAGCTGAAGCTAATTTCAGAGCGAATCCAGAAAGTCTAAATGCCATTAAAGTTAAAAATAGCAATGGAATTATGGCACCTATAACAGAGTTTGTGACTTTGAAAAGAGTTTATGGTCCTCAAAGTATAAGTCGTTTTAATTTATTTACATCAGCAAGTATAAGTGGATCACCTAATGAAGGGTATAGCTCTGGAGATGCTATTAATGCAATTCAAGAAGTTGCAGCTACTACTTTACCTACAGGATACGGATATGAATATTCAGGTTTAACTAGAGAAGAAATTTCGGCAGGTAGTCAAACGGTGTATATTTTTGCACTTTGCTTTATTTTCATCTATTTTTTATTATCCGCTCAATATGAAAGTTTCATACTTCCATTTTCTGTTTTATTGGCCGTACCGGCAGGACTTTCGGGAGTTTTAATTTTTGCTAATCTATTCGATATAAATAATAATATTTATGTACAAATTACTTTGGTTATGCTTATTGGTCTACTAGCTAAAAACGCCATATTAATTATAGAATTTGCGATACAAAGAAGACGTGAAGGTGAAACAATTATACAATCTGCTATAGATGGTGCAGTAGCCAGATTTAGACCTATTTTAATGACTTCGTTTGCTTTTATCTTTGGATTAATTCCTTTAATGATCGCTTCAGGAGCAGGGGCATTGGGTAATAAAGCTATCGGTACCGGTGCGGTAGGAGGTATGTTAATTGGAACTATTTTAGGAGTTTTGATTACACCTGTACTTTATGTGATTTTTCAATCTCTTCAGGAAAAAATTGTAGGAACTCCTAATCATGATTGGGGTGAAGATGAAGAATTAACGTTGAACAAATAAAAAAATATAGATATGAAATATAGAATTATAAGATATATCATTCCTGTTACCTTGACACTATTTTTGTTTAATTCATGTGGTGTGGTAAATAATAAATATTATACTCCAGATATTAATTTTTCTGAAAATTATAGAGATAATGAAACACAGGACACAATTTCTATGGCTGCTGTACATTGGAAAGAAATAATTTCAGATAGTATTTTACAAAAATTAATTGAAGAAGGATTACAAAATAATCTAGATTTAAAAACTGCTTTAGAGAATATAAATCAGGCAAAAGCGAGTTTAACGCAGGCTAAATTATCGTTTTTACCTAGTTTAGAAGGAAGCGCTCAAGTATCAAAATCAAAAACATCAGAAGCGTCGCTTAACTTAGGAAGTATTAATGGTATTAATTTAAGCACCACTTCTTATTTAGGTCAATTAAGTAGTAGTTGGGAGATAGATGTGTGGGGAAAATTAAAAAGCAACAAACGCTCTGCCTTAGCTTCTTTCTTAAAAACAGAAGCAGCGACAAAAGCTATACAAACGCAATTGATTTCAGATATCTCAGTTTCATATTACAATCTGTTGACACTAGACGCACAACTAGAAATTACTAGAAAAACACTAGAGAATAGAATAGGAGATCAGGAAACCATGAAACTTCTTAAAGAGTCAGCTGTTGTTGATGGAGCTGCTGTTGTGCAGAGTGAAGCAAGTAGATACGAAATAGAAGCTAGTATACCAGATATTGAACTTAGTATTCAAGAAGAAGAGAATGCATTATCTATTTTATTAGGTAGAGCACCAGGTCCAATAGAAAGATCTTTAATGAAGGATCAAACTGTTTATTCTGATTTACAAATAGGAATTCCAGCTTCTCTATTAAGAAATCGACCAGATATTCAAGAGGCAGAGATGACCTTTAGATCTGCTTTTGAAGATGTTAACTATGCAAAAACGTTGTTTTATCCATCTCTTACAATTAGCGCTAATGGTGGGTTATCATCTTTGTCTTTAACCGATTTTTTTGATAGTTCTATCTTCTATAATTTAATAGGTGGTTTAACGCAACCGATATTTGCAAATGGAGAAAATAAGGCTCGACTAAAAATAAACGAATCGGTACAACAGCAGGCTTTTTATGATTATAAAGCAGCTTGGTTAAATGCCGGAGGAGAAATTTCAAATGCACTTTTTCAATATAATAAAGCCAAAGAAAAACAGCAAGCGAGAACAAATCAAATTGCAGCTTTAGAAAAATCTGTAGAGTTTACTGAAGCTCTTTTAGAATATTCATCTAACACTAATTATACCGATGTGCTGACAACAAAGAATAGTTTATTATCTGCTCAGTTAGAAGGTGTTAATGATAAACAACAAGAATTAGAAGCTGTGGTTAAGCTATATAGAGCCCTTGGAGGTGGATGGTTAAAATAAAATGTAATTACAGAGAATCCTCTACAATACTTTTAGAGGATTCAAAGTTTTGATCTATGGAATATTAAAAATGACTAACGTGAATGATTCTGATAAATAAAGTATTTGATAGATTTTTAATTATTCACTTCAATACAGGACTTAAATAATCTTTTTTATACTCTGTCCATGATAATTATGTAAGATTTAATTTTATTCTTAATAATTGACACAATGTGTAATTATAACTTGCCTGAAAGTGAATTAACATGATAATACTTATAATAACGTTAGTTGCATCATAATATATATTATGTCAAATAGAATGAATGACAATACCATTTAGTTCTTTAAAACTACCCTAGTTGCCGAATACTGTAACTAGCTGCCTAACTCTTTTGATAATGTCCAAATAGTAATTACAGTTTTGATATTCAGTTCTACGAATAATTTTTGCTGTGTCTAGATTTAGAGATTATTTGAAAATTTGAATTATTGGATTAAAAGATGATATGTATCATTAATCTACATATTTAAGTTCTGGCTAATTTATTATCTATTTATTAATTAGCTTATTGGTAATCAGAAATTGAGTAAATTTGTAATAATGAAACAATTCACACATAAAGCACTTGCCATTTTTATGACTTGCGTAGTTCTATTTACTACGATGTCATTTACTGTGGATATGCATTATTGTGGAGATACACTGGTTGATTTTTCATTTGCAAGTAAAGTAAAATCTTGTAGCATGGAAAAAGCAATGGCTGTTATGGCAGATTGTGAATTACCTACAGCTCAAAAAAAATCATGTTGTACAGATCATGAAGTGATCAAACAAGGTCAGGAAGATCTTAAAACTTCTTTAGATAAAATTAGTTTTAGTCAGCACTTATTCATTGCCTCAGTTACCTATTCTTATCTAAGTGTTTTTGAAAGTACTGCTTCACTTGAGGTTCCTTTAATACACTACTCGCCTCCTATTCCTAAGCGAGATGTGCAAGTCCTGCACCAGTCTTTTTTAATCTGATTAATTAGTTTTTTGAAAATCTAACACAAAACGGCTTTTGCTGTATTGGGCTATAAATACATGTGTCATTATTAGACATATATATATATTCAACATTCTAATAATCAATACTTATGCTTAATAAGGCGATTAAATTCCTTATAGAAAATAAACTCGTAGCTGTATTACTTCTTTGCTTATTTATAGGCTGGGGAACTATTAACGCACCCTTTAATTGGAATTTAGGTTTTTTACCATCTGACCCTGTAGCGGTAGATGCTATTCCAGATATAGGTGAGAACCAGCAAATAATTTATACACAGTGGGACGGTCGTTCACCACAAGATATAGAAGACCAGATCACCTATCCACTCACCTCTTCACTGCTAGGTATTCCTGGAGTTAAAACGATACGTAGTTCTTCTATGTTCGGCTTCTCTAGTATCTACATCATATTTGAAGAAGATGCAGAATTTTACTGGTCACGCAGTCGTATTTTAGAAAAACTCAATTCACTGCCATCCAAACTTTTACCAGAAGGTGTTAAGCCTACTTTAGGTCCGGATGCAACAGGATTAGGACAGATCTTTTGGTACACTTTAGAAGGTCGTGATAAAGACGGTAATGTTACCGGTGGCTGGGATTTACATGAGCTGCGTAGCATACAGGATTATTATGTAAAATTTGGTTTATCATCAGCTAGTGGAGTTTCTGAAGTAGCCTCAATAGGTGGATATGTACAAGAATATCAAATAGATATCGATCCAGAAAAAATGCGTCAGTACAAGATTACTATGGCTGCCGTTGTAAAAGCAGTAAAGGAAAGTAATAAAGATATAGGAGCACAAACTCTAGAGATTAATCAGGCAGAATATCTAGTACGTGGTCTAGGTTATATAAAATCTATAAGCGATATAGAAAGTGCTGTTGTAGATTCTAAAGGGTTTACATCTTTAAGAATAAAAGACATCGCAAACGTACATTTGGGACCAGCCGCTAGACGTGGTATTCTAGATAAAGAAGGTGCCGAAGTGGTAGGCGGTGTTGTCATCGCACGTTATGGAGCAAACCCACTAGAGGTTATCAATAATGTAAAAGATCAAATAGGCCAACTTAGTTCTGGATTACCTTCTAAAACATTATCAGACGGTAGAGTTTCACAGCTTACCATCGTTCCTTTCTACGACCGTACTATATTGATTAAAGAGACTTTACATACCTTGAGTGAAGCTCTTACTATAGAGATATTAATTACCATTTTAGTCATTATAATTATGGTGTTTAATCTACGAGCGTCCCTACTTATCTCTAGTTTATTGCCCGTTGCAGTTCTTATGGTTTTTGTAGCTATGAAATTGTTTCATGTAGACGCAAACATAGTAGCACTTTCTGGTATTGCCATAGCTATAGGTACTATGGTAGATGTAGGTGTCATACTTGCCGAAAATATGATACGACATCTCCATGATGAAAAGCTACGTGTCAGTGAAGACGGTACTCCTTTTACTATTAATGAGGTTATTTATAATGCCACATCAGAGGTTTCTGGTGCGATACTCACCGCCGTATTAACTACCATTATAAGCTTTGTACCAGTTTTTACCATGATAGGTGCCGAGGGGAAATTATTCCGTCCACTCGCATTTACTAAAACTATGGCACTCACCGCATCTCTTATCGTTGCCCTGTTTTTAATACCACCATTTGCTGCGTTTTTGTTTAGAAAAACGACCATAGGAAATCGATTCAAATTAGTGATCAATGCACTTTTATTATTTATAGGAATCATAGCTATCGTTTACGGTTACTGGTTAGGGCTAGTACTGATAGGTTTTTCTATTGTAGCACTGTGGTCTTTATTGGGTACGCTTTCGCGAAAGCGTGCTAACTACATAAACATCGCCATAGCCGCCATCGCTATCGTGTTCTTATTAGCAAATTATTGGAGACCTCTAGGATTTGACCGCAACATTGGACTCAATTTAGTATTTGTTTCTCTTATTTGTTTTGGACTTTTAGGAGCGTTTACTTTATTAAGAATGTACTATGAACGTATTTTAAAATGGGCTCTAGAAAGTAAAATCTTGTTCTTAATTATACCACTTACCGTACTGACGCTAGGTATTTTAATTATGCGCAACACCAGTAAAGAATTTATGCCAGCACTTAATGAAGGTTCTTTTTTATTGATGCCCACTTCCCTACCTCATGCTGGTGTAGAAGAGAATAAACGTGTGTTACAGCTGCTAGATATGGCAGTAGCGAGTATTCCCGAAATAGAAACTGTGGTAGGTAAATCTGGTAGAACAGAGTCTGCACTAGATCCTGCACCGCTTTCTATGTATGAGAACATGATTCAGTACAAGTCGGAGTTTATGCGCAATGAGCAAGGTGAACGACAGCGTTACCGAGTAAATGAAGATGGTTTTTATGTTCTTAAAAATAACCAACTGATTATCAACCCTAACCGACCTATAGATCAAGGAGCTAGTTATGATCATGCAGCTCTAAGAACAACTGCTCAAAGAAAAGATTTTATAGAAGATAAAGATGGTGAGTACTACCGCAACTGGCGACCAGAAATAAATAATCCTGACGATATATGGAACGAGATTTTAAAGGTTACTAAATTACCTGGTGTCACCTCTGCACCTAAGTTACAACCTATAGAGACGCGACTTATTATGTTACAAACTGGTATGCGTGCTCCTATGGGAATTAAGGTAAAAGGACCAGATTTAAAAACGATAGAAAACTTTGGTGTAGAACTAGGACGTATTCTAAAACAAGTTCCTGGTGTAAAAAAACAAGCCGTTTTTGCAGACCGTATAGTTGGTAAACCTTATTTACTCATTGATATAAAAAGAGAACAACTAGCCCGATACGGTATTTCAGTCAGTGATGTTCAAGAAGTTTTAGAAGTTGCTGTGGGCGGTAAGCCACTTACTCAAACGGTAGAAGGTCGAGAACGTTATGCGGTGCGTGTGCGTTATCCTCGAGAACTGAGAACCACACCAGAAGATTTAAAAGGTATTTATGTTCCTGTAGAAAAAGGAAGTCCTGTACCATTAAGCGAGTTAGTAGAGATACGTTATGAGCAAGGACCACAAGTTATAAAAAGTGAAGACACATTTTTAATAGGATATGTACTCTTTGACAAATTAAGGAATTTTGCCGAAGTTGATGTAGTTGAAAATGCTCAACAACTAATTCAAAAACAGATATATAGTGGTGATCTTATCATACCGCAAGGTATAAGCTATAGTTTTACTGGTACTTATGAGAACCAATTAAGGGCTGAGAAAACACTAGCTGTTGTGGTGCCTCTAGCCCTAATTATAATCTTTATAATTCTTTATTTTCAGTTTAAATCTGTTGCGACATCTCTTATGGTGTTTAGCGGTATAGCCGTTGCTTTTGCAGGTGGATTTATCATGATATGGTTATATGGTCAGGACTGGTTTTTCAACTTTAATCTCTTTGGTGAGAATATGCGTGAGCTATTTAATATGAAAACTATTCATTTAAGCGTTGCCGTTTGGGTAGGATTTATAGCTCTTTTTGGTATCGCTACAGATGACGGTGTGGTAATGGCTACTTATCTGACACAAACTTTTGATAGAGAGCAACCTGCAGATAAAAATGGAATTAGAAAAGCCGCATTACTTGCTGCAGAAAAACGTATAAGACCTTGTTTAATGACCACGGTAACGACCATACTCGCATTACTTCCAGTACTTACTTCTACAGGAAAAGGAAGCGATATTATGATGCCTATGGCCATCCCAATTTTTGGAGGTATGATTATCGATGTTACCTCCTATTTTCTAGTTCCGGTTTTGTTTAGCTGGAAAAAAGAATACCAACTTAAAAGATCAAAAAATGAAATATAATAGTATAGTTTTTTATGTTTTTTTGGTTTCCGCTTTCGCGAAAGCGCAACAATTACAATCTTATATTAAAGAAGCACAAGCTAATAACTTAGAAATAAGAGCTGTTGAAATGCGACATAATATATCTCAGGAGAAAGTAAATGAGGCAGACTGGATACCTAATACAGAGGTTAGCGTAGGTTACTTTATAAGCGAGACGGAAACTCGTGTGGGTGCGCAAAGAGCACGTATAGGTGTGAAACAGATGTTGCCATGGTTCGGTACCATAACGGCTAGAGAGAACTATGCCACCTCACTAGCAGATGCTGATTATGTAGAAATAACCATTGCAAAACGTAAACTAGCATTATCTGTCTCAAAGGCTTACTATAAGCTCTATTCCATAAGAGCAAAACAAGCTGCACTCGATAAAAACATGGAACTATTAAAAACATATGAACAACTAGCATTAACCTCTGTAACCGTAGGAAAAGCAAGTGCTGTAGATGTGTTAAGATTACAAATACGCAGTAATGAGTTACAACAACAAATAGATATCTTAGAAGAAGATTTTAAAGCGTCACAGGCTTTATTTAACAAATTGCTGAATAAAGAAGCAACAGAATCTATTAAGATAACTGATGTCATGAGTATGCCGCTATCTGATAAAGAGTTAGTTGAAGGTTCTATAAATGTGAATCCTGAAATTTTAAAATATGATAAACTATATGAATCTGTAGTACAGTCAGAGATTTTAAATAAGCGCGAAGGTTTACCATCTATAGGTTTAGGTTTTGATTACCTACCAGTTAGTGAGCGAGCAGATTTAAATATAGTAGATAATGGTAAAGATGTTTTTATGCCTATGGTAACGGTTTCTATTCCATTATTTAATAAACGTTACAAATCTATTTCTAAACAAAATGAATTGCAACAGAAGGAGATTGAGCTTAAGAAACAAGAACGTTTAAATGTATTGCATACGGCATTTGCCAGAGCTAGATCACAACGCAATCAAGCCCGTATAGTTTATGAAACTCTAGATAAAAACCTAAAACAAGCTCATGATGCCGAAGAAATTCTCATCAAAAACTACGAGACTGGCACTATTGATTTTAAGGATGTTCTCGATATTCAAGAATTACAATTGAAATTTCAACTAGAACAAGTGCATACCGTAGAGAACTACTATGTACAGTCTGCTATAATTAATTATTTAATGAACTAAGAAATGGAAAGGAAATTATTCATTAAAAATATGGTTTGTGACCGATGTATTAAGGTCTTAGAAAACGAAATAAATCAATTAGGTATAGAATTACTAGATATAGAATTAGGCTCAATTATCTATCCAGAAACAGATTCAGCGCAGTTTAAAAACATAAGTAAGGTTATAGAAGAAAACGGATTTGAGGTTTTACTTGCTCCAGATCAACAACTGGTAGAAGAGATTAAAAAAGAATTAATAGAACTTTTAAAAAAGCTACCATTACAGCTAGAGTCTAATCTTTCTAGGTTTTTAGAGCAAAAACTGAATAAAGAATATTCAAAAATAAGTAAGTTGTTTTCTAATGAAGAGCACATTACCATTGAGAAATACTTCATAAAACTCAAAATAGAAAAGGTGAAAGAGTTGATCCAGCTTCAAGAGAATAACTTTACAGAAATCAGTGAGTTAATCAATTATAGCAATTCTAACCATTTGAGCCGTCAGTTTAAATCAGAAACCGGTATGAGCCTTACAGATTATAAAAAATCGCAAAAAAATCATAGAAATCCGCTAGACCAAATTATGTAGATACTAACCATAATTATGATATAGTAATCTTCATAAATAGGGTAATTTTATATACTTATTTATAACACTACTTTAAAGAAATCAAATTGAAAACAATACAAAGTAACTTAGTAAAACTAGCTCTTATAGCAACCGTAATATTCACTGTTTCTTGCAAGAAAACAGAAGAGAATACATCTATAGAAATAGGTGATAAAGAAACTACACTAGTGAGTAGTATAACCTCAGAAAAGGTTTTGAAAAATTACTTCAATTTGAAAGACGCCTTAGTAAAAGATGATAAAGATAAAGCTACTATTCATAGCGAATATTTATCTAATTCATTAAATGACTTCAGTAACTCTATTAGTATTGAAGACAAGCAAGATGAACTAAAAGAAATATTAAATGATGCAGTTAAAAATACCAACCTCATTTCTGAAAAAGATATTAAAATTCAAAGAGAATATTTTAAAGAATTAAGTAAGGATATTACAGACATGATTGCCATTACTGGCACAGAACAACCACTTTATGAGCAACACTGTCCTATGTATAATGGTGGTAGTAACTGGCTAAGTAATAGTAAAGAAATACGCAATCCCTATTATGGCAGTCAGATGCTTAAATGTGGTATAGTACAAAGAGAAATTAAGTAAAGGAATAGATTAAAATAATCTTACTGAGTAATTCATTTATAAAATTGAATTCATGAAAAAATCCTATCATATAAACGGCATGACCTGTAACGGTTGTCGCAGTCACGTAGAACAAACACTTTCAAAGATAGAAGGAGTTAATACGGCTTCTGTAAACTTAGAAAATGCTGAAGCAATGCTAGAATATGACCAAGAAATTTCTATAGAAAAGTTGCAAGCTGCAATGCAAAATGAAGGCGGCCACTACTCTATTCATTTATTAGGTGAGCAACCTATAGAAAATACAACCAAAGACAAGAAATCAATCAATAGTCATGGAACAGGTGTTTTTTACTGCCCTATGCATTGTGAAGGTGATAAAACCTATGAGCAACTAGACGACTGTCCAGTATGTGGTATGGATCTAGTAGAAGAGCAAAATCTAAACGCTACAACTAGTGAGCAATGGACCTGCTCTATGCATCCAGAAATTGTGGAGAATGAGGCTGGCGACTGTCCTATTTGTGGTATGGATCTCGTTCCAATGAAACCAGACTTAACTGCAGAAGAGAAAACCTATAAAAAACTATCTCGTAAATTCTGGTTAGCGTTAGGATTCACCTTACCTATTTTTATAATAGCGATGAGTGAGATGATACCCAACAATCCATTGTACGATGTAATGGAGCAAAAATCCTGGAATTGGGTACAACTGGTTTTATCTATTCCAGTGGTTTTTTATGCCGCGTGGATGTTCTTTGAGCGCGCTTACCGCAGTATCATCACTTGGAATCTCAATATGTTTACCCTAGTAGGCATAGGTGCCGGTATAGCGTGGTTGTTTAGTGTTTTTGGTATGTTGATTCCTGATTTTTTTCCTGCTCAATTTAAGACAGATTCAGGCGCGGTGCATGTTTATTTTGAAGCTGCAACGGTTATTCTAACATTAGTTTTAATGGGACAACTGCTAGAAGCTCGTGCACATGGTAAAACTAATACTGCCGTAAAAGAATTGCTGAAGCTCGCACCTAATAAAGCTGTACGAGTAGTAGATGGTAATGAAGAAAAGGTGGCTATAGATAAGATTCAAAAAGGTGACATTTTAAGAGTTAAACCAGGCGATAAAATACCTGTGGACGGTAGTATTATAGAAGGTAGCACCACTATAGATGAATCGATGATATCTGGGGAACCTATTCCTGTGAGTAAAACAGCAGGTGATCAAGTAAATAGCGGTACGATTAATGGAAATCAGTCGTTTTTATTAAAAGCCGAGAAAGTAGGAAAAGACACTCTTCTATCTCAAATAGTACACATGGTTAACGATGCGAGTCGCAGCCGTGCTTCTATTCAAAAACTAGCAGATACCATTTCTAGTTATTTTGTACCTATAGTTGTCGTAGTATCCATAATCACCTTTGTGGTATGGAGCATTTGGGGTCCAGAGCCAGCTTATGTATTTGCATTAGTAAATGCCATCGCCGTTTTAATAATCGCCTGCCCTTGTGCATTAGGTCTAGCAACACCTATGTCTGTAATGGTAGGCGTAGGTAAAGGAGCGCAAAACGGAGTGCTTATTAAAAATGCCGAAGCTCTTGAGATCATGGATAAGGTAGATATCTTAATCGTCGATAAAACAGGTACTATTACTGAAGGTAAACCTACGGTAGAGAAAATAGGTGTTTTTGGATCTCGCTTTCGCGAAAGCGAAATTACAAAAATCATCGCCTCTATAAATAGCTCTAGTGAACACCCACTAGCTGAGGCGACAGTAAAATATGCTAAACAACAACAAATAGATCTACTCCAGACTAAAGATTTCAGTGCAGTTACCGGAAAAGGTGTGGAAGGAATAGTCGATGGAAAACAAGTCGTTCTAGGTAACCTCAAAATGATGGATTATGCACAAGTTCCTGTTTCTTTAGAAATGAAAAATGAAGTGCAACAAATCCAAAAACAAGGTAAAACCGTTTCCTACCTGGCTGTAGATAAAGAAGTACAAGGCTATGTAGTTATAGCTGACAAGATCAAAGAATCGAGTGCTAAAGCCATAAAAGAACTTCAAGAGAAAGGAATAGACGTTATTATGTTAACTGGTGATAATCGAGATACTGCACAAGCTGTTGCAACAGAATTACATCTAGCACAGTTTAAAACAGGTATGCTACCAGAAGACAAATTAAAAGAGGTTGAAAAACTACAGCAACAAGGACATATAGTTGCCATGGCAGGTGATGGTATTAATGATGCGCCGGCACTAGCAAAAAGTAATGTAGGTATTGCTATGGGAACAGGTACTGACGTGGCAATAGAAAGCGCCATGATTACACTAGTGAAAGGAGATCTTCACGGTATTGTAAAAGCTAAAAATCTAAGTGCAGCAGTAATGCGCAACATAAAACAAAATCTCTTCTTTGCATTGTTATATAACACATTAGGTATTCCTATTGCTGCTGGGGTATTATTTCCTTTTTTCGGCTTACTATTATCACCTATGATTGCTGCGCTAGCGATGAGTTTTAGTTCTGTGTCTGTAATAGCAAATGCTCTTAGATTGCGCTCTAAGACTATAAATTAAGAATTATGAATAAGAATATATTATATATAATTATAGCGGTATTACTAGGGTTATTTGCCGGTTGGGTCATTTTTGGTAATGATAGTGTAGCGTCCGAAAACAGGGTTGGGAACACTTCTAAAGTAGACCAACACGACCATGAAAATGATGGTTCAGAAATGTGGACCTGTTCTATGCATCCTCAAATTATGCTATCAGAAGCTGGAGATTGTCCTATTTGCGGTATGGATCTTATACCAGCTAATTCTATCCAAGATGGTCTAGCTATGAATGAGATTAAAATGACAGAGAATGCAATGGCACTTGCTAATATTCAAACTACAATAATAGGCAACAGCTCTGGTAATATGGATTTAAATTCAATTTCCTTATCTGGTAAAATTGCAACTAACGAAGAGAATAATTCTGTACAAGCCAGTTATTTTGATGGACGTATAGAACGTTTAAATGTAAGTTATGAAGGAAAGCAAGTAAACCGCGGACAACTACTAGCTACTATTTATGCTCCTAACCTAGTTGCGGCACAACAAGAATTAATTACAACTGCTTCGTTAAAAGAAAGTCAGCCAGCACTTTATAATGCAGTAAGAAATAAGTTAAAAAACTGGAAGTTATCTGAAAAGCAAATTACTGCTATTGAATCTTCTGGAAAGGTCAGAGAAAACTTTCCTGTTTATGCAACCGTATCAGGTACAGTTGCTCAGGTTATGGCAAATGAAGGTGATTATGTTAAACAAGGACAACCTATCCTAAAAGTAAGTAATTTAAATAGTGTCTGGGCAGAGTTTGATGCGTATGAAAATCAAATAATGCAATTTAAAATAGGGCAAAAAATAGCTGTTACTACAAATGCAAATCCTAATAAGAATTATGATGCGATAGTTTCTTTTATAGATCCTATTTTAAACACAAGCACCAGAACTGTTACTATAAGAGCTACTATAGAAAATAAAGAAGGCTTTTTTAAACCAGGCATGTTTGTAACTGGTAAGGTTAAAACCTCTCCTACTTCTACAGTTTCTAATTCTGTAATGATACCTGCTAGTGCTGTTTTATGGACTGGAAGGCGATCGATAGTTTATGTAAAAACGAGTCCCAACGAACCTATATTTGAAATGAGAGAAATTACTTTAGGTAATAGATCTGGAGATAATTATCAGGTGGTTGATGGTCTGGAAAATGGTGATGCCATAGTCACTAATGGAACATTTACAGTAGATGCAGCTGCACAATTACAAGGCAAGAACTCCATGATGAATAAAGGAGAAGACCTTTCTATTACAAATAATGATTTAGGAATGTCTATGGAGTTATCGAGAAGATTGAGAACTGTATTACCACAATATCTAGAAATGAAAGAAGCTTTTATCAAGGTAGATTCTAAGAATATTACAAAATATGCTAGTGAGATTCAAAAGAATCTCAAATCCATTAAGTCAAGTGATTTAATAAGTGAAGAATCTACCTCTGTAAAAGAGGCTATTGCAACCTTGTCATTAATCAAAAGTAGTAAAGACATAGATAGACAAAGGGAATATTATATTATTCTTAATCAGAATCTTATCACATATATCATGAAACTAGAAGATCTTAAACAACCTCTGTACATTCAAAAATGTCCTATGGTTAATGGAGATAAAGGCGCGATATGGTTAAGTACAGAATCGGTAGTTCAAAATCCTTATCATAGTGAGGATATGTTATCTTGTGGTAGTGTAATCTTCACTATAAATGAATAATAATTAAATTACTGCTTAGACTCTACAGTTAAATGACCATCATACTTCATATAAGAACGGTGCGAGCTATTAATAATTAAATGAGCTGTCTCCCTAGAGAATATTTTAAGCTCTATATTAAGACTTTCTGTATCGTTTCTTACATCAAATTGATAAGAAATATAATTCGAGTCTGATACTATAGAATTACTCAAGTTTTTTATTTCGCCAGTAAAGTCAAATGAATTGTCATCATTATAACCACCACCTGTCCTGCGCTCGCCGTAAAAAGGTAAGTTAAAGACCGCCATCTCCTCTCCTATTTTAAGTGTGTAATTATCACCACTTAAATTAATACGGCTAGCACTATTTCCGTTACGTATAAGAATATCATTGATCGCATTATTTACAGCTTGAGAATTAAAAGGTAATGCAGCATCTGCTTTAAAAATAAATGTATCCTCTAATATCTCTTCTTGTAAACCTTTGAGTTTATTACGATCTGCTTCAGTAAAACTAGATTTGCAGGAGGTAAGCACCAATACTAAAATACTAAAGAGCATTAAATATTTATAATTTTTCATTTTATAGAGTTAAAGTTCCTTTTTATTGCGCTTTCGCGAAAGCGAGAATAAAAGCGTATTATTAAGAATAGTTAAAGTTATTAAGTTAATATAATAGATTATTTAATATTAATTATACATTAACAGTTGATCTATCAAAGCTTAATACTTTATTAAAGCTGTACTAAGATTTAATTAAAGCCACCTACTAGAACAGATTTGAGAAGTAACTTTAAATAAAAATCAACATTATGACTATTCAATTTAATTACCAACACGTTTCAGGAAGTACAGAACTTGAAGAATATACAAAAGAAAAATTACAAACTATTTTTGATCGATACAACTGGATTACTCGAGCAGATGTTTTTTATAAAACAGAGAATACCTCTAGTGATGAAACAGGAATGATCACTGAGATTAGACTTAGTGCACCTGGTCCAAGATTATTTGCCGAAGAAAGTCATGCTACGTTTCATGAATCAGTTAACAAAGTTGTAAATCAACTTAAAACACAATGTGAAAAGAGAAAAGCAACCATAATTACACATCCCTAATATGATTTCACTAGCCACAAACCCTAAACAAATAGTATTATTTTATAATTCTAATCAGAAAAATCACAAGGAAATTTTTGCTTACGCAAGTTCTTCAGGTAAAGATTTACTGGCTATAGATGTTGTCAAGGATAAAGTGGCAGGTACAACGTGGACAGAGATTGCTGATTTAATGAATCTTAGAGTTAGAGATTTAATACATACAGATCACGCTACCTTTGAAAATAAATATGGTACCGATAACAACGTAGATTGTGATGGGGCTATCAAAGTTTTACAAAATGATCCAGAAATGCTTATTTTTCCTATAGCAATAGAAGGCAAGAGAGCAAAAGAGATCAAATTATACAATGAAATTTTAGAATTTTTTGATGTAGACACTGCGTCCATTAATATCCCGTAAAATTTATGATATAATTACTTTTTAAAATCCAGCTTTTATAGCTGGATTTTTTATGTTTACTCAAAAACCACCATATGATTGTTTGGATTTCATTCATTGTCTTAGTTGCTATTTTTTTAAGTTTAGATCTATTTGTATTTAATAGAAATGCTCATGTGATAAGTACTAAAGAGGCTTCAAAGTTTACAGCTCTTTGGGTAGGTATTGCATTAGCTTTTACTGGAGTGATTTATTTTATATATGATGCAGGTTATCTTTCAAATCCAGATCAATTAAACGGTGCTGATGCTGCTCTAAAATACCTGACGGGCTACCTTATAGAATTATCGCTAAGTATAGATAACATCTTTGTCATCGCTGTTATTTTTAAATCCTTTTCTATAAGTACTAAATACCAGCATCGTGTTCTTTTTTGGGGAATAGTAGGCGCATTAGTATTTAGAGCGTTGATGATCTTATTCGGTATTGCGTTAATTAATGAGATAAGCTGGATGACCTATATCTTTGGTGGATTTCTACTTTATACCGCTTATTCCATGTTAAGTAGTAAAGAAGATGAATTCGACCCTAAGACTTCCAAGATCTATAAATTTGCTAAAAAACTTTTACCTGTTACAAATCGTATAGAAGGACAACAGCTCTTTATTAAGAAAATGGGTAAGCGTATAGCGACTCCACTATTTCTTGCTCTTGTGGTTATAGAAGTAACCGACATTCTTTTTGCACTAGATTCTATTCCTGCTATTCTAGCTATTACTAACGACCCTTTTTTAGTATTTTCTAGTAATATACTTGCCATTATGGGATTGCGTAGCATGTACTTCTTCTTATCTAACCTCTTAGATAAATTCCAATATATACATTACAGTCTAGTAGCAATATTAGCCTTTGTAGGTCTTAAAATGATATTCGTTCATTATATACATTTGCCAGAATGGATCTCTCTAGTCGTGATATTCATCTCTCTTTTAGCAGGTGCCTTATTCTCTATCTACTATCCTACCACTACTCAAGAAAAAGAAAAACAAGAAGAATCCTTGAATACAGAAAAGTAGTAATGCAGATATTTTCACGTCGTTAATCTATTATTTTTAAAACCGTGTTGGTAATTCTTACGTAAGTATTATAAAACCGAAAAAGATGATTCATTTTAACTACGTTCATGTCCCTACTAACAAGAAGTTAGAAAAATTTACAACCGAAAAATTACAAATACTACACGAAGAATCAAAAATACGCAGGATAGATATCACGTATAAAAAAATGTTTGATATCAAGAATAGAACGAGAGAAGTTGCTATGATTCAAGTATCCTTAAAAGAGAAGAATGTTTTTTGTGAGATAGAATCGCTTAACTTTAAGAAGTCGGTGACTATTGCTGTAGAAACTCTCATGAACGAACTTGTAGAAAAACATAACTTATTGTCTGCATGAAGAAAACCCTTGAAGTGAAATCAAGGATGCTATAGTATGTCTATAAATTCAAAAAGGGTAATTTTTCTTTACGTAAGAAAAATCACCCTTTTTTAGTTAACTATAATTAAGTTAAGCAGAATTACGACTGGCGTTTATATTCCCGTATAGTGATCTAGTCACCATTTGTTCATAGATCCCTAGACTACCAGACTCTTCATTATTCTGTATGTCTTGGACCATTTTAAGTGCATATTGCTGTATCGTTAATAACGGTAAAACTATTTTTTCTCTAGCTTGTATACTCGCTCTTCCTGCTACTTCATTATCCATTAATGCATTCATTCCAGATATCTTAAGCATGTACTTTTTAGAACGTTCATACTCTGCATAAATCAGTTTCCAGAATTCTCCATAGACAGGATCGTGCTCCATATAAGAAGTTAAACCAAAGAATGATTTAGTAAGACTCATCATACTATTATCCAGTAGTGTACGGAAAAACTTATTGTTGATATATAAAGATTGAGCAGCGTCCCAATTACCTGCTTTTTCCATAGTTTCTAGTGCTGTACCTACTCCATAAAATCCAGGAACGTTTTGTTTCAATTGGCTCCATGATCCTACAAAAGGTATAGCTCTTAAGTCTTTAAATCTTAATTCTGCACTACCAGCTCTTTTACTAGGTCTACTACCTATATTGGTTTTTGCGTAGTACTTTAATGTACTCATTTTTTCTAGATAAGATAAAAACTGAGGGTGCGCTTTAAAATCTGTATAGGTTTTATAACTAGTTTCTGCCAGTTGATCCATTGTAGCCTGGTCTGTAGCAGAGAAGTCATTTGCATCACTCGCATAAACTGCATTGCTCACACCACTACTTATCATTTGTTCTAGATTGTATTGACAACTTTCTAGAGTACCGAACTTAGAACTAATAGTTTGCCCTTGTACGGTTAACTGTATGTGTTTTGCTTCTATTTTTGTTCCCATAGAGGCATAAAATTGATGTGTTTGTCCGCCACCACGCGCTGGTGGTCCACCTCTACCATCAAAGAATACTATCGATACTCCATACATTCTAGATACTCTGGTCAGCTCTTCTTTAGCTTTGTAAATAGCCCAATTTGCCATTAAATAACCACCATCTTTAGTCCCATCACTGAAACCTAGCATGATATGTTGTGTATCACCACGTCTTTTAACATGAGAACGGTATTTCTCGTTTTCATAAAGAGATTTCATGACATGCGGTGCATTTACTAGATCGGGCACGGTTTCAAATAACGGTACTACATCTATATTAGGCTCTTTCATATTACAGAGTCGTAACATGGCATAAACTTCCATAATATGAGATGCCATTTGCGTATTAGAAATGATGTAGCGATTACAGCCTTTTTCACCATTGCGCTCTTGTATATGTTTTATGGCATATATACTGCTCAACGTTCGCTGTGTATACTCGTCCTTAAATTCGTTAGGATCTAGAGAACCTTCTACCTGTACGAGTACGTTGATCTTTTCTTCTTCAGATAGGTCGTTATAGTTGGATGGTAATTCCGCTTTCGCGAAAGCGAGAATCTCATCAAAAACTGCGTCATGTGCACTACTATCTTGCCTTATATCTAAAGTTGCAAAATGGAAACCAAAAAGCTCTATTTTATGAATAAAACTATCTATCTGATCTAAAAACAGTGAGTTATGACGTTCTATAACAGTATTTCTGATACCATTAAGTTGATCAAGCAGATCTGTAGCTGTGAAATCTAAAATCTCTGTGTCAAAAATAGCACGATAACACATCCCTTCTATTATAGTAAGTTGCTCTTCTACCCCTTTAAAAGTGAGTCTTCTACGCAGTTTTCTTACATCGCGGTAATAGTTTCTAAAGATAGTTGCACGTAACCTCTTTGCTACATCTAGCGTAATATCTGTGGTTACAAATGGATTACCATCCCTATCACCTCCAGGCCAGAAACCTATTTCAACTATTTGATTTTTAAACTCTTGCGGATTATCAATATGCGTTTTTAGGTAATCATAAATATTACCCATAGCATGATAAAATACATTTTCTAGATACCATATTAAGCTTATTGCTTCATCAAATGGTGTCGGTTTTTCAGTTTTGAAGAATGGTGTTTTACCTAATTGAGAAAGCAATAATTTCACTTCTTGAATCTCATTTGCCTTAATAGCAACGCCTAGATCATTAATAATACCTAATACAGAACCTGGATAAAATTGAGTGGGATGTGCCGTTAACACCGGTCTGACTTTAAACTCTTTAAGATATGCAGCTAGTTCTTCGGTCTTATTTAAAGCGACTGCCTCGTCCTTTACACTACGTAAAGAACCGCGGCCATCTAGGTTATTTACTTGACCAAAAGCAGCATCTTCTATCGCATCAAATAGTACTACCTGACGCTCAATGTACTGTATAAATTTAAAGAGCATAGACTGTCGCTCTTCTTCACTACTATCTCTCAAATACTTCTCAAAGAAATATTGTACGATTTCTGTTGGATTTTTTCCTTTTTCATATCCTTTTACACATAATTCATGAAAAAGAGGCAATAAACCTCCGGTATTAGAGATTTGGTCAAACGGTAGTGTCATGAAAATACCATTGAAAATCTGGTATTTTGATTCTACTTCGTTCTTAAATCTTTCTATTTTAGGTAATCTAGACATAGGTCTTATTTTTAATGAGAAATGTTGATTAAGCTGTTTTTACTTTGACTATGTGAATGGCATCCTTTACAGTTTGCATTTCTTCCATATCTTTTTCATCTAGCATAATGTCAAAAGCATCTTCTACGTCCAATGCGATATCTACTAGATGTGCACTATTAATGCCTAAATCTTGCATTAAATGACTGTCTAGTTCTATCGCAGCAGCTTCTACATCTTGTGGTAAATACACTTTTACTATTTTAAAAAGCTCTTGTTCAATCTCTTTTTCTTGCATGTTTATATTTTCATTTCTTTTCTAAAAATACTATCTAAAGTTGAATTAAAGAAGCCTATACAGTTCAGTTTAACTATATATAATGAGAATATATAAGGAAACTGAGAAGTGAAGTTAATAATATGAATAATGTAATTAAACGCTATATTTTTTAAGAATAACACAAGCGTTTACATCACCAAAACCAAAACTAGCCTTTGCTATAATATTGATATTAGTCTTAACGGCTTGTATAGGAAATGAATTGGCACTCACCATTTCTGTAATATCTGGATGTAAAGAAGTGATATTCCTATTTCCATAAACTACGTTATTCTTTAATTGTAATATAGTACCCACCAGTTCTATACTACCAGCGGCAGCAAGACAGTGACCTACATAGGATTTAAATGTATTCATTACAGGAAAGTCGTTTTTGCTTCTATTTAAAGCCTGAGACCAGTTTTTTACCTCAAAACCATCTTTTGACGTTGCTGTAAGGTGTCCGTTTATGGCATCTATTTCTTTTGGTTTCACCTGCGCATCTTTTAAAGCTAGTTCTATACACTCTTGTACTGCTTGCCCATTAGGCGCTGTCATAGAGCCATCTCCACGATGTCCACCAGAATTTAAAGCTCCTCCTAGAACTTCTCCATATATTTTTGCACCACGTTTTAAAGCACTGTCAAGACTCTCTAGGATAAACGCACCAGCTCCAGATCCTGGCACAAAACCAGCTGCATCGTTAGATAATGGACGACTTGCATTTTCAGGGTCCTGATTATATTTAGTAGGTAAAATACGCATGGCATCAAATCCGCCCCAAATATAAGGTCCAGAATCACTAGTAGAACCGACTAACATTTGTGTCGCTTTACCAGCTGCTATACGCTCATATCCCATTAAAAAAGCTTCTGTACCGGTACAACATGCGCTAGAATTACTAGTCACCATATTACCACATCCTAGTTCTCCAGCAAGCCAGGCACTTATACCGCTAGTCATGGTTTGTATAACGCTGGTACTACCTAATCTACGTACTTTTTTCTCATCTATTAATAGAATAGCTTCTCTAAATTTTTCTCCACCGCTTTGCCCAGTTCCAAATATGATTCCCATATCAGATAACGCTTCTTTGGGACTTGCTATTTCTAGACCTGCATCTTTAAAAGCCTCTTTACCAGCTATCACACCGTAGACTAATCCGGTGGCTTTTAAACCTCTTAATTGCAAGTTTGTGAAATTTTCAGCTAATAATCCTTCCGTAATTTGAGGTGTTCCGGATACTTGACACCCAAAGTTTAAATCGGCTAGTTGTGGATCAAATCGTATTCCAGAAGTTTGTTGTTGTAACGCTTTCGCGAAAGCGGAAACCCCAATAGCATTAGGTGCTACAACTCCCATTCCTGTAATAACTACTCTATTCTGATTGTGTGTATTCATAGTTTTACTAAATTACATAATCTATTAATGATGAATGAGTATTTTAACAATAGGAATGTAAATGGTCAATAGTTCACAATTTTATCCCGTTAGTTTTATACTTCTGTGATGATAATTATGATTCTTTTGAACATTATATCCACGTAACTAGGTAATTTTGTCTTATCAATCAACAAGTATTTCGATGTTTAAAAAAATTACATTTTTCCTTTTTATTTTATTTGCAGGTATTCTAAATGCCCAAGATATAATTGTTAAAAATATAGAGTTTACAGGTTTAAAAAGAACTAAAGAATCCTTCCTTAAAAGATTAGTCAAAGTAAAAGCAGGTAATGTTTATGATCCTTTTCAGGTAGCTACAGATGTAGAACGACTGAATAGATTACCTGGTGTGGCAAAGGCTACATTCACTCTAGATAAAAGTGATTCTAAGAAATATATCCTTACTTATGAAATAGTAGAGAATTTTACCATTATTCCTGGAGTGCGCGCGTCACAAGCAAATGACGAGAGTTTTGCATTTAGATTATCACTTTTTGAATTCAATTTATTTGGAGAAAATCAATTAATAGGTGGTTATTATGGGCGCAACATTTTTGATTCTTATGGTGTCTTTTGGGAAGCTCCTTACTTGTTTACCAATAAATTAGGTATAGGTGTAAACTACCAAAATAACGTATTAAGAGAGCCTATATTTTTTGATAATGATAATACAGTAAACTACAGATTTGATAATCAAAGTGCAGAAGTTTACGCACTTTATGAATTGGATTTTCATAATAATTTTCAATTAGGCGTGCGATACTCCGACCAAGAATATATTTACCTAGATGGTATTATAACTAACGAAGTACCGCAAGAACTTAGTGCGAAAAAATGGAGCGTTTTAGGAGAATACGAGAACAACCATCTAGATATAGATTATCAGTACACATCTGGTTATAGGAACTTTACAAGCCTAGAGTTAATTACTGGTGGAGAAGGTTTATTAGAGGATGAACTTATAGCGCAAACGGATTTTCAATACTTTAAAAAAGTAGGAAAGAAAGGAAATTGGGCAAATAGATTAAAACTAGCTTATGCTTCATTTAATGAATCTAGGTTTGCTCCTTTTGCACTAGATAACCAAATTAATATAAGAGGAGCTGGAAATAGCGCAGGTCGTGGTACGGCAGAAATAACTCTAAACACAGAATACCGTCACACGCTTTATGAAAAAGACTGGTTTGTACTACAAAGTAATACATTTATAGATGCTGGTACATGGAGACAGCCTAATGGAGGTCTAGATGGCCTGGTCGATGGTAGTACGCTGAAAATTAACCCAGGTTTAGGAATACGTTTTATCCATAAACGTATCTTTAACGCAGTTATACGTTTTGATTACGGCTTTGGTATAGGTGATAACGCTACTAATGGCTTTGTTTTTGGGATAGGTCAATACTTTTAAAATTTAAAATATGAAAAATATTATATCATTACTTACCGTTGTCTTTTTTATCGCATCGTGTAATTCGCAAAAAAATATAGTTGAAGAAAACCCTAATCCTAAAGAGGTTATAGTATCACAACCTGTTATGACGAAAGCGGTTAAAGCAACTCCATCCAATACTCTAGAAGTTCCTAAAGAAACTGAAAACAATCTAGAGAAACCTATGGAAGAGAAACCTACGGAAGAAATAGTTATTCAGGCTTCTGTTCCAGTTATAGAAACTAGTAGCAAAATAGATCACAGTAGTTTTGATCAATTGCTACAGAAATATGTTACTAACGATGGACATGTAGATTATGCAGGTTTAAAAAAAGAACGTAAAAAATTAAGCTCTTATATAAACCTTATTAAAAATAATGCTCCAGACGATTCATGGAGTAAAAATGACCTACTAGCCTATTATATGAACGCTTATAATGTGATGACTATAGATTTGATCTTAAGAAATTATCCTAAAGAAAGTATCAAGGATATTAAAAACCCATGGGAACAACGTTTTTGGCAAATAGGTGATAAATGGATCAACTTAGAAGATATAGAGCATAAAATATTAAGAAAAATGGATGACCCACGTATTCATTTTGGGATCAATTGTGCATCATTCTCTTGTCCTCCGTTATTGAATGAGGCTTTTATTGCTGATAAAGTAGATACTCAACTGGATCAACTAGCTGTTCAATTTGTAAATGATACCAAACGTAATTCTATAGCTGCAGACCGTGTCGAGATTTCTAATATCTTCAAGTGGTTTAAAAAAGACTTTACAAAAGAAGGTGATATTATAAACTTTCTTAATAAATACAGTAAAGTGCAAATTAATGACAACGCTCGTGTACGTTACATGGAATACAACTGGAATTTGAATAAGTAAATTAAGGTATAACGATTTTAAATAGTGCTAATAGTTTATCTAACTTTTTAAGTAAGATACTTTGTCATTTCGTTATTGAATGGAATGACAAAGTTTAAAAATCAATCCTTCAAAATTATACCGCTCATCCAGCCTTCGGCGATTTTGTTTTCATTTTCATCCATCATTCGAACGACAACTTTTAATTTTCCAAAGCGGAAGTATTCTTTTTTTGCACTTACAATAACCGTAGTTTTTGGTAAAACCGTGTTTAAGAAGTTGATATGGTTCTCTGTAAAAACAAACTGTGGTTTACTATCGTTTTCTCTCATTAAATAACTGCCTAAACAGGCCAGTCCTATTTGAGCCATACATTCTATAAGAATCACACCTGGCGTGACAGGTTGGTCCTTAAAATGATGTTTGTAGAAATATTCGCTTTCGCGAAAACGGTAAATACCAATCACACTATCTTCATCCAGTTCTAGCAATTGATCTACAAATTTGAATCCATCGCCATAAGGTAAATTGGCTACTATTTTTTCTAGTGGATTGAGAAGCATTTTTTTTAAATATTTAATATGAGTGTAATAATTATTGATAATCAGTTTTCTTATCGTTTAAGCTCCTTACACTCATTGCAATGACTCGCCACCATCTACCTTTATCACTGTGCCCGTTATCCAGCTCGCCTCTTCCCTACTCATTAAATACACGGTATTTGCAACACGCTCCGGAGTGGTTAACTCATGATGCGGATTCCTTTTTAAGCTTTCCTTTTTGAGCTCTTCATACATAGGTATCAAACTTAAACTCAACGTGTCTGTAACACCAGCTTGTATACAATTAGAAGAAATTTTAAATGGAGCAAATTCTATAGCTATACTCCTATTAATTGCTTCTAATGTTGCTTTTGCCGCACTTACCGCTGCATATGATTTCATAGGTCTTGTACTACCTTCACTAGTAAAACTTAAAATCTTTGCAGGTTGTGCAAATAATTGAGCATCAAATAAGGCTTTGGTCCAGCTGTAGAGACTTATTCCCATCGAGTGAATAGTCTGTTGAAAATCGCTAGTAGTTAACGTTTGCTCACCAGTAAGAGGTTTTAAATTGCCTTTAGAGATACTATGTAACAAGACACTAATTTTTTGTCCTTTGAGAAACTCAATAATTTTTGCTGTATTTTCTTCTAATTTATCTTCTCTTGTGGCATCACTATTTACTGTAAGTAAATCGATACCGTAAGATTTTAATGTTTCAAATTTAGCATTAATAGCTACTGCCTGCATTCTTGAAGCTCGATAAAATATGATTAGATTCATACCGTGTTGTGCTAGTTTTAAAGCACTAGCATATCCTAGGCCACTACTGCCGCCTAGAATTATACCGTATTTATTCTCAAAGTCTTTTACCATTCTAGAAGTATTCTTTGTGCAGTAAAACCAGGTCCGAAACTTAACATTAATCCCTTAGAGTCTTTCTTTACATCACGACTCATAAAGCGTTCTAAAACAAACAGTACCGTTGCACTACTCATATTTCCATAAAGACGTAAAACTTCTTTTGTGTCGTCGATATTTTTTCCTAAATCAGAGAACAGCTCTTCCACAGTTTGCACTATTTTTTTACCACCTGGATGAAAAATTAAATGATCTATATCCTTAATTTCTAATCCATTTTTCTCTAAAAACGGATGTATGATTTTTGGGAAATGGCTTGCAATAGTATCTGGTACAGATTTATCGAGCACCATTTGTAATCCACTATTCACTAGGTCAAAACCCATCATATGTGTAGCATCTGGAAAATGATACATTTCATGTCCTTTAATGACTGGTCCATTATCCTCATTACAAGAAGAAAGTAAAACACAGGCACAACCATCACCAAAAATAGCCGCGCTAACCATGTTTGCCATAGAAAAATCTCCTAGTTGAAATGTGGCTGTAGGTGCTTCAACAGCTATCACTGCAGCTTTTTTACCAAGATTTGCTCTTAGAAAGTTCTCTGCATAGATTAAACCAGATATTCCTGCTACACATCCCATTTCTGTTACTGGTAAACGCACAATATCTTGTCGCATTCTCATTGAGTTGATTAAGTAAGCATCTATAGAAGGTATCATAATCCCAGTACAACTTACAGTTATGATATAATCCAGCTCTTGAGCTTTCCAAGAAGCTTTTTCTAGTGCTTTTTCTACCGCTTTTTGCGCCAGTGGTACCACTTCTCTTTTATAAATATCATTACGATCTTCAAAAGATGTTCTTGTAAATACCTCTATAGGATCCATGATGGAATATCGTTTATCCACACCAGCACCTTCAAAAATCTTGATAGTTTTGCGTCTTAAGCGATCTTCCTGTCCAGAAAGCCACTCTTCTACAAATGGTAAAATATCCTTAGTTTCTTTATAATACTGCGGTGTTACCGTTGCTACACTTTTTATTTTTACATTCATCTACACTGGAATAATCCATATATAACGGAACGACCACTTCCATGTCCATCGGTCATTATTAACGCCTATAGCTCTAGCATATTTTTTAAAATCTCTAGCTTTAAAACCAGATGCGATACTTATAAGACCATCATGTGTTGAAATTTCATGCTTTATAAAAATAGGACTTAAATATTTAAAAAATAGAAATGCAAGTCTATGTCTATGCAAATCATTAATTATAATTGATTTACTTGTAATTTCTTTGAATTTTGTCAAGAATGTCACGATCTCATTATCATCAAAATGATGCATCGTTAAGGAGCTTATTAAAATATCACACTTTAAATCGTCTGGGTTTATTTTAAGAATATCGCTTTCGCGAAAGCGTATTCTAGATATACCTTCACTCTTTAATCTAGCTTTTTCAATAGAACGAGCAGCAAAATCTAATCCTAAAAAACTAACATTTTCACTATTTATGTGTTTTTCTAAATAGCGCAACATCTCACCATCCCCACAACCTGCGTCTACAATAGTTATCTCCTTATCGGGAAATTTAACTATTTCCTTTTTTACAGCTCTCAAAGTGAAATTAAAGCCGTTGAGCAATCTATTTACGGTATTGATATCATCTACGGCATGCTGCAATGTGACCTGATCTAGATTAGGATCGTCCATCCATTCAGGATCTGTATTGCGATGGTTAGATCTATATTTTATCTTAGATAGGTTTCCCATGTGTTTTTTTAATAATTATAGGTAGTAAAAAAGGGAGCTTACTAATAAACCAAAGCCCTATAGATGTATATGTCTTGTTTAAAAGAATTCCTTGCAATAGTCGCCCTATCCATAATCTTTTACGGAATGTTTTATTCCATTTTTGTGAATAATCAGTTAACGATTGTTCTCTCGATATTTGATTAAGAAGAAATGGTTCTAGACTTTTAAAAGCTATTTGCGCACTATGTATGGCCATAGCCATGCCATTACCACAAAGCGGATGTATTAATCCAGCAGTATCTCCTAACATAAGTATATGGTTCTCTACGGTTAGTTTCTTCTCAAAAGATATTTGAGATATGGTTATGGGTTGCTCCCATACAGGAGTTGCATTATCTAAAAAATAGGCTAAATGTTTGTTTTGCGAGAGTACTTCTTTATTAAAATCACTTACATTTTTAAACTTTTTAAAAGACTCGTAAGTAGCTAGGTAACAAAGATTCACATGACCATTTTCTACCTTAGAAATCCCGGCATAACCACCTTTGAAATTATGTAGTTCTACTAGATTTTCTGGCATATCATATTTATAGTGCATTTTTACAGCTAACCATGGTGATTTGTGTTTTATAAAATCACGTTCTAACTTTTTATCTAGAATAGAGCGTTTACCTGTAGCCATAATAAACTGTTTACAAGTAAATTGATCTCTAGAAGTGGTAATGATAAATGTTTCTTCATTAAAAGTACTACTCAGCACTTTATCCTCAATAAAAGTAGCTTTAAGACTCGCCTTTTTAAAAAGTAAATAATCCAAGTGATATCTAGAAATTCCTTTACCTCCTTGTGGTAGATGACATTTAATTTGTTTAGAATCTCTAGTAGTAAAATTTAATTGTTCTAGGTTAACAGGTGTTTCTTGATCTAGGTCTATATCTAGAGTACGTAAAAAATCTATTACCTCATTGCTCAAATATTCACCACACATTTTATGTCTAGGGTAACTATCAGGATCTATACATAGAACATTATAATCTTTAGAAAACAAAATTGCCGCTGTCAGACCTGAAAGTCCGCCACCGGCAATTATAATGTCGTATTCTAAATTCACTATTCAAAGATAATGACTAGAAGTAAATCAAATGTTAATTTGAATCATTATCTCTATATCTTCTTTTCTGTACAAACTTTAAGATTAAATAAATAACCAGTAAAGAAGAAAATAAAGAAAATAAAGTAACCGCTGTAGGCATTAAACTACCACCTTCTGGGTTGGGTCCAAAAAACACTAATAGGGCAAAAATTACGGTAAGTGCCCATAATACATAGCGGAAGTTATCCGCCTCATCCATAAATTTCATAATATGTTGTTGATTAGATTCATAAGGGGCACTCAAAAATATAATTTTTATTAACCTAAAGTTAATAATTTAACAGTTTTTTCAATTTTTCTTTTAATTTATTTTTAGGTAAGTAATTATCTTCAAGTCCTTTTTCAAATGGTATAGGTGAATCTATGCTACCTAATCTCATGACTGGAGCATCTAATAACTCAAAGCATTCTTCACTAATAAACGCGGCAATATCACTAGCAACACTACCTGTTAGACTATCTTCAGTAAGAACTAATACTTTACCAGTTTTCTTCACTGAGTTAACAACCTTCTCCTTATCAAGAGGTACCAATGTTCTAAGATCAATAAGATCGATATCTAGTCCATCGTTATCAATTAATTCTTTTGCCCAATGCACTCCTGCACCATATGTGATAATGGTAGCCTGTTCTCCACTTCGTATAGTTAACGCTTTCCCTAATTCTATATTGTAATACCCATCTGGCACATCATCATAAACTGATCTATAAAGTGCTTTATGCTCAAAGAACAATACTGGGTTAGGATCTTCTATTGAGGCTATTAATAATCCCTTAGCATCTGCTGGTGATGATGGATATACTATCTTTAGACCTGGTACGGTGTAAAACCACGCTTCATTAGATTGAGAATGAAACGGCCCTGCTCCTACGCCTGCTCCACATGGCATTCTTACTACTATATCTGCCTGCTGATTCCAGCGGTAATAAGATTTAGCTAGATAATTTACTATGGGATTAAATCCACTACTTACAAAATCTGCAAACTGCATTTCTACCACAGCTTTCATTCCTGCGATACTGAGCCCCATACCTGTCTCAACGATGGCACTTTCACATATAGGAGTGTTTCTAACTCTCTCACGACCGTATTTTTCTACAAATCCATCTGTTATTTTAAAGACACCTCCATATTCTGCAACATCTTGTCCCATAATAACTAGATTATCATGCTTTGTCATAGATGCATCGAGTCCATCTTTTATAGCATCTACTAATCGTATATTTTGAGTAGAATTACCAGATGCTACAGATTCAAAATGATGTGATTTAAAAACGTCTTCTAGTTCTTGTTCTGTAGTTGTTGTAGGTAACGCTTTCGCGGAAGCGATATCTAAACCATAATTGATCTCTTTTTTAATCTCTTCACTCCAGTTTAACACATTATCGCTAGTTATGACATTGTTTTCTAACAAATACTGCTCAAAACGTGTTAATGGATCGCGCTGTTCCCAATATTCTAATAATTCATCTGGCACATATTTAGTACCACTAGCCTCTTCATGTCCACGTCTTCTAAAAGTTTTAAACTCTATCAATACCGGATGCGGATTCTCACGCATATCATTGAGAATGGCCGATATTTTTGTGTACACCTCGATAATATTGTTACCATCTATAATATGCGATTCCATTCCATAACCCAACGCACGGTCTGCTAGGTTTTCACAATTATATTGTTCTGTTGTAGGTGTGCTAAGACCATAACCGTTATTTTCTATACAGAAAAGTACTGGTAAATTCCATACACTAGCCACATTAAGCGCTTCATGAAAATCACCTTCACTAGTCCCACCTTCTCCAGTAAAAACGGCTGTTGCTCTACCTGTATCATTTAGTTTTTGAGCAAGTGCAATACCATCTGCAACACCTAGTTGCGGTCCTAAGTGTGATATCATACCTACGATGTTATATTCTTGTGTACCAAAATGAAAGCTGCGGTCGCGACCTTTAGTAAAACCATCTGTCTTACCTTGCCATTGCGCAAAGAGTTTCCATAAAGGAATTTCTCTTGTGGTAAATACACCTAGATTTCTATGCATAGGTAAAATATACTCGTCTTTTTGCATAGCTGCTGTTACTCCTATAGAAATCGCTTCCTGACCTATGCCAGAGAACCATTTAGAAATGCGACCCTGACGCAATAGAATCAACATTTTTTCTTCTATTAATCGAGGTAACAACATTTTTTTATATAAACCTATAAGTACCTCTTTATCTAGGGTATTCTTGTAAAATTTATCTAAGCTTGTGTGATTTGTATCTATCATTTTTCTGGACTGTTAATCAAATGTAAGATAATCTATCGTCTTACTTAAACGTTATAGTTAGTTACAAACTTTCATTTACTAACTTTGTATTAACAATTGCTGTTTTAATGAAACTACCTCTTTTATTCTTAGTTCTATTAAGTATCATAACTTGCTATGGACAACAACAGCCAGCAGACTCTATTTATTTAAATAAAGAGGTGAAATTTAAATACCAGTCTCTTTTTATACCTGCAGGACTAATTACTTATGGTGTGATAGGCATTAAAAATGATCCTATAAAAAAATGGGATCAAGATTTAAGAACAAATCTTCAACCAGATGGGACTAAAATAGATATAGACGATTACACTCTTTTTGTTCCTATAGCTGCAGTTTACGGTCTGGATCTAGCTGGTATTAAAGGACGTAACGATATGTTAGATAAAACGGTTATTTTAGGTACGTCTACTCTGTTTTTATATTCGTCAGTAAATCTTATTAAAAATAATACCAATATAAGACGACCTAGCGGTAAGTCACAAAGTAGTTTTCCCTCTGGACATACTGCGATATCATTTATGGCTGCAGAGTTTTTACATCAAGAATACGGACATGTATCACCATGGTACAGTATTGCAGGATATACGATAGCGGCCGGTACTGGTTTTTTAAGAATTTATAATGATAAGCACTGGTTGAGCGATGTGGCAGCAGGTGCAGGAATAGGAATTTTATCAACAAAAATAGCTTACTGGCTGTATCCTTACATAAAGAGTGTTATCTTTAAAAATAAAAGCAAATTGAAAGAATCTCAAGTGCAGTTAAATATTGCACCTTTGTACAATGGTAATGAGCTATTACTGGCCGCATCACTGAGATTTTAGAAAACAATAAATACTATTTAGTACCATGATTAATATCCCTAGCGTAGATCTAGCAGATTTTCTTAGTGAAGATCCTAAGAGAAAAGAAAAATTTATCAATGAAATAGGTAATGCCTATGAAGAGATAGGTTTTGTAGCACTTAAAAACCATTTTTTATCTGACGAGCTTGTTGAACAACTTTATAAAGAAGTAGAAAAATTCTTCCAACTTCCTAAACCTACTAAATTAGGTTATGAGCGTGAAGAATTAGGTGGACAGCGTGGTTATGTATCCTTCGGTAAGGAACATGCCAAAGGTAAAAAAGAAGGAGATTTAAAAGAATTCTGGCATTTTGGACAAGAAGCAGCACCAGATGCTGATATAAAAGATGATTATCCTGATAACGTAATCGTAGAAGAACTTCCTGATTTTAATAAAACAGGTATGGATGCTTATAGAATGCTAGAAAAAACTGGTATCTATGTTTTAAGAGCACTTTCTTTACATATAGGTCTGGATGAAAAATACTTTGACCACTGGGCAAGTAATGGAAACTCCATTCTTAGACCTATACATTACCCACCTATTACCAGCGAGCCAGAAAATGCAGTAAGAGCTGGTGCGCACGGAGATATTAACCTAATTACTCTATTAATGGGTGCTAGTGCGCCAGGTTTACAGGTACAAAGTCGTGATGGCGAGTGGATCGATGCCATAGCAAAGGAAGATGAACTTGTAATAAATGTAGGTGACATGTTACAACGTCATACTAATAACAAATTGCGCTCGACTATACACCGTGTGGTGAATCCGCCGCGTGATTTATGGCACACTAGCCGCTACTCTATCCCGTTTTTCTTACATCCACGTAGTGATATGAAATTGGACTGTTTAGAGGAGTGTGTGAGTGAAGAAAACCCTAAACAATATGATGATATTACTGCAGGAGATTTCTTGCACCAGCGTCTTGTAGAGATAGGTTTGATTAAGAAGTAAATTCTTTTAATTTTATAACATAAGTCCATTAAATGTAAATTTTAATGGACTTTTTTATGTGATGATCTCGCTTTCGCGAAAGCGTAATTAAAAACAAAAAAAATATTAATTATGACTCTTAAACAGTTTTCACACTATATTGAATCTTGAAAAGAAAATGACTGCATGGCTCTTTTAGAAATCATACATGAAAACAATGACTTTATAGTCGTTAACAAAACTGCAGGGCTTATTACAGAAAAAAGTCCCTTTGAATCTCTTACTGTAGAAAATCAAGTACATGATTATATAGCTAAGAAAAAGAAGAAACCGTATGTAGGTGTTATTCATAGACTGGATCGTGTAACTAGTGGTGTACTTGTTTTTGCAAAAAAGAAAAGTGTGCTAGTAGCTTTTAATGAACTTTTTAGTAGTCGTAGAGTTCAAAAAACATACCTAGCCATAGTCAGTAACAAACCACCTAAAAACAAACAAAACTTACAGCACTTTTTAGTAAAGAATCGTCTAGAAAAAAGAGCAGAGATAGTACCTACTAAAACTAAAAACGCTCAAGACGCTACTCTATCTTATCAAATTCTAGGACAGAATAAATATGGTTATCTTTTAGAAATAAAACCTAGAACAGGTAGATTCCATCAAATACGAGCACAGTTATCATACATAGGTTGTCCTATTATAGGAGATGAAAAATATGGCTCTGATCAAAAATACATAGACCTATCGGTGTGTTTACATGCATGGAAATTAACTTTTCCAGATTTAAATACTAAAGAGAATAAAACGGTAGAAGCCTCCATGCCTAAAAATGCTTTTTGGGATTTTAAAAGCATCAAATAAACTTTGGACATCTTTTTTAAATAGTGGCATACAGCTATTTTAATACACAGTGTAGTATAGAGCTATATGAACTCTAGTATATTGCAATTCTAAATACTTATTATGAAATTAAACTTACTCTCTTGCGATGATCAACAACCTAATAAAAGAGATATAGCTAGGTGTATGGTAGAGATTTCTTTAGGTCTTAGTGAATCATTGGCAAATGAGCTTACAGAAATACTGTTAGAAGGTGATGCGGTAAATATTGAGGTGAGTGATAAGAATTCAGGATCGGCATTGCGAGCGTTGCGCAAACTAAGTATTGATTATGAAATCATAGAATAATACCAGATTCTTATAATTACTTTTGTTCTATGAAAAAATCAGTTGCTATTATAGGTGGTGGTCCATCAGCATTCTTGCTGGCTGCTTTTTTAGATCAGGAAAAGTTTTCTACTACTATCTATGAGAAGAATAAAACGTCTGGTCGTAAATTTCTAGTTGCTGGTAAAGGTGGTTTTAACCTAACCCATTCTGAATCTATAGAAAATTTAATAAATAGATATACACCTAAAGATTTCCTATCTACTGCCCTAAGTCATTTTACAAATCAGGATTTTAGAAACTGGTTAGAACAGATAGGCATTCCTACCTATGTAGGTAGTAGTAAAAGAGTCTATCCTAAACAAGGTATTAAACCTATAGAAGTTCTCAATTCTATTTTAAAACATCTGCAACAAAAAGGAGTCGACTTTAAATATGAGCATCTTTTCAGTGGTTGGGACCTAAATAATAACCCTATCATTAATAATCGTACAGTAGAATCTGATTATACCATTTTTGCACTAGGCGGTGCTAGCTGGAAGGTAACAGGCTCAACTGGTGACTGGCTTTCTACATTCCATGATAAATTGACTAATACCATACCTTTTCAAGCATCGAATTGTGCTTTTCAAATAGAATGGGATTCAAAATTTATAGCAACTAACGAAGGAATTCCATTAAAAAATATCTCTATAACTTGTAATGAAGTTATCCAAAAAGGAGAAGCTGTAATTACTAAATTTGGTCTAGAAGGAAATGCTATTTATGGTCTTAGCCCTCAAATAAGAAAACAATTAACAGCTAACTCTCTTGCTCAAGTTTATATAGATTTTAAACCATCCTTATCTTTAGAAAAAGTCATTTTAAAAATTAAAGGTTCATTTTATAGAACCACAAAAGACATATTAAAGAAAGAGCTTAAATTAAGTGCTTCACAAATTGATCTTTTAAAATGTTATCTATCAAAAGAGTCTTACCTTAATCACAAAATTCTAGCTAATTATATAAAACAATTTCCTCTAGAAATCTCTAACACTGCCTCTATAGAAGAATCTATATCTACCGTAGGAGGAATTAATAGGAATGCCCTAACAGAAAAATATGAACTTAAGAACTTACCTACTCAATATTGTATAGGTGAGATGATAGATTGGGACGCTCCTACCGGCGGCTATTTACTGCAAGCTTGTGCTAGCACAGGTGTTTTTATAGCTACACATCTTAATAAACTCAATAACTAGCTCTTAACCCATTCTTTCCTTTATTTTTGGATTGTGATAAAATACAAACTTATAAAGCTTAAATATTCTACCTAAACCAACCTTATGAAAATCTCTCTAACCCTATTGCTCGCATTTCTTTTATTAACTTCCTGTAAAAACACAACAGATACTAACATAAATATTGGTGACGATAGTAGCGTAAGTAAAAATAAACATCAAGGAAATGGATTTTCTTTTAGCTATCCAACAGACTGGAATGTAACCGATGACGAGCTCATAGAAGAAGGTTTACATTATATGGCTGTAGAAAAGAAAGGTATTAATTCTAGCGGACTTATGACTGTTGTTTCCTTTGATTACACAATGGATCAAGATCTTATGATAGATATGAACATAGAAGAATTAAAATTGAATAGTTTCATAAACAATCTAAATTTTGCTCCTATTGAGGACGATGTTTTTAGCACTATTAAATCACGCTCATCTTCATTTGAATTTAGCACCATGGGATTAAAGCATCAAGGTAAGATTATTGCTTTTACTAGTGAAGGTAGTTCTTATGTTTTATTAACCCAGGAAGCATTAGAAGATCATCAAGTAAATCTACAGGGATTTAGAATAATAGAAAACAGTTTTAGTATTGATTAACACCTATTTACTTATCCCATAATCATATCTTTTAAAGTTGTTTTTACTATTTCGCTTTCGCGAAAGCGATATAAAAATAATTAACAAAATATTATTTTACCGATCGTTAGGTTATTAGTAAATTTGCACCATGAGACCACAGAAAATAGATGATCAGGAAATGCTGGAAGGGCTAACCAAAGTTTTTAGAAATAAAGGCTATGAAGGTGCTAGTTTAAAAGAATTAGCTGAAGTTACAGGTCTTAAAAAAGCGAGTTTATATCATAGATTTCCTAATGGTAAAAAAGAAATGGGTGAGGCTGTTTTTAACCATCTCGGTAATTGGGTTAATGAACATGTTTTTAAAACGTTAAATGATAACTCTATAAAACCATTATCTAGATTAAATGGTGCATTAGCGGCCATAAGAGTACTTTATGATGATGGTAAAGAAACTTGTATTTTAAGAGCATTTTCCATGCATAATGGACTAGAATTATTTGAAGATCTAATCAAAAAGAACATGTCTATATGGATTGATAATTTTGAAAAATTAGGTTTAGCTTTTGATTTAAAACCAGAAATAGCAAGAACATACGCTTTACAGTCTTTAGTGGAAATACAAGGCAGCTTAATAGTAACGAAAGGTCTTAATGATCTTTCTATTTTTGATACTACTATAAATGATATACAACGCAGATATTTAAGTGAATAAACATTTATTTATGTTTTTTACCTATCGTTAGTTAAATATTAAATTATGAAAAAATATCCATTACCACCATTTACAAAAGAAACCGCTACTTTAAAAGTGCAACTCGCAGAAGATGCGTGGAATACTAGAAACCCAACGACTATCTCCTTAGCTTATTCCATGAATACAGAATGGCGTAATAGAGATCAATTCTTTAACGGCAGAAAAGAAATAAAAGATTTTCTATCTGATAAATGGTCTAAGGAACTTCACTATAAACTCAAGAAAGAATTGTGGGCTTTTACTGATAATCGTATTGCCGTAAGATTTGAGTATGAATATCAGAATAAAGACGGGCAATGGTATCGTGCTTATGGTAATGAAAACTGGGAGTTTGATAAAGATGGTTTAATGAGCAAACGATATGCAAGTATTAATGATATTAAAATTAAAGAAAACGAACGAAAATTATAATTAAGAAATGAAAACAATTACAACATTTTACATACTACTAGGACTATTCTTAGTAAGTTGCCAGCAAAAACCAATAGAGGTTTCAAATGAACCATCGACGGTTACGACTTTACAAGAGGTATTGTATAAAAGTCTAGAAGTAGATGGTTTACAAATAGCTTATCGAGAGGCAGGAAACCCTAAAAATCCTACTATTGTTTTATTACACGGTTTTCCATCTTCATCTCATCAATATAGAAAAGTGCTCGCAACATTATCTGATGAGTATCACTTAATAGCACCAGATTATCCTGGTTTTGGTAACAGTGATTTTCCTACTTCTGAAGAGTATGATTACACATTTGATAACCTTGCTTTAACTATAGATAGGTTTTTAGAAAAGAAAGGTTTAAATGAATACGCCATTATGGTGCAAGATTATGGAGCGCCAGTAGGTTTTAGAATAGCAACTGCTCATCCTGAGAGAATTACTGCTATTATAAATCAAAATGGTAATGCATATGAAGAAGGACTAGGAGATGCATGGCAACCTATTAGAGAGTTATGGGCAGATAGAAATCCTACAACAGAAAATGCTCTTTTACCTGTATTTTCTTTAGATGGATTAAAATGGCAGTATACTCATGGTACTAGAAATCCAGAGACAGTAAATCCTGATACTTGGAATTTAGATTATTTGAGGCTATCCAGACCTAATGCACATAAAGTAAATATAGATTTGTTCTATGATTATCAAAATAATATTAAGTTATACCCTAAATGGCAACAATATTTGAGAGAATTCCAGCCACCATTACTATTAGTATGGGGTAAAAACGATGCATTCTTTCCTGAAAGTGGAGCGACTGCTTTTAAAAAGGATGTAAAAAATATTGATTATAATGTTTATGATACCGGTCACTTTGCTTTGGAAGAAGATGGTGATGCCATTATCAAAAAAATGAGATTATTTATGAATCAGGTTATTAAGTAAAATCCTAAATTTAATTAATACAACTCCTCATAGAGATCTATCTTTATGGGGAGTTTTTTATTGGGTTAAATTTAAACAGTGATTGTAATATCTTGTGAACCCCATTGATCAAGACTTCTTAAAATTTGTTTTAAGGATAGTCCTCTATCGCTTAATTTATACTCTACTTTGGGAGGTACGACAGGATAAATCTTTCTAGTAATTAAACCATCTTTTTCCAGTTCTCTGACCGTTTGAGTAAACATCTTATTAGATATTCCAGGGATTTGTTTCTGAAGAACTCCAGATCTTAAACCGCCTTCTAATAAATGAAATAATACTAATGGTTTCCACTTAGTACCTATCAATCCCATGATGTAATTTAATGGGCAAATGTTATCTTTTTCCAAAATTAGTTATTTTAAATACCTGATAATATGAAATTTACTCTTTTAGGTAACTTTACTACTTTTAGGTAAGTTATTTCTAATGAGGCAAATATAGAGTAATTTTGATATCTAAAATAAAGGTTATGGATACTAATAAAGATTACCCTAAGTCATTCTCTCATATAGGACTTACTGTACCTAATATTAACGAGGCCGTTAAATTTTACTCTGAAGTAATGGGGTGGTATGTTATTATGGAACCTGCTACGGTTAAAAAAGAAAAAGAAACCGCCATAGGTCAAATGTGTATTGACGTTTTTGGCGAGGACTGGACAGAATTTGAAATTGCTCATTTATCTACGTCTGACGGTATTGGAATCGAGTTGTTTTCTTTCCCTCATGGAGTGAAGAAAGCGCCAGAGTTTAGTCCGTTTAACACAGGATTATTTCATTACTCTGTTCAAGATCCTAATATTGAAGAATTAATAGAGAAAATAGTAGCCTATGGTGGTAAACAAAGAATGCCTATTAGAGAGTATTACCCTAAAGAAAAACCATTTAAAATGTGTTATGTAGAAGATCCATTTGGTATTGTGTTTGAGATCTATACTCATAGTTATGAGTTGACCTATTCTTCTGGCGCGTATTCTAAATAATTGAATATTTATCTAACTTTACATCATGAAAAAAAATATAGCAATTCTATCTATTTGTTTAGCATTCTTTAGTTCTTGTAAAGAAAAAACTAATGAAGTAACAGATATCAAAGTTTCAGAACCAATAGAAATTATAGAACCACAAATAGATGTGGTGACAGAGTTTAAAGGACAACAAGTTACTGGTGTTACTCTATCTGATTCTGGACGTGTTTTTGTAAATTTCCCTAGATGGAGAAAAGGGGTTACCAATTCTGTGATGGAAATAAAAGAAGATGGGCAGCAAGTGAGCTATCCTAATGATGAGTGGAATTCATGGGAAATAGACCTACCAGTAAGTGATACACAATTCGTAGGTGTACAATCTGTAGTAGCTTTTGAAAACCTTTTATATGTAGTGGATACTAGAAGTCCTTTATTTCAAAATGTACTGGATGCACCACGTGTTTATGTATTTGATTTTAATACAGATGAGCTAGTAGAGACTTTTATTCTAAATTCAGATAGTTACTTTAAAGATTCTTATATCAACGATTTAAGAGTAGATAAGGAAAATAACAAAATCTATTTAACAGATTCTGGACATGCAGGATTAGTGATTGTTGATTTGAAAACTAAGAAATCAAATAGAATTCTAACAGATCATACATCTACTACTGCTGAAGTTTCTAGCTTAACTTTTAATAATAAGGTATGGAACAACACTGTACATTCTGACGGAATAGCTCTGGATGCAAAAAACGACCGTCTTTACTATCATGCACTTACTGGTTACAGTTTATATTCTGTAAGTACAGATTCATTAGTTTTATCTAGTGAGATAGAAAAAAACGTAAAACTAGAAGCAAAAACTGCTGCTCCTGACGGAATGATCTTTGACCAATCAGGAAATCTATATTACGCAGATTTAGAGAATAATAAAATACAATATAGAAAGTCAGATGGTTCTATTCACACGCTTGTAGAAGGTGACAAAGTAAAATGGGCAGACACTTTTAGTATCTATAACAACTACTTATACTATACTAATTCTAGAATTAATGAGGTTACACCAGATATTTCTGAAATGAGTTTTATGGTAAATAAAGTTCTATTACCTATTGATTAATAGGTAAGTCTCACATTACATTTTAAGGCTAATTGTAAATTAAAAAACAATTAGCCTTTTTTGATTTATACAATTGGAAAGATTTGTTTTTGTTGAACTTTTTGAAAAAACCTCGAACTAGTTTCATATTCCACAAACTCCTCTCCTATTTTCTATTAAATTTGTTGATAATTAAAACTATATACAGTTCATGAAGAAACACAAAGCCATTAGATTCTTTATGGTAATAACTGTTTTCATAATGCAGGTTATATTCTTGATGATGACCTTAAAAGAGAATTATGAGTCTAATAATTTTCTAATCGTTACCTCTGTACTTCTCATAGCTTTAACTATTTTCTTTGGTTATCGTTATTTAGATTTACATCATGAAGAACATTCTTATGAAAAGGTATCTGTAGTTATCTGGGTTCCTATAGGTGCATTGATATGTTATAGTCTTAATGTTTATGGAGATTTAGGCAGTGTACTTGCAGCAGGAATTACAGGAACTACGGCATCGTTTATACCTGCAATCCATAAAAAATCAGATTATTTAAAAAAATTACCTGCAGCTATTTATTGTGGTGCATTTGTAGGAATGTCTAGTGTAGAAATATCACCATCTGTAGGCTTTATAGTTACTGCTGGTGTACTGACAGGAGTGTTTTTCATGCTCTCTAAGAATCTATTCTTAGGTATAGGTGGTAAGTTGGGTTCGATTGCTTTTTTGGGTGTGGTAGTCATTTATTTATTAAACTGGTTATGGATTTGAATTATGTAATCATAGTACTAGTCGGTATAATAGGATCTGTTCTCACTTATTATGTAAATGAGCATTTAAAGCAAGGTGCAGTTAGGGCATCTGCATTATTAGCATTAATAGTAGGTTTGTTTTTCTATCTTTTCCCTGATGTATTAAATGAATATTTATCAAAGAGTATTCCTATAGTTTTTATCGGTACTTCATTTATAGGTATGGTTGCCTCACATTCTAAAGGTAGTTATTTACGTCTCGCTCTTGCTGGTATATTATTTAGCATTATATACATCAATAAAGGGAATTTCTTTAACGGCTATGGAGGTGCATTAGGTACTATTGCTTTTATCGCATTACTTACAACTATGGCTATTTCTAATGCTTTTTCAAAAAGAAAGAAAGCCAAAAAGAAGATAAAGTCTTTTAAAGAAAAGGTATTTAAAAAGGACAAAAACTCACAATAAATAATTCCTACTAACTAATAAATACATCAGTATTATGAAAAAAATAGAACCTTTTAAAACACCTCATGATGCTATTGCCATATTAGATAATGGTGGTCGATTTTATAATATACTTACCACAGCAAACGATGGTATTATTTCTAAGGCCGAATTAGGAAAAGTAGGTGGTATTTTTAATGATCAACAGCAGATGATTCTTTTTTTAGAATTATCACTAGCACAACTGGATAAAACTCAAAAAGCAGAAGTTATTTCTAAACTAGATGAAAATCTTAAAGAAACTTATTTAAAATACAAGCCTAAAGAGTTATTGCCGTCGCAAGTGGAATCTTCTGGAATTAAAGCTGCTAACACTATTGTTACAGGCATCCCTAAATTAACGGAGTCTAAAAATGATTTTAACGGTTTTATAATGATACCCATTATGACCGGTAGTGTGACCACCTTTACCATGATTCCTATTATGGACCGATATGATGTGTATGAAATAAGAGATCAAGATTCTGATATTACATTCTTAATAGCGCATATTAAAGGAGCTGAAAAACTACCTGAAAAAAAAATTAAAATAGCCGGTGTTCTTAAAGAATTAAAGGAGGATAAAAATCAAAATACCACCGATAAACTATTTCTAGAAGTGGTTTACCACATAGATCTTTAGAGAATATTTTGCATAAAAAAAGAGCTTATTTCAATTAAGAAATAAGCTCTTTTATCATTTAGCAAAATGCAATTACTTAACTGCAGCAAATAATTTTTCTGCTACTAGTACAGAAGATGCAGGATTTTGTCCTGTAATTAAGTTACCATCTTGTAAAGCATATTCTGACCAATCGTCTCCTTTTGAGTAAATACCACCGTTTTCTTGAAGCATATCTTCTACTAAGAATGGTACTACGTCAGTTAATTGTACAGCATCTTCTTCAGAATTTGTAAAACCAGTTACTTTTTTACCTTTCACTAAAGGATTTCCATCAGTTCCTTTTACACTTTTCAGTGCTGCAGGTGCGTGACATACAAATCCTACTGGCTTATCCTGACTGTTAAAAGTCTCGATTAATTTTATAGATGTAGCATCGTTAGCTAGATCCCATAATGGACCATGTCCACCTGGATAAAATACTGCATCATAATCTGCAGCATTAACATCAGTTAATTTGTGCGTAGTATTGATAAGCTTTTGAGCTTCTTCGTCTTTATCAAATCTTTCCGTAAACTCAGTTGCAGCATCTGGTGCAGCACTAGATGGGTCTATAGGCGCCTGGCCTCCATTAGGTGTCGCAAGAGTAATTTCTACTCCTTTATCTTTTAAAGTATAATAAGGTCCAGCAAATTCTTCTACCCAGAAACCAGTTTTCTTTCCTGTATCTCCTAACTTATCGTGCGATGTTAAAACAAATAATATTTTCATTTTATTTTCTTTTTTAATTATACTATTACTTTCTATTTCAGCTGTTTCAGCCTTATTTTCTTTCTTTTCACTACATCCTAATGTTGCAAATAGCACAAAAGCAGTAGCTATATTTTTTAATTTCTTCAAATCCTAATTAGTCTAAAACTGTAACTAACTCTTCTGTACTTCTTCTAACTTTCTCAAGATTCACTAACCAATCTTCAGACTCGTTTCTGTAACCTATAGGTAGTAATACGGTACTTCTTAATCCTTTTTCTCTCAATCTTAAGATTTCATCTACAGCATCTGCATCAAAACCTTCCATAGGTGTTGCATCTACTTCTTCAAATGCAGCAGCAATCATGGCATGAGTAAAAGCAATATAAGCTTGTTTTGCAGCATGATTAAAACTTACCTCGTCAGCCTGTTGTGGATAGATACTTAGTAATTGCTGACGGTAATTTTCCCAACCTTCATTTTTAAAACCTCTTTTTTCATTCACTAGGTCAAACATGTAGTTGATCCGATCTTCTGTATACTTATCCCATGCAGCAAACACTAATAAATGAGAACAATCTGTTACTACGGACTGATTCCATGCGATAGGACGTATTTTTTCCTTTATTTCTTGATTTTTAACTACAAAAATCTCAAAAGGTTGCAAACCACTAGAAGTAGCCGCCAGTCTAGCTGCCTCAAGAATCCTATCCATTTTGTCTTCTGGTACTGCTTTACTATTCATAGCTTTTGCAGCATATCTCCACTGTAAACGTTCTAATAATTCCATAATCTTTATTTAATTTATTTATGTTTTTGTTCTCTTAAAACTTCAATCCACTCTTCTAGAGTATCTTTCAAATTCATGATATCAGGTAACTGTACGTTAGTCGTCAGTAATACCTGTAATAATTTATCAGGTACGTCACTAGCAACGTTTTTAAGTTCTTTACCTCTTAAGGTTAAACCTATTAGTACACTACGCTCGTCACTAATAGATCGATTACGTGCTATAAGACCAGATTTTTCCATCCTTTTAAGAAGTGGCGATACTGTATTAGTATTAAGATGTAGCTTACTGGTTATTTGATTGACCGTGACACCGTCATTTTCCCAAAGAATAAGCAATACTAAATATTGAGGATAAGTAATCCCCATGGTATCTAGATAAGGTTTGTAAGCCTTAGTAAGCAATCTCGACACAGAATATATCGGGAAACATACTTGACTGCTCAATTTAAGTTGCTCTTCTTTGTTCATTTTGTAATTTATGTCGTGCACGATACAAAAGTACTATATGTTTGTAGATACAAGTGTTTAATAAATGTGAAAGTTTTAAATATTTGAAGGTATATAGAATCTCATCTTAATTTATTTATTTTTATGAAATAGGATTAGTGTTCCGCTTTCGCGAAAGCGGAATTTTAAAAAGTAATAATCGATAAAGCTTAGAAAGTTACATCCATTTCTCTTCACTGCAAATTACCTGATTGTTTACACTATTAATCAATGTATTTAATTGATCTTCTTTAAAGTAGCGCAATCCTCTTGACCCTGCCGCGGTATGCAATTTAAAATGAGCCTCTCTCCTACGTTTAAGAAATACACTGCGCCATTTTTCTACCGCTTGTGTTTTAAATACAGGAGATATAATGATCTGTGGAAAAAGCCACCCTTTTTTAAATACTACAAAATCATCGTCCTTACTAATTTTGCTTTTTTGACCATACTTAAATGCCATATAAATCAACAAGTTCATGAGTAATAACAATGGAATGATACCTAAATATTGCTCAAAATAAATCACAGTTGCTACAGAAGGTATGATGAAAATAGATAGTACATAAAAACGTAACCTCGCGTGTGACCATGGATTACAATGTAACTCCATTTCTGTTTCTTCTACTGGCTGTTTAAAAATTAAGTGTTGTAATGCCTTTTGATGATCTATGGTGCATGCAGGGACAGACACATGACTTAATTTATTATTAGTAGACTGTGCCTGAAATATTTGTGCTGTTTGAAAACCTAGTAACTTCCTCAACGGATTAGAATGAAACTCCAAGATCTGAACTTTATTTAATGGTATTTTAATCTCCTTTTTATTAAATAATCCCATTTTAATTTCTAGATCGGTGCCTTTCTTAACCATGCTAAAATCCCAATATTTATTAATAGCTAGTATTAAACTAATAATTACAGAGAAAAACAAAAATGCAACAATGGCTACTACTGCAAGACCTATACTGGTTCCAGAAATTATATCTTCAAAAGAATACTGCTCTAACCAGTCGCCAAAATACTCTTCTAGTACCTCCTTTATATTATACCAACTACCGAATACGACTCCTATCGCTAGACCACCACTTTTTAAATGATTTTGTGTGACACCTACTTTGAGAAGATCTATAAAACTTAGTTTAAGAATAGGAATCTCTATGTTCTCCTTTTGCTTTTTATAGGATGTTGCAGGTTCTTTGTTACCTGAATCTGCGATTGTATCGATAGATTTTTTATCAGACTCTAGATCATTATCAACTATAACAGTTTTTGATTCTTCTGTATCAAGTACCTCTACTATTTCTTCCTTACGTTCTTGTAATAGCTCTTTAAACTGACTTGCAAATTCTCGTCCTAATCCTGGTATTTCTAATTCCTTGGCTTTAGATCCTGCAGTATCGACTTCTAAAGACACGATTCCTAGAATACGTTGCACAACATTTTGTGTGATATTGATGGATTGTATGCGCTCCAGTGGTATTGCTTTACGTTCTTTTTGAAGCAGCCCTTTTTGTATAATTAACTCATCTCCTTCTAAGTGAAAAGTAAAATAGATGTACTTTATAACAGGCGATACAAGTGACATAATCGATACAAAAGAAATTAATGCGATGATGTACCACGCTTGTTCTCCCATAGACCTAGTACCTATGGCAACAAATAAGAAATAAAATAAAAGTCCTTTAATACTTTTAAAGAGGTAAAAGGCTATGATCTTCTTACTTTGTCTTTGTGGAGTTGATAAATTAAGCATAGTGCGATAATTTACCTGAGATGTATTCCTTTAATTTTGCCGCATCTTCTGGGTCCAGACCACTTATACTTAAATCACTAGAGCTACCTCCAGCAGTAAAAATATCTAGTTGACACAATTTAAACATGCGATCTATGGGACCGTGATTAATCTCGGTATGCTGTATTCTATTAAATGGTACCGTAATTTGACTATGAAATAACCATCCTTTTTTATAAGTAATATCCTGTTCTCTAAGTACATAACCTCTTACAAAGTAGCCTTTATACGCAAGAAAAATAGTGATAATTAATGTAACTAACCATATACTACCTGTGGTTTGCCATACCCATGGATGATCACTAGCAGTAAAGTAAGGTATAATTATACCTGATAGTGATGGTACAAAAATGAGCAAAGTTGCGATTAGTTTTTTGTTCAAAAATCTCTTAGGGTGTTTTTGAAAATCAGTATTTTCTATATTAGGTAAGCCAGCGGCTAGAATTTGGTCGTTAGTCATCATACTTTATTAGTGGTATAAATGTACTGTTTGTTACGTTTACCGTCAATAATACGGAATATTAAAGTAGTAAGTTATAGGTTTTAATGCTGTAAATTATTCATTAACTATTTAGAAAGTATAAGACTTAATTGTAGTCTGCCGCCTTCTGCACCATGAAAATAAGAAACCTGTGAAGTGAAAAGTCCTGACATTCCTAGATTAAATCCGCCTCCATAACTGTTATAGAATTTAGAGCTTTTTTGATTTTCTATACCTACCTGACCTATGTCATAACCTAAATATGGTGTTATACGTACAGGTAGTAACCTCGTTTTGATAGGTTTTAAATCAAATAGGACATCACCACTTGCATGTATAGAATAATCACCCATAAAACGTTCATTTCTATAACTTCTTAATCCACGACTGTTATCTAGCACCGCTGCCTGATAGAAATAAGGAGTGTCTCCTATTCTGGTTTGAGCACCTATATTAGTTTTTAAAACGATACTTCTATTATCATCTATGGCATTCCAAAAGGTAAGATCTGGATCTATAGAAAAGAAATTACGCTGGTTAGATAAATCATCTGTAAATGAGATGCTTGCTGTAAACAGCATCCCTCTAGTAGGAAAACGTTTATTATCGAGACTTTTATAAGTATAACCAGCATGTAAATTTAAATAATCATCTCGTTGCGAATTGATCCCTATGTCCTCAGGATAATCATTATTAAATTCTACTGCCTTATAGCTTATTCCAAGATCAAAAGTACTACCATAACTACCTATTTTTATGAAATGTAAACCAGCTTCTTGTTTTTGAAATTGGATGCGATTTATATCAAAATCAGTGTCTTTATCAAATGTAGATAGGTTACCATATCCAAAGAAGTTCTCAGTATAATTATTAGTAGTTAGAGTTGCATCAAACTCTAGGTTCCAGTGGCCTATAGCATTTCCTAATCCTGCATTAAAATCAAATTTTGCCGCTTGTGTGAGTGAATAATACTGAGCTTTAAAACCATACATACTAGAATATGGATTGCGTTCATAACCTATTTTTGATTTTGTAAATCCTACCGTAGGACTAAAACCATAATCAGGATTATAATCAAAAATAAGATCTACTTTACCGCCTACACTAGGTACTTTTTCTGTATCGTAATGGTTGATATCATAATCGTCTCTAAAAACGACTTTAGCACCATTATTTGCTTCTAACACATTCTCCTCTGACTTATAATCATAGATTTCAATTTTGCTGCCTATCTCAATCTCATAAACATCATCTCCTTTACCTCCAGAAATTACTATTTTAATAAGGTCATCACCTTTACCAGTCACCTTAAATACATCATCATCGTCCAGTCCATAAATCCAGATTTCTTTAGTATTCTCGATATTAAAAGATCTTGAAAATAATGGAGTCCCTTTTTTACCATCTTTAATGCGATATGCAGTTATGTCAGTACGTCCATTAGAAAATCTTTTTATCTCAAATAGATCATCTTTATCAGTCCCTTTTAAGGTTTGAAACTCAAGAAAGTGATTATAATAGCGTGTTACTATATCTTTTAAATTTGCTTTACGAGCAATAAGGTCATCTTGAGTTTGCTGCCATAAGTCATCTCTAACCTCTACAGGCATGTCATTAAACGCGGTTGCAACTATATCAAGTGTTAAATGCTCTTGAATATACTCTACTTCTTTTAACCATAATTCAAAATCACTGCGTTGTATTACGGCACGGTCTAGTTTTATGGCACTCTGACTAAATTCTTTGATATGTGGTATATCTGGACCATAAACGCCAAATTGCCTTGCTCCTTTTACGTATTTACGCATAAAATCCAATAAATCACCATCAAATTTAGCAAAGACTTGATCTCTATCTCGTGGAACAGCGATGTAAGATTTTTTACCTTCATCAGCCGCATCTATTATCTCTGCCCATCTCCATTGATCTTCATGCCTATCCCAATCTCCTAGCAACATGTCAAAAATACGAGCACGTATAAATAACTTTTCATCCACGCGATTTTTTTCGTCTTCTCTTATTTTTTCAAATAAGTCTGGTGTACTTTCTACATCTTGATTATTCCCAAACATGTGACGATTATCAAAAGATTTATCCGGCTTTTCTACGATCATGTATAATCGATCACCATGAGTTTTATTAAAGTCTCCTAATGTTTCTTGTTTAGGAACATAGTATAAAACAGGGTGAGTATGATTTAAATCAATAGCTCCAGCAAGTTTAGGTACTGCAAACGCTCCGTAAGGATGTGCGGCAGTATAAAAATCTCTAATAAGTTCTTGTGAAAATGTCCCGCCAAAATATTCTTCTACATCTACAGTGCCATAACCAGCACTTTTTAAGAACTGTATCGCATCTTTTTCTAGCGCTCTCATATTATATTCTCTGTCCAGACTATCTACCAGACGCAAGCCTTGGGTCTGATTACCGCCACCTGCACGTTCTACTTTAACGCCTCCATATAAAGTGTCCAGCATTACTACTGGTGCTTTTACTTTCTTACCATATAAATAGCGGTAATGGCGTCCGTAAAACTTCTCGTAATCTTCATCTTTATCTACTTCTTCCGATGAGTAAACAGATGCTTTTTTAAATCTATCTGTAGTTGGTTTTAAAGAATCTATATCAAACTTTTCCGCTTTCGCGAAAGCGGAACCACCATAAACCTCTACCACATTTCCATCTTTTACCTGATAGAAAAATACTTGAGAAGATTTATCCTTAAATACTCGCAACTCTGCATAACCGTTACTACCACTACTTAAAACACCTTTATCTCCTAAACTCGCTATTCCTGTATGAACGGCTGTCCCAGAAATAATCTGTTTTATATTTTCATGATCCATATATTGCAATGACTTCTCATGAGCGCTTAAAAAGAAGACACGATCCAGGTCACTGCACGCAGCTTTAATATCTTCCATTAACTCATTCATTAATGGATTATAACGGTCCTGTCTAGAAATACCGCCTTGTGAACGTATAAAACTCCATGCGCTACCTAAAAATGGCACATATAAATTATCAATACTAGGTTTAAAAATAGTAGATGGGCCCATCTGCCCGCCATAAGTACCGTTAGAATATAACGGATGGTGCATAGCTATAAGTACTGTCTTGTGTCGCTGTTTGCGCATCTCGTCAGACAAGGCAGCAATAAATTTTTCTCTAGTATTGATTTCACACTCGTCGTTAAATTTTGGATTTTTATCCCAATCTTCTATATACCATTGAGAGTCCACAATTATCAAGTGCATGGTGTCCGATATATCTATCTCTTCTATAGGACATCCATTTTCTGGTTGAAAAGCCTCGTCGTTATTCAGTTGCTTTTCTACCATTTCTTCAATATTTTTAAGTCCATCCAGACCTTCGTCATTCCAGTCCTGGTTACCTGGCAATACATAAATATTGTTTTTTATTCCTTTAATAAGCTGCAGTCGTTCTTTAAAGGCATTTTTATCTTTTACATCCTTGTCCTTCTTATTAAAGTTCTCTGAATTTACATTATCACCTAATATTAAGGTGTAATCTGTGTCTGTTGTTCTAGACTTTATATCTTTAATTATTGCCTTAAAATCTTCACCGGGAGAAGATTTTGAATTTAAATTCCCCAATAGAAAGAAACTTCTGTATTCAGCATCTGCAGTAGTAATAGATGCTTTTTCATCCTTCACTATTTGTAACGATTTTACAGCGCAAGAAGATAATGCTATAAGTATAAATACTATAGCAATGTTAAATGGTAGTTTTTTGATCATGTAATTTAGGTAGATTTCAAAGGTATCAACAAACAATTTGTATAATTGCCAGCATTTTCATAAAATCCACATAATTAAAAAGCGCTTTTAACAATCTGATAAGGCTACATTCACAGCTAGACCACCTTCACTAGTTTCTTTATACTTGGTATTCATGTCCTGTGCAGTTTGCCACATGGTGTCTATAACTTTGTCTAGCGGTACTTTAGCATTTTTAGCATCTCCATCTAAAGCCATTTCACAGGCGTTAATTGCTTTAATCGCTCCCATAGCATTACGTTCTATACAAGGCACTTGTACCAGGCCACCTATAGGGTCACAGGTAAGACCTAAATGATGTTCCATAGCTATTTCACTAGCCATAAGTACCTGTGCTGGCGTACCGCCCATAAGCTCAGTTAGTGCGCCTGCCGCCATGGCACTACTTACACCTATTTCTGCCTGGCAGCCTCCCATTGCTGCACTTATCGTAGCACCTTTTTTGAAAAGCGCTCCTATTTCTCCAGCAACTAATAAAAACTTTTTAACATCTTTAAAATCGGCATCATGATTTTCTATAGTCATGTAATACATCATAACGGCTGGTATAACACCTGCACTACCGTTAGTAGGTGCTGTTACCACGCGCCCTAAGGATGCATTTACTTCATTTACTGCTAGCGCATAACAAGAAACCCACTTTAAAATTTCTCTAAACTTCACCTCTGTATTACGTATTGCTTCTATCCATTCTTCTTTATTAGAATATGGTTTTCCTTTTTGTAAACGCTCATGAGTATCGTATGCTCTTCTTCTCACATTAAGACCTCCTGGTAAAACTCCTTCTGTATGACAACCGGTATACATAGAATCTAGCATCACGTCCCATATTTCTTTTAACCTCAGGTCTATATCTTCTGGATCATGCAAGTATTCTTCATTTTCTAATACTATTTGAGATACCGATTTATTCTCTCGTTCACAATATGCTAATAATTCTGTAGCCTTAGATATAGGTCTAGGGAAACATTCAAAAAGCGCTACTTTACGAGCAGATCTTTTACGCTCTTTTTGAACAAAGAAACCACCACCTATACTATAATATGTTTCAAATACGACTTTTCCATTATTTAAGATAGCCTTAAACCTAAAACCATTAGGATGATATGGTAAAAATTTACGGTGAAAATGTATTTGAGTCTTTGGGTCAAAATTAATTAAGTGCACACCGTCCAGTTGCAATAATTTTTGATTTGTAATATAATCTACTATTTGTGGTATCTCATCAATGTCACAAGTTTGTGGGTCTGCATTTGTTAATCCTAAAATACATGCAAGATCTGTAGCATGACCTTTACCAGTAAGAGATAAAGAACCATATAGGTCTACCTCTATTTCTTTAACTAGTTGTAATCTATTTTTATCCTTCAGTTTTCCTAAAAAGTTACGTGCCGCTCTCCATGGTCCTAATGTGTGAGAACTGGAAGGTCCTACACCTATTTTGAGCATATCAAATACACTTATCGCTTCTATTTTTACTGGGGTATTTTGTGACATTCTTTTTCCAAATTTGCTGGGTAAAAGTAAACATAATGTAGGTTATAGACACTTTAATTATCAAATAGTGATTACAACAGTTTAAAATTCATAAATCATCATTATGACTGCCATTGTAAGACAGTGTTTTACTGCCATATTAAACTTTATTAATAAGGTAAACTTTGATTTTGTCCGCTTTCGCGAAAGCGGAACACACATAATACATTTTATAAAACATAAATTAAATCAATATGTCATACAGAAATGACATCATGTCACTAGTTATGTCATGGCACAAACATTGACTTAAGGAAAGCATAATAAAAATTGAAACTAAAAATTAAAATACATTTATAATGAGTAAAATAATAGGAATAGACTTAGGTACAACGAACAGTTGTGTATCCGTAATGGAAGGAAGCGAGCCTGTAGTAATACCTAATGCAGAAGGAAAAAGAACAACTCCATCTGTAATCGCCTTTGTAGAAGGTGGTGAAATTAAAGTAGGAGATCCTGCAAAAAGACAAGCAGTAACTAACCCTACTAAAACGGTTGCATCTATCAAGCGTTTTATGGGTAACAAATTCAGTGAATCTTCTAAAGAAACTGGATATGTACCTTACTCTGTAGTAAAAGGAGACAACGATACACCTCGTGTGGATATCGATGGACGTCTTTATACTCCACAAGAGTTAAGTGCAATGATTCTTCAAAAAATGAAGAAAACCGCTGAAGATTATTTAGGACAAGAAGTAACTGGAGCTGTAATTACTGTACCTGCATACTTTAACGATTCTCAACGTCAGGCAACTAAAGAAGCTGGAGAGATCGCAGGTCTTAAAGTTGAGCGTATTATCAATGAGCCTACTGCTGCGGCACTAGCTTATGGATTAGATAAAAAAGATACAGATCAAAAAATCGTAGTATTTGATTTTGGTGGTGGTACACATGATGTTTCTATCCTAGAATTAGGTGACGGTGTATTTGAAGTACTTGCTACAGATGGTGATACTCACCTAGGTGGTGATGATGTTGATCAAAAAATCATTAACTGGTTAGCTGACGATTTTAACGCTGCTGAAGGTATAGATTTACGTCAGGACCCAATGGCTTTACAACGTCTTAAAGAAGCTGCTGAAAAAGCTAAAATTGAGCTTTCTTCTAGTGCACAAACTGAGGTGAACTTACCTTATGTTACTGCTACTGCTTCAGGACCTAAGCACCTTGTAAAAACCCTTACAAAGTCTGCTTTTGAGCAATTAATTTCTGACTTAGTAAAAAGAACTATCGAGCCTTGTAAGACTGCATTGAAAAACGCTGGTCTTTCTACTGGAGATATCGACGAGATTATTCTTGTAGGTGGATCTACTCGTATTCCTGCTGTACAAGAAGCTGTTGAGAAATTCTTCGGTAAGAAGCCATCTAAAGGAGTAAATCCTGATGAAGTTGTTGCTGTAGGTGCTGCTATCCAAGGTGGTGTATTAACTGGTGATGTAAAAGACGTTCTTTTACTTGATGTTACTCCACTTTCTTTAGGTATCGAGACTATGGGTGGTGTTATGACTAAATTAATTGAGTCTAACACAACTATCCCAACTAAAAAATCTCAGGTATTCTCTACTGCTGCAGATAATCAACCAAGTGTTGAGATTCACGTAATCCAAGGTGAGCGTGCTATGGCAAACGATAACAATACTATCGGTAGATTCCACTTATCTGATATCGCACCAGCAAGAAGAGGTACTCCACAAATTGAGGTAACCTTTGACATCGATGCAAACGGTATTATCAAAGTAAGTGCTGAAGATAAAGCAACTGGTAAGAAACAAGATATCCGTATCGAGGCTTCTTCTGGACTATCTGAAGAAGAAATCGAAAAAATGAAGCAAGATGCTGCTGCAAATGCTGATGCTGATGCAAAAGCAAAAGAAACAGCTGATAAACTTAACGCTGCAGATCAATTGATTTTCCAAACGGAAACTCAACTTGAGGAGTTTGGTGAGAAGATTCCAGCTGATAAAAAAGCTCCAATAGAAGAGGCTCTTAACGAATTAAAAGTAGCTTTTGAAACTAAAGAACTTACGGTAATTGATCCTGCAATGGAGAAATTAAACCAAGTTTGGGCTGGTGTAAGTGAAGATATGGCTAAAGCGCAACAAGAAGGTGGACAACCTGCTGGAGATGCTGGAGCAGCTGCTGATGACACAAGCGACGTAGAAGATGTAGACTTTGAAGAAGTAAAGTAAGCAATGCTTATTTAGTTTACAGTCGCAGTGACAGTAAACAGTTAATATTTAAAATCCCTAAACCATTGGTTTAGGGATTTTTTGTTTTGAAAAGTTTTTTTTAAATAATTAAAAATTAAATCTACTAGAAAATAAATGTAGCGACTACGATCATTATTGCTTAATGTGACATTAGAGAGGGAAAACTATTTAGATAACATTATTACGTCTCATACTTTAAATCAGAACAGAGATCACAGTAATGCGAATAAGACATTATTAAATGAATGATCCATTTAATCTTACAATATCACAGGGGTATCACCTACTCTTGATCCCTGTACTAAATTATGATCTTTAAAATCCATTAAGGCATATTTAGAAAGTATAAACAATCCAAATAAATAAGTGCCTCGTTCTAAGAAGTAGAAAAATTGTGGATGAAACTCGTAGTAATGAGCGACCATAGCACAGAAATCTGCGCATACAAAAGCTATACATGCATACAAGTAATAAGACGTTTTGTTACAGATTTTTGTAGAATTATTTAAACCACAAATGAGGCATGATGTGATACCTACAAAGCCGGTAATGTGTACAATACAAAACAGGACTTGCGACTCAAATAAATCGGCTAAATTATTTAATAAGTAATTAAAAGAAAGACAATTAAAAGTGGCCATCGCGATATAGGCGATAATTTCATACCATAAAAATTTACTCCATTCAATATCTTTAAAAATTCTAATTACATAGATAAGGTATGTGATGATAGAGGTTAAAAGGAATAAGTAGGGTCCAAAGTTATAATCATAAAAGAGAAAACCTACATCAGACACGCATTGTGATACGAATATGACATAAACCCACTTGCTATGATGACCTATTTTGAGTACGAAATAAGTTAATACAGTTATGGATGACAACAGTCTAACTGATCTAAAAACAGTTATATCAAAAAATAAATTGCTTACACCGTTTATGATTATAAACAGTACCGCAAGAAACAACATTTGCTTATTGATAGACTGCTCAGTAAACGATTTAAACATGGACATAATACCAAATGACTCCTAAAGGTAGATGAATTTAATGATTTACCGTGATGTGCAAACATTATTATTTTTACTCACAAACAGTTTAAATAGCCGCAGGAGATGTTATGTTTTTTATCTCTTTATAAATTGTTATCGGTTTTATGGGATATGAATAATATCGCATTGCTTTACTACGGTACCATTCAATAATCAGTATTTATCGAGAATTGTAACAATAGTTCCAAGAACTAGTTTTTATTTCTTTTAATGAATTGTTAAAGGCTGTTTCTATTTAATGTGATACCTCTAATTTGTAAAAAGTAGCTTGCTCATAGTCTGAAGAACTCAATACTTTTTTATTTGCAGAGTAGATACCTGCTTTAAAGTACAGCCAGTCATTTGCAAATCCACTTGTAGACATATCTATTTCTTTAGAAGATATGTTTTTACCACTTTCATTAAAAAGATCTACTTTTAATAAATTCCCTTTTACCTCTATTCTATATGAAAACTCTTCATTAAGCGCGATTCCATTACTCGGACTACTAGAACCATTGTATTTTCCAGCTTTACTACCTTTTTCACTCACATAATTGCCCAACATATTTTCATAAATATCTGGTCTATTACTTGGTTCATGAGCAAAATAAATAGCTCCTTTTCTATGATCTGGCTGTTTGTGATAATACAATCGGATCGGCTCGTCATCACTAGCATGAATTTGTCCTATGATAATTCTACCTACTTGATCTGGACTACTAGAAGTCTCTGTAACTCTATTGATTTTTAAAGTAGCACTTAAAACACCATCTACAGCACCAGCTTTCTCCTTATTTTCTATGGTAGAAGAACTAAAAACCCAATTATTACCATTCATACCTTTGGTATCGATATTAGAGTTTTCTCCACGCAACATCTCGCGTAATTCGACTCTAGAATAAGTAGAATTCACCGTTGTTCCAGCGGCTTTAGGATAATTTTTAAAGACCATACCACCATCTTTAGAGTCTGTGTAGAATTGATTTTTTAATGTAAAGCCATTATTAATTTCTTCTACACTTTTCTCTTCTCCCGATGATAAGGTTATTTTCCAATGAGATAAATCAAAATTTTCTGCAGGAGTGAGATTGGGGTTCAAGTTGTATGACCTAGACGTGCTCTCATTGCCATTCACCGAACCTTTTCCTGAAGAACAACTGCAAATCAATGCTATACAAAAGCACATATATAAACAGCAAATTATATTTTTTCTATTAAAAAGAGATATCATAAAAGAAGATTAATTAAGGAACTACAATTGTAAACAAAAAAACCGCCCAAAAGGCGGTTTTTATATGATATAAATGATTTACATAAACTTATTCAAAATCACATGGCTTACCTAAATCTTCAAATTTAGCTAGCTCTTCGATTAATCCGTTGTTTACCTTTCCAAAAACTTCATAAGCTATTTTACCTAATGGTAAATGAACTGGAGCTTCTTCTAATTGTGCTAATTTATAGATAGCGTTTGCTGCTTTTGCAGGATCACCTGGCTGGTTACCGCTTAATTCTTGTAAACTTCTTATACGCTCACCTACAGTGCTTTCGTAATCTTCTATTTTTGTATTATCATAAGCTGCAGAACTTCCTGCCCACTCTGTTCTAAATGGACCTGGCTCTACGTTTGTTACTTTGATATTAAGTGGCTTTAACTCTGCTGCTAATGCCTCTCCTATTCCTTCTAATGCAAATTTAGAACCGTTGTAGATACCTAAACCTTGAGAACCTATACGTCCTGCAATAGAAGTTATGTTGATAATATGACCAGAACGTTGTTTACGCATAGCTGGTAATATTTCTCTAATAGTAGTTAGTACACCAAATACGTTAACCTCAAATTGTCTTCTTACTTCTTCATCAGAAATTTCTTCGATACTACCCATAATACCATAACCAGCATTATTTACAACAACATCAATCTTACCAAATTTATCAAGTATAGTTTTAACACCGTCTACGATCATTTGTGTAGAAGCTACATCTACAAGCACACCAAAAGAGTTACCTGGGTTTTCATTATTAAAAGCTTCAACTTGTTCTTGCTTTCTAAAAGTCCCTACTACTATTTGTCCTTGTGATAATACTTCTTTAGCTAATTGTTTACCTAAACCTGATGAAACACCAGTAATAAACCATACTTTTTTCTCTGTACTCATAAATTTATTTTAATGAAATAATGAAAACTATACATTCTCTATTTGCAAATTTACTAAAACATAATCTGAAAATCTGGTTGTTAATACCCTTTTAAGCTTTACAAAGCCTTTAAAATAGATGGTTTAAATTATTTATACCTATTTTGAATTATAATGTACTTTAGAAACGAGCCGATCTCTTTAAATCAAGTGACTTGTGTGAAAAACAAACTATGTTATTCTAGTTCGAATACTATTTATTACTAAGTTTTTTTTTATCAAAACTTATAATTAATTCATATCAAAGTAGTCTTAAAGCTATCTTTCTATTTTTTAAATTATATCAATATTCCCATATCTTTCCCATATCTTAAAGTAAATTTATCGCATGAAAATTTTAGTCATAGAAGATGAATTACAGCTACTCAATAATATCAAAGTATCACTTGAGAAAGAAAAATTTCTAGTAGAAACTGCTACTGATTATAATGCAGCAATAGACAAAGTATTTATCTATGATTATGACTGTATACTACTAGATATAATGCTACCTAATGGTAATGGGTTAAATATTCTAGCAGAACTCAAAAAAACTAAAAAAAGTGATAACGTAATAATCATATCTGCTAAGAACTCTTTAGATGATAAACTAAAAGGACTAGAATTAGGTGCAGACGACTATCTCACAAAACCATTTCACCTAGCAGAACTCAATGCCCGAGTTAAAGCTGTTTTAAGAAGAAAAGAGTTAAATGGTAAGGATATTATCGAGATAAGTAATTTGAGATTAGATCTGAAAGAGCGTATTTTAATGATAGAGAATAGAAAGGTCACTTTAAACAGAAAAGAGTTTGATATACTAAATTATTTTATGCTTAATAAAAATAGACTCGTTACTAAATCTGGGCTCGCAGAACATGTATGGGGTGATAACTCTGATAATTCTGATAATTTTGATTTTGTCTATTATCAAATTAAAAACCTTAGAAAAAAACTAGTAACCGCTGATGCCGAAATAGAAATAGAATCTATATATGGAATAGGATATAAATTAGTGGATTTATGAAGTTACTTAATCAATCCTTAAAGTATCTTTCTATTTCCATTCTAGCAATTATAACTATATGGTGTATAGTTTTTTATGTTAATATGCTTAACGAGATAAAAAGCAGTGTAGACGAAGGTCTGGAAAATCACAAACGTTTAATTATCCAGAATATTCAAAAGGATTCAATAATAGAAACGAATGAAGACTTTGATGAAAATTTCTTTACGATCCAAGAGATAAAGGACTGTAAAGCACTATCGGTAAAAGATCAATATCTCGATACTATCTTATACATGCAGGATGCTGATGATGAAGAACTAGAACCAGAGCCAGTTAGAATGTTAATTACTGCTTTTGAATTAAACGGAGAATATTATGAATTAAAGATTGCTAATTCAATGGTAGAGGAAGATGATTTAATTGAAGAACTTCTTAGCGATGCTATCTGGCTTTATGTCAGTTTAATAATAGGTATTTTGTTCATTAATAATCTCGTGTTAAAAAAATTATGGAAACCTTTTTATGATTTTTTAAATAAATTGAAAATATATCGATTAGGAGATACAGAAAAACTCCCTCAAGTAGAAACCGAAACAAAAGAATTTATTGATCTACAAGAAGCGGTAAACATTCTATTGTTGCACACTACCGAAACATATGAGCAACAAAAAGAGTTTATAGGCAACGCATCACATGAATTACAAACGCCGCTTGCTATAACGATCAATAAACTAGAATTATTAATTGAAAAGGGCCGTTTAGAAACCGACCAAGCAGAGGGTATTTCTGAAGTTTTACAAATCATTGAGCGATTAGTTAAACTTAATAAATCATTACTTCTATTAACTAAAATAGAAAATAGGCAGTTTTTATATAATCAAACAATATCCTTAAATGAGGTAATTGATAAAACTATATTTGATCTACAAGATATTTCACAATTTAAAAAAATAACCATCTCCTTAAATGATAAAGAGGATCTTATTTCTATAATGAACCCTTCTTTAGCTAATGTAATGATATCCAATTTATTAAGAAATGCTGTATTTCATAACATTCCTAACGGACATGTTACCGTAGAGATCACAAAATCCTCTATTAAAATAAGCAATACAAGTGACGGTATAGAGCTAGATAAAGATCATATATTTGCTCGTTTTTATAAACCAAATAGTAACTCTAAAGGCACAGGATTAGGTCTTGCTATGGTCAAAGCTATCGCAGATCTATATGCCTTTGATTTAACTTATCACTTTGAGAATAATTTACATACTTTTTTAATAAAGACACCTGAGCTATAAATTTCTTCCCATTTCTTTCCAGATTCACTCCTTTTATTTGTCCTGTAATTTAAAAATATACAAGATGAAAAAACAAATTTTAATTATCGGAGCAGCGATAGCAATGATATCCGCTGCAAATGCACAAGAGATTCCACAAAATCAAGTACCGTCTGTTATCGTAAACGACTTCCATAAACAATTTCCTAAAGCTACAGATATAGAATGGGAAATGGATGGTTCTACTTACCATGTAGAATTTGAATTACGCTGGAATATAGATCATGAAATATGGTACACTACAGACGGTAAAATATCTAAACATAAGGAAGATATATCTCAAAAAGAATTACCTAAAGCAGTTCTAAACAGTATTGAGGTGAATTTTAAAGGTTACTCTATCGATGATCTAGAACGCATAACAGATAACGGCAGCATCTTTTATAAAATGGAAATGAAAAACTTAATTAAAAAAGATTGGGATATTGTTATCAACTCCAATGGTAAAATAATAAATCAAATTGTTGATTAATCAATTATGAAAGTAACACTTAGATTTCTTTTGATTTGCTTACTAATAACCACAGTCTATTCAAAATGTCTTGCCCAATTCACTCCACCTGGATTGGGTCAGACTAAATTGGCTAGTTGGTATGCTGTGGGCTTAAAACAAAATTTAAACAAAGAGAAAAACCTTAATTCTACTACTTATTTAGGTTTAGGATTAATAAGTAATCCAGATTCTTATAATCTTTTTGAAAAAAAATCTATTTACGTTATTAATGAAGAAGTATCCCACCGTTTTAAAAATCACTGGCAGTACTCTATAGCTTTAAGTTATAGATGGCAACAAAAATATAATGCAACAGAGCCTTATGAAAAAGCTACTCCCGAAGCTAGACAAGAAATTAGGTATTACAATCGTTTTTCTTATCTTAATTCTTTTAAAAAAATTAATTATTCCTTTAGTTACAGGCCAGAATTAAGGCTTTTCTACAATCCTAATTTTAGTACCGCCGAAGAAAGTGTACAATTCCGTTCTCGTTTACGTGGTAAAATGTCTTTTCACACTAACTCATTACATACAAGCAAATTAAGCACAACAGTAGAGCTGTTATTCTCAACCTCTAAAACTAATAGTTGGAGTACATTTCAATATAAAGAAGCACGATTTTCTCTATATTATTCAACAGATCTACCTAATCAACACACTACATTAAGTATCGGATATATGAATAACATTCTAGGTACTACAAATATTACATATGCACATTATCTAGCATTTGATGTATTAATCAACAACCCTTTTTAAAAGCAATCTATACTTTATTCAGAACAAGATTTTTATTCTTCATATTTTAAATTTGGAAATAGAGAGTAAGCCCATTTATTCCTTTTTCATTGAATTATAATTACTTAATAGGTTATAAATTATAAGGTTTTATAAAGTTAATATTTGTTACAAATCCTTAATTTTATATTTTAAAATTTGACTAAATATTTCATGATAAATAAATTTTCAATCCTTGTTTTATTTCTTGTTTGTTCCTGCTCAATAAACGCTCAAACCACTACACCACAAGAAAAAGCAGAAGTTTACCACAAGGCAAATCAATTAAAATATAAGTATACAAATACCTGGTACTGGTTATTCGGTACAGAGGATGACTCTTATAAAACTAATCGTAATAATACAGTAGCATGGGAATTAGAAGATGGTGGCTGGTACACTGGTATTGGTAAAAATGATACTTACACAGGTTATGGAGTACAGTACAAATTAAAATCCAATAGTTATATTTTCAGTAATTGGAAAGATACAAAACCTAATGGTCTGACACTTTTTCAAGATCCTGGATATAGTTTTATAGGAACGTATAAGGATGATGCAAAAAACGGTTTTGGTATTACTAAATGGTCCAATTATAAATCATTTAGTAACGAAAACTATAAAGATGTCATCAAATATGTAGGAGAATATAAAGATGGTATATGGAGCGGTTACGGAGTAATTTATTTTATAGATGGAACGTGTAAATCTGGAATTTTTGTAGATAGTATTTTAACTAAGGAACTACCTAAAATTGTAGTTTTAGAGGCTCTAGGATTTTAATTTAACTAAGACTCTGTTTATCAAAACAATAAAAAGGTAGCAATACTTAAATTGCTACCCCTTCCTTCTTAAAGGTTCCCTATAACCTTAAATAAGTTCCGCTTTCGCGAAAGCGGAACTATACCAACTATTAATCTAATCTATTCCTTGTGCATCACTGATGACACGATCTATAAAGTCGGTATTGATTTGTAATAGTCTTGCTAGATTATATAAAACTACCACCTCGCTATCATCTATATGCCCGTCTGCATAAGAGATTATAGATAAATCGCGTAGGATATTTAATTTTTGCATTACAGAAAGTACGATATGCAATTCACGAGTGAGTTCTTGTACCTCGCTTATCATCTCATCTTCTGTTAATCCTTTAATGGTCATCATACAGTTAGCAAAAATCTTAGGAGCAACAATACTACTTAGAGCCTGTATTTCTGAATCATCCACGACACCGTCTGCATTAGAAATTAGATAACCTCCTAAAAACATTAATCGCTGTATTTTTTCAGAATGCTCTGATTGATCATCAAGATTTTCTGGTTCCATTAGAGACATGATGCGTTTAATTTCTAATTCCATCGCCTCTTCTGTAATTTCACCTTTTATGGAGTCATTAAAAACTGCATAAGTTTCACTTTTGTTAAATAACTCTAGCGCTTTAATTCTTAATGGACTGAAAGGATGAGTGCTATACCAGTCTGATGGATCGTGGTTAGAATCATTTAATACCTTTTCTAGATCAACAAATTGCTCGATATAAGCATTTAATTGAAAGTCTAACGAATCTGTAGTTACTCCAGATGATAATTTAAAAAAGGTGCGACCTACTGCTTCAAAATCTTGACAACATAATAATCCTGCTCTATCTGCACTTATCTCTGCATTTCTATTCCAAGCATATAACTTCATGGCATGAATAGGTGCGAGATCGTTCTCACCGTGATCAAGAATCTGTCTTACTGGATAATCAAAGTGTTCAAATAGTACGTGACCTATTTCATGACCTACCACAAATGTTAACTCTTCTTTAGAAAAACGTTCTAATATACCTGAGGATAAAATGATGTACAATTTATTATCGTCTGGTGGATAACAGGAGGCATTGAAAATATCACTTTGGTATACAAAAAATTCAATGTCTGCCTTAAGTTTAAGTGTCTTTTTACAATGCTCTCCTATTTCATGCAGTACAGGTGCAAGAGTTTTAGTAAGTCTTAAACTAGATTTTAATAAGTGCTTTCTAGATTTAAATTTACTACTACCTTCATTTACTTTTTCAAGAGTTTTCTGTATCAACTCATCTTCTCGAAAAGCGATAACATAATCTCTATCACCATCATACACTAAGAGATTTAGATCTACATCTGCTCTATTATTAGTATATATTTCTGGTTCCTTATCTACAATAGCTTTATGATTTAAAGCATTTATCTCTTCTATACGCTTAGTATATTCTGCAGCAAGCTCTGTAGTTATATTTTGAAAATCTACACTTGCTTCTTGCAATTTTGTATGATTTCCAGATGCTTGTGCATCGCTTAATTCACTTAACATCTTTTCTTGAGCATTAGTTAATGCTAGTTGATGTTCTTTTTCTAATTCTGAAAGTGTTTCTGAAGTGTACGACATAATCTTAGGCTTGAACAGTTATTTTAGAATTAGTAATTTTCATTAATCTACCTTTAAGGTCAAAAATTCCAAGAATTTGATCTTCTCCTTTTTTTGCAATAATGTTGTTACCTGGTAGATCGATCTCATAACCTTTATTTTTAAGGTAGAAATACAAGCTATATTTATGAGGGAAATTATAATTTGCTGCGACATATGAAAAGTGAGAACATAATAAAGCTGGCTCTGTTCTTACTTTACTTTCTACTTCTTCTGAAGTTATAGTAACATAAACAGTTAACCCTTTAAAGTCTAAAGGTAGGTAACAGCTCTCCTTAGCCATTACAGAGGCAATAGTTGCAAAATAAACACCTGGATCTGTATCTGCTTTCATTTTAGGAGCTATTAAATCGTCTATCTTATAAATTTCCCCTAATGCTTTTACTGCTTGTGAAGTCTGTAAAAACTTTTCTGGAATACCACTTTGATTATTTGCCCAAGCCCATAACCAGCTCTTTTCATTTTGAGAATAAGTACCTAATACTTGGATATCAAACACTTTATCATCTCCAAAAGTTACTTTTCCTTCTAACATGTCACAATTCCAGTCCAGACCTGCTACTATCTCACTAAAAATCTCTTGCTTTTCATGAGATAAAACATTGGATTGATTATACAGTTCCTGAATAGTTACCGTTTTTTCTTCATTTCCTCCTTCTTGAGTTTCCTCATTTTTTGTAGAGTTAGTAGAATCAGCCGTATTATCTGCTGGTGACTCTGCAAATTCTTCTAATTTATCTTCTAATAAAGATGTTATGCGAGCTGTTCTCTCTTCTACTCTATCAGCATTTACTACTGGACCGTGATTAATTTTTAAAACACCGTCTTCAAATGTAATAGCTCGTTCTGTATTGTGCTCATCATTTTCATTAATGACTACAACCTTCTTTAAACCAGATTTTAATAATTCTACGCCCATAGAATCACTTCCAATAACCTTAAAAGCCTCTACCAGTGGTATAAAGTATATTTTAGGAAAGGTCTCATTATATAAATGTGAGAATCTATCTTCCATTAAGGTATTCCATGAAATCTCAAGTGGTACCGTATAGCCCGCTGCTTTATTAATTTCAGTTTCTAATGCTGGAAACACATCATTTTGAAATGCTTGAATTATTCTTTTTTCTTTAAGTCCCATAATATTTTTATTTTTAGAATTAATTTTTTGATTTTATGATTTTCAATTATTCCCTATAATAATTGAAGTAATTTTTCTTCTAATATTTTAGAAAGGTTTTCAGGCAGGGCTTTATGTATAGCTGCTGAGATAGTTAATACTCCTGTCTGTAATTGAAGCTGTAAGGTTTCTGTTTCTTGTAATACAATTGTTTCTACACCTGACCACGCTTCTTTACCCAGCGCGTCTGCTGTTAATAAATCTATAGCCGTTACCAATGCTGTAAAGAAATCTTGGACATTTAATCTATTGTTCAACTTGCTAAGTGTCAGATGATCTATATTAAAGTTTTGTATATGATCACCCAATAAATGTTTCTCATTTCTTAACCAGATTTTAAGTTGTAAAACTGTAATATTTTGATCTGTTGAAGAGAGTGGTCTGCTTATCTTTCCTTTGGATAATTCTACCACCATTTTTTTAGGTTGCTTTATGGTGAGTAAAGCGATACTATAGATATTAAAAAAGGATATTTCTTCATTACGAGAAATCAAGCAAACAGATTTATTTTGATTGCTATCAGTGGTAATATCTAGAATTGTTCCTTCTATATAAGCACCATTAGTTAAGGATACTGCAATAAGAATTTCTTCTTCTTTTTTAAAAACAGCATGCAGAATTTCTTCTGTAGTCTGAGCTACAAATGCTTTATAATAATTTGAATTATCCATGTTTTAAAAACTTATTATGAATGTTCTATTAAATAGGTATAATCTAATGGTAATTGATCGATAAGGTGTGAACGCATAGCTTCTCTATCAATGGTATTATAATCTATGTAGGTTAAACTTTCCATTAATAGATTAGGGTAATACATCTGTATTTGATACATACCTACACCTTCAGTCAAATGACTCTTCTCATTTTTATCTTTGAACGGCTCATGCTTTTCAAAAGCAATAATCAATGATTTAAGATTTTTCTGATTCACCCAGATATCCTTTAAATAAATGGGAGAGCTAGCGTTAGAAAATTCTTTTTGGATGAGAGTATCAATCCTTTGAGCCTTTACAGAGCCATAGTTATTAATCACAACAGCATTAGGATAGTATCGATATGATTCTTTATTATCATCATAAGTATTAGGTTTTACGATGAGCTCATAAAAACCTTTGACTTCTGTTTTTAATTTGAAATCTACGTGAGCTTCACTAGTCCATGTATCTGGATAATTATCAATAACACGACAAATTTTATTTGAAAAATATTTTAAATCTTCAAGGCTAGGATCATCTGCAAGAGTTATACTGATAGTATGATTGAAAACATTTACATCCATATCTAAGACATCTTTATCTAGAACTTCATGCAGTTTTTTTCTCAATACAACTTCTTGTAGAAGATAGTCTGTCAGAGCCGTTATACTATCTGGTTTATTTGAATAATTAGGCACATACAATTCTTTATTTTTTGCATCCCATTCAAAATTTATAACAATTTCAGGGTTCTCTTTAAGAGCTAATTCTACCCAATAAATGTTTGGGTTCATATTAGCAGCGTTAAAATGACTTTTAAATGTTATAATATCATATTTATTATTATGATGAGTGTCTAAAAATGCAACAAAGCCTTTTCTAGCATTCACGTTAGAAACACCACAACTAGTGAATAATAAAAGAATCGCAAAAAGAATGCAAAAAACAAAGAATCTATACATGACTATACCTATTAAGTTTTACACTAAATATTGAATGGTAGTTATAGATTATTCTCTAATAATTCAGTTAAAACATTTGTTCTATCCTTTACATCTGGAGCATTAAGAATAGGACTGTGATCCATTGTTAAGACACCGTCAGTAAATGAATAAGCATTTTTAGGATTGTGATGATCTTTAGTATTTGTAATATGTATTTCCTTCAGGCTATCTGCTAGAGCCTCTTTACCCATCTCATCACTGCAAATAGATTTAAAAGCCTCTATTATAGGGATGAAATAAATTTTAGGATAAGAATCATTATAAAGATGTAAAAAGCGATCTTCAAATAAAGTAGACCACTCTATATTAAATACTATATCAAAACCAGCAGCTTCTAATATTTGAGCTTTTAAAGCTGGAAATTGTTCTTCTTGAAAAGTCTTTGTAAATCTGTTTTCTTTTAATCCCATGATATTATTTTTAAGGTTATTTTTTTATTTACCTCAAAACTAAGACTGGAATAAAGAGAAACTCGTAAGCGTTTTACAAACGCAGTTTTCCGTTTTGTATTTGCACTTATAAAGTAGCTAGAATTTGTTTTAAATACGATTTCTTGCGTGTAGCAACAGGTATACTCTCATCATTTGTAAGGCAGACAGTATTATTTGAATTAATGGTTTTAATGTATTTCACATTCACTAAATGCGATTGATGTACACGTACAAAAGTATGCTCGCTAAGAATGTTCTCATAATATTTGAGATTGCGAGCGCTCATTATTTTCTTATCCACGGTGTGAAAAATAGTGTAAGCGCCGTCAGACTGACATCGCACTATATCTTTAGTTTGTAAGAAGTATTGAGCATCGGCAGTTTTTATTAATAAGGTTTTTTCTATTTCCTTTTGATTAATTTCAGAAACCTGATCCACCGCATTTTTGTATATTTTTTCTTTCTGGTAAGCTTTTCTAAATCTGTCTATACATTCAGATAGCTCATCAGTATCTATTGGTTTAAGTAAATAATCAATAGTATCAAACTTGATTGCTTTTATAGCAAACTCATCATAAGCAGTAGTAAAAATAATTTTAAAGTTGATACTATCTAATGCCTCTAAAATTTGAAAGGCATTTCCTCCTATCAGTTCTATATCTAAAAAAACAAGATCAAGGTTGTTGTTTTTTAAAAACGAAATAGCTTCTGTGACATTATCTATTTTTGCAATAATTTCAATGTCCTTTTGAGTGAACTTAATAAGTTTATCCAATGTGTTCAGAGCATTAAACTCATCTTCTATTATTACAGCTTTTATCATGATAGTTTCAATTTAAAAGATACTCTAGTGCCTACTGGGTTTTTATTCTCATCAAATAAATCCTCTATAGTAAAGGTTTTTTCTTCACCTTTCTTTCTCATTTTTAAACGTTCTTTAAAAATGGATGTTGCGTGTAATTCTTCAGAAATTTTCTCTTGTTTTGCCTTTGTTGATCTGCCTAATCCATTATCTGAAACGATAAACAATACCTCGTCGTTATCTTGTAATATTTTAATTTCTAATAGTCCACCATTTTTTTTCTCTTTCAGGCCATATTCTATTGCGTTCTCTACAAAGGGTTGCAACAGCATAGGCGGTACTTTAACCGAAGAACTGTTGATAGTATCTGCCAACTCGATATGGTAAGAAAACACATTATTAAATCGCAATTGCTGGGTGTCTATATAATTAGAGATCATAGAAATCTCTTTTTCTAGTGTTATAGATTCCTTTCTTACATAATCAAAGTTTTGCCTTATGAGTTTAGAAAACTTTGCTATATAATTAGAAGATTTAATCGCATCACCCTCTAATGTAATGTTCTGAATAGCCGCAAGAGTATTAAAAATAAAATGCGGATTCATTTGTACCCTCAATAAACTCTGTTCTAATTTTGAAGACTTATTAGCTGCTCTCAATCTACTATTGTAGACAAATACTCCAGTAACAACCGCTAGCGATACAAAAAGTAAAACCATACTTATCGTAAGCAATCGATTTCTAGAGTTAATCTCTCTTTGATGATTAATTTCAGTTTCTTTTTGTTTTACTTCATATTTAACGTTGGCAAATTCTAAAAGATTTTCCTGTTCTATTTGACTTAAATTCAATTGCAAACTATCTCTAATAATCTGATTGTTTAATGCCTTTGCATAATCCCCATAAAATAAAGAAACAGCGACGAGTTTATCCCTTACTTTTATTTCTTCATTGATATCATTATTTGATTTATAAATTTCTAACGCTTTATTATAATTAGTCCAAGAAGAATCTATTTTAGAAGTCAATAAAAATAAATTTCCTAACCCTTTATATGGAGCCGCGTTTACAGAATTGATATTTTTATTTAAAGTTGCGGCACCTCTCAAAAATCTTTCAGCATCATCATATTTTCCTGCTTCTATGTAGGTATAACCTATATTATTAAGAACACTAACTAGTATTTTAGGATCACGCTTTGACTGACTCAGCGTCATGGCTTCAGAATATGTAGTTAACGCTTTATTATATTCTTTCTGTTCTACATAAATGCTAGCCTTATTATTCTTTATTGCTATAATTGATAAGGTATCTGCTTGTTGAGAATATAAACTATCTGTTTTTTCTATATATGAGAGTGCCTTCTCATAATCTTTTAACTCATAATGAAGTTTAAAAAGCTGATTATAAGCCTTTCCTTCTATACGCTTATTACCTATTAATTGAGATAAACTTAAAGCCTTTAATGCATATACCTGTGATGCCTCGAGATCACCCATATGTAAAGAAGAACCACTCAATGTAATTAAGCAGCGCCCTTCATTATATTTATCATTCAAAGAAGTAAACAACTCATAACTTTTAAGTTGAGTATTAAAAGAGTTTTCATATTTCAAATTTAGATACTCTGCCTCTCCTTTATTAAAAAGCAACATAGCACGTTCTAAATCACTTAAATCATCAGTGTATTTTAGTATACTATCTAATTGAATAACAGACTTATCCGGTTTTAATTGTAATGTTGTATCTAACTTTACAAAATAACTTTCAATACTAGGACGTATGGTTTCCTGTTTGGAACATCCCGTAAATATTAGAAATACTAAAATAGCTATACTCAGATGCCAAATGTTATTGTTTCTTAAAATCATAGAGTAAAAACTCAGTATTGGTTTACATAGCTAAAGTAAGCTATGACTCATATTTAAAAAATGTGTTTAATATAAATTTGTATTTTTTTGTTTATCTTTTTTCTATTAAAATAATAAATAAATAAACAGAATTATGTTAAATTTATCGTTTTTAATCAATGTTTCATTTTAGATAATAAGACAAAAATTAAATGAGTTACGATTTAGACTTTTGGAAATATAAAAAGGATATTTATCTGGATAATAAGACAGTTTACCTAAAATGCTCTCAAGAAAAAGTAGTAGAGGGATTAGAGCAATTACCTATTGAGTCTATAATTGAGGATGTTAGAGAAGAGTTTCATAATTGGAGAATAGAAGAAACTTTAAATGCTTTTAAAAATCCTAATGGAAGGAGTTCGTTTCAAATATTTACTACAACACAATTTGTTCGTTTTGATTGCCGTGGAATAGATGGTCTGGACATGAATCGTATTATAGAAATAATGTTAAAATACAATTGTCCTTTATATGACCCACAGGTACCTAAAAGATATGATCTGAGATAAACTCGCATTAGCAAAATCTATTTAAGTTATTTAATATTACAATTTGAACTTCTACATCTTGTTCAAAAATTTATATTATACCTATTTAAAATGATAGTATGTATATCTTTGAACCTGTAATAGATTATTCTAATCATATCCTATGAACAAAATAACAGCCACTTTACTTCTTTTACTTTTTTTTCAATTAAGTATTGCTCAAAATGAGACCATTACAGCGATGAAATCTCAAATGAAAGAGATGACAGAACAAATTGCCAAAAAAGATGCTTTCACATATACCATCTTTAAAGACCATATGGTTGCCATAGAGCTTTTAAGAAAAGCCGCTGACGCTCCAGAATTGCGCATGTCAGATAAAAATAAGGCCATAGTAAAATCACTTAAAAGAGAAGGCTATAACAAATTACTCAAAGAAGATTATGACGCTATAGTTGCTAGCGCAAAATCCTATAACATTAACTGGAAAAAAGTTAAATACGTAGAGTTACTATATAAATCAAAAACAGTTTTTAAACTAGGCCAGCCTGGTTTTGAGGGATTATTAGTATTTGAAGATAAGACTCAAAAAGATATTCTTTTTACATTAAGAGTAGATTTTATCATGTTAGGCACCGATCCATATGTTCTAGAAATGGACGATCTTAAGAAAGAATTAAAGTAAATACTTGTCACTAAGTACTACTTTAAATTATACATACTTCTTACTTGATGCAAACCTTTGTCCATTACTTCTTGCACATAGCCTTTCCACTGGTTATCGCTATTATATTTTTTAAAAAAGAATGGAAAAAAACCTATTTAATTCTACTTGCCACTATGTTAGTAGATCTAGACCATTTACTAGCTACACCGGTTTTTGAAGCCCACAGATGTAGTATTAATTATCATCCACTACACTCCTATTATGCCATTCTATTTTATATAGGGTTGCTTTTCTTAAAAAAACCCTTCAAAATTATAGGTATAGGATTGCTTTTTCACATGTTTACTGATTTAGTAGATTGCCTATTCATGTATAACCATTGTGCAGAATGTATGGCTGCATCACCAGCTATAGAGCTCTTAGAATTCATTTCTAGTATTTTTTAGATTATGTTTTAGTAAACGTTCCGCTTTCGCGAAAGCGGAATTTAAATATAACAACACTACATTATCAAAATTTATAGAATACTCTTATTTAGTAATTTAAGATAGTTTATCAAAATTATTTTTACCGTATTACGGGAATCCGTAACCTTAATATTTACATTATACTTAGTATTGATTTATTATTTGTCAATTATTGATAAACCAAAAACCAATATAATAAATTGATATTATGAAATTAGAAAAGATCTTAGATAAACTTGGTTCTATAGAAAAGAATTCATTTATAAAAATAATAGATAACATTATATCAAAATCACCTAAAAATGGTAAACAAATTGATAAAATATTAAGCTCTTCAGACAAAGGATTGAAATCTGTAGATAATCAAAATATTTCAAAAATATTTGCCTTAACTGAATTAGAGTTTCAAGATCATATAAAAAGTGAATTTCAAGAAATAACCTCACAGTTAGATATATTAATAGATATAATTATCAGAGACGGTAATTGTATCATGAAACAAGACTGGTTATCTAGACTATACGATACTGAAGTAAAACATCTAAAAAGCAAAATTAAATTTCTTAATGCTGATTTTGAAAATGATAAATCTGATTTAAGCAGTTCTAGAAAACGTGATTATAAAATTTATAAATCTTGTTTAAAGACAGCATATCATAATGACATAGAGAATAATAGAGATGCAAAAATAACATCAGATGAACTATCGATTATGATTACTCTATCTGAACAATTAGGTTTATCTCAAGAAGAAGTAAAACTTATTAATTATTCTATCCTTCCGATTAAGAAAATTGATATCCAGGATATTATTAAGGGGCTAAAAAATATAGGTGTTATTTTTTATTCTAACAAAGAAAATACAATTTACGTAGCTGACGAAATGGTTAGAATGTTACGAGGAGTTAGAAAAAAAGAAGTAGCTGAAAAATTTTATCGAAGAACTCTAAAACTATTACGAGAACCTATAATTAACCAGATAGGTAGAGAACATAACATAGATAGAAAACACTCCTACTCTCAGAAAATAGAGGAAATAATAAAAGAAGGTGTTTCTTTTACTAACTTATTATTAGAAGACATTTACAAACAAGGAAGCACTTTAACCGAGAGAAAGAAAACTTTAAATGAACTTTGTGAAAAAGGATTGAATATTCCTAATCTCAAAGGAAGTACTCTAGATGATAAAATCAATAGTCTGATACATCACTTTGAAAACGTAGAACGAGATGAAAAGGTTGGTATATCATTAGATGGTTTTGATAAAATGCTAACTGAATTGAACATATCATTACCGAAACTTAACAAGGATATTAGAGAACAATTTGAACTTCAAGATGAATATGTTTTAAAAGCCGATTTCTTACTTGACTACAATATAAAGCCAAGAGATATTTTAGATTTAATCAATAAGTCAGATTTAAGAAAGTTTATTAAAGAAAATGGTGTTAAACAACGCGGTGATGATATTTTAAATATTCTTGAACATTATAAAGATGTTGAAAATCTATTTTTAGAGAATTTTGAAAACGTAGCTTATAGAAACCTTAACTTACTTAAAGATAATGGAATAACAATCAAGGAAAGTGAGCTAGGTATTAAATTTGAAGAATTAACTAAAACTATTTTAGATAGCATAGGTTTTAATGTAGATGAAACTTTAAAAAATAGCTTGAATACTAAAAAAGACATGATGGATATCTTGTTGAATTTAGGTAACAACGAAATTATTATCGTTGAATGCAAGACTAGTAAAGAAAAAGGCTACAATAAATTCAGTACCGTTTCTAGACAGCTAAAATCTTATCAAAATCTAGCACTAAAAAATGACTTGAGAATAGTTAAAATACTACTTATAGCTCCAGAATTTAGTGATGACTTTGTTACTGATTGTGAGATGGACACAGAAATGAATCTTTCTTTAATAACCGCTGCGACCCTTTCTAATATTGCAGATGCTTTCAAAAGTTCTAAATACAATGAATTTCCTCATGTATTATTTAGAGATATCGTGATTAATGAAGATAGAATATTAAAAGCATTAAGCAAATAATCCTACACTCTTAAAAATAACAACTAGTCATAAAATTCATTTCTTTTATTTCACCTAAATTTTACAAATCATTAGTGTAAAAAAGAGCAACAGATTCATACAAAATCTATAATTTAGCTACTTGAAGTTACACGAATTTGAGATTTGTAGGGAATGTTTTACAAATATTATTTAGTATAGCTTTTAGCGTATAAACACATATTCAAAAACTAAATAAATGCAAGATTTAAAAGGTAAAAAAGCCATCATTACAGGAGGAAGCCGTGGTTTAGGAAAAGCTACAGCTCTAGCATTTGCACAAGAAGGTGTAGATGTTGCGATAACTGGTAGAAATGAAGAGGCTTTAAAAGCAACCGTTGCTGAGATTGAAAAATTAGGGGTAAAAGCGACGTATGCCGTTTTTGACGTGAGTAATTATGAAGAGGTTAAAACAAGTGTAAAAACTCTTGTAGATACTTTAGGTTCTATAGATATTTTAGTAAATAATGCTGGGATAGCAGCATTCGGTACATTAAACGATATGCCTGTAGATCAATGGACGCAAATTATGCAAACTAACGTAATGGGAATGTATTACGTAACTAAAGAGGTACTACCTTATTTAATCGATCAAAATGAAGGAGAGATTATCAATGTATCTTCTACTGCAGGATTAAATGGTAATGCAACAACGTCAGCATATTCTGCATCAAAATTTGCTGTTATCGGTATGTCAGAATCGTTAATGAAAGAAGTACGTAAAAACAACATTAGAGTTTGTACCCTTACACCTAGTACTATCGCGTCGGACATGTCTATAGATTTAGGAATTGCAAGTAAAGATTCTGAAGACAGTGTTTTACAACCAGAAGATTTTGCAGAGCTAATTATCGCAGGATTAAAACTTCCTAAAAGAGCCATGCTTAAAAGTGCAGCGCTATGGTCTACAAATCCATAATTTAAATATAGAAATAGCCAGTTAAATTCTCTTTATGTTGTAATTTAACTGGCTTTATTAATATTATGCTGTTGGATTTACTTCTTAATTACTTCAGGTTCAAATAAACCCATGTATATCTATGGAACTAACCAGACATTGCGATCTATGCGAGCATAAAAAAAGTGATTTTAAGCTAGGCTTAGTATGTAGCCTTACCTCTCGCAAGCCTGCTTTTAATAAAACATGCTCTAAAATTCTACTTAGAGATAATTTTGAAGAAAAACTGAAACAAATTAATCTAGAATACGATCAATTAAATAGAAAACGTTTACTCACCTATTCTTATACAGTCGGTTATATATTGATAGGTTTTATAATTATAGCTACTGGTTATTTAATAGCTTATCATATTAATGATGTTGCTAATAAAACATCTGTAAGATTCTACACTTATCCCTTAACATTTATTGCTATAAGCTTTGCACCTATGGGTATGGCTATATCGACTTTGATAAATTATTTACAGCATATAAAAGTGGCAAAAAGTAAGAAAGAAGATCTAGATAGCGTACTTGAATTATACAACATCAAGTATGCGATAGATATAGATTACCAAACAGAATTTCACGGTACACAAGAAGTTTACATAGATCTTAAAGTACAAGGAGTGCGATAGTATCACTCAAATTTTAATTTCTTAAAATAGAACTAGATCATTTATAACCATAACTTTGAAATAAAATCACATGAAAACATCCTTAAATAGCGATTTAGAAATATCAAGAATAGTTTTGGGGATATGGAGACTTCTAGATTGGAATAAAAACGATCAAGAATTACTTTCTTTTCTTAAAGAATCTATAGAAACTGGAGTCACCACATTTGATCATGCAGATATTTATGGGAATTATGAATGTGAGGCTGCCTTTGGTAAAGCGTTACAGCTAGAACCTTCACTGCGTAATAGTATGCAGTTGATTACTAAATGTGGGATCAAATTAACTTCTGACAAGTTTCCAAAACGTGAGGTAAAATATTATGATTACAGTGCCAGTTACATCATCTCTCAGGTAGAACAATCTCTTAAAAATTTACGTACAGACTATATAGATGTACTTTTATTACATAGACCATCACCTTTTTTTAATCCAGAAGAAGTCGCAAGAGCCTTTGACGATTTAACATCTAGTGGTAAAGTTTTACATTTTGGAGTATCTAATTTCTTGCCCCAACAACTAGAATCGTTACAAGCTTACACGACCGCTCCACTAGTAACTAACCAGATAGAAATATCGCCCTATTGTCTAGAGCATTTTGAAAATCAAAATCTCGATTACCTTATCTCTAAGAAGATAAAACCCATGGCATGGTCACCACTTGCCGGTGGTGAATTACTATTTCCTAAGACAGAAAAAGGAACTCGTGTTCTTAACGCTATTAAAAAAGTAGCTAAAGAATTAGATGAGGCTAATCTAGATAAAGTCATCTATCAGTGGCTTTTAAAACATCCTTCTAACATCATTCCTATTATAGGAACTGGAAAAATTGAGCGAATTAAAACTGCTGTGAGTTCGTTAGATATAGAGATGTCTTTAGAGCAATGGTTCCAGATTTATATAGCTGCTTTAGGAAAAGAATTGCCCTAATAGAAGGTTGATAATTCCGCTTTCGCGAAAGCGAGAACACAACAAAACAAATCCTTGTTACGTACCTTTGTATTCTAAAACTACATCGTGGCTAGAAGAGCACCTGCATCTATAAAAGAACAAAGTAAAAAGGGAAAAACATTCTCCTTCAGCGCATTGAAGACACTACCTAGATTTTTTAAAGAAATCTGGACAGTGAGCCCTAAACTATTTATAACCAATTTTACCGCAAGATTACTCACCGCTATAAGTCCAGTTGTACTTCTATGGGTAGGTAAATTGATTATAGACGAGGTTATTTTACAAATATCACAGGAGGATCAAAATCTAGACTTGCTCTGGACATATGTAATTATAGAGCTGGCAGTAGCCGTGGCTGCAGACTTACTCAATAGATTAATTAATCTTACCGATGGTTTGATAGGTGATTTATATTCAAACGCATCTTCAGAAAAAATTATTAGAAAGACTAACGAGCTTACTCTAGAACAACTAGAAGATCCAGATTTTTATGACAAGTTAGAACGTGCAAGACAGCAAACTAGCGGTCGTGTAGGTTTAATGAGTGCCTCTTTAAGTCAGGTGCAAAGTATTATCTCGATAACTTCTTTAATTGCCGGTTTAATTTACTTTGAGCCATTATTAATTATCTTATTGGTAATAAGTATTATACCATCATTTATTAATGAGGCAAAATACAGCTCGCACAGATATTCTGTAGCACGCAGCTGGACTGCAGAGCGTCGAGAGCTGGATTACTTACGTTTTATAGGAGCTAATAATCAGACGGCAAAAGAGGTAAAACTCTTTGGTCTTACCGATTATATCGCAGCCCGATTTAACCGATTATCTGGTGATTATTATGAGATCAATAAAAAGTTATCCATTAAACAAAGTATTTACGGTTCGTTATTTAATATTATAGGAATCCTATCGTATTATGGAGCATATATATTTATCATTTTTAAAGTAATCACAGGAGTACTAAGTATTGGAGAACTTACCTTCTTGTCTGGATCATTCAACAGATTGCGTACTAATTTACAAGGCTTCTTTTCACGTTTTACAGCGATATCAGAGAGTTCGCTTTACTTGAGAGACTATTTTGACTTTCTAGATATAGAAATCACTGACGAGGCAGATAGCTACACTCCTATTCCAGAGGTTATTAAAGAAGGTTTTGAGATAAGAAATGTACATTTTGGCTATGCTGGTAGTGATATAGAAGTGCTTAAAGGAATAAGTTTTAAGATAAAAGTAGGTGAAAAAATAGCATTTGTTGGTCAGAACGGTGCTGGTAAAACAACACTTATTAAATTGATCTTAAGATTTTACGAACCTACCCAAGGAGAGATTTTATTAGATGGAATTAATATTTCTAAGTTTAATAAACAGGAATTTAGAAAGCGCTTTGGTGTTATTTTTCAGGACTTCTTTAAGTATGAATTCAGCTTGCGTGAGAACATCGCCGTAGGTAATATCGATGAACTTAATAACGATGTCATGATTACCGATGCTGCACAGCGCAGTCTTGCAGACCAGGTAGTGGCTGTTATGAAAGGCGGAATAGATCAACAACTAGGACGTAGATTTGCCAAAGGACAAGAACTAAGCGGCGGACAATGGCAAAAAGTAGCACTGGCCCGTGCTTACATGAAAGATGCCGATGTTATTGTACTAGACGAGCCTACCAGCGCACTAGACGCACAAGCAGAATACGACGTTTTTGAACGCTTTATAGGACTTACTAAAGGAAAGACGAGTATCATTATATCTCACCGTTTTTCTACCGTTAGAATGGCAGATAGAATACTAGTTCTAGAAGATGGTGTCGTTGCAGAAATAGGTACTCATGAAGAACTGATGGCACAACCTAATCTATATGAGAAACTGTTTAATTTACAAGCAGCAGGATATCAATAGAAGTGTTATGAGTTATTAGAAAATTAGGAATGATTGTGCTTATTTGGATTAATTTTGGATGAAGATATTTAAATGAAAACAAATTTGGGATATGTGAGTTGATATGGACATAATTCTAAAATTTTCAAATCTTAAGCACTACTTAGATGAAAAAATTACTTTTTATAATAACTCTTATTGCAACAAGCTCTTACGCTACATCACAAAATCTACATTTATATGGAGGTAGCGATTATACAGAGTATTTAGGCTGTCTGGACTGTTCTCGTTTTGATAGTAAATCTATCTGGAATGCTTTTGGCGATTATGGAAGTAGTTTTAGCAACACATCCATCTGGAATGATTTAAATAATTATGGAGACGATAATAACCCATTATCTCCATGGAACACCGTTTCTAATAAAGCACCTAAAATAGTAGATGATGCTGGTAAATTTCAAGGCTATTTAACTGCAAATCCTTCTTTAAAAGAAAAATCAAATTCTAGACTCGCTACAGAACTAGTAAACAATCATAAGGCTATTGCCAAAGATCTAGCCAAATGGTATACTAAGTTGGTGGTGGATTATAGTAAGTTGTAACAGCCACGGACGATAAGTTTACATAATCGTGATAATTCTGTGTTGATTGATTTTTACTATTGTAACTGTAATTAGTTAACCTTAGAATTATCTCACAGCATGAAAAATATCATTACCGCAGCACTTCTTTTATTCATAATTCCTGTTTTTGCACAAGTAGGAATCAATACAACATCACCTACTAAAGAAGTTGATATAGACGGTGGTTTAAGGGTAAGAGAGTTAACTAATACAAAATCACTTACTTTACCAGTTCATTCTTTACCTGATGGAACCTTAGTAAATGTAGCCATAGATGCCGATACACCAGGATTAAGATTTATTGGCTTTTTGGGTTCTAATCTCGATCTAGATCAAGATCAAACTTTTTATGATATTAATCTGAATCAAGAATTAGTAGATCTTTTTGATGAATATGATACTTCTACAAGTTTATATACACCTGTGTCTAACGGAACTTATAAAATCGAAATGGATTTTGATATAGGTGGATTTACTGGTACATCTACAGATCTTGATATATTAATAGGCATGTGGGATAATACCGATAACCGATGGGTTTTAAGACGTACGTTTAAACATAGAGATATACAGTCAGATGAGTTTGCTAGTGCTAGACAAGAAAGTTATGGTATAGCAAATTACCTAGATTTAGATAGCACACATGTATATAGGTTTAGAATAATAGGTACTTATGACTCGTCGGTATCATCATCTGACTATGATGGAATTCTTTTACGTTCCAATACTGGTGGGACAGGTTCTTCTATATCTACAAGTTTTAGTATTGAAAAAGTGAAATAAACCATACCTGGTTATCTCACTAATACTAATAGAAAAAAGGAACAAGTGAACTGTTTCTTTTTTTAAGAATCTAGATAATGATCTTAAACTATTATCTATTAAAACAAAAAAAAGCTCGAGAACAACGTCTCGAGCTTTTTTAATATTTAGATTTTGAGTTCTAACTCAATTTCTTAGCATTTTTTACTTTTTGCTTAGTAAGAGCTAGTTCTAAAACATTACTCATGTCGCTTACATAATGGAAAGTAAGGCCTTTCAAATAATCGGCATTAATTTCTTCTATGTCTCTACGGTTTTGCTCACAAAGAAGAATTTCTTTAATTCTAGCACGCTTTGCAGCAAGAATTTTTTCTTTAATACCACCTACTGGTAGTACTTTACCTCTTAAAGTGATCTCTCCAGTCATCGCGAGACTTTTCTTTACTTTACGCTGTGTAAATAAAGATACTAAGGACGTTAACATGGTCACACCAGCACTAGGTCCATCTTTAGGAGTAGCACCTTCTGGAACGTGTATGTGTACGTTATAGTTGTTAAATATAGAACTATCTATACCCAACACATCTGCGTTTGCTTTGATGTATTCCATTGCTATGGTAGCACTTTCCTTCATCACCTTACCTATATTACCAGTAATGGTTAAGTTTCCTTTTCCTTTAGATAGTATAGACTCGATAAATAAAATATCACCTCCTACTCTAGTCCATGCCAGTCCGGTTACCACACCAGCCACATCATTATTCTCATATTTATCACGTTCCATTCTAGGAGCGCCCAATACTTTAATAACCGTTTCATTAGTCACTTTAAGATCGTACTCTTCTTCCATTGCAATACTTTTGGCAGCATAACGCACCATTTTTGCAAGTTGTTTATCTAGCGATCTTACACCACTCTCACGAGTATAACCTTCTACCACTTTTTCTATCTGTGGTTTTGCGATTTTAAGATGCGATTTATCCAGCCCATGCTCCTTTAATTGCTTAGGTAACAAGTGCTGTTTACCTATTTCCACTTTTTCTTCTATCGTATAACCAGTAACATTTATAATCTCCATACGGTCGCGCAATGCCGGCTGTATGGTATTTAAACTGTTACTAGTAGCTATAAACATAACCTTACTTAAGTCAAATCCCATTTCTAGGAAGTTGTCATAAAAAGCATTGTTTTGCTCTGGGTCCAGTACTTCTAGCATCGCGCTAGATGGATCTCCATTATGAGAGTTACTTAATTTATCAATCTCGTCCAGTACAAATACAGGATTAGAAGTTTTTGCCTTCTTTATAGATTGAATAATACGTCCTGGCATCGCACCTATATAGGTTTTACGATGTCCACGTATTTCTGCCTCATCTCGCAAACCACCTAAGGAGATACGCACATATTCACGTCCTAAAGCCTCTGCAACAGATTTACCTAAAGAAGTTTTACCTACACCTGGAGGTCCATAAAGACACAGAATAGGAGATTTCATATCATTACGTAGTTTTAAAACCGCTAGATATTCTATAATACGTTTTTTAACCTCGTCCAGACCGTAATGATCGCGATCTAGAATTTTCATCGCGCGTTTAAGGTCAAAGTTGTCTTTAGAAAACACGTTCCAAGGTAAATCAAGAATAAGATCTAGGTAATTACGCTGTATAGAATATTCCGCCACTTGCGGATTCATACGCTGCATTTTTGCTAGTTCTTTCTCAAAATGTTCCTTTACCTTATCGTCCCATTTCTTTTTCTTAGCACGCTGGCGCATTTCATCTACCTCTTGATGAGAAGAAACACCACCACCTAATTCGTCCTGAATGGTTTTCATTTGCTGGTGCAAGAAATACTCACGTTGTTGCTTATTAATATCTGTCTGTACTTTAGACTGTATATCGTTTTTGAGCTCTAATTTCTGACGTTCTATATTCATAAAACGTAAAGTTTCTAGCGCTCTTTCTTTAAGATCATTGATCTCAAGAATTTTTTGCTTCTCCTCTACCTTAAGGTTCATATTAGAAGACACAAAATTCACTAAGAAAGAATCTGACTCTATATTTTTAATCGCAAACGACGCCTCTGTAGGTATGTTAGGACTTTCTTTGATAATTTCTAGAGCAAGCTCCTTAATTTTTTCAATGATCGCCTTAAACTCTTCATCTTCCTTCACAGGTCTTACATCAGGTACGTCGTTTGCTATCGCAGTAATAAATGGTTGCTCTGTAACGATCTCACCCATTTCAAAGCGTTTTTTACCTTGAATAATCACAGTAGTATTACCGTCAGGCATCTTAAAAGTCTTTAAGATTTTTGCCACAACACCTGTTTTATGTAGGTCTTCGAAAGAAGGCTCTTCTATCTCCTCATTCTTTTGTGCAACTACACCTATCGCAATACCTTTTTTATTTGCGTCTTGTAATAATTTAATAGAACGGTCACGTCCTGCTGTAATAGGAATTACTACACCTGGAAACAGTACCATATTACGCAATGGTAATATAGGCAAGGTCTCTGGCACGCTTTCCTTATTCATTTCTTCCTCGTCCTCGCTGCTCAATAGGGGAATAAATTCCGCATCTTGATCAAATTCTTGAAGTGACAAGTTGTCTATCGAAAATTTCTTTGGTTTGAACATATCTTTTTCAGTCGCCACAATGTCATATAGACTGTTGGCTTTTATTTTTTAAAATTAATTTGAGCACGATGTTTATTATAAATTCGCTTTCGCGAAAGCGGAATTACAACCTTTAAAAAACAGATTATCAAACTATTAAACTATAATCATAGTGTCTAGAATGAAGGTTTTACTCGTTTTACACCAAGTGCTAGATAAATAAAATTTCAAATTCCTTGCCATGAAGTGTAACATGCTAGAATAAATTGCATCTTTAAAGCGTAACACTAACCAAGTGACTTTAACAATAACCGAAATAGAACTTTATAACCTCTGTGAACGAGGCGATCGCAAGGCACAAATGCGCGTCTATGATCAATATGCCACTGGTATGTACCATGTAGCATTGAGAATCGTAAAAGACACTGCACTAGCCGAAGATATTATGCAAGATAGTATGATAGCTGCGTTTGCTAAGATGAAACAATGGAACCGAGAGGCAACCTTTGGCAGCTGGTTAAAAAGAATAGTAGTAAACAACAGCCTTACACAATTGAAAAAGGAAAGTAAAATGCCTAAAGTAGATTATGACGATGTAGCCTATGAAATGGAAAATAAAGCAGACGAACAAATAGACATGGAAGCTGCTGGTATGACTGCCAAAAAAGTACTAGAAGTAATGAAACTTTTAAAGGATAATTATAGACAGATCTTAACGCTAAGCCTTATAGAAGGAATGGATAATGAAGAGATAAGTGAGATTATGGGAATTTCTAATGCGATGTGTAGGACTACTATTTCTAGAGCTAAGGAAAGTCTGAGAAATAAAATGCAACTGATATGAAAAAGAACATGGAAGAATGGTTTGCAGATCAAGATTTTAATACAGAATCACTGCCTAGCGGCCATAGAAATAGATTTTTTGATAAGCTAGAAAAAGCTTGCAACGATGATCAGGAAGAAGTAGATGACTCTATTATACCTATTGCGACTGAGGATAATGATGGAGATCATGAAGATAACAAAGTTATAAGAATGAACTCTTGGTTCAAATGGTCGCTAGTGGCTGGACTAGCAGTTTTATTAGGTTTTACAGGTTTAAACCTAGTACCGTCCTCTACTCCTATTGATAACGGCCTGTCTAGTGTATCTCCAGAAATGGCGCAAGCGCAAGACTTTTTTACGAGTACTATAAATGAAGAACTAGAAAGATTAAATAAAGAACAATCGCCAGAAGCTGCCCGTATTGTTACAGCAACTAAAGTAGCACTGGCTAGATTAGAACTGGATTATAAAACGATAGAAGCTGACTTTGCTACAAATAACGATAGTAAAACTGTTATCGCTGCGATGATACAGAATTTTCAAAATAGAATCGATTTATTAGAGACTGCTCTAGAGCAAATAGAACAACTGAAAAATTTAAAAGAACAAGAAGATGAAACATATATATAAACTTAGTGTACTGCTGTTTTTATTACCAGCACTACTTATGGCCGGTCCTGGCTATGGAAAATACACCAAGACCAAAAAATTGAGTAAAACCTTTACTGTTAATAAAAACTGTATGGTGGATATTCAAAACGAGTTTGGTAACATAACTATAACTACATGGGATAAACCGACAGTTTCTATAGATATTACCGTAGAAGTAAGTGGTAATAATGAGAGTAATGTTAATAAACAGCTTAGAGATATAGATGTAGACTTTAATGCTAGTTCTTCTAAAATAAGCGCTAGAACAGATATAAGTAAAAGCGGTAATAACAATAATGGTGGGAGTTTATGGAGCACAATTATGGGAAGTAATAATTCTAGAAATAGCTCTAATATGAAAATAGATTATATCATTAGAATGCCAGTGACTGCCGCGGTAGATATAAGCAACGATTATGGTTCTGTTTCCATAGACAGGTTATTAGGTCATGCAAAAATCCAATGCGATTTTGGTAGACTTGATATAGGGCAACTGCTAGCAAGTGATAACGAACTTAGCTTTGATTATACTAAAAACTCTCATATTGATTACATGAAATCAGGAACCATTAGAGCTGACTTCAGTGGTTTTGAACTACATGGTGCTGAAAAAGTAAATTATAGCGGTGATTATACTAAAGCAAAGTTTGATAATGTTAAAGACATTAAATTTAATGGAGATTTCTCAACTATACAGTCTCAAGATGTTATAAAACTAGTAGGTAGAGGTGATTATTCTACTATTAAATTAGGGCATATTAAAGAAAGTATTAACCTGTCGACTAGTTTTGGATCTATCAATATTGAAGAATTAAGTCCTAATTTTAAAGAAGCGGTTATTAAAAGTGAATACACCAGTATTAAGGTGAATTTTCATCCAGAAGCAGCTTTTAAATTTGACATCGACACAGAATTTGCGAGTATTAAACTATCCGAAGATTTAACGGTTACTGACTCAGAAAATAATAGTACCGAAAAGCAAAAATCTGGTTATCATAAAGAGAAAAACGCTACGTCTGTTATCAATATAAGATCAAGCTTTGGTGGTGTAAGTCTTAGAAAAAACTAAAAATAAAACAACAACTAACTTAATAACAATAACATGAAACATATAATCATACTTCTAGTAGCCATTTTAGGATTTAACAGTGCAAATGCTCAGTGGTGGGGAAACAATAAACGAATTAAAGGAAATGGAGAGGTTATTACAAAAACCTTTAATACTTCTGACTATGACAAGGTATCTGGTAAGAGTAGTATAGATATTATTCTTGTAGAAGGAAAAGAAGGAACCATAACCGTAGAGGCCGAATCTAATATTATGGAATATATTGAGGTAGAGGTTAAAGGTAATAAACTAGAAATAGGTCTTAAAGATGGCACCAACTATAGCACACGTAAAGGTATAGAGGTTACGGTAAATGTAGAAAGTATCAATGGTTTGAGCATGGCAGGAAGTGGAGATATCACTAGCCAGATGAAATTAAAATCTAGAAATATGGATATTTCTGTGGCAGGAAGCGGTGATATTACTGCAGAAGTAGAATCAGAAAATTTACAAGTAAATATAGCTGGTAGCGGCGATGTAAAATTAAATGGCCGTGCAGAATACCTAGATGCTAATGTCGCTGGTAGCGGTGACATAGATGCATTAAATTTAAAAGCTAATGATGTAGATGCTTCTATAGCTGGTAGCGGTGACGTATCTGTTTACTGTACAGGTGGTGAACTTAAAGCGTCTATAGTAGGTTCTGGAGATTTAAGATATAAAGGTACTACCAGCTCTGTTAAGAAAAGTGTGATGGGTAGTGGTGATATCACTAAGATTTAATTCTATAGATTAAATAACAGATCGTCAAATAAAAATCCCCAAATCAAATAAATGATTTGGGGATTTTATTTTATCTAAAAACGAAAGTTTATTTTACGTCAAAACGATCTGCATTCATTACTTTATTCCATGCTTTTACAAAGTCATGAACCATTTTTTCTTTACTATCACTACTTGCATAAACCTCTGCAATAGCTCTTAATTCTGTATTAGAACCAAAAATAAGATCCACACGAGTACCTGTCCATTTTAAATCACCAGTCTTACGATTGCGACCTTCAAATAATAAATCTGAAGAAGATTTAGACTTCCATGTTGTACTAAGATCTAAGACGTTAACAAAGTAGTCATTAGTTAACTGTCCAGGTGTTTTAGTAAATACACCATAGTTAGACTGATCAAAATTGGCATCCATTGCTCTTAAACCACCTACTAAAACAGTCATTTCTGGAACAGATAATCCTAATAAACTAGCTTTATCAACTAATAAATCTTCACCAGCTATTTTCTGTGAGCTGTTCATATAATTTCTAAAACCATCTGCACGAGGTTCTAAATAAGTGAAAGATTCTACATCTGTTTGTTCTTGAGTAGCATCTCCTCTACCTGCTGTAAACGGTACAGTGATATCGTGACCAGCATCTTTTGCAGCTTTTTCAACACCTGCGTTACCAGCAAGTACGATTAAATCTGCCATGGATACTTCTTTGTTTCCACTTTGAGCAGCATTAAATGACTCTTGAATACCAGCAAGAACATCTAGCACTTTTCTTAATCTAACTGGGTTATTTGCTTCCCACTGATTTTGAGGTGATAATCTTATGCGACCACCATTTGCACCACCACGTTTATCACTATCTCTATAAGTCGATGCACTAGCCCATGCTGTTGCTACCATCTCATTTACCGATAGTCCAGAATTAAGAATTTGTTCTTTTAAAGAAGAAACATCTTCGTCGTTTACTAATTCATGAGTTACAGCAGGAATAGGATCTTGCCATAATTCTTCTTTTTCTGGTACGTGATCTCCTAAATATCTAGAAGATGGTCCCATATCTCTATGCGTTAATTTAAACCATGCCTTTGCAAATGCATCTTCAAATTCTTCAGGGTTATCTCTAAAGTGTTTAGAAATTTTTAGATATTCTGGATCTGTTTTCAAAGCAATGTCTGCTGTAGACATCATAAGATCTTGACGTTTTGAAGCGTCACCAGCCATAGGAGCCTGATCTGCATTAGATGCCGCAGTAGGTTTCCACTGGTGAGCACCTGCAGGACTCTTAGTTAATTCCCAGTCATAATCTAATAATACTCTAAAGTAATCGTGATCCCATTTATCTGGGTTAGGTGTCCATGCTCCTTCTAGACCACTAGTTATGGTATCATCTCCATGACCAGTACCGTAAGAACTGTTCCATCCCGTACTCATTTCTTCTATTTTTGCGCCAGCAGGTTCTGCTCCAGTGTATTTTTCTGGATCTGCTGCACCGTGTGCTTTTCCAAAAGTATGACCACCTGCAACTAGTGCTACAGTTTCATAATCATTCATAGCCATACGGCCAAAAGTTTCTCTTATATCATGCGCACTACCTACCGCATCAGGGTTTCCATTAGGTCCTTCTGGATTCACATAGATCAACCCCATGTGAGAGGCTCCTAATAATCCTTCTAGCTCACCATCTTCATATCTCTCCTCATTACCTAACCAAGTAGTCTCACTACCCCAGTAAACATCTTGTTCTGGTTCAAAAGCATCTACTCGTCCACCGGCAAAACCTAATTTCTTTAATCCCATAGATTCCATCGCCACATTTCCAGCAAGAATCATAAGATCTGCCCATGAAATACTTTTACCATATTTCTGTTTAAGAGGCCATAATAATAATCGTGCTTTATCAAGGTTACCGTTATCTGGCCAACTATTTAATGGTGCAAAACGTTGATTACCTACGCTAGCTCCACCACGACCATCACCTACTCTATACGTACCAGCGCTGTGCCATGCCATTCTAACGAATAATCCGCCGTAGTGTCCATAATCTGCAGGCCACCAGTCTTGAGAATCAGTCATTAAGTGAGTTAAATCTTTTCTCAAAGCATCTATATCTAAGCTTTTAAATGCTGCTGTATAGTCAAATTCAGGATCCATAGGGTCTGATTTTGTTGCGCTCTGACGTAGAACATTTAATCTTAACTGATTAGGCCACCAGTCATTGTTTTTTGTTCCTTGTCCAGCAGTACTAGTTGCACCACCGCCCATAAATGGACATTTTGAAATATCTTGAGAATCGTTTATATCCCAGACTTTTGAATTTTTATCACTCATAACTACCGTGTTTTATTTTTAGATGGTTCAAATATATTTTAATTCTAAAAGTGTTTTAATACATTATAACTGTTAAAATCAAATCAACTATAAGTAAAATTTATTATTATAAATAATTCAGTAGTTTAAAACTATTGAGTGTTTTTGATTTTAGGTACTCTAGCTAGTAATATGATCCCTAATATAAAGAAAACTATTAAGAATAATATAGGTTCTCTCATAGAACCACTTATTTCGCCTACTATAGCAAATATGAGCATCCCTATAACGATACCTATCTTTTCTGCCACATCATAAAAGCTAAAATAAGAAGCTGTATCAGGATTACCATCAGGAATCATTTTAGAATAGGTACTTCTAGATAAGGACTGTATGGAACCCATTACCAGGCCTACAAAACCAGCCGTTATATAAAACTGCAACGGCGTTACTACAAAATAACCATAAATACATATAACAGCCCATAAGACATTTATTACGATTAGAGTTTTAATGTTACCTAGCTTTCGCGAAAGCTTACTAGCTAACCATGCCCCTAATATAGCCACAAGCTGTATGAGAAGTATACTGATTATTAATCCCATGGTTGCCCCATCTTCTTCCCACTCTACTTCTTCTGTACCAAAATAAGTAGCTACTAGCATAACTGTTTGCACTGCCATACTGTAGATAAAAAATGCTCCTAAGTAGCGCTTCATTTGCAGATCTTCAGAAAGATTACTCCATATTTTCTTCAATTCCTGAAAACCATTTGTAAATATATTTTTTACCTGAGTACTATCTTTCTTTGTCCCTAAAGGCAAATATCTATAAGTATACTGTGCAAAGCCCATCCACCATACTCCTACGAGGATAAAAGATAGTTGTATTGCATCTAACTTAAAGAATGTATTTTCTAAAAAAGTCCCATGTAACAATCCTTTTTCTGGATAGAAACCACCTTCTATTAAAACAAGGCATATAATAAGGAGTAAAACGCTACCTATGTATCCCATAGAAAAACCTTTGGCACTTATGGAATCTTGCTGTTCAGGAAAAGCGATGTCTGGTAAGTAAGAATTATAAAATACTAGACTACCCCAAAAACCTATCAAGGCAAGCATATAAACCAGTAAACTGATCCATAAATAATCGAAACTGAAAAGTGATAGACCGAGACAACTCAATGCACCTAAATAACAGAAGAATTGTAAAAATCGCTTCTTCTTACCAGAATAGTCTGCTATACCAGATAAAATGGGAGAGATGATACTAACTATTAAAAAAGCAATAGCTGTAGTAACGATTATTATAGACTCATTATTAACGTCCTTAAGTATTTCTGGCACTTTTCCTTCTTCATACGCCTTCATACTTATATAAGCATAGAATATAGGAAAGATAGCACTATTGATTACTAGAGAGTAAACAGAGTTAGCCCAATCATAAAATGCCCATGCATTTAATAATTTTTTAGAGCCGCGAGGTAAAATTTGTTTCATAAAAAAAGGGTTCTAGTAAGAACCCTTTAAAAGTATGATTATTAAATTAACTATACATTATGTATAGATTAAACTTATTATTTAAATGATGTTACACCATATTTTGCTGCTTCTGCTTTGGCTAGTGGTGCAAGTTCCTTAAGATTTGCAATACGGCTATCGTTAGATGGGTGCGTACTTAATATTTGAGGAGTAGACTGTCCTCCACTATTTGCTTTCATACGTTCCCATAAAAGAGCACCTTCATCTGGGTTATAACCAGCCATCGCAGCTAGATATAATCCTATTTTATCTGCTTCAGTTTCATGAGATCTAGAAAATGGTAACATACCACCCACTTGAGAACCTACTCCATAAGCTTGATTAATTAAATTCTGTGTTCCAGAATCTACACCAGCGACTTGAGTACCTAGAGCAACACCAGTTGCTCCTAGCGCTTGTACCTGTGACGCACTCATACGTTGTGCTCCATGATTAGCTAGTGCATGAGCTACTTCATGACCCATTACTATCGCAACACCAGTTTCATCTTGACAGATAGGTAAAATACCTGTATAAAATACAATTTTACCACCAGGCATACACCATGCGTTCACAGTGTCATCATTAACTAGTTTATAATCCCATTCATAACCTTCTAAGTATTGCTCTTCACCTATAGCATTTAACCATCTTTGTGCAGCGGTTTTAATTTTCTGACCTACTCTAGTAATCATCTCAGCATCTGCAGTACCTGTTACAACATTATTACTTCCTAGAAATTCATCATACTGACTAAAAGCCATTGGAAACAAGGTACTATCTGGTACAAAGTTTAATGTCTTTTTACCTGTAAACACATTCGTTTTACAAGAAAACAAAACAAATACTAATGCTAATAATATGTATTTACTGTTTTTCATATTTTTAATTTTTACTACTTACGATTTGTTGAACTTTTTTGATATCAATACCATGGTGAGATTCTGTATGAATCACTTCTTTATCATACATAATGATTACCTGAGGTGATTGATGCACAACGTTTAGTTTTTGAGCCACCGCATTACTTACGTCTCTATATGATAATAAATCTAGTAGGTAATAAGTCACATTGTCATCATTACTTTCATACCCTTTTTGAAACTGGTTAAAAACCATTCTAGAGATACCACATCTTGTACTATGCTTAAAGATTACCTTTGGTTTAATACTAGAATTATTAATAATATTATCCAATTGGTCAATAGATTCTAATGTATCCCATTGAATACCATCTATCTCCTCTTTTGCAATATCTCGCTGTGATTTAAACAGCTTGTCCATAAATCCCATAAAATTTTAATTTTACCGCTTTCGCGAAAGCGGAATAAAGAACAACTCTACCGCTTATTATATTCTAAGGTACAAAGATAAGTTATAGCGTCATAAAATCTCACAATGCTTTTATAAACACGTCATAATGTCTGTTAAAATGTAACATAAATCTGTCTAAATGTCAATTTTTAAAAAAGGTATAGGAATTGACTACTACACCGCATAACATAATACATCTAAAATAACATATATGAATCCTAATAAATTAACTATAAAATCTCAAGAGGCTTTGCAGCAAGCACAGCAACTTGTACAAGAGTACGGACAACAACAAATTGAAAACGTACACCTTCTATTAGCAATAACTATGGTAGACGAAAATGTACTGCCCTTTTTATTCAAAAAACTGAATGTAAATTTAGACCTAATTATACAATTACTTAAAAGTCAAATTACATCTCTACCTAAAGTAGAAGGTGGAGAACTCCAACTATCTAGAGAAACGAATCGTGTTTTAAATGCATCTGTGACGCTCGCTACTAAAATGGGCGACGATTATGTAAGTATAGAACACTTATTGATCTCTATGTTCGATGGTAAATCAAAGACTGCACAAATCCTTAAAGATCAAGGTATTTCTAAAAAGAATCTAGAAATGGCGATTGAAGAATTAAGAAACGGTAATAAAGTAGATTCTCAAAGTGCGGAAGAGACGTATAATAGTCTTAATAAGTATGCAAAAAACTTAAATCAGCTAGCAGATCAAGGTAAACTAGATCCTGTTATAGGTCGCGATGAAGAAATACGTCGCATTCTTCAAATATTATCCAGACGTACCAAAAACAATCCTATGTTAGTAGGAGAACCTGGTGTAGGTAAAACCGCTATAGCCGAAGGTCTTGCACATCGTATAGTGGCTGGTGATGTCCCAGATAATCTTAAGGATAAGCAAATATTTTCTCTAGATATGGGAGCGCTTATAGCTGGTGCAAAATATAAAGGAGAATTTGAAGAACGTTTAAAAGCAGTAATTAAAGAAGTAACTAGCAGTGCTGGAAACGTGGTTCTATTTATAGACGAAATTCATACACTAGTAGGTGCTGGTGGCGGTGAAGGTGCTATGGATGCTGCAAATATTTTAAAACCTGCTTTAGCTCGTGGTGAGTTGCGTGCGATAGGCGCCACTACCCTAGACGAATATCAAAAATATTTTGAAAAGGATAAAGCACTAGAAAGACGTTTTCAAAAAGTAGTGGTAGACGAGCCCGATACAGAAAGTGCTATATCTATACTGCGTGGTATTAAAGATAAATATGAAACGCACCACAAAGTACAGATTAAAGATGAGGCTATTATAGGTGCTGTAGAATTATCACAGCGTTATATAACTAATAGATTTTTGCCAGATAAGGCTATTGATTTAATGGACGAGGCAGCTGCAAAACTGCGTATGGAAATAAATTCTAAGCCAGAAGAGCTAGATGTTCTCGATCGTAAAATCATGCAACTTGAGATAGAGATCGAGGCTATTAAAAGGGAAAATGACGAAGCAAAATTAAAGAACTTACGATCTGAGGTGGCAAACCTTAAAGAATCACGTAACGAGCTTAATGCGCAATGGGAAAACGAAAAAAGCGTCGTTGATAACATACAGAATGCAAAAACTGACATAGAAAACTTTAAATTAGAGGCTGATCGTGCAGAGCGTGATGGTGATTATGGTAAAGTGGCAGAATTGCGATATGGTAAAATCAAAGAAGCTCAGGAAGAATTAGACCGATTACAAGCTGCAATGGAGGCAAATAACAATTCTAATAACCTTATACAAGAAGAGGTTACTTATGAAGACATTGCTGAAGTAATAGCAAAGTGGACTGGTATTCCTGTAACTAAAATGTTACAAAGTGATAGAGAAAAACTTCTCAAATTAGAAGAAGAACTTCATGAACGTGTAGTAGGACAAAGTGAGGCTATACAAGCAGTAAGTGACGCTGTAAGAAGAAGTCGCGCAGGTCTACAAGATCAGAAAAAACCAGTAGGTTCCTTTCTGTTTTTAGGTACAACAGGTGTAGGTAAAACAGAATTAGCCAAAGCCCTTGCAGAGTATTTATTTAATGATGAGAATTCTATGACTCGTATCGATATGAGTGAATATCAAGAACGTCATAGTGTGAGCCGTCTAGTAGGTGCTCCTCCAGGATATGTAGGATATGATGAGGGAGGACAACTTACTGAAGCAGTAAGAAGAAAACCGTATAGCGTTGTATTACTTGATGAGATAGAAAAAGCACATCCAGATACTTTTAATATTTTATTACAGGTTCTAGATGAAGGTAGATTAACTGATAATAAAGGACGTGTTGCAGATTTTAAAAATACGATCATAATCATGACCTCTAATATGGGAGCTGATATTATCCAACAAAAATTTGAGAATTTTAATGGAGAAATAGAAACTCTGATCGATTCTACCAAAAACGAAGTCCTCGCAGTACTTAAACAACGTGTGCGTCCGGAGTTTATTAATCGTATCGATGACATTGTCATGTTTACACCTTTAAATCAGAGCGAGATAAAAGAAATAGTAAGCTTACAATTTAAAGGAGTTAGCAAACTTCTTGCACAACAAGGCATAGTAATCGACGCTACAGACCAAGCGATAGAACTGCTGGCTAAAAAAGGTTATGACCCACAATATGGAGCGAGACCAGTAAAGCGTGTTATTCAAAAAGAAGTTCTTAACGAACTTTCTAAAGAGATCCTATCAAGTAAAATATCTTCAGACAGTATCGTTCTAGTAGATGCTTTTGAGAATGAATTAGTCTTTAGGAATCAAACAGATTCTGTAGAAGTTTAAAAATTAACCTCATATTTAACACTAATAGCCACCTATTTTAATTTTAAGATTTAGGTGGCTATTTTTATGGAGCTATTATTTAAAAAGTGAATTTTCAAGGCTAGAATACTATTCTTAATACAATGTATTTGTCTTCTGTAGCAAGAAATAAACCAAGTAACATGGTTAATTAGTGTTATTATTGAGTGATTTAAATCAATTATTTTTAGTCTATCGGGCCATCCTGCATTCATCGCTAGTTTATCTTAAAATATTCGTTGTTCATCGGTATTTTTAGGTAATAATTATATAATTAAAATTAATTTAATTCGATATTCAGTTACTTATTTAATATTAAATCACACTTTATTAAATATCATCTTTATTATTGTTAATCAATGTATTGAAAAATCACTACATACCTTCTATACCCTATTAAAACTATTGATCAGAAGTATAATTTAAAAACATTTTAAGGATAAAACCTACACTTAGATCATACGATTAATTGAGGCTACAAACATGCACAAAATTCTCAAAGTCACTAAAACAACTAGCTCTCAGTGCATATAATTACATTAATCGTGATAATTTATTTGTTTTTTTATCATTTTAATAAGCAGCCTATTTCTTATATTTAAGCCGTACTAAAATTTAAATGGACAACATGCAGTATAAAAGACTTTTCGATTTCCCCCATTATCAACTAGAATTATTCCCAAGAGAAGATTCTCTAGTTTCAAAAGTTAATGGTGTATGGGTTAAAACTTCCACGGCATCCTTTGTCGCACAAGCTAACTCGATTTCAAGAGGTTTATTAAGATTAGGAATACAAAAGAATGATAAGATTGCACTTATTTCTACTACGAATAGAACTGAGTGGAATATAATGGATATAGGTATTATGCAAACAGGTGCACAAGATGTACCAGTTTACCCTACTATTTCTGAAACAGATTATGCTTATGTTTTAAATCATAGTGAATCAAAATATGTTTTTGTTTCTGATAAAGAAGTTTACGATAAAGTAATGAACATTAAAAATGAAGTACCTTCATTAATTGAGGTATATTCATTTGACGATATTCCTGGTTGTAAAAGTTGGGAAGAAATAAAAGAATTAGGTAAAGACGATAGTAATCAGGCAGCGCTAGAAGAAATAATGGCGACTATTAAAATTGATGACCTAGCCACTTTAATATATACATCTGGTACGACTGGACGCCCTAAAGGTGTTATGTTATCCCATGAAAATATTGCAAGTAATGCGATGCACAGTTCTAGTCGTTTGCCTATAGAAATAGGGATTTCAAAATCTTTGAGCTTTTTACCAGTATGTCATATATATGAACGTATGTTACAATATATGTATATCTATACCGGTACAGGTATCTATTTTGCAGAATCTATTGATAAGATATCTGATAATCTTAAAGAAGTACAGCCAGAAGTAATGAGTGCGGTACCTAGATTATTAGAAAAAGTATATGATAAAATTATAGCTAAGGGTACTGATCTTACCGGGATAAAAAAGAAATTGTTTTTCTGGGCTGTAGATTTAGGCCTTGAATGGGAACCTTATGGAGCAAATGGCTGGTGGTATGAACGAAAATTAGGTCTAGCAAAGAAATTAATCTTTTCAAAGTGGCAAGAAGCACTAGGTGGTAACTTACTTGCAATAGCAAGTGGTAGTGCTGCTTTACAGCCTAGACTAGCGAGAGTATTTAATGCCGCTGGCGTGCCAGTTATGGAAGGTTATGGATTAACAGAAACCAGTCCTGTAATCTCGGTAAATGATTTGCGTAATGGAGGTTTCAAAATAGGTACCGTAGGTAAAATGTTACCAGGTACCGATGTGAAAATTGCCGAAGATGGTGAAATCATCATTAACGGACCACAGCGCATGCTAGGTTATTATAAGGACGATGAGAAAACTAAAGAAGCTATCGATGACAAGGGTTATTTCCACACTGGTGATATAGGAGAAATAGATACCGAAGGATTCCTTAAAATAACAGACCGTAAAAAAGAGATGTTCAAAACATCTGGTGGTAAATATGTAGCACCACAGATTATTGAGAATACGATGAAACAAAGTCGTTTTATAGAACAAATTATGGTTATAGGTGAAGGTGAGAAAATGCCAGCAGCCTTTATACAGCCTAATTTTGATTTTGTTAAAGATTGGGCAAAGCGTAAGAATATATCATTTACCAACATAGAAGACCTATGTAAAAATGAGCAAGTAATTGCTAGATTTCAAAGAGAAATTGAGCAACATAATGAACAATTCGGGAAATGGGAACGTGTAAAAACCTTTGAATTAATTCCTGAAGAATGGACGATCGAGGCAGAGCACCTAACCCCTACTCTAAAGTTGAAACGCAGAAATATTAAAGCACGTTATCAAGATCTTTACACAAAAATTTACGGTTCTAAGATTTAATAAATCTTATTATAAAAAAAGTAAAAGCCATGTTTGTGACATGGCTTTTTTTATTAGCTTACACCCTCAAATAACTAGATAAATCTATCTTTTAAAACAGAATATTTGTACGCAATAGTAGATGTAGAAACCACTGGAGGGAAATATAATGAAGAAGGCATTACAGAAGTTGCCATCTATAAATTTGATGGTCATGAAATTATTGATCAATTTGCGAGTCTAGTTAATCCAGAAAAAGAGATACAACCATTTGTAGTTAAATTAACTGGTATTAATAATGCTATGTTAAAACGTGCGCCTAAGTTCTATGAAGTTGCAAAAAGAATCATAGAAATTACGGAAGGTACTACACTAGTTGCGCATAATGCAGGATTTGATCACCGCATGCTTAGGCTAGAATTTGACAGATTAGGCTATGAATTTGAACGACCTACACTGTGCACCGTAGAACTAGCACAAAGCTTACTTCCAGATCAAGACAGTTATAATTTAGGTAAATTAACTAGATCTCTAGGTATCCCATTAACAGATAGACACCGTGCAACCGGTGATGCACTAGCAACAGTAAAACTGTTCAAGTTGTTATTACAAAAGGATATCAATAAAGATATCATTTCAAAAAACTTAAAATATTTTAAGCCTTTAAAAATAGAATCTAACCTTAAAGCATTAGTTGATCAATTACCTGCAGCAACAGGTGTTTCCTACGTGTATGATGCCAGCGGCTCTATCATTTTTATAAGTAAAAGTAAAAACATAAAGAAACGTGTTACACAACTATTCACTGGTTCTAATAAAAAATCAAAAGAGATACAGAAGAAAGTAGCAGAAGTTACTTTTGAAAAAACAGGGAGCGAGATGATTTCTATCTTAAAAGAACATATTGAGATAAGAAAACACACGCCTACACTCAATGGTAGAATTAAAAGAAACAACTTTTCTCACGGTCTTTATATATATTATGACACAAATCAAACACCTCGATTTTTTATAAAATCAGTTGTTAAAGATCCTAATCACATCATCACTTTTTCTTCTTCTAGATCTGGATATAGTTTTTTAGAAAAATTAGAAAAAAAATACGGTACATCAGTAAAATTTAGAAAATTACCTCATAATGATTCTAGTTTAACTATTCATCAAAACACAACAGTTACGGAATCTCTAGACGTACTTAATGAAACAGTAAATGATATTATTACTACTTATAGCCTAAAAGGAACTAATAAAATATTAGTTGATAAAGGTCGCGAAGCTAGTGAACGCAGTGTCATACTTATAGAAAATGGTAAGGTAATTGGTTATGCGTTTGTGAATTTAAGAATACAAATGACAGACATTAAAATGTTGAAAAATCTCTTAACTCCTATAGAAGATGATGGCCAGGTATTACATCTAATAGCTAGTTACATACGCCATAAAAAGATTTTTCAAGTTATAGATTTATAATAGTTCCGCTTTCGCGAAAGCAAGATCCACAACAATAACACAATACAATTAAAAGCCATGCAAGAAAAAGGAAGGTTGTTTCTTATCCCAGTAACATTAGGCGACATAAGTCCACTAGAGGTACTACCATTATCAGTAAAAAAAGTAGTAGAAATGGTAGATCATTATATAGTAGAGAATGAAAAAACAGCAAGAAGATTTATAAAAAGTATACACCCTGCAAAGGCACAACCTACTTTAAGTTTTTCTACTATCAATAAATTTACGGAGCCTAGCGAGTTACCAGCATTCTTACAACCCTGCCTAGAAGGTAAAGATATGGGATTAATGAGTGAGGCCGGAGTACCTGGAATTGCAGACCCAGGTGCAGACGTGATTGCGATAGCTCATGAAAAAGGGATAAGAGTGCAACCTCTAGTAGGACCTAGTTCTATACTTATGGCTATGATGTCTAGTGGTCTTAATGGTCAGAATTTTGCCTTTAACGGCTACTTACCCATCGACAAACAAGAAAGACGCAAGAAGATAAAAGATTTAGAAAGTTTTTCTATTAAAAATAATCAATCACAGTCTTTTATAGAAACACCGTATCGCAATAATAAAATGATTGAAGAACTTCTAGTTTCTTTAAACAGTAAAACTAAAGTATGCATAGCTTGTGATATTAGTTTACCTACAGAATTTATTAAGACACTAACTGTAGATCTATGGAAAAAACAAATTCCTGATTTACATAAGAGACCGACCATCTTTATAATACAAGGATAAGAAAATTACTTCTCATTAAAAAATTTAATGTTAAATCTCTATCAATTTAACTGTTTTATTGTGATTTTATAGAATTAGAAAAAAATGACTATTTTACGGCTCTCAAAACTATAAAGCCATGAAAAAACTTTTCCTCTTATTCTTTTTATCCATTCCCATATTGTCTTTTGGGCAATTAGAAGCCGCCTGGTGGTTTTTTGGAACGAATGCTAGTGTAGATTTTAACTCTGGAGCACCCATAGCCGCTCCTGCAGGTAGTCTAGATACTGCCGAGGGTTGCAGTACTATTTCAGATGAATGTGGTATTTTACAAATGTATTCCGACGGTAGTACCATATGGAATAGAAACGGAGTGCCTATGGCCAATGGTACCGGACTTTCTGGAAATGGATCAAGTGCACAATCTGCCATAATAATTCCTGATTTAGGTGTTGCGGATCGTTACTTTGTTATAACGATTAGTGGTTCTTCGGGATTAAGATATAGTATCGTTGACATGACTTTAAATGGTGGTTTAGGTGATGTAATCGCTGGTCGTAGAGATATACTTATACAAGCAAATACTCAAGAAAAAGTAACTGCTACCATAAGTGATAACGGTAGTTTCTATTGGATCGTTACATTTGAAAATGGTGGCGAGTATAGCGCTTATCCCGCTGCAGGTGGTATTATACTAGCTTCTAGAGGTGTAGATTCTACATTACCAGTAACAAACGCTTTAGCCGATGCAAGAGGTTATATCAGACTTTCGCCAGACGCAAGTAAAATTTCAAATACATCTGTAGGTGATGGTGCATTTGTAGCTGATTTTGATAATGCAACTGGAGTTGTAAGTAATCCAATTGAATTGACCACTCCAGGTACCAGAGACGATTTCTATGGAACAGAATTCTCACCTAACTCTCAATTAGTTTACTTAAATGCTAATTCTTCATCTACAGGAAATGGATGTGGTGCTGCTAATACTAGAGACATACTACAATACAACATAAATAGCGGTGGTGGCTGGAATGCTAACCCTGTTATTTTACCTGTTACTGGTGCGGTTAATACTGGACGTGGTGCACTACAATTAGGTATTGATGGTAAAATTTATCATGCTAGAACATGCCAACCATGGTTAGGGGTGATTAGATCACCTGATTCTGTTGGTGCTGCTGCAAATTACATAGATGATGGAATTCCTTTAAATAACAATTCCAGAGAAGGGTTACCTCCATTTATAACTTCTTTCTTTGAACCATCCTTTAATTCATATGAATCTGTCGCAGGTGGTGGTAGTGGCGGTGCTTCTATCAATCAGGTGAACTTTTGTGACCAGACACCAATTCAATTTGAAGCATCTACAGCCGACTTTTGTCCAACTTCTACAGTAACTTGGAATTTTGGTGATGGTTCACCGTCGAGTACACTTCTTAATCCTATTCATACCTTTCCTGGTCCAGGAGTATATACAGTTACTTTAATTGTACGTAATGGTGGTTTTAGATTCACAGCCTCTCAAGACATAACTATTTATGCAAATCCGATAGTAAATCCTGTAGCAGATGTATTCCTATGTGATAGTGATGGTGACGGTATAGAAACTAGAGATTTAACGATTGTTGAATCTCCACAAGTTTTAGATACCCAGACAGATCCTAATTTTATGATCGCGTATTTCTTATCACAAAATGCTGCAAATAATAATGTATCTAGCATTACCATGCCGTATGATTTTCCTGTCGGTACTACAACAGTTTATGTAAGGATTACAAATGAAGAAAATGCTACTTCAAGTCTTTGTTTTGATACCGATTTCTTTGATGTTATAGTAGCTTCTGGGTCTGGTGCTACTAGACCTACAGATTTAGTCGTTTGTGATGATAATAATGATGGTATATCAACATTTGATTTAACAACTACCGAAACTGAAGTGCTTAATGGTTTACCAGCAACAGCATTTACCATCTCTTATCATAACACTGCTGCAGATGCTAGTGGTGCTACAAATCCTATTATGAACCCAACATCTTATACGAACACAACTCCTAATATGGAGACTATTTTTATAAGATTGCAAGATAACAGCCCAGGTGGTTGTACATCAACCACAGAGGTAGATCTATATATATGGTCTACTCCTACCGCAAACGCTGTTGCGGATATCGCCGTATGTGATATTGCAAATGATAACTCTGAGATTATAACATTATCAGATTTTGATGTTGAAGTTTTAGGAACTCAAACAGATCCTGATTATGTAATAACGTACCACATCTCTCAAGCAGATGCTGATACAGGTGCTAATGATCTACCTAATTCATATGACCTGACTGCTACAACAACATTATTTGTAAGGATAGATAATGTTAATAACGAGCCTTGTTTTGATACCACTTCATTTGAATTAAGACTAGATGCGCAACCTGTTGCAAACCCTATTGACACTTATAGATTATGTGATGATATTTCTAATAATAATTCAGAAGTATTTGATCTAGTTACTAGAAATCCTGAGATTTTATTAACTCAAGCAGCTGCAGATTTTAACATAGAATACTTTACTTCTCAGGCAGATGCTGATTTAGGTACTGTGGGAGGTGCTATTGCAGTTAATGATATGTACAGTAGTGCTGGTCAGACCATGTATGTACGTATTGAAAATGTTGTAAATACAAGTTGTTTTGAAACGACAACTTTTGATCTTATTGTAGATGATTTACCAGTGGCAAACCCAGTTGCAGATTTAGTTCTTTGTGATGACGTAAGTAACGATGGTATGGAAGATATAGACCTTACACAATTTGATACTGCTGTATTAAATGGACAGACTTCACCTAACTTTGTAATCTCTTATCACCCAACTCAAGCAGATGCTGATAATGACACTGCAGAAATCACAACAGCTTACACTGTGAATTTAGGAACAACTACTGTTTATGTAAGAGTTGATAATAGTGATAACATGACTTGTGCTAGTACAACACCTATCAATATTATTCTAGATGAACAAGCTATAGCAAACGCTGTTACTGAATATCGCCTATGTGACGATATGACTAACGATGGGCTAGAAGATTTTGATCTAAGTACTAAGGATGCTGAAGTATTAGGAACTCAAAATGCAGCTAACTTTACTATAGAATATTTCACAACACAAGCAGATGCTGATTTAGGTTCTGTAGGTGGTGCGACACCTTTAACTACTATTTACAATAGTGCTTCTACTACATTATTTGTGAGAATACAAACTAATAGTAATACAGGATGTTATGATACAGAAATGTTTGACATTTTTGTAGATCCATTACCACTAGCTGGCACACCTGCCGACATAATAGTATGTGATGATATTTCTAATGATGGAACTGAAGATGTAAACCTTTCTCAGTTTGATGCAGAAATATTAAACGGACAGACCAATACTAGTTTTAATGTTACCTATCACGCAACTCAAGCAGATGCTGATAATAATGTTTCACCTCTAGCAAGTCCATATGCTGTTACTAGTTCTACTCCTAACTTGTTTGCAAGAATAGATAATGCAGATAATGACATGTGTTACAGTACAACAACATTCCAATTTGTTATAAGCCCTACTCCTACAGCAAACACTGTTGCAGACATGATTACTTGTGATGATCCAGGAAATGATGGTAGCGAAGTATTTGATCTTAGTCTTGCTAATAACCAAGTGTTAAATGGACAAAATGCAAGTGATTTTAATATCACTTTCCACCCAACACAGAACGATGCAGATATGAATACCGGTGCGTTACCTACTATGTATACTAGTAGCACCACTACACCTGAAACTATTTTTGTAAGAATAGAGTCTGCTATAAATCCAGTTTGTGCTGATTTCACAAGCTTTACTCTTACAGTAAGTGAGCAACCTACTGCAGGAATAGCTACAGACGTTGTAGGATGTGATGACGTGAGTAATGACGGTTTTGAAGAGTTTGATTTCACTTCACAAGATGCTGCCATTTATAACGGACAAAGCACTACCGACTTTAATGTTACTTACCATACTAGTCAGGCAGATGCTGATAACGATGTAAACGCTTTATCATTTCCATATACGAATACGACTAGAGCACAAACTATATATGCTAGAATAGAAAACACATCAAATACTGATTGTTATGACGTTTCCAGTTTTTTAATAGAAGTATTTGCAAGACCTGTTATAGCAGACCAAGGTCCTTATACTATATGTGCAGGAGTTGCAGAGAATATAGACGCAGGTGCAGGTTTCTCTAGTTACCTATGGTCTACTGGAGCAACATCTAGAACTATAGACGTTGCTAGTGGTGGAGATTACACCGTAACAGTAACTAATGCAGATGGATGCGATAGTACTGCAACCATTACAGTAGTTGAGTCTGATGTAGCTGTCATAGAACGTATAGATGTAGGACAGTTTGAGGTAAATACAAATACTCTTACTGCAATTGTAACAGGAAGTGGTGATTATGAATTCTCTCTAGACAACTTTGTATATCAAGACAGTCAACGATTTAATAACCTATATCCTGGTTTCTATACCATTTATGTAAGAGATAAAAACGGTTGTGGAACAGTGTCTATGGATGCTGTAATCATAGGTGGACCACCTTACTTTACTCCTAACCAAGATGGATATCACGATACATGGCAAGTAATAGCAGTAGAAACTATACCAGATGCTACTATCTATATATTTGACCGTTATGGTAAATTATTAAAACAAGTAAGTCCTACTGGTGCAGGATGGGATGGTAATTATAATGGTACTCCTATGCCATCTAGTGATTACTGGTACTTAGTAGAATTAAGTGATGGACGTAGTTTTAAAGGACACTTTGCCTTGAAACGATAAACATTACTATCACAAATTAATAAAGCGAGCTATTTAAAAATAGCTCGCTTTTTATTTGCAATTGATTCTCATAAATAAGATGCTCTTTACACTACCCTATTTTAAAATTATTACATGAAATTCTTTAAAATCTTATCAAAATTAGGTCTTGAGTATGAAGGGCCTTTAAGTACTTTTCCATCCTCACGATAAATAGGTAAACCATCTTCTCCTAACTTAGACATATTAGATCTTTGTATTTCATCAAACACATCTTCTATAACATCCTGCATTCCATGTTCTATAATTGTACCACATAATATGTAAAGCATGTCACCTAAGGCATCTGCTACCTCTACTAGATCATCATTTTGTGCTGCCTCTAGATATTCCTCATTTTCTTCTTTCATTAACTCATATCTCAACTTATTTCTGCGTTCTGTGATGTGAGCAACCGGTTTACTGTTCTTACCTAATTTAAAAGCGGTATGAAATTTATGGACACTTTCTATTTGTTTCTTCATATCTATGGTGTATTTGCTAGTATTGGTTTGTAATTTTGTAAAAATAAGTTTTCTATGAATGCATTGCCATTAGTTTTAAAAGATCCTATGTTCAGTAGTGGTCAGATTAATTTTGGAATAGGGTTTTTCTTAGTTTTTGTAGTTATTATTTCTTTTATGTACCTAAAAGATAAGAAATTACATAAGAAAAACTATAAGGGCGTTTTCTGGATACTTATAGGCTTTATAGCTTTTATTTTACTTCTCGTTGCCATAAAATTTGGTTTACAGAAATAAAAAAAGCACCAGAATTTCTTCTAGTGCTTTTTGTGACCTCGCTTTCGCGAAAGCGGAATTATAAAATTATTAATCTAAATGACCATATTTCTTTGAGTACATAAGCATTTGTTCTTCAAAGCTTTTAGGTTGCTCAATAGAAAAACCAGATATAGAATCACCAGCCATAGTTGGTACAATTACAGGATTTACAAAACCTCTATAGGCAGGAGCTTTAAATTTACTGTTTCTGTCCAGTACTTCTTTATGAATGTCTTGATCCACTTTTACACCATAGTTTTCTACTAGAGCCTGTCCAGCTTTAAAGTCGCCCTCGCTAGTAATTCGCTGTGTTTCTTTTAAAAGTTGGCCAAAAAGCATTCTCAATTTATCGTAATCCTTAATATCATAATAAGTTTTACCGTCCTTTACCACTTTCTCAATTACATTATCCTCTTTACCTTTTTCATAAACCCAGGCACTCACCCACTGTCTGTTACGCATGTGAGCCTCTTCTACATCCTGACCTAAATCCAGACGTACCAGCTGAGAAAGCATACCGTTTCTAATATAACCGTCATAAGTAGCCATTCCATAATTTTTCCAACCATCTACTAGTCCTAGTTCTTCTAGTTTAGGATCCATCAAGTAATAAAGACCAAATAAATCTGCACGACCTTCTTCTATAGTAGATTTATAACTACCTAATGTTTCTTTAGGCGTTCCTACTCCAGGATTAATCTGACCACTTGCGTGCCCAACTACTTCATGAAGAGCTGTGTGCAACTTATCAGCTTTGGCACCATATTTTTTTTCCAGTTCTATTTCTTTCTCATCATGTGCAAATTCATCTAATCTACCAGAACCACCTGCATTACCATAAGCACCAATAATGTTACCTAGAGAAACTGATTTACTACCATGTACAGACCTTATCCAGGTGTTATTAGGTAAATTTACTCCTATAGGTGTTGCTGGACTAGCATCACCAGCTTCTCCTGCTACGTTTACCGTTTTATAACTTACTCCTGTTACTTTAGGTTTTTTATGCTCTTGCATAAGTGGTGAATTATCTTCAAACCATTGTGCATTTTCACTCAACACATTCATCTGACGTGACATTTCAAAATCTTTTATCTGTACTATAGTTTCATAACTACCTTTGTACGCGATTGGGTCGTTATAAACTTCTATAAAACCATTGATCCAGTCCACAGCACCTTCTGTACTTGTACTCCACGCTATAGAATATTCGTCCCACTTTTCTAAATCGCCAGTTTGATAATATTCAATTAATAAACCTAGAGCTTTTTCTTGTTGATCAGTTTCTGCAACGCCTTGGGCTAGTTGTAGGTAGTGAATAATTTGATCAATTGCAGCACCATACAGACCACCGCTCTTGTAAACGTCTGACATTAATTTGCCGTCTTTTTTGATCAATCTAGAATTTAAACCTATTTCTACCGGTGTTTCTTTATTAACTGGTTGGCTTTTATAAAATGCAATAGCCTCATCTGTTGTAATACCTGGTTCATAAAAGTTGACCGCACTTTCTAACACAATATCTTTGTCCTTATCAAGAACTACTTTTTTTGCATCTTTATCATTAAACATGACATCTACTGCTTCAGACGGCATTATTAAGTTTTGATCTCTTAACAAAGTAACTAAGAATTCCTTAGAGAATTCTGGTTTCATCTTATCCATACTGTAATGGTGATGAATTCCATTTGCAAACCAAATGCGTTTTAAGTAAGTTTCAAATTGTTTCCACTCTTCTGTAGTTTTATCACCTTTAAAACCTGTATAGATACTTTCTAAGCCTTTTCTGATAGCTAAGTTATTACGATAATTTTGATCCCATGTGATATCTCTACCGCTTAAACCTGCTTGAGTCAGGTAATAGACTAATTTTTGTTGTTTTAAGGTTAGCTCTTCCCAGCTTGGAATTTGATATCGTAAAACACCTATGTCAGCAAATTCTGTGACATTGTAATTAAAATCTATTCCTTTTTCAGTTTGGACTATTTCTTTTTTATTTTCTATTTTCTCTTGACAAGAAAATGTAAGAGAGGCAGCAAATACGCAACCAGCAATTTTGAGATATTTCATGAATATAGTGAGTTAAATGGTTTATTATGATTATCTCAAAAATACGATTTTGGTAATGATTATTTTTTTACTCTATCGATAAAAAACTACACTTTTGCTAACTGTTTGCTATAATAGTATCCGTATTTTTAACCTTTGATACAAAAAGGCTATATTGTACTTACCCTAATAACATATATGAAATTTCCTCTGCTTTTACTAACTCTTTTATGGAGTTGTACATCATTATTTGCACAAGAATTAGTCCCTTTTAATGACATGCTTACCATGCTCGATAAAGGTGAGATTGCAAAAACTAAAATTGCATTAGAACAATACGATTTTTCTACATTATCTGAAGAAGATCAAGCTAGTTATTTGCTCAATGAGGGAATTATAGAGTACAAAGAAAACAAGTTTGTTCTGGCATATAAGACCTTATTAAAAGTTAAAGACCTTAAAAAGTTTGCTAGAAAAATGGTGATCTATAATGCAAACGATTACATGATCGATATTGCAAACGCCGTATTTGAATACAGTACAGCGGCACCATCTCTTATTGAAGAAAATTGCAACATCGCCGAAGAATTAAACGATCCCAAACTTAAAATAGACTGTATATTCAATTCATTTTATTCGGAACTTGTAGGAGAAGATTATCAGCTAGCTTTAAAGTACAATTATCAAATGCAGCACATCGCTGAAGAAAACAACCTGCAAAAAGAGTTGTTAGACATTGAAAATAATATGGGAACAATCCACTATTTTCAAGGTAGAAACGATTCTGCTCTGTTTTATTTTGAACGTAATTTAAAAAGATCTCGAAAGACCAAGGATACGCTATCAATAGCACAACGTGTTAACAATATGGCGATGTTAAAAACGGCTATAGGAGAATATCCGGCAGCGTTAGAAAACATTAATGAAGCTGAAGAACTAGCACGCTCTCAATCAGATCACCAGTTGTTGTTAACCATATTACGTAATAAAGCAGATATTCTTACTTATAATCAAAAATTTGAAGCTGCTACAGATTTTTATTACCAGCATCTAGACATGAATGATACCTTGTCTGCTTCACAAAATGCACAACAACTTAATGAACTGCAAACAAAATATGAAACTACCGAAAAAGAATTACTAAATGCCGAACTAGAAGCTGAAAATTCTAAGAGTGAATCGCGCATATATATGTTGCTATTTCTACTTACCATGGCATTAGGTACCGTAGGATATTTTCTTTTAAATTTTTATAAGACTAAAAAGATAATGGCGGCTAGAAAGCTAGCTCAAGAGCAAAAGGAACTGAAGTTAATGAGAGATCAAGAACTGGCAAGTATAGATGCTATGATTGCTGGCCAAGAAAAGGAACGCCTCAAAATAGCGTCAGACTTACATGATGATTTAGGTAGTTCTCTTACAGCAATTAGAATTTCTATAGAAAATGTAAAAGAGCGCACGCTAGATAAAGATTCTAAATCTATACTTGAAAATGCTCATCATATTCTTAACGATACTTATGTAAAAGTACGTACGCTTTCTCATACTCAAAACAGTAGGGTATTAAGTGAAGACGGCTGGATAAGTAGTTTAAAAGACCTCGCTCATAAAATCAATAAATCTGGTGATCTGGATGTAGAAGTAATTCACAGTGGACTAAAAGGTAGTCTAAGCAACTCTACAGAGCTCTATTTATTCAGAATTATTCAAGAATTGATTAACAACATCATGAAACATGCTCATGCTACAGAAGCTAGTATAAATATTACTGGTTATGATAACATACTGGATATCATGGTAGAAGATAATGGTAAAGGTTTTGACCCTGATAAAGTCCTAAAAAATGGTATGGGTCTTGATAATATAAAAAAGAGAGTAAATGACATGAATGGTACATTTACAGTAGACTCTAACATAGAAAAAGGTGGTTGCACCATAAGTATAGAAATTCCCCTAGTATGATTACAGTAGCTATTGCCGAAGACCATATATCCCTAAGTGATGGTCTCCAACTATTCTTGGAACAAGATCCATTAATAAGAGTTTTATATGCCGCTAGCAATGGTGTAGAAATGATGCAGCGTATAGAAAATTCATTACCAGACGTAGTCCTTACTGACATAAGCATGCCAGATATGAATGGTATAGAATTGTGCAAAGCCATCAAAAAATTAAGACCGACTACTAAGGTTATTGCTCTAAGCATGTTTGACAATACAGGTGCCATAAAAGATATGCTCGACGCTGGCGCAGATGGTTATGCACTAAAAAGTAGTCCATTAATACACTTAAGACAGGCTGTAAAAGATGTTTATGAAGGTAAAGTTTACTTTGATGAGCACATGACCGCGCAACTAGAAGAAATCAAATCTTTCAAAGTAAAAAAGAATATACTTTCTAGAAGTGAGCGCGACATACTTGTTTCTATTGCTCGAGGATTATCCAGCCAAGAAATAGCCGAAGAACGTGGTACAGCCATAAGTACAGTTAACAAGCATAGAAAAAACATGATCCAGAAATTAGGATTATCTGGCAAAGGAGAATTACAACAGTATGCTCAAGAACAACACGGTCACTCAAATTAATCTTTCATGAAAACCTTTTTCTTTATTTCTGTTTTTACGACTGTAGGCTTATTGTTAAGCTGTAAGAACAACTCTCCTACTAACGTTTTTGAACCTACCACAAAGCAAACAACTCAAATAACTCGTTTTGATACAGCAATACAAAACGATACCATTTTATATTACAACGATTTTAAATCCAACTTTGTAGATGAACGCAATGTAGAAATATGGCTTCCTAAAGGATATCCGAAAAAAGGTATCAAATACCAAGTTCTCTACATGCACGATGGACAGAATGTCTTTAACAAAGAAACTGCTTACACCGGTATTGCTTGGGAAATCGATCAAAAAATGGATTCCCTAACTACGGCACAAGCTATACAACCTACCATCGTGGTTACCGCATGGAATACCAATAAGAAACGTTTTAGTGAGTATATGCCACAGTTACCAGGCGAGTTGACAGAGTCCGCTTTCGCGAAAGCGGAACTAAAAAAGAACACCGGATATGATCAATTATACAGTGATGATTATTTAAAATTCTTAACCAATGAGCTAAGACCTTTTGTAAACGAAAATTTCCAAACTTCTACAAAACCAGAACATACGGCAATAATGGGTAGTTCTATGGGTGGATTGATATCACTTTATGCGATGATCAAATATCCAGAAGTATATGGTAAAATAGGTTGTATAAGTACATACTGGCCCGTACCACTTCTAGGAGAAGCTTTTATAAAAGAATTACCGACATCAGTTCCACAAGCTGGTAATCATAAAATATATTTTGATCACGGTACTAAAACGCTAGATTATAATTATGAGCCTTATCAACTACGAGTAAATGATATGTTTAAAGATCTAGGTTATACAGATGAGGACTTGCTATACAAGAAATTTGAAGGTCACATACATAACGAAAAGGACTGGCAGCGTCGCGCCGCTTTTCCATTGGTATTTTTATTGAAATAAAATGTTTATGAAAATATAATAAAACAAAAAGGCTGCTCTATCGAGCAGCCTTTTTAATTTGAAAGTATTGATTTTTTAAAACCCTAAACGTACACCTACTTTGTAAGTTCTACCTCTAGTCTGGAATCCTACAGCTTCCTGATAATCCTCATCTAGTAAATTAGAAACGCCTGCAAAGAAAGTAACATCTTTACGGTTTAATTTATAAGTAGCATCTAGATCAACTAGCTGATAGCTTCTTAACTCTACATTTTGAGTACTAAATGTATTTAGGTCAAAAAACGCATCTCCACGCTGGTGGTTGTACTGGTATCTAGCTGTTAAGAACGCACGTTTTAACACCTCTACTCGAGCACTAGCATTTACTTTATGCTTAGGAATACGTCTCAATTGTGGTACGTTTTCTCTTTCTGTAAATGTATAGTTTGCTGTAAGGTTTACTTTATCAAATAAAACCGTCTGTCCCATAACTTCTACACCTCTAGCAGTAAGTTCTTCTTCTACATTCTGGTATTGAGAGATAAAGTTAACTGGATCTACCGTTACAAATTGTACTAGATTATCTTCTTCACGTTGAAAAACAGTAACACCTATACTAGAAGAATTTTTACTCCATGAAATTCCTGCTTCTAGTGTTTTGTTTTCTTCTGGTTCTAATTCTTCATTTCCGAATCCGTTAGCATACAGTTGGAACAAGGATGGAGTGATATAAGCAGTACTGTAACTAGCATATGCTTTAAATGTATTTTCACCCAGATTAAATCTATAAGATGGGTTGATGTTATAAACTAACTTCCCATCATAATTGCTATGTGAATTATAACGTGCACCAGCGTTTACATTAAATCCTTTACCGCTTAAATAAACCACGTTAAAATAAGGGTCATAAATCTGGAAGTTCACATTATCCTTATCTGCATTTTGTGCAAATTCTGTACTACCGAATGGGATACTGAAATCTTCATACGTTTCATTCTTAAAGTTAAATCCTAAAATAGTTTTTAAACTAGATTTTTCCGTTAATTGAAATGTATACTTGTTATATAAGTCTATTGAGATTCCGTTTGCATTATATAATGATGGAAAATCACTTCTAGTATCTCTACGAGTTGCAGTAGTTACACCATTGTAAACCAGTTCTCCTTTATCAGAATATTTCCAGTTTGCGTTAGTTCCCCATCTTACCTGGCGGCTGTACGTCTCATTATCTCCATCTGTAAAAGCACCGTTGTCAAATTCTGCAACGTACTCGTCAAATGATAAATAACTACTCACTTTTAAGTTCTTGTTATTATCATAACCTACTCTACCTAATAGGTTGATGCGGTTAAATTCGTCTGCCTCAAACTGTACATTTTCATCAGCACTTTCTGCAGCACTAAGACCGTTAGTACTTTGATGATTTAAACCAGCACCATAAGTAAAACCACCTTTAGTAGTTCCTTGTAGTTGCACACTGTTGTTGTACTCATCAGGTCCATTATTAGCTTGTTCTCTACTTTTATTAGTACCTATAAAAGAAGCAACACTCACACGAACACCAGACTCCGGAGCTTTACGCAATTTGATGTTGATTACTGCAGTACTTGCATTTGCCCCATAAAGAGTACTTGCAGCACCTTTTAAGATCTCAATTTCTTCTATTTGATCTATATCTACCAGTCTCAGGTCAAATTCTCCATTGATATTACTAGGGTCATTAACCTGTGCACCATCGATTAAGAAAGCTACCTGACGGCTGTTACCACCTCTTACAAAATAACTCTGGTTTTGACCTGCATTACTTCTAGAACCGTTAATTTCTATACCAGCATACTGATTTAGAAGATCTGCGATGTTAGCTGCACGTTGTGCTTCTATGTCGGCTCTTGTGATTTTAATGACTGGTTTACCGCTGTCTTTGCGTTGTAAATCAAATTTAGAAGAAGCCGTTACAATAACTTGATCCAGTTTTGTTGCAGTAGAATCTACTTGTGCATTTCCCGACACAGCTACTGCAATCATTGCGCTTAGAGCGATGATTTGTTTTTTCATTTTTAGGTTTTTAGGCTCGGAAAAGGAATTTTGAAAGGATTTATAAACCGCGATATAATACACGCAAAAGGTCTTGACTGCACTCGACCTGAAATAATAAAACCCATCGCTATCTCTATCCCGAAGATGAACAATAATTGATTTGAAAAAATGGCAGGTCTCCTGACTCCAAAATAAAATCGTCTTCCCAAGCCTTGCTCAGTGACTGTATTGATTTTATCTTATAAAATTTATAAGACGCCTTCTTTAAAAAGACGCTTTGATTACAGTTGCGGGAACAGTTCTAGAATTGCACTAGATTCCCTTTTAATTTTTTAGCTTTCGCGAAAGCGTAACTTTCTTCCAGCTTAAAAAACCATATTTCAAGCCGCGAAAATACTATTTTAATCAAGTTAGATTATTGAATTGATCAATAATTTTATCCCATATTGAAAACATCGCACCACAGTTCTATTAGAATTGGTACTTTTGAAGCCTATGAAACAGCCACTGATTTACTTAATTATATTCATATCTATTTTACAATCTTGTAAAACAGAAAAGGAAAAAACAGCAACAAGATCTGAAAATATCACTGAATACCAACAAGTAGATATTAAATATGCTCATGGTTTTCAAATTAAGAATACCAGTTTTGGTTATGAGGTAACCATTATGAATCCGTGGCCAGAAAGTGCTGTAAATTATCGTTTTAAGCTAGTCAGCAATCTAAATAGAGAATTAATTCCGGAACCAGACGCGCCAGTTACTATTCAAATTCCTATTGAAAAAATAGTCCTTGCCTCTACTACTCACATACCACCATTAGTATTATTAGGAGAGGAAAAATCGCTGATAGGTTTCCCGTCTAGTGATTATATAAGCTCGCCAGAAGTTAGGTCTTTAATAGACAGCGGTCATGTAGAAGAATTAGGTACTAACCAACTTGTAAATGTTGAGGCAACTATAATCTTAGAACCAGATATGGTTATGGGTTTTAGTATAGACGACAGTAATCCTACGTATCAAAAAATACAAAAAGCAGGCGTACCAGTTATGTATAATGGTGAATGGGTCGAAGAACACCCACTAGGTAAAGCAGAGTGGATCAAGCTTTTTGGTGTTTTATACGGTAAAGAAAAAGAGGCAGACAGTATTTTTAATTCTATTGAAAAAGAATATTTAAAAACCTTAGAGCTAGTAAAAACCGAAGATAAACCTGATGTGATAAGTGGTGCAACGTGGAAGGATCAGTGGTATTTACCTTATGGTGATTCTTGGCAGGCAAAAATCTTAAATGATGCTGGAGCTAACTATATTTATAAAGATACTCAAGGTAATGGTTCTCTAGCCTATCCCCTAGAAAAAGTACTTACAGATGGCCGTGAGGCAAGTTACTGGATTGCACCTGGACAGTATTCTAGTTATTCAAAGATGCTATCAGATAATAAATCATACGGGCTTTTTGAATCTTTTAAAAATAAACAAGTTTACACCCATGCACTAACCATAGGTGAAAAAGGTGGCGTTACCTATTATGAAGAAGCCAGCATGCGACCAGATCTAGTTTTAAAAGATCTCGTTAAAATTTTACATCCAGATTTACAATTAGATCATGAATTGTATTTCTTTAAACCACTGGAAGATTAAATTTACGCTTCTAATTATTAAATTTATTCATCTTTTATTTTTTGAAGAAACAATTCGTCATACTATCCATTCTACTCCTAGTCTTCTTAATAGCAGACGTGTGCTTGGGTACCGTTTACATAAAACCTCATCAAGTGATGGATGCGTTGTTAGGCATTGAAAACCCACAAACTGGCAAGACAGTTAGATACATCATTACAGAATTGCGATTACCTAGAGCTTTTATGGCTATACTCACAGGTTCAGGGCTCGCCATTGCAGGTTTATTGATGCAAACTTTGTTTAGGAATCCGCTGGCTGGTCCTTTTGTTCTCGGTATTTCTAGTGGTGCAGGATTAGGTGTAGCCATCGTTATAATGGGAGCCACAGCATTAGGAATAGGTGCTATTTCTGGTTTTGGAATCATTACAGCAAGTGTGGTAGGCAGTCTTGCTGTTCTATTGTTAATCATTCTTATGTCGCTAAGAATTAAGGATACCATGGGCTTATTAATCGTAGGTTTAATGGTAGGTAGTCTAAGCAGCGCCGTGGTAGGTATTTTAAGTTATTTCAGTTCTAGTGAGCAATTAAAACGTTATGTATTCTGGTCCATGGGTAGTTTAGGTAACATTAGTTGGCAACAAATATGGATTATTTGTTTGTTGTTTTTTATCGCTATTCTTCTTTTAATATGGATTATAAAACCATTAAATGCGCTTTTATTAGGTGAGAATTATGCACTGAGTTTAGGGATTAACATTAAAAAAACAAGATGGATTATAATCATAATCACAAGTATTCTAGCCGGTAGCATTACTGCATATGCAGGTCCCATCGCTTTTATAGGACTAGCAGTACCGCATTTATCAAGGCTTATTTTACCGACAGTAAATCACAAGGTATTAATCCCGATGACTATACTGTTAGGTGCTACACTCCTACTTTTTTGCGATCTGGTATCTCAATTACCATTTTCAAATTACACCTTACCTATTAACGCAGTAACGTCATTATTAGGCGCACCGCTCATAATATGGCTTATTATGAGAAAACGTAATTTACACTTCTAATGATAAGACTAAAGAACATACAGGTAGGTTATGGTCATTGCGTTGTTGCTGCTTTTGATGGCGATCTCGCTTTCGCGAAAGCGAAACTCATATCCATCATAGGAACTAACGGTTCTGGTAAGTCGACATTATTGAGAGCCATGGCAAGTGGTCAACACCTCATCAATGGAAATGTCTTTATCGAAAATAAAAACTGGAACGATTATACTGCGGTAGAACGATCTAAATTCATATCTATAGTATTAACAGAGCGATCGTTCAGTCATTTTTTAAGTGTCAGAGAGTTGCTAGAATTAAGTCGCGCACCTTATACCAATTATATAGGTAAACTAGCCGCTCAAGATCACGAAGTAATCAATAAAGCCCTAGAAAGTTTTGATTTAAAACAACTGGAAAATCGCAAGGCAGGTACTTTAAGTGATGGACAGTTACAACGAGTTTTAATAGCGCGTGCCATAGTTCAAGATACGGATTACATACTCATGGACGAGCCTACCAGCCATCTAGATATCAATCATAAAGCAGATTTACTGTTGCAATTAAGAGATTACTGTCATGAACATGGTAAAACTATTATTTATGCTACACATGAGATACAACTGGCGATGTCATTGTGCGACGAGGTAGTTAGTATTCATAGAGGATCTATAGCACATGAGACTAAAAGTGACTTTGTAAAATCTAATAAACTACAAGAAATTTTCCCCTCAAAACATGTGGCTTTCAAAAATGGAATCGTTCAATTCAAATTTAAGAGTTGATTTTTAAAACGATTAATTTTTTATAATCTTAAGCAGCGCACGCTTCACACTTACCTTGAATTAATAACTGTGAGAATAAGACCTCGCGATTAGGTATTTCTGGAATATTTACATGAATATGGAGACAGTCTACTGTACCACAGCTCAAACATTGAAAATGAGGATGGAAATCTTTGTGAACAGATTTTGTACAACCTTTACATTTTGCATACCATTTCACACCGTCAAAACCTAAAAAGGAATGCAAAACACCATCATCTTCTAGCTTATCTAACACTCTATAAATAGTTGTTTTATTAATCTGAGTATCTAAACGTTTAATTAAATCTACCGCAGATATCGCATTAGATTCTTGCTCAAATTCATTAAGTAATAAGTCTATAGATGCTGTTTTTCTTATAATTCCCATGTTACAAATTTATTAAAACTAAGTTGCATTAACAAATAAATATTCTATATTTGCAACTCGGTTGCATTAACGAGAATGACTATATGAGATTATTATTACCTAAACCAGACATAGTAGGCGCTGCTGTGAGTATGCTATGTGTTATACATTGCGCTATTACCCCATTGTTATTCTTATCACATGCCGCAGCAATGAGTCAGGATATTTCTAAACCTATCTGGTGGTCCAACCTGGATTATTTATTTATTATTATATCCTTTTTTTCTATATATCATGCTACTCAAAATACAAATAGAAAAATCATGAAACCACTTTTATGGGCAAATTGGTGTGTTCTTTTGTTTCTTATAGGTAATGAAAAAATAGAAGCATTCTCAATACCAGAAACTATAACCTACATAACTGCTACTGTACTGGCTGTATTACATATATATAATTTGAAATACTGTCAATGTAAGAATGATAAATGCTGTACTAATAATGGATAAAAAAGAAATAGAAATAGAATTAATAGGTGATAATCATATATCTTATAATACTGATACACCTCTGTTACCTACTGCATTTGATAAGACTGATGCAGAAAAGATGAAAAGCATAGAATTTCATTTTGGAGAAATAATGAAAGAACTAGGTCTGGATTTAACTGATGATAGTTTATCAGGTACACCTTATCGAGTTGCCAAAATGTATGTAAAGGAGTTATTTTCTGGTTTAAATCCTAAGAATAAACCTAAGTTATCTGTCTTTGATAATAAATATGGATATAACAAAATGCTCGTAGATCAAAACATTAATATTGATTCTGCCTGTGAGCATCATTTTTTACCCATAACTGGATTTGCACATGTTGCGTACATTCCAAAGGATAAAGTTATAGGCTTGTCTAAAATTAATAGACTGGTAGATTTTTATGCAAGACGTCCACAAGTGCAAGAAAGACTTTCTATACAAATTCTTAAGGATTTACAAGAATCTCTAGATACAGAAGATGTAATCGTTATGATAAGTGCTAAGCATTTATGCGTGTCTTCTAGAGGTATTAAAGATAAGAATAGCACAACTACTACATTAGTGTATGGTGGTTGTTTTGAAAAGAAACAATATAGAGCTGATTTTTTAAATATAATTGATCAGCCATCTGCTTAACATAGAGATCTATCCAAATATGTTGTTGTTTTTTATCATCACTTCTCCCTACAAGTGTGAATTGGCACTTTAAATAAGTGTTAGTTACCAATTGGATCTTTAATTAGGTAGATTCAAGCTATGAAAAAAGCCCTTGATTTCTCAAGGGCTTTTGATCGTTATAAAACCAATTATGCTTTTGGTATTTCTTTTAAGATTTCTAAAAGGAATTTCCAGAATTTCTGAACAGATTTAATCTCTACACGTTCATCTGGGCTGTGCGCTCCTCTTATGTTAGGACCGAACGATATCATATCTAGACCAGGATAACGTTCTCCTAAAAGACCACATTCTAGTCCTGCGTGACAGGCTACTACCCTAGGTTCATGATTAAAAAGCTCACTATATTTTGCTTTTGCTATTTCTAGCACTGCACTATTTGCATTAGGCTGCCATCCTGGATAATGTCCAGAAAGCTTAGTAGTCATTTGTGCTAGTTCCATTACGGCAACTATACTACTAGCAAGATCCTCCTTAGAACTATCCACAGACGATCTTGTAAGACAGGCTATCTGTAATTTTGAATCTTCTAAGGTTACACGCGCTAGATTATTAGACGTTTCTACCAGTCCATCTATATCTGGACTCATGCGGTACACACCATTATGAATTCCTAATAGTGTATATACTAGTGTGCGACTATCTTCTTGAGTTAACACAGCTGCATTAGGAGCATCTTCAAAAGAAATAGTAATATTTGCTTCTAGAGATTTATACTCGTCTAAGATTGCTTCTTTACAAGATTGAAATGCATTGAGCATAGAATTTAAATCACTCTCTAAAAAACTTACTACTGTTACTGCTTCTCTAGGAATAGCATTTCTCAAACTACCACCTTTAATAGATTGAAAATGAACTGCACCTTTCTTCTGCATGGCATCTAGAAGTCTTGCTATCATCTTATTTGCATTACCTAAACCTTTTATAATGTCCATACCACTATGACCACCATTAAGACCTTTTACAGTAATTTTCTTTGATAGATAAGTAGCATCTACGTCGCTAGTAGAATAAGTCTTTGTAGCGGTAATATCTACGCCACCTGCACAACCTATATCTATCTCGTCATCTTCTTCTGTATCTAGGTTCAATAGAATTTGAGAAGTAAGAATGTTTTTATCTAATTCTTTAGCTCCTGTCATTCCAGTTTCTTCGTCTATAGTAAACAAAGCCTCTATGGCAGGGTGTGCTATATCGCTTGAAGAAAGTACAGCCATAATCGCTGCAACACCTATACCGTTATCAGCACCTAGTGTAGTACCACGCGCTTTAATAATATCTCCTTCTACAAACATGTCTATTCCTTCTGTTAAGAAATCAAAGTCTGTATCGTTATTTTTTTGATGTACCATATCCAGATGCGACTGCATGATGATACTTTTGCGATCTTCCATTCCTGGAGTAGCGGCTTTTTTAATAATCACATTACCTATAGCATCTTCCATAACCATAAGGTCATGTTGTTTTGCAAACTCTACCATAAAAGCACGTACACGTTCTTCTTTTTTAGAAGGTCGCGGTACAGCATTTAAATCTGCAAAATGATTCCATAATACCTGTGGTTCTTGTTTTCTTACTTCTTTAGACATAAAAATGTATGATTTTTTGCAAATGTAAAGCTACTTAAGAAGTTGTTGCCCTAACTATTTGCTAAATGATTGTTGATTTATAAGTTACTACTGGAATTATAGACTCTTAGTAGCTCTTAGCATTTCTCTCTTTCCTGGTGGTCCTGGTAAACGTTCTACTATAAAACCTACCGATTGCATATTGCGCCTCACCTGCCCTGCTGCGCAATAGGTAGTCAGAACTCCATTACTTTTTAAAGCATCATATGTTGCTTTGAAAATATCTACGGTCCACAATTCTGGTTGTGTACCTGGACCGAAAGCGTCAAAATAGATCAAATCAAAAGAATCTTGATCTGCTATTTGCTCAAAAGTTTTTTGCTCCTTTTTTAAAGAGAAGTGATTGCTAATTTGATGATGTTCTTCCCAACTGCATCGATGCATATGATCATACATCTCTTCATTACCTAGTAAATTACCATAATCCATAGCTTTTACCTCTTCTTCATTAACAGGATATGCCTCTACTGCTGTATATTCTACCGGTGTCTTAGAATCATGTAATGCAGTTACCATAGCATTAAGACCTGTACCAAATCCATATTCTAGAATCTTGAGAGGATTTTGTTGAAAGTTACGCTTTCGCGAAAGCGAGACCTCTAAAAAATGTTCTAGACCAGTATCTATAAAAACATGAAGCGCCTCTTGCAAGGCGCCATGTCTAGAATGATATTGTTCATTGAGATCGGGCATATGGATCGTTTTTGATCCATCTTGTGTAGTCATGATCTCACGTTTCATTTATTCTTCTGTATTTGCTACTCCTTCTACATCTGGATTGTCAAATTTCTCAACAAGCGCTCCATCTGCTACAAAGCTTAACGTAACTTCTTCTTCTGTGATAGCTGCTATCTCTTCTTTAGATTTCCCAGCATCTTCAGCATAATGGCGTAATTCTTCTACTGGTGTAACGTTTTTATAAGCCTTACCACTCAAGATCACCTCTTTTCCTTTACCGTTTTTAGGTAAAAAGAAACCATAGTCTTTAAATTTTACAGTGGCAGCCTGGTCACCTACTGGTAATTTAATCCAGCATCCTTTCTTTACGCATACGTCTGCAATCATACCTTTTACTTTTACAGCAGTAGTGTCTCCTACAGTCATACCATCATAGATAGTTCTTAACTCCATCGCATCGATTACATCTTTATCTGTAATTTTTGCTCCATAATCTAGATAAGCCATCTCTTCTACTTGCTCGTCATTTACAGCAGGCATATCTTCTTCTACTTCTTTCTGTTCTTTACATGCTACTAATAGAGACAATGCAAAAAATCCAATAATTAATCTTTTCATAGTGGTTATAGTTTTAATAGTTAGGAATAAATTGTAATCATTTATTTAATATTCAAGTAGTTAATCAAAAACACTTTTTTATTAGAATGATTTTTTTAAATAATCCCTGATAAATACTTCAAAATACAATTAACTAAAATTTGCAGATAACTGTATAAAAATGTTTACAATTAATACAAATTTAAGAATTCGTTGACATAATATCGATGCACTATTGAAGTATATTCGCAAAAATAATAAACCACCATGACAAAGACTCACGAAATCGTTATAGATAAGGTAAATGAATCTAAAATCAACTCGATAGATTTTAGCAATTTAACCTTTGGAAAGACCTTTACAGACCACATGTTGGAATGTACATGGCGCGATGGAGAATGGCATACTGCAGAAATTAAACCTTATGGTCCTATTCAAGTAGAACCTAGTTGTAAAGTATTTCACTATGGTCAGGCTATTTTTGAAGGTATGAAAGCCTTTAAAGATGCTCAAGGAGATGTATTTCTTTTTAGACCAGAAGATAACTGGATACGTTTTAATGAAAGTGCAAAGCGACTTGCTATGCCAGAAGTACCTAAAGAGGTATTCATGGAAGGACTTAAGCAACTTGTAAACCTAGATAAAGAATGGGTAAGATATGGAGAAGGACTTTCTTTATACTTAAGACCGTTTATGATCGCTAGTGAAAATGGAGTTGCTGCTGCACCAGGTACAGAATATAAGTTTATGATTATTATGTCACCAGCATTTGCTTACTATAAAGGTGATGTGCGTGTTAAAATCGCTTCAGAATTTTCTAGGGCTGCTGACGGTGGTGTAGGATATGCTAAAGCTGCTGGTAACTATGCTGCAAGTTTCTATCCAAATAACCTTGCTCTAGAAGAAGGTTACCAACAAATCATATGGACAGACGCTGCCACTCATGAATACTTAGAAGAAGCTGGTACGATGAATATTTTTGTTAGAATAGGCGATAAATTACTTACTGCTCCTAACAATGATCGTATTCTTAACGGTGTAACGCGTAGAAGCATCATGCAAATGGCAAAAGACCATGGTATTACTGTTGAAGAAAGAAGAGTTTCTGTAAAAGAACTTACTGCTGCTGCAAAAGACGGTAGTCTAAAAGAGATTTTTGGTACTGGAACAGCTGCTGTTATTGTACCGATCAAAGGTTACAAACATGAAGACTTTAAATTTGAACTTCCGACACTAGAAAGTTCTTATGCTACTCTATTAATGGGAGCATTAAAAGATATACAATACAACCGCGCTGAAGATCAACATGGCTGGAGAGTTAAAATCTAATCATACCTCATAAGATTATTTAAATGCTCACTTTTATAAAGTGAGCATTTTTTTTGTTTGAAATATCACAATAGCTTCGTAATCTACTTTATAAGATTTTGTATCTTTCACTCTACTATATACCAACTGTTTAATTATTATAAAGTTGAAAAAACTATTTGTTCTCTTAAGCCTTTTTCTAACTACTATTTGCTGGTCTCAAAATCAGGCCAATTGGTGGTTCTTTGGTTCTAACGCTGGTATAGATTTCAATAGCGGTGTGGCTATACCCAATAATGTTGGTGAACTTGATACAATAGAAGGCTGTTCTGCTATATCAGACGCTTGTGGTGGCTTACTTTTCTATACAGATGGTATTACGGTATGGAATAGCAATCACACTGTTATGCCTAATGGTAACGGATTGTTTGGTGATCCATCCAGCACACAGTCTGCCATAGTTATTCCTTTACCCAATAATCCTGATCTCTATTACATCTTTACCATCTCTATACTTAATTTTAGTGCTGGAAGTTCAAGAACTGGTCTATATTATTCTGTAGTGGATATGAATTTAGATAGTGGATCTGGTGATATAATTACAACTCAAAAAAACATTCCGTTATTAGCAGATGGTTCTGAGAAGTTATTTGCTGCCGTTTCTTCAAATGGTCTGGACGCATGGATTGTCACCTATGCAGAGCGTATTTCTGGTAGTGGTAGTTTTGATCAGTTTTATGCTTTTAAATTAACTCCTAGTGGTATAGATTTATCGGCAACGGTATTATCGCAAAGTACTGCTACTAGAACAACCGATAAACGTGGTTATTTAAGAGTATCACCAGATGGTAGTAAAGTAGCTATGATGACTCAAAATTATGTAAATCCTAGTATTACTTTTGAATCTGGTGTTGGTGCCTGGCTTTTTGACTTTGATAACGCTACAGGAAGAGTTAGTAATCCTACTAGATTAAATTTCCCTGCAGGGTATCAAGCATATGGAACAGAATTCTCTCTAGACTCTAGACTGGTTTATGTAGATCTCAATACTTTAGGAAGCGGAATCGTAGCGGCAGAAAGACTTTTACTTCAATACGATACCACTGCTGCTAACTTTCAAGATAATCCGGTTACTATTTATCAAAGTAATACAAATGATTCTAGAGACGATACCATGCGTGGTGCTTTACAAATTGCACCTGATAAAAAAATATATTATACGAGAGATGAAGAGCCATGGCTAGCGGTAATTAATAACCCTAACGGCATAGGTCCTGCGAGCAATTTTGTTTACGATGGTCTTGCACTGACTCCAGGAACCACAGGAAATGAAGGATTACCTCCTTTTTACAATGCGTTTTTTAACCCTTCTTTTTCGGTAGTAGAAGGTTGTAGTACGGCTCCTACTCAATTCATAGCAGACGATATTGCTACCTGTCCTAACAATTCTGTTTTATGGGATTTTGGTGATCCTGCAAGTGCGGTTAATAATACGTCCACACAAATTAATCCAACTCATATTTATGCCACAGCTGGCAGTTACACCATAAATCTAACCATCTCCACACCTGCAGAGGTTTTTAACGCTACCAGAACAATTACCATCGTAGATACTCCAGTTATACAAACGGTAAATGATATTGAGTTGTGTGATGATATTTCAAATGATGACTTTTCTCCCATAGATTTCACGACTGTTAGAACGCAAGCCCTAGGTTCTCAAAGTCCTACTACTTTTGATGTAACCATTCACTCGAGCATCGCAGACGCAAATGCAGATTTTAATGCCTTATCTGATAATGACATCCTGTCCAGTGGAGATTATTATGTGCGTATAGATAATAGAGTGTCCAATGGTTGCTACGTCACTACACCATTCCAAGTGAGAATTGCAGCACTTCCAGTTCCTACGACAGTAGATAATTTGATCTTGTGTGACGATTTTAGTAACGATGGTGTAGAGTCTTTTGACCTAGAAGCAGCAGCTATTCAAGGTTTAGGCAGTCAGGACGCTAGCTTATTTAACTACAGCTTTTTTCTATCTCAAAATGATGCAGATCTCAATCAAAATCCCATCAACACGCCGTACGATAATACTTCAAATGCAGAAGTGATCTTTATACGTTATGAGAATAATACAAACGACACTTGTTACGCTACCGCTTCTTTTAATCTTCAAATAGTATTACAACCTAGCATTCCTGTTTTAGAAGACTTTACTATTTGTGACGATACTTCTAGAGATCTTACAGAGCTATTTGACTTATCTACATTAATCAATACTATAGAAAACACACAATTGGGTAATCTTACTACCACTTTTCACAGTTCTCAGTTAGACGCTCAAATGGATGTCAATCTTTTAAATACTGGTTATACGAACACTTTACCACAAGAGGTAATTTGGGTGCGATTAGAAAATAATGATCTAATAACCTGTTATGACGTACAACCATTAAACATTGAAGTATTTCCTAAACCCATTGTCCAGACCACACCAGATTTATTTAAATGTATAGCTGACCAGGTGACTATTACTGCCACCGCAGGGTTTTCTAGTTATTTATGGAATACTGGTGAGACCACAGCTAGTATTAACGTCTCTGAAGAAGGTGTTTATACCGTTACTGCAATAGATAGTAATGGTTGTGACGACACCACTTCTACCACGGTTACTAACTACTTACCCACGCAAATTATAGATGTAGAAATAGAACAATTCACTTTAAGTTCTAACCGTATAGAAATTACGGCTATAGGTGATGGTCCTTTTGAATACAGCATCGATAATTTCTTTTATCAAAATAGCAATGTTTTCACTGATTTACTACCTGGTTTTTATACCGTTTATGTGAGAGATAAAAATGGCTGTGATCTAATAACTGCGCCAGCAACTATTATTGCAGCACCACCATTTTTTACACCTAACCAAGATGGTTTTAACGATTACTGGCAAGTGACCGCTATAGTATCAGAGCCAGATGCACAGATATTCATTTTTAATCGTTTTGGTAAACTGCTCAAACAACTCAGCCCAGTAGGTCCTGGTTGGGATGGAACTTATAATGGCAATCCTTTACCTAGTTCAGATTATTGGTACCGCGTAGAACTTATCGATGGCCGCAGCTTTAAGGGGCATTTCTCTCTAAAAAGATAAACTAATCATTGTAGTTATTTTAACCTCGCTTTCGCGAAAGCGGAATTACAAAAATCTTATTTTTACAGTTCATGGATTTTAATATTGTATCAGAGTTTTCTCCTACTGGAGATCAACCGCAGGCCATTAAACAATTAGTGGAAGGCATAGAGGCTAATGAGAAATTTCAAACCCTACTAGGTGTTACTGGTAGTGGTAAAACGTTTACGGCTGCAAACGTGATTCAAGAAGTACGGAAACCTACTCTAGTTTTATGTCATAATAAAACGCTAGCGGCTCAATTGTACTCAGAGTTTAAAGATTTTTTTCCAGATAATGCCGTAGAATATTTTGTATCCTACTATGATTATTATCAGCCAGAGGCATTTATTCCTTCTAGCGGTACGTATATCGAGAAAGATCTTTCTATTAATGAAGATATAGAAAAGATGCGATTGAGTACCACCTCTTCCCTACTTTCTGGACGTCGTGACATTATCGTTGTGGCATCTGTTTCCTGTCTTTATGGTATAGGTAACCCTGTAGAATTTCAGAAAAACGTCGTTAGAATTAAAAAAGATGAGGTGATTGCGAGAACCACGTTGCTACATAGACTGGTACAGTCGCTATATTCTAGAACTACTGCAGAGTTTAACCGCGGTAATTTTAGAATTAATGGTGATACACTAGACGTGTTCCCTAGTTATGCAGACACTTGTTTTAGAATCCACTTTTTTGGAGACGAGATAGAAGATATAGAACGTTTTAATCCTGTAGATGGTAGAGTCCTTGAGAAGTTTGATCAAATTACCATCTATCCTGCAAATATGTTTGTGACTTCTCCAGACATACTGCAAGGTGCTATACATTCTATCCAAGAAGATCTGGTAAAACAGACCGATTATTTTAAGGAAATAGGAAAACCTTTAGAAGCCAAAAGACTGGAGGAACGTACTGAATTTGACTTAGAAATGATACGAGAGTTAGGTTATTGTTCTGGTATTGAAAATTACAGTCGTTATCTAGACGGTCGTTTACCTGGTACGAGACCTTTCTGTTTATTAGATTTCTTTCCAGATGATTACTTAATGATCATTGATGAGAGTCACGTGAGTGTACCTCAAGTAGGCGCTATGTATGGTGGCGATAGATCGCGTAAAGAAAACCTAGTCGATTACGGTTTTAGATTACCAGCTGCCATGGATAACCGTCCATTAAAGTTTGAAGAATTTGAAGCCTTACAAAACCAAGTGGTATACGTAAGCGCTACTCCTGCCGATTATGAATTGGCACAAAGTGATGGTGTAGTCGTAGAACAGATTATAAGACCTACAGGTTTATTAGATCCGGTTATAGAGGTACGTCCTAGCCAGAATCAAATAGATGACCTGGTAGAAGAAATAAGATTGCGAGAAGAACGTGATGAACGTGTTCTTATCACAACGCTAACAAAACGCATGGCCGAAGAGCTTACTAAATACCTAACGCGCATTAATATAAGATGTCGTTATATCCATAGTGATGTAGATACACTAGAACGTGTAGAGATATTATCTGACTTGCGTCGTGGGGTGTTTGATGTTCTTATAGGTGTAAACTTATTAAGAGAAGGACTGGATTTACCTGAAGTATCTCTAGTAGCTATTCTAGATGCGGATAAAGAAGGTTTTTTACGTAATCAACGTTCTCTAACTCAAACTATAGGTCGTGCAGCACGTAATGTGAATGGACTCGCTATCCTATATGCCGATAAAATTACAGAGAGCATGCAAAAAACCATAGACCAGACAGAATACCGTCGTTCTAAGCAAATTGCATATAATGAGGAAAATGGTTTAAAACCTACCGCAATAAAGAAAAAGCTAGAAACAGCATTATACCGCAAAAATGCTGCGACCTATGCCATAGAAGAAACGCTATCTCTTAAAGCAGCAGAGGAAGAGGCAGAATACCTTTCTAAAGCACAACTAGAAAAGAAAATAAGAGAAACTCGTAAAATGATGGAAAAAGCAGCTAAAGAACTGGATTTTATGGAAGCAGCAAAATTGAGAGATCAAATCAAAATGATGCAAGAAAAAGTAAAAACAGCTTAACCATTAAGATCATCTTCTAGACATCGCTCATATATTTGCCTTGTTTATAGAATTTTATAACACATATAAAGATCATAAAAATTACATTTGTTTAAAATTATAGCTATGAAATATTTTTTAATTTGTGCTGTCGCTCTTACCATACTTTCTTGTGATACTAAGGTACACGTAGAAAGCAATGGAGAAACTATTATAGGTGAAGATCCTCTAGAAACATTAGAAAACAGAGAATTAAGTCAAGAGTTCAAAGATTATTGGTACAGTGGAGAAGCAGAGATTTCTAGTTATGATCTTAGTCAGGCGAGATATGGCGAGATTAGAGAAGGAACCGCTGTAATGATTTTTGTAACAGAATCTTTTGATAAAAAAGACCAGGTAAAAGCAGACCAAGCAAACGACTCTAACAGACCGGTTCTTAAATTCAATGCCACTCGTGATTTTAATACAGGTATCTACCCTTATCATATCATGAGCAGTACTTTTTTTCCTCTAGATAAAAAAGACAACGCCATTAAAATAGCGAGCAGCATTCAAGAATGGTGTGGACAGACGTATATGCAATTAAATCAAGATGGTGATGAGTATGAAGTTATGCTTCACTCCTATTTTCAAAGTGAAGGAAATGATGATTTTGAGATAGAAAACGTCATGACAGAAAATCAAATCGCAGCACAGTTAAGACTAGATCCTCAGGCTATGCCTACTGGTGCGATTAAAATAATACCTAGTACAGAATTTTTAAGACTTAAACATGTTGAGACTAAAGCTTATGATGCTATAGCAAAATTAAGTGAGATGGAAGATGGCTTTTTATACAGCGTTAAGTTTACAGATTTAGGTAGAACTATTGCTTTTAAAACAGAAAAAACATCTCCATACCGCATTCTATCCTGGATGGATCGTTATAAAGATGGATCTACACCTATGGTTTCTACAGGTACTTTAAAGAAGTCCATTAAATCTGCTTACTGGGGCAAAAATGCAAACAAAGATTCTGTCTTGAGAGATAGTCTAGGAATATGAGAGAATACTTTTCAAAACCAGAGGTTCTTTTAACGATTTCTTTTCTGCTGGGTACATTTATCATTCACCGCATAATTATATGGAGTGCGGCTAAGTTATCTCAGAAAATTTATCGATCAGAATTGCGCAAGCAGTATTTAAAAAGATACACCGGTTATATAATCTGGACCATATGCATCATTGCTATTATTCTAGTATGGGGTTTTAATACCAAAGGCTTTTTTGTCGCACTAGGTTCTACATTTGCCGTAGTAGGTGTTGCTTTGTTTGCCAGCTGGAGTATTTTAAGCAACATTACGGCTAGTTTTATTCTCTACTTTACGTTTCCCTATAAAATAGGAGATCGCATACGTATACACGATAAAGACTTGCCAGTTACTGCTGTTATAAGCGATATAAAAGGTTTTTACACCTTATTAGAAACGGACGAGGGCGAGTTAATTACCTACCCTAATAACTTGTTGTTACAAAAAGGAGTTTCTATCTTACAAGATAAAAAAGGTTCTATTTTTGATATCACTGACGATAGTGTAGATAGAACCGTTTAAAAAAAATTTACTTATTAAATTTGCTATATAAAGTACCCTTATGGATTTAAGTGATCAATTAAAAAACCTTTTCCCAGAACACGATTTTAAAGAAGAAGAACAACCAGAAAAGAGTAATATCTGGTTGCAAGAAGATCCTTTAGAATGTAAATTTGAAAAACGTAAAGGAAAAGTAAATACCGTAATAGCTGGATATACCGGCGCCACTGCCGACTTTAAAATTCTAGCCAAAGAACTTAAAACACAACTAGGTGTAGGCGGTAGTTTTAAAAACGACCAGATTATCATACAAGGTGATTACCGCGATCGCATCATGGAAATGCTCAAAGAAAAAGGCTTTAAAGTAAAACGTGTAGGTGGTTAGAAACTGTATTTTTTAACTTCATCTCTCACGTTTTTCTGCAATAGCTATTAAACGAGTTCATATTACATGGTCTAAATGAGACTGTAGTCGTTGACTTAAGTATATTTAAGCAATAAGATTCTAAAACATAAAAAAACTCCTTAATCACAATCGATCAAGGAGTTTTAATTTTTTAAGGTTTTATACCTTACTCGTCACCTACTATGTGCTCGATGGCAGCAGCAAGTTTAAAGTCATTTTCTGTAAGACCGTTAACATCATGAGTACTTAGAGTAATCTCTAGAGTACCATAAGTGTTGTGCCAGTCTGGATGATGCTCCATTTTTTCTGCTTCTAGCGCGATGCGCGTCATTACAGAAAAGCAGTCCATAAAATTGTCAAATTCAAATGTAGTGTGGATCGCATCATCATAATAATCCCATCCTTCTACATTTTCTAAATGCTTTTCTACTTGTGCTTCAGTTAATTTTTCCATTGCTGTATTATTTATCGTCAAAGGTATTTTTTATTTTCCTTTTAGCCTCACCTATTCCCTCTTCTATTTTTCCTTTTATTTGATCAGTTTTTCCTTCAGCCTCCGTAGATGAATCGTTAGTGAGTTTACCGAATTCCTCTTTGGCTTTTCCTTTAGTCTGATCCCATTTTCCTTCTAGTTCCTTGTCGCTCATAACGTTGTTTTTTATTGATTTAATCTAAAAGTACAAACTCATCCTTCTTCAACTCGCCAAAAATATCTTAATCCTGCACTAAAGAATCCTTAAATAGAAATGGAACTCTTATATTTAAACCATGAAAAAGATAACCCTATTACTATTGCTATTTACCGCTGCCACTGCTATGGGACAGGCAGATTCTCTTAAAACCGAACCCTTTAAAGACGCTGTGCATTTAAGGGAAGTCCCTAGAATGAATCTTGTCATAGATCTAGGTGTTACACAACCACTATCAGATTATGGAGATGTCGCTAGATCGGGACTTAATATAGGAGCAGAATATCTGTATTATACTAACAAGCATCTAGGACTAGGTATTTCTTTAAGACACCAGTACAATGAATTCGGTTATCTAGATTTTCAAACAGACGATCGTACAGCAGCCACAGCAAACAACTGGACCAATACCTCTATAGCCATAGGACCTACCTATTCTTATACTCAAGGCAGATTTCAATTTGATGCCTTTGTAAAAGGTGGAGTTGCCTTTTTAAACAGCCCAGAGAACAGTGTCTCTCAAATAGGTATAGGAAATACACAAGTATTTTCTAGTGACGACGAGAACTCGTCCTCATCTAGTGCTTATCTAGAAGGTGGACTGCGATTCAATTACTATTTCCGTCGCAGTGTGCAACTGTTCTTCTCACCACAGTACAACACAACACTAGGTGACCCTATCGCCTACTCTTATAGAGATGACAGTTCTACGGCGCCTATACAACCCAATTTATTAAAAAAATTAAATGCCTCTAATCTTATCTTTAATGTAGGTGTAAAAATCGCTATAGGTAAAGAATACAGCAATGGAGAGTGGCGCAATGATGACTAGACGCTGGTACTACTCCTATTTATAAAACTGTTTAAATACTCTTTTTAAACCCTTTTAAGACCTAGTAACGCTAGATTTTAAAAGGGTTTTTCGTTTTCTACGACGACATAAAAACACGTTATACAGTTATTTTTATAGTCATTTTTAAAGTTGGCACAGATTTTAACAAGTCTTTATTCTAAATCTTTTGTTTAAGAGTTACCTTTATACCTTAAACAATATAACTTGAAATTAATCCAATTTTCTTCGCAGCAAAAATTACCCATCTCCATAGATAAGGCATGGGAATTTCTAACAGATGCCAATAACTTAAAACTACTCACACCGCCAGAATTAGACATGGTGGTGCAGTACGGTACAGAAAGAGGCATGTATCCTGGACAGCTTATAGAATACTCTGTAAAACCGCTACCCTTTTATAGGACTAACTGGGTGACTCACATCACACAAGTAGAAGAAGGCAAGTTTTTTGTGGACGAGCAAATGTATGGCCCCTACGCCACCTGGCACCACAAGCATTTTATTACAGAGATAGAAGGCGGCACACTCATGGAAGATTTAATACACTACCGCTTGCCATTCGGTGTACTAGGTAAATTAGGGACGCCATTAGTTAAGAAAAAGTTGGAAGAAATATTCCGCTTTCGCGAAAGCGCACTCATCAAACACTTCGGTGCATTTAAAGAAAAATAAGAGATTTTAAAATCTTTACTTAGAATAATTAGAATACCATAAAATTAAAAAAATGTCAAAAAATATATTACTTATAGGCGGTAGCCACGGAATAGGAAACGCCATCGTACAACAAATGAAAGAAGGCAATAACGTATACGTAGCCTCTAGAGAAAATGAAAATTTACCAGACGGTGTGACACACATTCCATTTGATGCGCTTACAGAAGAATTAGACACCAGTTTATTGCCAGAGTCTCTAGATGGATTCGTGTACTGTCCTGGTAGCATTAATTTAAAACCCTTTAAAATGCTCAAGCAATCGCATTTTGAAGAAGATATGGAGATCAATTTCTTCTCTTTAATAAAAGCTACCAGAACGGTTTTACCTCTATTGACTAAAAACGGTACCAGCAGCATAGTCTATTTCTCTACCGTTGCAGTAAGTACAGGAATGCCATTCCATACCAGTGTTGCCGCGGCAAAAGGTGCTATAGAAGGATATGCTCGCGCACTAGCGGCAGAGTATGCTCCTACGGTAAGAGTAAACGTTATCGCACCATCACTAGTAGACACACCACTAGCTGGCAGACTCTTAAATAACGATGCCAAAAAAGAAAAAATGGGCGACATGCACCCACTTAAACGCGTCGGTACACCAGAAGATATTGCAGGCGTTGCTGTATTTTTATTGAATCAAAGCGAGGGCTGGATTACCGGACAAGTGATAGGTGTAAACGGCGGTAAAGGTTCTTTAAATTTAGGATAAATAAACGATGAGTAAAAAGGTAAACATATTTTGGCTGCGTAGAGATTTAAGGCTCGATGATAATGTAGGACTACTAGAAGCACTTAAAGGTGATCTTCCTGTCTTGCCCCTATTCATATTTGACAGCGATATACTAGATAAATTACCAGAAGACGACGCTCGTGTTACCTTTATCCATGAACAGCTGCAACGCATGCGCACACAGCTGCAAGAAGAGCATGGCAGCTCTATTGCCATGCTCTATGGAACACCTAAAAAAATATGGGCACAATTAATTAAAGATTATCAAATAGATACCGTTTTTACTAACCATGATTATGAGCCCTATGCCCTAGAGCGCGACCTAGAGATAGATCAATTACTGGCACAACATCAGGTAGATTTTAAAACATTTAAAGATCAGGTCATTTATGAAAAAGACGAGATCACAAAGGCAGACGGTAATCCCTACGTCGTTTATACACCCTATAAAAATAAGTGGTTAGAACATTTTAGAAAAGACCACGGCAGCGGTCAGGATCAAAAATTTTATTATACCCATGACTACCTAGATAACTGCATTAAAAACAGCAGGTTGCCCAACCTATCACTTAGCGATATAGGTTTTAAAAAATCCAGTATAGAGATACCGGCCTATACCATCACACCTACACTTATAGAAGAATACGAGAACACGAGAAATTATCCAGCCATAGAAAACGGTACCTCTAGACTGGGTATTTACCTAAGATTTGGTATAGTAAGTGTGCGTAAAATGGTGCGCAAAGCAGACCTTGCAGACAACAAGACATTTCTAAGCGAGTTGATATGGAGAGAATTCTTCATGCAGATACTTTACCATTTCCCACATACCAAAGACCAGGCCTTTAAATCAAAATACGACCGCATCGAGTGGCGCAATAATGAGGCCGAATTTGAAAAATGGAAAACCGGCACCACCGGTTATGCCCTAGTAGACGCAGGTATGCGAGAATTAAACACCACCGGCCACATGCACAACCGTGTACGCATGCTAGTCGCAAGTTTTTTAATAAAACACCTATTAATAGATTGGCGCTGGGGCGAGACCTATTTTGCAGAGAAATTACTCGATTACGACCTCTCCAGTAACGTGGGCAACTGGCAGTGGGCAGCAGGCAGCGGTGTAGATGCTGCGCCCTATTTTAGAATCTTTAATCCCATTACCCAAAAAGATAAATTTGACAAAGAGCGCAACTACATAAAAGAATACGTACCAGAATACGGTACCGATAGTTATCCAGAGATGATGGTAGACCACAAGGAAGCCCGAGAGCGCTGTTTAAAAACCTATAAAGAAGCCGTTTCTCAATAAACCCATCTCCACACCATAAATCATTATAAGAATACCGCTTGCGCGAAAGCAAAACAGTAAACCACCCCATAACACCATAACACACAACCAAAAGACCAACCAATTGCGTTGGTCTTTTTTATGCCTAGAAATGATATAAGCTCTAACCGATATTAAACGTTTAATATCAAAAAGTTCTTATATACACCTAAAACCGCAATACATAGAATTTCACAAAAAAGTTCTCATATACACCCCATACGGTAGGGTTAATTAATGGTTTTTTAGTAAATTGCTCATATATAACAGTTGTAGCTAATTTTGAGAAAGTCTGTAACAATTCGAAGAATTAATCGTCTCTTAAGAAACACTTAAAGAATATGCAAAAACTATTTCTATCATTTATAATAAGTTTAATTTTCTATGGGAACTTATCTGCTCAAACAGAATTATATAATACAATATCAAAAACAGACAAAATTTATGGTCTGTCTAAATTCTGGAAAGAAGCAAATTCTAATTTTGTCTACATAAACAAAATAAACAAACAAAAATGGGAATCCGATTATATCTCATTAATTGAAAAAGTACAAGAGACAAAAAATGATTACGAATATTACCGTTTACTTCAAAAGTTTTGTGCATCATTAAAAGATGGTCATACAAATGTATGGATGCCTAAAGCCATGAGAGAAGAGTTGATATGCGATGGTGAATTTGGTAATTATCGATTATTCCTGAAAAATATTGATGGAAAAGCAATCATTACAAGGGTTAATTTAAGTAAAAAACAAGAAATCCCAATTGGAACTGAAATATTAGAAGTAAATGGAGTTTCTGTTAAAGAATACACTAATAAATTTTTAAAACCTTATATTTCAACGTCTTCAGAACATATCCTAGAAAACAGATCTATTTCTGAATTATTAAAAGCACCGGTAGGAACAGAATTCTATTTGAAATTAAGAAAACCTAATAATAGTTTAGTAAATCTTAAACTTACGTCAAAAAAAGTTGCAGAAAAAGAAGTTTATCCTTCTTTTATAAAAAGAGAATTGTTAGATTTTAAATGGGTAGATAATGAAATAGCATATGTTAGCTTGAACAGTTTTGAAAATCTAAAAATCGATTCTCTTTTTGTAGATAAGCTACCTGAAATTAAAAAAGCGAAAAAGCTTATAATTGACTTAAGATATAATGGTGGTGGAAATTCAAATATTGGTTTACAAATATTGAAATATTTGACATATGATGATGAACTCGAAAAATTAAAATCTTCCAGCCGATTACATATCCCTACTTTTAAAGCTTGGGGACTTATTTATAAACTTGAAGCAAAAGATACTTTACAAGGGACTAAAGAAAATATAAAATTATTAAGTCAAGCTTATTTAACGACAAAAGATAGTTATTTTTATAATTTTCCTTACTCTCTCAAAAAAAATGAAATAGATAAATCTGAACGTATTGTTATACCTACTGTTTTATTAATAGGAAACAATACTGCTTCAGCAGCGGAAGATTTTTTAGTTTCTGCAGATAATCAAAAACATATGACAAAAATTGGCGAGCCAACTTATGGAAGTACTGGACAACCAATGTTTTTTGATTTACCAGGTGGTGCTACAGGTAGAATTTGTACTAAAAAAGATACCTATCCAGATGGAAGAGAATTTGTTGGTTATGGAGTTCAACCAGATGTTATGGTAAAAAAAACATACCTAGACTATATAAACGATAAAGATTCAGTGTTAGATGAAGCAATAAAATATCTGAATATAGAATAAACTAGCTACAACACCGTATATAATTTATTGCTGGCTTCTTGTCTACTTACAAAAGTCCTCACGAATTTTCTGTTCGGTTTTTATTTGCTAAATTTAAGTGCTTAAACACGCAACAAACCATATACAAACACGTTAGCAAATATTAAAACCTTATGATCTTAAGACTAAAGTGTTATATTCTTAATATAGTATCTAATGAGGTAGCAAGTGAATTGAACATAAATTTTGAAAAACAAACCCTTAATGATGATTCAGAATACAAGCTTCTCGAATTTGATAAAAAAATTCATAACCAAAAAGAATATAGTATTCATAAAATTCTGAAGTCCGAAAGATATCCATATAAGAATAAATTCACACATATAATCAAAACAAAATATAATAGTGGATATAAACCAGACAACAAAGATTATGAAAAAGTAACTTTGTTTTTGAAACTTAATTATTTTGATTCAATAAAATTAAAATATATCAATAAGGATTATGATTATTTATTAAATCAAGCAAAAAAAGATTTAATCAAATACTTGATAGGAGCTGTCTTTGGTTTTTTTGGAGGAGTTTTTTTATACCCACAAAACGACGAAAATATTACTAAAAATGAACGAAAATTAGTTGAAAATGATTCGTTAATCGTAACTGAGGTAAAAAAAATAGAGAAAATAGAAATAAACAAATCATATAAATCTGAAGTTCTAATACACTCTGATTCAACAAACAATTTAAATCATTCAAAAACTTTCATACAACTACTTGAGAAAATAAAGAATGATGGTTACAAAATAGATACGATACAATCTCCTTCATCTGGATTTTTCTCATTTGATAGAGTAGCTAAAATAAATGACACGATAAGAAGTATAATAGTTCCTAATGTCAGAAAGCATTTCTTTAGTGTAAAAAGGAAATTCCCTGTAAATAAAGAAGGAAATACATATCCTAGATTTACTTTATCTGAATTGTATTTTAACACAGAAAATGAAGCTAAAAACCATAAATCTTCTATTGATTCTATAATTAACTGTACCAACAGAATTGATTTGAAAAATGAAAAGCAATATGATTATTGCGTACAATTTTCTAATAGAATTATTTACATTAATTGTGATTCAATGTATTTATCTACATTTTCAAACAATTACAAATCAACAATTGAAGAACTAGCCAAATAAATAACATTTGCTAACAAGGTATAAAAAACATAGGGCAGTATAGGCTTTCCTATAGTTCTGTGCTTATTTAGAAAGTCCGCTAAATATAAAATTTGGCGTTTATAGTAAAAAAGATAAAAGCAAAATATTTATATTTAGCTAAGTAATAAATCGTAACGAAAGTGCTTATCACCTGCCCTACATTTCTTATACTGAACGTTCAGGCCAATTACCTGCGGCCGTAGTTCTACGCTATAAAATTTTAATTTGTTTCTAATGCGAACTAAAATTACTCTACTCCATAGCCATGAAAAACACAAAGCTATCCATAGGCTAAACAAATTAACAATTTTAAGACTCCCAAACTACTAATTGGCCTGAACAGCCAAAGGTGTGAAATGCTTTGAGTCTAATAGTTTTGTACATCACAAGCAATGCTGCCACAAATAACTGGCACGAACTATGGTTTAAAGC
>NZ_JBDVDQ010000013.1:0-64999 GCF_039941875.1 Nonlabens sp. | reverse complement strand
CGTCCTGATTCAATTTCTTCTACTACTTGAAGCTTAAAAGAAAGCGAGTAGTCTTTTTGGGTACGTTTCACATAACCAATGTTTATAGGTGTTTTCATTACACTAAGATTTTAGTGTATCGCTATTCTAGGACGGGACACCCATATAAATCAAAAAACCGCTCTGTATAGAGCGGTTTTTTTTATGCAATAAATCTATTCACTGTTTAAGACTAGATAAATATGGCTATTGTTTATCTAGAAATTAAATGAAATTACTGTACTTGGAAATCAAAAGTAACCTCTACGTCAGTTTCTCCACCAGCACCAGTTAATGTGTTATCATTAGGTTTTGTAGGCTCGTGACGTAATACTATAGTTAAGTTACCAGTACCAGCAGCACCTGTATTAAAAGTAGTACGTAAACCTAATGGATTACCGTCAGGATCTACATCAGTCTTTGTGATGCTAACCCCATTTACAGTAGCATTATAAAAAACTTCATGCTCATCAGCTTCTTCCAGTACTTCTTCAGTAATATCCTCTGCTGGAGATTCTAGTTCGTTTAAAAACTGAACTGAACCTGTGTAATTAGTGTTTGCAGTTATGTCTCCTATTACCGTTTCTACTGGATCATTAGGTCCTTCACCGTCTGCATCTAAAGATCTGAAAACAACTTCGTCCGTTGCATCTGCAGTATTGGTTAAAGTGTAAATTACTGTTGTAATTACTTCTTCTTCATTGATAATAGTAACGTCGTCATCATTATCACAAGAAGTGATCGTAAATAAAGCGATTGAAGCGATTGCTAAGGTTTGAATTGTTTTTTTCATAGTGTAAAAATTAAAAATTAAAATTAAAAGTTATAAATGAGTTGTAATTGTATGTCTCGTCCTACATCGTCGGCATAGAATCGTTGTCTATTCAGATAATTGCGATAAGTAGTATTAAATATGTTATTTAAGGTAAGGTTTATTTTGGTGTTCGCTTTCGCGAAAGCATAACTCAAACCGACATTCCACAAGCTGTAAGCATCTGGAGAGCTAGATATATCTACTGTAGAAGTCATGAACTCGCCAACATCATTAATAGTAGTAACATCATAATTATTATCAGGAAAACGTGTTTGTTTCCATACAGACTGGTTAGCTACTTTAAAATCTAAACGATCTACAAGAACATTGTGCCAGGTAAATTGAGTTTGAATTTGTGCAGGCGGCATGTCTATTAATGGTCTGTCATTATTAGAATCAGTTCCATGAATGTAAGAGAAATTAGTTTCTAAACTTATTAATTTTACTACATCATAAACTATCTCATTAGTCTCTATTTTCATTTCTTTAGAAGGTTTTTTAGTCCAGAAATCATAACTAGCATGTAGATCCACACCGTATAAACGCGCATCAATTTGTTCGTATTGAAAAACAGGGAAAGCACCACGTGTAGTTGTTTCTATACCTGTAGGGATTAATTGAATAAAATCATTGACAAAATTCACATAAGGATTGATCTCAAAATCTAGTTTACCTACATTACCATGAAGAGTAGTGTTGATTTTAAAAGATTGTTCTTTCTTTAAATCTAGCCTTCCTAATTCTATTGTAGCAAGGGCATGATGTAATCCATCGCTAAATAATTCACTAGGGTTAGGAGCACGATTTGCTGTACTTAAATTAATGGCGAGATCATAATGATCATCAAATAAATATTTTGCACCTGCTGTAAATGCAAATAGGTTATAATCAAATTGAGGGTTAGTCAATATCTGATTGCCTTGTTCATTTACTTCAAATTGAGGAAACTGTTGATCATAGCCTAAGTCTTCCCAACGGCTTTGTATATAAAATTTTTCGGCATCTATTTTATAATAATCGTAACGTAGTCCAGCATCTAGAATCCAATTATCTGAAGGAAGATGAGTAACGCTGGCAAATGCTCCTGCTTTGTTTGCACTGTAATCTGGTATCAACCTTCTAACTCCTGTATTAGAATCAGGACTATTTACCTGATTCATGTAATCTATACCTACCTCGAATGTAGTTTTTTCAAATCGGTCTATTAATCCATAAAGGCTCACATTTTGAGTTTGTAAATCTATATCTAAAGATGCTCGACCTGCGTTATCACCACGTCTTATATCAAACTCTTTGCGATTATTAAATTGAAACGAATAATCTAAAGTTAATTTACCTAAACCAGTAAATCTTTTATATGCATTAAGTTGAATACCATGATGAGCAACTTCTTGCTTAGGTACATCTATGTCATGAGTAAAGTCATTTATTATAGTAGGTTCTCCAGAGTTAATACTACGTACTAGGTCACTTGCATTACCTATATGAGAGGCTCTTAAAATTCCTATTTCTGTGTTGTAAAAGGAGTACTTTAAACTAGCACCGTATTCAAACTTTTTAAAACCTAAAGCTAGATTTGCTGCTGCTGTTTCACTGCCAGTATTACTGAGTACGTAATTAGGCGCATCATAATCACCAAGTTTTTTGTAGGTTAATGTAGCTTGTTGATACCATCCAGATGCTCGGTAATTATTTATAGTAGAAGTAACGCTACCGCCACGACCATTAGTCTGACCTTGTAAAATGGCATGACCATTTAGGGTGTCTTTAGAAATAACACGAGCTGGTTCTATAAGAATAGTACCACCTATGGCATCACCACCATATCGCAAAGCACTAGCACCTTTAATAACTTGTATGCTACTAGCGGTATTCAAATCTATGTTAGGTGCGTGCTCGATGCCCCATTCTTGATCTTGCTGTCTCAGTCCGTCATTAACAATAGCGACACGGCTACCATATAGTCCATGAACTATAGGTTTTACAACGCTATTACCAGTTTTTAAAGAACTGACACCGGCAACAGAAGAAAGCGCATCACCTAGTGTGGCACCACTATAGGATTCGATAGTTTCCTTATTAATCCTGGTGCTAGATTGTGTGCTAGCATGATTATCATGCACGTCTGCAATAACTTTAACTTGGTCTAAGTCGTTTACATGATGCTCTAGTGCTATGTTTAAAGTTTTGTTTTTAATTATATTAATAGATTGTTTTTTAATTTCACAGTCGAAGTGAGAAATGCTTAATTGATAATTGCCAGGGCAAAGATTAGGTATTTCATAAGATCCATCGATAGAAGACGTATAGGTTTTTTGTAGTTGGACTACATAAATTTGTGCTAGCTCTAAAGGTTGTGAATCGTGAAAATCTACTATTTTTCCTTTGAGCACAAGATCGCAATCTTGCGCATTTGTGTAACAAAAGCTTATAAATAAAGCCATTGCCACGAGTTGTTTCGTAAACATTAGGGGTATTTAAATTACTATTTTATGCAAGGACATATGTCCTTTTAAGATATTTAAATAGTAAAAGGCGGTGGCCTAGTGGTGTGGATGGTAGGTTGAGATTCGGTTTTTGTAAACGCGATACCTACAACTATCCTATCTGTAAAAGGAATAATTTCTAAAACCTGAAAATCTATCTGAGAAGATAGATCGAAAGATTGTGACTGAAAATCATGAGCAACTATACAAATCGCGCACTCCTGCCCATGGTCATCATGAGAAAGTTCATGAACCACTGAAAGCTGCGCTACTGTAAAAAGCAACAACAACAAAGAGGCAATTATAGATTTATAATTAGTCAAGCGTCAAAAGTAAACTATGTTATGTTAAAAAAAAATTAAGATTCAAAAAAAAGGCTGTCCGATTGGACAGCCTTTTTATTACTTTAAATTTATTAAGAATTAATCTTCAGAATAAAAATCTACAGAACTAGCACCTGCTAGTGTATTGTTTACTGTAGGTGCAATGTTACCACCAGCAGTTACATTACTAAATCCTAGTACACGTCCACCACCGTTTGCAATTTCTGCAATAAGAACAGTATTTGTGTTCGTATCATAAGTAACATCTACTGGGTTACCCATAAATGTTGCAGCACCTGCAACTCTAGTCTGGATTCCTGCGATAGCAAGAGTACCACCATCTGCAACAGCTCCTATAGAAGAAGTTGCGTTACTAATAATGTGAAAACCACCATCAGTATCAAAGTCAGTACCAGTTGCAGCACCTATGTCAGTCATGATTAATAAGTTATCCTCTGCATCATAAGCGATACCGTGAGTTCTTACAATACCTTCTATAGTTATCGTTTTTGTTGCAGCTAGTGCTCCATCAGAAGAGTTGCTTAAGAAGTTGTTGAATATAGCAAGATCTCCTGAAGAATCAACTACTGCATAAAGATCGTTACCTACAAATTCTACACCCCATACTGGAAAGCTAATGTCGAATTGATTTCTTAATTGTAATCCATTTGCTGTTCTAGTGTATACATAAAATACGTTGTTAGAATTATCTGCAACAACTATAGAGTTACCACTTACCGCTAATGCTCTAGGACTTGCAAAATCAACTGATCCACTTGCACCAACTACTGCTGAAACTCCACCAGTTAAAAATGATTCAATATTTACAAATGCATTAAGATTATTTGAAGATCTAGAAGCTACAAATAATTCGTCAGTTGAACCGTCGTATTGGATACCTTCATTAGAAGTAGAAGCAGTAGTTAGAGTAGTGGTAGAAACGTCATTGCTTTCACTGAAATCATAAACGGTAATATCTCCATTATTCACGCTTGTAGCATATAACTCTGCTCTGTCAGCTCTTTCTTCATTGATGTTATCGTCGTCATCACAAGATGTAAAAAATAGGGAACCGGCGATTAGGCAAATTGATAAAATTTTCGTTTTCATAGTTAATAGTTTTATTATTTACGTGAACATACGTAATAATCGCAGCCATGGTTTTTAATAATGTTAAATCGTTATTTGATTTAACATTATTTAATATTTGAACCCTTAAAAATTAAATCTTTAAGAGTTCATTGATAAAGTGTTAAGAAAATATGTAGAGTAGAAAATTCCTACAAAAAGAAGTTCCAAACTAAACCAAAACGGATGGTAAAGTCTCGATATGGATTACGTGGGGCACTAAAGTAATCAGTGTTACTTGCAAAAAGTTGATTAGCATGTTCTAATTTAAAGAAGATTCTAGTCTGTCTTATTTTTGCATTGATAAATAAATCTACCATAGGAAAACCGCCTAATTCATCTGTATTCTGACTATAGAATTCACCTAGTACAGGATCATAACCATCCATGTGGTATTTTGTAAAATATTTAGCTGTGATACCTGTTTGAAGTAATAAAGCATTTTTAAATAACCTGTCCTTATAATAAAATGTACTGCGCGCTGTAAAGTCAGGCACGTTAATCATGTCATCAGTCTGTGTGACATTTTGATACATTATAGTATTATCGAGTCCAAATTTTCTTAAAAACTTGATGTCTTTATTTACTTTAACTTTTAAATAGGTGATATCTCCACTAGTTTGAAGTGGTGTAGCGTTGTAACCTGTAATAGTGCCGTCAGTGTCTGTGATTTCAGTTTGTGAAAAATATACGTGATCTTGAATAGTGGTGAAGGTAACTTGGGCGTTTATAAATTTTTCAGAGTTGATTTTAAAATCTAGCTCCTGTTTTTCTATGTTGTTAAAATTGTTTTGCCAGTTGTAATTGATATAATCACTTTGGTGAAGTGTGTAAATAAAATCTGGAGCTCTGGAGCTTATAGCAATTCCAGCATTTACATCAAAATCTTTAAATTTATAAGAAGCCTGACCGTTAATAAATTGTCCGTCTAGGTCACCAGCTATATTTACACCACCGTTTGCGGTAATATCAAATTGACCGACGCGCTTTGCAAATTCTGCTTTAAATTGATAAAGTTCACCTATTAATCTATTATTAATAACGCCGCTGGCTAGATTAATTAATCTGTCATAACCATAGTTGTATTTATGTCTAGCGACACCAGCTTTATAAAAGCCTAATAAATGATGGTCATAAGAGACACCTGCTTCTATCATTCCTTCTTCTAGATTTGTTTTATCTTCTAGATTAGTTGAAATATAGGACGCTCCTAAAAAATCATTGTCAGCTGTGGTTTGAGAAAATTTATAGAACTTATCTTCATAATAGGCTTTATTATAGATACGACCACTGTAATAAGAAGTACTGTCTTTATCACCTATTAATTCATAATCATGATCTATATAAAAGCGTTTCCCATCTAAAATGCTCTCTGCATCAGTTAAATTTGGTTCTAGTCGTCCACGATTACTTAAATCATCTATGTCGTCTATGAAGCCTTGAAGTGATGCAGCTTCTATACCACCATTTTCCTCATTAAAATGATCTTGAAATACTGTGTGCAATCTTAATCGATACCTTTTGTTTTTAGAGGTGTAATTAGATGTGAATTTAAAATTACCAGAGCTCGTAAGTGTATTTACATAATCTCCCGCACTGCGCACTCCTTTATAGCTAATGGAAAAATTAAATTGAGGAGATAGATTTGATGTAAAGAGTGCTTCTAACTGTTGACCTTGATTTACTACAGTTTTAAAATATAAGTCTGTTAATGGGGTAGGGACGTAGTAGTCTAATATATCATCTATCTCATAATAATTCTGATGTCTGGCTTGTGATCCCATTCTAGGTGATAGAAGGTCTAGATCAAAACTTTTTCCTAATTGATTATAAGGTTGCCCCACGTTATGAAACGGGATGTATTCAAAATCATCTTTGCGTAAAAAGTTGAATTTAAAATCCTTTGCCATGGTAAGCGTTGTGTCCAGGTGTGTAGTGTCTCGCTTTTGAGTGATAATAAGATAGTCTGTAATAGGCGGTTTTTCTCCTTTTACACTGACCTCTTTCTCATTGGTAGCGTTATTAAGGTTATCGTATGTTCCTGTTCCATTTTGCCCAAAAGTTTCTTTTTCTTGAGAAAAAAGAAATAATGGCACTAAAAACAATAAAGATAAAAGACGTTTCATAAAAAAGGGTACACTCTCAAGGTTCAAAAGTAACCATTTAAACGTTTTTAAACTCGTGCTATTATGTACTTTTGAAAATGCTTTTAAATCAAATACATAATGGGATCATAGAATGTGGTACCGACGAGGCTGGTCGTGGGTGTCTTTCTGGTCCAGTAACGGCTGCTGCTGTAATATTACCGCTAGATTTTGAATCTGATCTTTTAGATGATAGTAAGAAGCTTTCGCGAAAGCGTAGGTATGAATTAAGGTCTTTAATAGAAGAACAAGCTCTGGATTACCATGTATCTCATGTAATGATGGGTGAAATAGATCAAATTAATATTTTGCAAGCCAGTCTTCTTGCTATGCATAATGCTATAGATGGACTTAAATTAAGACCAGAACATATTGCTGTAGATGGAAATAAATTTAATCCGTATCCAAATGTGGCGTCTACTACGGTGATTAAAGGTGATGGTAAGTATTTGCATATCGCTGCCGCATCTATTCTTGCCAAAACATATAGAGATGATTATATGGCTGCGATAGCTCTAGAGCATCCAGAGTATGGCTGGGAACAGAATCAAGGTTACCCCACTAAAAAACATAGAGCTGCCATTAAAAAATATGGTGTAACACCATATCACCGTATGAGTTTTAAATTACTGCCAGATTAATTTAAATTAGATATATAAGTTGTTCTTAAATATATGGTTTAGAAGTAATTTCATTTTTATTTTTGTCCATCCTAATCAATTCTATTTTATGCGCCAGCTTCTAGTATTCATAATTATTATCTTAACAATTACCGGCTGTAAAGAAGATCAGGTTATTAATCATGATCTTATAAATCGCATTCCTACCGACTCTAAAATTATTGTGCATACTGATAATCTTGAAGATTTAGATCAGTTTTTTAATGCTAATGCATTGTACCAAGAACTTTCGAATCTTTCTCGAATAAAGGAATTAAAAGACGCGGCATCATTTTTAAAATACTATGATCTTGAAGATGATTCTTTAATAGCTCTAAGTATGCAGGGTAAAAATGAAGTAGTGATTACACTTATTACGGCACCTGTTGAGCAAGTAAAAGATTCTACTAGTGTGACTTCATTGATCAATTATAATGATGAAGAGATTATTAAAACACAAAAACCTGATGGTGCTTATTTTGCTATAAACCATAAGGGTATGCATCTGGCTAGTTCTTCTCAATTGGTTATAGAAAGTTTAATAAGAAGAAATGTAGATGATTACGTTTTTGACGACGGATTCAAGAAAATTTATAAGAGAACTAAAAGTGGTAATACCTTTTTTGTAAAAGCCACAGAAAAGAAATGGCTAGAACAATTTTTGTTAGGTAAAAATATAAATGACAACGGTAATCATGCGCAATGGTATCAACTAGAGGTACAACCTAATGATGTTGCCTTGCAGTTAGACGGTGTGATAACCTACCGCGATAGTGTAAGAATGGATCATGATTTGTATAATAATATTCAATCTACCGAAAATCGAATACAAGAAATCGTACCAGTAAGTTTGCGTAGATTAAAATCAGTTACTTATAAAAAGCCGTCGCAGTTAGTAGATAATCTGAGAAGATTTCATAGCAATGACGTAAAGGTGGGCAGTCAGCTTATGGAGATTTTGGAAAATACTCAAGAAATGAGTGAGGTGTATTTAGAGAAATCTAGTGCGTTAGTTTTTACTCTAAAACCATATGAGGCCATCTTTATGAATCTGGATAGTCTTTCTACTGCAAAGTTTACTTATAGAGATCAAGTGGTTTATGAACTGACTAACCCTGTAAAAACAGCTGCGATACAGCCGCTGATAATGTCCAAAGAATATAAATATGTTACGGTTATAGAAGAGCATCTTATATTTTCTAACAGCTCCACAACACCTGAGGAGTTTATATCTAACTTTCAGAATAAAACCGTGCTTGCAGAGCAATCGTGGTGGAAAAAAACGAGCGGATCTTTAAGTTCTAGTAGTAGTTTACTCAAAATAACCAGCCTTAAGGAATTCAAAGAAATCGCATCAAAAAGCAGTAAAGGAGATCTTAAAATTATTCAGAAGTTGGATGAAGACGATTATCCACTTATGATTAGTCAGTATGTTCATGAAGATGAGTATGCTCATTACCATATGGTTATTCCTGTTGTGAATTCTAATGACCTAGAGCAACAAGTTAGTCAGGTAGGTACTTATAAGTCGCCTAAGAAAATCATTGCTGGGCCATTCTTATTTCCTAATCATTTGAATAAGAAGCATGATGTAGCGTTTCAGGATGAAGATTTTACTTTACATCTATTATCAGATACAGGTGTTAAAAGGTGGAGTAAAAAATTAGATGGTCGTATTCTAGGTAATATAGAAGTAACAGATGCTTATAAAAATGGTCGTAAACAGATGGTGTTTGCAACCAGTAGTTCGGTATATTTTCTAGATAGAAATGGAAAAGATGTTAATGCATATCCTAAAAGGTTCAAAGACGCTATTACACAACCTTTAAGTGTCTTTGATTATGACAGTAAAAGAGATTATCGTTTTCTGGTAACTCAAGGAGAAGAACTGGTAATGTTAGATAGAGATGGTAAAACGGTGACTGGTTTTAAGTACAAAAAAGGAGCTGTTATAAAAACTCAACCTAAGCATATACGTGTTGGGAAGAAAGATTACATCAGCTTTGCTAAAGCTGATAACTCTATAGCTTTGTTAAATAGAACCGGTGGAGTGCGTACTAAAGTTAAAGAAAAAGTGAAGCTAACTTCTCCAATATTCTTGCATAGAAACAAAGCTATTGCTCTAACAGAGAACGGTAAATTAATGGAGTTAGATCCTGTTAAAGGAGTTCTTAAATACACAGGTTCTTATCGTAAAGACTCAAGGCTAGATGCTACGAGTTCTATTAAATTGATACAGGACAATAATAATCTTACCATAAATAATAAAAAAGTAAAGTTGCCATACGGTACGTATCTGACGGCACAAGTAGAACATTTATCTAGTGGTGACTTTATCCATGTAGTAGAAACCGGAGAGCATAGAGTGTATATTTTTGATAAAGATGGAGAGGTGCTTCCTTCATTACCGGTATATGGAAAATCGCAAAGTTCTGTCGCGCAATCTAAAAATAGATACCTGACTACTTTAGATGGGGATGATGTTATTATCTATAAATGGTAAGCAACTTTAAATTATTCTTGGGTTAGAGCAAATTTTATTTCAAATTGATCTATTATTTCTTGAACACATTTTTCTGAAGCGCTAAAATAAGCATCGTCTTTATATGACTTTATTTTATCTCTGTAATCAGTAAATTGATCAGTGCCATAAATGCTTGAGATTTGAGGATGAACATAATACTGTCTACACACAGCTCTTGTGTTTCCTAATGCCGCTGCTGCTGCGTCATAACCTTGTAAAATGTTTTTATCACGTTCTTTTTCAGATTTAGGTAGGGGCAATTCTATCATTTTTTCAAAGAATTCTCTTGAGGCTCCCCAAGTTCTAAAATCTTTTGCACTGAATATTTCTCCAGCAATTTCGTGCATATAATCGTTAATCATACCGCTGTCTATGGAGTAGTGTTTGCCGTCGGTATCATAGTATTTGAATAATTCCCAACCTGGGATTTCTTCACACTGGTGTATCAATTCTATTAACTCTGGGTCTTCTATGGTGGAATTTTGTTGAACACCTTTCTTACCAGTAAAAGAAAATTGGATGCCAGCATCGGTCTCATCTACGTGCTTGGTCCTTAAAGTAGAAAGTCCGTAAGTTTTGTTCTTATCTGTATAATATTGGTTGCCTACCCTTATGTAGGTTAAATCCATAATAGATAGTACTAAGGCAAGACACTTCTCTCTAGGCATTCCTTTTAGATCTAGGTCTTTTTGTAATTTTTTTCTGATTTTGGGTAACGCTTTCGCGAAAGCGGACATTTTAAAAAACTTAGTCTGATTACGTAATAAGGTCCATATATCGTGATATAAATAGACTTTTCTACCCTTATCATCCCTTCCTACTACTTGTAAATGACCGTTAGGGATTTTGCTAATGCGTACCTCTTGCCATGCCGGTGGTATAACGAGAGATTTAATTCTTTTCAATTGATCTGTGTCGTTCAGTCTTTCTTTGTTGTCTATTAAGTAAGTGAAGCCTTTTCCATACTTTTTACGGTGTATGGAAAGGTGTTGGTCTTGAATGTAAACTAGATCTGCGAGATGTGCAGCTGCTTCTGGTTGTGTAAGGCATTCTTTTATTTGCTTTGAGGTCAGTGTCATACTCAAATTTAAATAAGAACTCTTTTTGTATGACCTAATAAATAGGTAATTGGCTATAATTTAAGTTCTGTGTTTATTAAATAAATATGTTTTAAAGGTTAAAGTTCAACATATGGTGTTATTAATATAAAATTACCTATTACGGCAGCAATTAAAAAGTTACCTTTGTGTGCAATAAAAATTTATTGCATGATCTCCCACGATTCCAAGTTCTTAGGTGAAGGTTTAACCTATGATGACGTACTTCTAGTACCAGCATATAGCGAGGTGCTTCCTAGAGAAGTGAGTATTAAAACTAAATTTACAAGAAACATAACGCTTAATGCTCCGGTAATATCGGCAGCTATGGATACTGTTACTGAAAGTCGTATGGCTATTGCTATGGCTCAAGAAGGAGGTATAGGTATTTTGCATAAAAACATGACTATCGATGCGCAAGCTCAAAAGGTACGTCGTGTAAAACGAGCAGAGAGCGGTATGATTATCGATCCAGTTACTCTTACAGAGCAGGCTACCATAGGTGATGCTAAAGCTAGTATGAGAGAACATGGTATAGGTGGTATACCTATTATCGATGAGCAAGGATTTATAAAAGGTATTATTACTAATCGTGATTTACGTTTTGAAAAAGACAATGATAGATCAGTAAAAGAAGTGATGACTTCAGAAAACCTAGTTACTGCAAAGACTGGAACGTCTTTACAAGAGGCTGAGGTTATTCTACAAGAACATAAAATAGAAAAACTGTTAGTCGTAGATGACGCTGGTAAATTAGAAGGTTTAATCACTTTTAGAGATATTACTAAGCTTACTTTACAGCCTAATGCGAGTAAGGACGAGTTCGGTCGTTTGCGTGTGGCAGCAGCTATAGGTGTGACAGGTGATGCATTAGAAAGAGCAGCTGCGCTAGTTGCTGCTGGAGTAGATGCTGTTGTTATTGATACAGCTCATGGACATACTAAAGGTGTGGTAGATGTTTTAAAAATAGTTAAAGCAAAATTCCCTCAACTAGAAGTAGTAGTGGGTAATGTAGCTACATCTGAGGCAGCAAAATACCTAGCAGACGCTGGTGCAGATGCTGTAAAAGTAGGAATAGGTCCTGGATCTATCTGTACTACTCGTGTAGTTGCTGGAGTAGGTTTCCCGCAATTAAGTGCGATCATGGAAGCAGCTCACGCTTTAAAAGGGACTGGTGTTCCTGTTATTGCAGACGGTGGTATACGCTACACAGGTGATATTCCTAAAGCGATAGCAGCAGGAGCAGACTGTGTTATGTTAGGTTCTATGCTAGCTGGTACGACAGAGTCTCCTGGAGAAACTATTATTTATGACGGTCGTAAATTTAAATCTTACCGTGGTATGGGATCTGTAGAGGCGATGCAACACGGTTCTAAAGATCGTTATTTCCAGGATGTAGAAGATGATATTAAAAAACTAGTGCCAGAAGGTATCGTTGGACGTGTTCCTTATAAAGGAGATTTAGTAGAAAGCATGACGCAATTCATAGGTGGTTTAAGAGCTGGTATGGGTTATTGTGGTGCAAAGGATATTGAGTCTTTAAAAGCATCTGGTCGTTTTGTTAAAATTACTTCGGCAGGAATGATGGAAAGTCACCCACACGATGTTACTATTACAAAAGAGGCACCTAATTATAGTAGATAATATATGAAGATTATATGCATAGGTCGTAATTATACAGATCATATAGAAGAGCTAGCAAATGAGCGTCCAGAAGAACCTGTGGTGTTTTTAAAGCCAGACACATCTATATTGTTACACAAGCAACCATTTTTTATACCGCCATGGACAGATGATGTTCACCATGAGGTAGAGATAATTGTAAAGATCAATCGCATAGGGAAGCACATAGATCAAAAATTTGCTCATAAATACTATGAAGAAATAGGTTTAGGAATAGATTTTACAGCTAGAGATGTGCAGCAAAAACTTAAAGGAAAGGGATTGCCTTGGGAAAAAGCAAAAGCTTTTGACGGTGCAGCGGTAGTCTCCAGAGAGTTTGTGAACAAAAAAGAGCTTCCAGAAATGGATGATCTCGATTTTCAATTGTTTAAAAATGGACAGTTGCAACAAGATGGAAATTCTTCTCATATGTTGTGGAAAATAGACGAAATTATTGCTTACGTATCTCAATATTTCACACTTAAAATAGGTGATTTAATCTTTACAGGGACGCCAGCAGGTGTTTCAAAAGTGAGGGAAAATGATGTCTTAAAAGGCGTTCTTCACGGTAAAGAAATGTTTGATATTAAAGTGAAATGAAAAAAGTATCCTACGACTTAACAAACGTTAGAGCCATGTCAGATAATGACAGTGACTTTGTTAATCTTATGGTACATACATTTATAAAAGATATACCTCGCGATCTAGAGCGTCTTGCAGTAGCTGTAGGCGATCTAGATCGTGATAAGGTACATCGTTATGCACACAGGATAAAACCGACTCTAGAGTTATTCGGTATAGAGTCCTTTAAACATGCTGCTGCCTTAGAGTTATGGGGTAAAAGCGATGTAGAAAAAAATATTAAAGAAGATTTCCTACGTCTTAATCAAGATTTAAGTGAAGTATTAATTCAGCTCAAAAGAGATTTCTAAATGAAAGCGACTATTATAACTATAGGTGATGAGATTCTCATCGGCCAGATTGTGGATACTAATTCAGAATGGATGGCTCAAGAACTCAATAAAATAGGAGTAGATGTATATGAGATTATTTCTATAAGTGATGATAGAGAGCATATTTTGTCCGCTTTCGCGAAAGCGGAATCGCAATCAGACATAGTGCTCATGACTGGTGGTTTAGGACCTACTAAAGACGATATAACTAAGAAAACAATCTGTGAGTATACAAGTGATACTCTTGTTCTTAATCAAGACGTGCTGGATCATGTGACGCAATTATTTGCTAAATATGTAAAAGATGCCATGGTAGATATGAATAAAGATCAGGCTCTTGTACCATCTCGAGCTCAGATTATTAAGAATGATTTTGGTACAGCACCAGGAATGTGGTTTGAGAATAACGGCGTTATATTTATATCTATGCCAGGAGTGCCTTTTGAGATGAAGGAGATCATGTCGTCAGGTGTTTTGCCTAGATTAAAAGCAATGCCTGGATTACCATTTATACATCACAGGACTATTTTAACTGCTGGGCAGGGAGAAAGTACCATAGCCACGAGATTAGAAAATTGGGAAAATAATTTACCAGCATCTATCAGATTAGCTTATTTACCTAGTTTAGGTACAGTACGTTTAAGGCTGAGTAGTAAGGGAATGGATAAAGATCAGATTCTAACAAGTGTAGATGAGCAAATAAAAGAATTGTACTTACTTATTCCAGATATTATTGTGGGAGAAAGTAATGAAGAAGGTCTAGTAGATCAGGTAAGTCGTTTATTTAAAGAACAGAATAAAAGTCTAGCTACTGCAGAGAGTTGTACCGGTGGAAAAATCGCAAATTTAATCACCGAAATTCCAGGAGCATCACAATTCTTTAAAGGAAGCACGATAACCTATGCTACAGCGTCCAAAGTAGACATCTTAGGCATCGACGAGGTTTTAATAGATAAATACTCGGTAGTGAGTCATGAAGTTGCAGAGGCGATGGCTGTGGCTGCAAAGAAAAAATTTGAATCAGATTATGCTATTGCGACCACAGGTAATGCAGGTCCTTCAAAAGGTGATAGCGATGCGCCTGTAGGGACGGTATACATCGGTATAGCTACAGAAGATGAGAGTTTTGCATTAAAATTCATGATGGGGAATCATCGAGAAAGAGTGATTCAGAAGACCGTAAATAAGGCATTTGAATTGCTTCAAAAAGAATTATTGAAAAAGGGTGGTCAATAGACTTGTGAGATCGAATAATATATCGTTATTTTGCATTCCGATTTTAAACAACAATAATCATGTCTCGAGTTTGTGAACTTACTGGTAAAAGAGCGATGACTGGGAACAACGTTTCTCACGCTATGAATAAAACTAAGCGTAGATTCAACGTTAACCTTTTCAAGAAGAAATTCTATCTACCTGAAGAAGATAAGTGGATCACTTTAAAAGTGTCTACTAGAGCAATAAAAAACATCAACAAGAAAGGAATTACTCAAGTAATTAAAGAAGCCCGTGCTAAGGGTCTTTATACTAAGTAGTTTTATAAAAGTTATATAAGATGGCAAAAAGTAAAGGAAATAGAATTCAAGTGATTCTACAATGTACAGAGCACAAAGAATCTGGTATGCCAGGTATGTCTCGTTACATCACGACAAAGAATAAGAAGAACACGCCAGATCGTCTTGAACTTAAAAAATTCAATCCGGTTTTAAAGCGTATGACTGTTCATAAAGAAATTAAATAATTTAAGACATGGCAAAGAAATCCATCGCATCCCTGCAAACGGGAAATGTAAGATTAACAAAGGCAATCAAAATGGTGAAATCTCCTAAAACAGGAGCTTACACATTTGTAAGTGCTATTATAGCGCCAGATTTAGTAAACGATTTCTTGAATAAGAAATAAGTTGGTTATTAAAACGTAAAAACGTCTTGCTGAAAAGTAAGACGTTTTTTTATGTCCATTTTTAATCTATTGTCAGTTCATGTTATGGAAGTCTCGTATAGAGATGGTACTTGACTTATAAGATACTTTTCTAATGAAGGAAATGTATTTTACCATCTGGTAGATGTACTTTATTTTCAATTAACGATTTGAGTACACTCTTTCTCTCTTAATAGAACGAATACTCATTTTATGTTTTTAGCTTATTGTTAGATCTTAAAATAATTTTTTAAGATCTGTATTCCAGCGTAGTGTTTTAATACTAATTCCATCATTACCTATTGATATTAATTCATGTTTTGAATAGTTCAATACTTATTTCAAAAGAGCTAGTTGTTTCTTTTTAACTATTTCACTGCCTATATTTTAACTTTTGTGAATATTTTTATTAGTGCGCTATTGTGAAATAAGGACAAATCCTCTTTTCTAAGTTTAATTTACACATCGGCGTAGGGTTTTTACGCTATAAATGAAGCATTCATTTGCTTATAACCATCCTTTAATCATATCGATGGTCGTTATTGTGATTAACTTTCCTATTTTTGTATCACTTTTAAACAAACCATGAGTTTTTTCAAAAAAATATTTTCTAAAGAAAAAAAAGAAACCCTAGACAAAGGGCTGGAAAAGTCTAAAACCAGCTTTTTTGATAAACTAGGTAAAGCCGTAGCTGGAAAGTCTACTGTAGATACAGATGTTCTTGATGATCTCGAGGATGTATTGATCTCTAGTGATGTAGGAGTAGCGACTACGGTAAAAATAATCGACCGTATAGAGGCACGCGTAGCAAAGGATAAGTATTTAGGTACGTCAGAGCTGGATAAGATTTTACGTGAAGAGATCGCAGGATTAATGAGTGAGGTAAATCATGGCGATGCTACAGAATTTACTATTCCAGAAACCGACGGTCCTTATGTAATCATGATAGTAGGTGTTAATGGTGTAGGTAAGACTACTACCATAGGTAAACTCGCATATCAACTTAAAAAAGCTGGTAAAAAAGTGGTGCTAGGTGCCGGAGATACTTTTAGAGCTGCAGCAGTTGATCAGCTGGATATATGGGCACAACGTGTAGGTGTAGAAATCGTAAAGCAAGATATGGGTAGTGACCCTGCTAGTGTTGCTTTTGATACTTTACAAAGCGCCGTAGCTCAAAATGCAGATGTTGTTCTTCTAGATACCGCAGGTCGTTTACATAACAAAATCAACTTGATGAACGAGCTTTCTAAAGTAAAGCGAGTGATGCAAAAAATAATACCTAATGCGCCACATGACGTCATGTTAGTGTTAGATGGTTCTACCGGACAAAATGCTTTTGAGCAAGCAAAACAGTTCACAGCAACTACTGAGGTAAGTAGTCTAGCGGTTACAAAACTGGATGGTACTGCAAAGGGTGGTGTGGTGATCGGTATTTCTGACCAGTTTCAAATTCCTGTACGCTATATAGGTGTAGGTGAAGGTGTAGAAGATTTACAAGTTTTTAATAAAGTAGAATTTGTAGATAGTTTCTTCAATTAGAATACATTAAAACATATATTAGAACTCTCGCAGATAGTTAATCATATTTGCGAGAGTTTTATTTTTATACAAACTTATCAAATGAGAAAGATTTTATTTTTTTTACCACTGCTTTTTTTAGCATGTAAATCTTCAGATACTGGTGTTAAGTCTTCAAGTAAAGACTTCAGAGAGTTCAAAGTAATAGATTCTAAGTACTTAGTTAAAGATCAGATTTTTGGCGATTTGTTAGATGAGGTGATCAGCTTTCGCGAAAGCGGAAACTTAAAAGATTTAATTCTAGAAAAGAGCATTCCAGAGATTCAAGAGGCTATCGCTAGTGGGCAACTTTCTTATCGTGATCTAACTCTTTTTTATCTGAAAAGAATTTATAAGTACGATAGAGAAAATTCCAAATCACTAAATGCTGTGATAAGTATCAATCCTAATGTATTACAGCAAGCTGAAGCAGCTGACCAAGATCTTGCTTTTTTAAAAGAGGATGGTGCTGATATCACATATCACACCTTAAGAGGAATGCCTATATTACTTAAGGATAATATAAATACGGTAGATATGCCTACTACGGCTGGTGCAGCTGTGTTGATAGATAATCAGACTCCTCAAAATGCCAAAATAGTCAATAACTTGAGACAAGAAGGAGCGGTAATTTTAGGTAAAGCAAATTTAAGTGAGTGGGCTTACTTTTTCTGTGGGGACTGTCCTAGTGGATATAGCGCAGTGGGTGGACAGACTTTAAACCCATATGGAAGAAGATCGCTAGATACTGGCGGTTCTAGTAGTGGTAGTGGTGTTGCTGTTGCGGCTAATTTTGCTGTTGCTGCGATAGGAACAGAGACTTCTGGGTCGATATTATCGCCATCTTCTCAAAATAGTGTGGTGGGTTATAAACCGTCTACAGGAACTTTTAGCGGTTCTGGAATAGTGCCTATTTCTAGTTATTTAGATACAGCTGGGCCTATGACTAAAAGTGTTATGGATAACGCCATCTTATCTCAGGCTTTAGGTGTGCCTTTTGAATTAATAGAAAGATCTGGTGCTAATAATTTTGAAAGCGCTGGAGTAAAAGGTGTGCGTTTTGGAGTATGGACTTCTTTTAAAGAAAACCCTTTATATGCACAGGCATTGTTAGATCTAGAAAAAGCTGGTGCAGTGCTTATAGAGTTAGATGATACAAGACCACAATTAGAGGGTTTTTTAAAATTGCTTAATGCCGATATGAAGAGAGATCTTCCTGCTTATTTTGCAGGTCAGTCCAATTCAAAGTATCGCGGTTGGGATGTGAAAACGGTTATGGATCTCAATAAAAAAGATTCTATAAATTCTATGCCTTATGGACAAAGTCTATTTAAAGGTATTATGGACGAGCCTAGTATTACTGATGCAGAGTTTTGGGAGTTTAAGACTGCAATGACCGCTGGAGCTCAAGAGTATTTTGATAAGCTGATCAAGACCCATGATTTAAGTGGTTTTGTATCTGTAAATAATTACACTGCAGGTGCAGCTGCCGTTGCTTTTTTTCCTGCAATGACAGTTCCTATGGGTTATGACGACAAAGGAGAACCTTATGGACTTACTTTTATAGCACCTAATGAAGAAGATAGATTGCTTTTTAACTGGGCTGCAGCTTATGAAAAGATGACTAAACATAGAACAGCGCCTCAAGATTATAAAAACTAAGACCTACCTTTTAAGAATTTATAACTCGTATAGAAATTGGAAGAAACAAGACCGCCTATATTGAATAATAAGAGTATCGCAACGATAACTAAAGTGATTGCCATTTATGCAGCATTTTATTTATGTGTTGTGATCGTACAAATTTTCACTAATCCGCTGTGGGATAATCCACTTGCTCCATCCAATGCTTACTATCCACTTTATTTAATGGCGGCTATTCATTTGATAGTATTGATATTAACTGGTGCCAGCGTTTTATTTAAAAACTACCATTGGGTAGTAACAATAATTGCTGCATTAATCGTCACACTGTCTCGATTTTATTATAATGAAATAGCAGAGTATATCTGGAGTATAAGTGCGGTACCTTTTTAATAAAGAATTTTATGAAAATCATCTTCAGCTTAGTATTACTAGTTTTCAGTATAGGATTATCGGCGCAGGATTATGAGCAAGAATCATTAGACTACCGCAAGAATTTATCTGCCGAATATAAGTCTGGAGAGAATAATGTGTTAACAGCCAAAGAAAGAAAAACCTTTGGTTATTTGAATTTCTATGATTTTGATCCTGAATTTGTTGTTGAGGCTCGATTTGAAAAAATAAATAATACAGAAGAGGTGAAGCTAGCAACATCTACTTCTCGCGTTGCTTCTTATGTAAAGTATGGCTATTTACACTTCACCCTAAAAGGTAAGAAATGTAAATTACTAGTTTTATCTAGTCCTAGTTTAAAAGATGATCCCGAGTATTACAATTATTTATCGGTGTTTTTTACAGATAAGACTAACGATAAAGGTTCTTATGTCGTTGGGCGCTATATGGAATTGAGATCGCCATTAGGTGAAAAAGTAGTTCTTAATTTTAATAATACATTCAATCCTTATTGTGCTTATAGTAATCGGTTTTCATGCCCGATTCCTTCTGCAGAGAATTATTTACCGCTAGAAGTAACGGCAGGTGTTAAAAAAGGTTTTAAGAGTTTTAGGAGGTTTTAGATTTAAGAGTATAACAATTTCTTACCAATAACCCCAACTGCGAGAGATTCCGATACTTATTTCTTCATAATTATTTATGTGTTGGTATTTAAAACTAGCAACCCAGTTATACTTAATTAAGTAATCAATTTTTAGACTTGCTTCGTTTATACCATCCCAGTAATTATATTCCGTATTTAAATAGAAGCCGTTTGCAATTCTTTTTCTTAACTGAAACCCTAAGCCAAAATTATTTTGATCAACTACATGATTTTGAAAATTTAATTGTCCCACGATTATCCTAATGTGTTGAAAAGGATTTCTGGTTCGTCCGATTTTTTTCGCTAAAAACAGCTGGTTCTTTTTAAAATTGCTTGATTCGAAGTCGACTTGTTGGTGCGTAAATCCAGCAATTAAATACAAACCTTTAATTCTAAGAGGTTTTTCAATTTGAAAGTTAAACTTTTTATTTTCTCTAAAATTAGAACTTAGAAAAGTACTCACCTCAAAGTCATATGGATAATCAAACTTTTTCATAACTCCTATCCCGTAAGTCTGATAATTAATTCCGTATTCAGTTTTTATTTCAAACCTTTTTTCATAAAAGTGAGTAATAGTTACAAAGTGGATTAATTCTGATTCTAGTTCAACGTTAATAACGTTTTGATCTCCTATAGTTATTTCTTGAGAATCATATCCAGTATAAGAAAATACTAAAGTATCTGTACTCTTAGCTTCAATAAAATAATTACCATCAAAGTCAGTTATAGAATAAATCTTACTTCCTTTTACTGTAACTATCGCTCCTAAAAGACCACCATCAGCATCACTAACAGTTCCAGTAATTATTCTTTGTGAGAAGCAAAAACTGGTAATTAAAAGGATTAAAAGTATGAATAGAATTTTCATAAAAGAGAATAAATCATTTAAGATACTTATTAATTTTAAGCCATCAAGATAATTTGAGTTCAGCTCAAAAAAAACGTATCATAGGTTTCTCCTACCTTGATACGTTTTTAATGAAGTCTTAATTAGTTATTAAAATAATTTATAACCTACCCCTATACTTAGTCTGTTGATTTTTGCTTCAGTGACTTGTAGGTTTTGACCATTAAAATATGTTGCAGATAGATCTGTGAGATAACTATATTCTACTGTAGCTGTGATGTTTTTAAACGCGGTAATTTTAAAACCTAAGTTGATAGCAGTAGGATCCTTGATAAAATTATTAGAATCATAAAAGGTAGTGCCATCTTCAAATATCGCAGCAATTCTGTTGTCAGATGTTAAATAAAGTGACTCATAGCTCAAATAAGGTGATAAGCTGAATCGATCAAAATGAATATTATATTGTACACCTAGATTAAATGACCAGTAATTAAATTCTATAGGGTTAACGGCATCTCTACGTTGTATATCTGATTCAGGAAAAACAACAGAATTGCCCTGATCATCTATTGAAGTGTAATAGTTTAACCCTCCAAATGCAGTGACTCTATTTTGTACTTTATCGATGTTGTAATTTATATTTAGGCCTATTTTAATATTAGAGCTGTTGATCCTCTCATGAGTAATACTTGTAGATTTAAGAGAGATGTTATTGTTTACATAATTACCTAATATTGATATGTTGATAGGTTTAACCCTATTTTCTAGTGTTAACTCATTTCCATTAGGGTTATAATCAGTATAGTATTCCACTAGATCATCTTGATCGTACGAAATTCTTGAAAAATCAACAGCGATTAAATTAGATGGGTTAAAGTTGTTGAAAAGCCATTCTTTATAGATAATCGAATTGATATCTTTAGACTTCCTTTTCTCTAGTAACGTATAGTTTCCATTTTTTTTATCAACGTAATAGTTATTTTCCTCTAATCGAAGAAGGTATAAGCTGTTATCGCCTTCAACTAGTTTTTTTAAAATTAACTTATCTGTACTTTTAAGTTCTTTGATTACTGTTGTCTCCAGAAATAATTGATCATTATGAGACACTATTTTAGTAAAATCATTTGCAGTGATAATTATTTTACTTTCATCACTTTCTTGTTGGTAAATATTTAATTCTCCGTTAGAATCAATTACATATTCTTTATTCTTAAAGTATACAGTCTCTTTGGATCCATCGTTTTTAGTTAAAGTTCCTGGGTAGAATGTAGATTGTGAAAAGGATAAAAAGCTGATCATTAACAATGTTAACAATAATAAATTTTTCATAATAATTTTGATTGGGTTGGCTGCTAATATATCACCTGCTAGTACGTTGGTTTTAAATTTTAATATTTATTTAAGATTTAAGTATTGCTCTCATAATTTTATGGGACTAGAAATAAGGATGTGTTCTAGAGCTGTTTGTTTGTCATTTTAATATTTGTCATTATCATAAATGCGTTTAAAAGTTCCGCTTTCGCGAAAGCGAGATAAAAACAACCATTAACCGTACATAGTAGTGGGCTAAGTCGTAAATTTGCAGCCGCTTATGAGAACAAAAACAAGAAAAAAGAATAAGATCAACGTAATAACTTTAGGTTGCTCTAAGAATGTGTACGATAGTGAGGTGCTGATGGGCCAGTTAAAGGCTAGCGGTAAGGATGTTGTACATGAAGAAGAAGGTAATATAGTCGTGATTAATACTTGCGGTTTTATTGATAATGCAAAAGAGGAGTCGGTAAATACGATTTTAGACTTTGTAGAACGTAAGCAAAATGGAGAGGTAGATCAGGTTTTTGTTTCTGGATGTCTGTCTGAACGTTATAAACCAGATCTTCAAAATGAAATTCCAGATGTGGACCAGTATTTTGGGACTACAGAATTACCATCTCTATTAAAGGCACTGGGTGCAGACTATAAGCACGAGCTGATAGGTGAACGTGTTACTACGACACCTAAAAACTATGCATATTTTAAAATAGCCGAAGGTTGTGATAGACCTTGCTCTTTCTGCGCGATTCCTTTAATGCGTGGTGGACATAAAAGTACGCCTATAGAAGATCTAATTACTGAGGCTGAAAAGCTTGCGGCAAAGGGTGTAAAAGAATTAATTCTTATCGCTCAAGATCTTACGTATTATGGTCTTGATTTATATAAAGAAAGAAGACTGGCCGAGTTATTACGAGAGCTAGCAAAAGTAGAAGGAATAGAGTGGATACGTATGCATTATGCATTTCCTACAGGTTTCCCGCTAGATGTTCTAGATGTAATGAAAAGCGAGCCTAAGGTGTGTTTTTACCTAGACATTCCTTTACAGCACATTTCTACACCGGTTCTTAAATCGATGCGTCGAGGTACTACGTTTGAGAAAACTAATGCGCTTTTAGAGAAATTTAGAACTTTAGTTCCAGAAATGGCAATACGTACGACTCTCATCGTAGGTTACCCTGGCGAGACAGAAGAGGATTTTGAGATCTTAAAGCAATGGGTAAAAGACCAGCGTTTTGAACGTATGGGATGTTTTACGTATTCTCATGAAGAAGACACGCATGCTTACAAGTTAGATGACGATGTTCCTGCAGAGGTAAAGCAAGAGCGTGCTAATCAAATTATGGAGATACAGTCTCAAATCTCATGGGAGCTGAATCAGCAGAAGATAGGTAAAGAATTTAGAGTCATGATAGATCGCAAGCGTGGTAATCACTTTGTAGGTCGTACAGAATTTGATAGTCCTGATGTGGATAATGAGGTGCTTATCGATGCAGAGAATCATTATTTATCAGTAGGTTCTTTTGTGAATGTAAAAATCACTGAGGCCGAAGATTTTGATCTTTTTGCTGTACCAGTAGAAGAAAAATAGATTTATAGCACATCTTTAAATATTAAATAATTTATATCAAAAAAGGAACAGGATTTATTCTGTTCCTTTTTTTTTTGTGAATTGTTTCCGCACCCTTTGGCGTTTGGGAACTAAAAAAAAAGTAAAAGTTTTGCATTGGGAAAACGGAGAAAAGAAAATAACGGAACGCTTCCTATTTCCGCACCCTTTAGGGTTGGGGAACGGAAACGGGAAACAACTTAAAAGTTTTGAGTAAGCAAACAGAAACCGTATGAAACAAAAAAAACCTTCCTGTTTTAAAAGGAAGGTTTTAAATCTAAGATATGATATAAAATAAGTTAGTTATTAGCAATTTGCTCACTTAGTTCTAACCATTCCATTTCTAATTCCTCTTGCTGTGCTTTAGTCTTCTCTAGTTGTATAGAGTTTTCAGTCATTTGATCTGCATGAATGTCTGGATCGAGGAAACTGTCTTGTAATTTTTTCTTTAGTTCTTCCAGTTGCTTGATTTTATTCTCCATTCTAGAAAGCATTTTTTGTTGCTCTCTAGTTGGTCCAGAAGTAGGTGCAACCGGAGTAGGTTCTGCTTTTTTAACGACTACAGGTTTTTCTTCTTCGGCATCTTTATCTAGAGCGATGTCTGTATTACCTACATAAGCTCTAAAATCACTGTAGTTACCAGGGAAGTCTGTGATGTTTCCAGACTGATTAAATACAAATAAGTGATCTACTATTTTATCCATAAAATAACGGTCGTGACTTACTACTATAATACAACCAGGGAAATCCATTAAAAAATTCTCTAGTACGTTAAGTGTAGGTATGTCTAGATCATTTGTAGGTTCATCTAGAATTAAGAAGTTAGGGTTTTGAATAAGTACGGTACATAAGTACAGTCTCTTACGTTCACCACCACTTAGTTTTTCTACAAAATCATGTTTTTTCTTATTATCAAACATAAAACGCTCCAGTAATTGGCTCGCACTGATTATTTTTCCTTTATTTAAAGGGATGTACTCACCGTATTCTTTAACGACATCTATGACTTTTTGACCAGGTTTTACTTCAATACCACCTTGAGTGTAATATCCTATTTTAACTGTTTCTCCTACAACTACTTTACCAGTATCTGGAGTAAGTGCACCAGTAACCATGTTTAAGAACGTAGATTTTCCAGTACCATTTTTACCTATAATTCCTAGACGTTCTCCACGTAAGAAATTATAAGAAAAATCCTTAATCAAATGTTTATCACCGAACGATTTACTCAGTTTGTGTAATTCCACAACCTTTGTTCCCATACGTTGCATATTAATCTCTAGTTCTACCTGATGATCTTTACGACGGTTATGAGCGGCTTCTTTAATTACATAGAAGTCGTCTATACGAGATTTTGATTTAGTACGACGCGCTTTAGGCTGGCGACGCATCCAGGTCAATTCTTTTTTATAGAGTTGCTGTGCTTTTTCTTGATTAGTTTGAGCTATTTCTAAACGTTCTTGCTTTTTCTCAACGTAGTAAGAGTAGTTTCCTTTGTATGTGTATAGTTGACCTTGATCTAATTCTATAATTTCATTACACACACGATCTAAGAAATAACGGTCGTGTGTTACCATAAGTATGGTGTAGTCTTCTTGTTTAAAGTAGGCTTCTAGCCACTCGATCATTTCTAGGTCCAGGTGGTTAGTAGGTTCATCCATTATTAAAAGCTGTGGATCTGAGAGTAAAGCCATAGCCATGGCGATACGTTTTTTCTGTCCACCACTTAATTTACCTACTTTTTGCGATAGGTCATCTAGTTTTAATTTAGAAAGAATCTGACGGTACTTAGTTTCAAAATCCCAAGCGTTTGCCGCGTCCATAGCATCCAGCGCTTTCTGCATCATGTCAGCATCGTCAGGATTTGCCATCGAGTGCTCATAATCTGCTATGATTTTCATGGTAGGTACATCGCTATCTAGAATGACTTCTTCAATAGTCATCTCTGGATTAAGATTAGGTTCTTGCGATAAGAACGCCATTCTTAGATCTGTTCTATAAGCTACATTACCACTGTCAGGTTCTTCAGCACGAGTGATTATGTTAAGTAAAGTAGATTTACCATAGCCGTTTTTTGCTACAAAGCCTATCTTCTGTCCTTGATTGATACCTAGTGATATGTCTTTAAAAAGAACTTTATCGGCAAATGCTCTGGAAACGTTTTCTACAGTTATATAATTCATGGTAATCCTACTTAAATTAAGAAATGCAATATTACGGTGTTAAGTGTTAGCATAGTGTGGTCATCCCATAAAATTTGACGTCTCTTGAGAAGGTATAGATATTTTATGGTTGTTCAAATTTGTAAGAGATCGGTAGTGTGGCCTCGATTGTTTTGTATTTGTTTCGCTTTCGCGAAAGCGAGATTATCATACATCTTTTAACATATGTATCGATTATATACTAATGAATGGAATCAAAAAGAGATTTTTACTTCAATAATTCTATATTTGCAGCTTACTTTATTTTCTATACATGAGAAAGCTGTTAGGCGTTTTGGTACTTTTTTTATTGTTAATAGCGAATTCTTGCGTACCTACATCTAAGATTACTTATTTACAAGAGTCTAATAAAACTGCAAATGATTCTTTGATCGTTATTAGAAAAATACAACCTCCTTATCGATTACAAATTAACGACATACTTTCTATTCAAATTAAAGCACCTATCGATCCAGATCTAGTAAAGATGTTTAATGTAGAAAGTGATGAAGGTAATACAAGATCTACTCAAGGTGCTGGTTTATACTTCACTGGTTATACGGTAGATCAACATGGAGATATACGTGTGCCGCAATTAGGTAAGATAAAAGCGATAGGCATGACGGTAGAAGAGTTGCGTGAATTGATAGAAAAAAGACTACTGACTGAATATTTTAAAGAAAATGCCAATCTATTTGTTACCGTAAAATTAGACGGCTTGCGATATACTATGGTAGGCGAGGTTAATGGAACAGGGCAGAAAACAATTTTTAGAGAACAGGTAAGTATTATAGAGGCTATTGCAGACGGTGGTGGTGTGCCTATTACGGGCGATCTAACCGCTGTGAAAATTGTTAGACAATATCCAGATGGCGTGAAAACGCACGAGCTAGATTTAACTAGTATAGACGTTGTGTACTCTCCTTATTATTACATACAACCTAATGATATGATTGTGGTTAATCCTTTACCGCAAAAATCGCTAGGTACAGGTACAACTGGTTTGTCTTCCTTTACGACTATATTATCTGTCTTTACAGCTTTAGTAGGAACTGTTTTACTGATTAACAATATCTCTAATTAATCATGGAAGAAGAAAATGAAGTTAATAGCCTAACTGGCATATTTGACATTAGACAGTTTTTCAGTAAACTGATACGCTTGTGGTGGTTGTTATTACTTTGCCTGGGTGTTGGTATAGGTTATGCTTATTATAAGAACCAATTTATACAGACTTATTATGATATGAATTCCTTAATCAGTATTAAGGACAATTCAAATCCGTTATTTACCAGTAACACCAGTCTAACTTTTAATTGGGGTGGTACTACAGATAAGGTTACAACAGCGATTACTCAGTTCAAATCACGTTCTCATGCAGAAGAAGTCGTGGACGAACTTCAGTTCTATATCAATTATATTAAAGAAGGTAAATATTATAATGTAGACGCTTATAAGCAAACACCTTTCTTTATTTATGCCGTAGAAGATGCCTTGCAAATAAAAGGCAATTCCATACGTATTAATGTGTTAAATGATAAGGAATTTGAATTAACGGCTAATTTTAGTTCAAATAGTGCAGGAGCTTTTAATTATTTCACTAAAGAAGGTGGTCAGGTTAATACACCACAAGGAGAATGGAAACAGAAATTTGAATTTGGCAAGCCTATTAATCTACCTTTTTTACATGTCACTATAGAAAAGACCAGCAGTACCACTCAAAAAGGAACCTGGTTATTTAATTTTGGCGATTATTGGGGTACGGTAAGTCGTTATAAAGGTATATCTATTCTTCAAAAACCTACTGGTTCTTCTATCATACAACTTTCTTTAAGAGGTTCTAATAAAGATAGATTAGTAGATTATATCAATTCCAGTTCTATAGTTCTAGAAAAAGGGGAACTAGAACGTAAGAATAAATTTGCTGTCAGTACGATTAAGTATATCGATAGCAGTCTTATCGCTCAGGCAGAGGCTATCAAAGCATCTGAAAATGAATTGGAAGATTTTCAATCTAAGAGTCAGTTAGTAGATGCAGCTGTTCAAAATAGTGATTTTAATGCAAAGCTTACTGATTTTGAATTTCAGCGAACTAACCTTCAGAATAAATTAGATTATTACAATAACTTACGTAATTACTTAAGAGATAAAACTGATTATACCGCCATACAGGCTCCTACAGTAGTCGGTATTACAGAAGGAAGTGTGGTAGGAAGTGTTGCCAGATTAATACAGTTATCTGAAGAGCGCAAACGCAGACAGTTTGCCATGAGAGAAGATGCGCCTATTTTCAGAGAAATAGATCGAGATATCAACGCTATTAAAGAAGTTATTTTTGAAAACATTTCTAGTTCAAAACTTCAACTTAATGGCGAGCTGAAACAGCTCAACTCTGAAATTTATAAAATAGAGGCTAAGATTAAAACCTTACCAAAGGAAGAGCAGGAGTACCTTAAAATACAACGTCAGTTTGATTTAAGACAGAATGCTTATAACATTTTTCAAGCTAGAAGAGCAGAGGCAGAGTTAGTCAAAGCGGCGAATGTGTCAGATATTTATGTTATAGATGCAGCAAAAGATATAGGTAGCGGTGGACAGCGCAAAGATTCTAATATCAATTACTTAATTGCTTTGATGGTAGCATTTGCAGCACCTATCTCAGTTGCTTTTGTACTTACTCTTTTAGATAATTATGTACACAGCCCTAAGGATCTTGAAAAACTAAGCCCAGTTTCTGTGTTAGGAGTCGTAGGAAAAATGGATCATCCTACTAATTTAATAGTACGTGACAAACCTAAATCTACGATAGCAGAATCTTTTAGAGGGATACGTTCTAGTTTACACTTTATTTATGATCAAGAATCGCAACACGATTCTCGTACGATTATGGTTACCAGTAGTGTGAGTGGAGAAGGGAAAACATTTACCAGTATCAACCTTGCTACTGTTTTTGCTTTAAGTGGTAAACGTACCTTACTGGTAGGTTTAGATTTAAGAAAGCCTAAGATATTTGATGATTTTGAGATTGATAACGATTTAGGAGTTTCTAACTACTTAGTAAACGATTGCTCCTTAAATGACATTATTAGATCTGCAGGAATAGAAAATCTAGATATAGCACTTTCTGGCCCGGTACCGCCTAATCCTAGTGAGCTTATTATGTCTAAACGTGCTGGAGACATGATAGAAGAGTTTAAAAAGAATTATGACTACGTTATTCTAGATACACCACCATTGGGTCTAGTAGCAGATGCTCTAGAAATAGCAAAGCATGCAGACGCTAGTCTCTATATGGTACGTCAGGGCTATACTAAAAAAGGAATGCTCGATGTGGTGAATGAAAAATATAAAAGAGACGAAATTAAAAACTTGAGTTTTATATTTAATCATTTTAGTGATAAAGGGACTTACGGTTATGGTTATGGCTACGGTTATGGCTATGGTTATGGAGCCTATGGCAATGGGTATCATGAAAATGATGTGAAAGATGGTTTTTTAACTAAAATTAAAAAAGCAATACAATCTAAATTTAATTCTAAGGCCTAATTTTATGTCAGATAAGGATTGGCTTTATGAAATCAAGCCCAAAGGAAAACTTATAGACCTCAATCTTAAAGAGATCTGGCGTTATAGAGATCTTCTCGTGTTATTTGTAAAGCGGGATATTGTTACCGTTTATAAGCAAACCGTTTTAGGACCTTTATGGTTTTTGATTCAGCCATTGTTTACCAGTGTCGTGTTTACACTTGTTTTCAACACATTTGCAGATATTAAAACAGACGGTGTACCACCATTTCTGTTTAATCTTGCAGGTATTACCTTATGGAATTACTTTAAAGAATGTCTAACGACGTCAAGTAATACCTTTACAGCAAACGCCAGTTTATTTGGTAAGGTGTATTTTCCTAGATTTATTGTGCCTGCTTCTAAGGTGTTATCAGGACTGTTTAAGTATGGTATACAGTTGCTTATATTTATTATCTTTTACTTGTATTTCATACTAGTAAAAGATGTTAACATAGCGCCGTCCATTTATGTTTGGTTATTTCCACTGACCATACTGAACATGGCTTTATTAGGACTAGGTGTAGGTATGATTTTAAGTTCTATGACTACTAAGTATCGGGATCTTACTATATTAGTTTCCTTTGGTATCAACCTATTAATGTATTTAAGTGCTGTGATGTATCCTTTAAGCGAGGCAAAAATTAAAAGTCCAGATTGGGCATGGATTATAGAGGCAAATCCGCTAGCGCAGGTGATAGAATTGTATAGAAACTTATTGTTAGGCACAGGCGATATTTCATTTTCTGGTTTATGGATCAGTTCAGGTGTGGCGATTATTGCCTTTTTAATAGGTCTTATTATTTTTAATAGAACCGAAAAAACTTTTATCGACACCGTATAATGGCAGCAATACGACTATACTGGTGGAGTGAGATCTTTATCCAGAAAAAACAGAAAGAAAACTACGGCGATCTATTAGGTAAATATCTAGTAGAAAAAATTTCTGGTAAAAAAGTATCTTGGGTACGTGCTCAAAAGTTTTCTATTAAAAATTTATTTACCCCTTTATACGTAACTATAGGCAGTGTACTCGCTCATATCAATAGCTATTGTACGGTATGGGGCAGCGGTATTAACCATAAAGATGAGTCCATAGCTAGTGCTAGATTTTTGTCTGTTAGAGGTCCGCTTTCGCGAAAGCGAATCCTCGAACTAGGTTATGAGTGTCCAGCGGTCTATGGAGATCCGGCACTATTATTACCGTTATATCATTATCCTAATGTAGACAAAGCGTTCACCTTAGGAATTATACCACATATCAACGACCTAGAAATAGTGAAGAAACTATATGGTGAACGTAAAGATATTTTAATTATAGATTTCAATACCAATGATATAGAAAAAACAACTAATGAAATACTAAGTTGTGAGAAGATTTTATCTTCTTCTCTACATGGTGTTATCGTGGCGCATGCTTATCAAATACCAGCTGTACAGGTTAAGTTTTCAGAAAATATTTATGGAGATGGAGTAAAGTATCACGATTACTTTCTATCTGTAGGTTTAAACACCTACCAGCCAGAGTTTATAGAGAAAGAGATAGGAGTTGAAGAAGCGGTGATTATGATAAAGAATCATGAGAGCTCCTTACCATCTCAACAGGTAATTCATAATTTACAACAAGGTTTACTAGCTGTATGTCCTTTTAAAACTGCAAGCGATGAGTGATGATGTTATTTTAAAAGCTGTAAATGTTTCTAAACAATACCGTTTAGGAACCGTAGGAACTGGTACCTTAAGTCATGATTTAAACAGATTTTGGGCCAGGATAAGAGGTAAAGAAGATCCATATCTTACAATAGGTGCCGTAAATGACCGCAGTGCTGCGGCCACTAGTGATTATGTATGGGCGATAAAGGATATCAACTTTGAGGTAAAACGTGGCGAGATACTGGGTATTATCGGTAAAAATGGTGCTGGTAAATCTACATTATTAAAGATACTGTCTAGAGTAACTAGCCCTACAACAGGTTCTATAAAAACTAAAGGACGCATCGCGAGTTTGCTAGAAGTAGGTACTGGTATGCATCCAGAACTTACAGGTAGAGAAAATGTTTATCTCAACGGAGCTATTTTGGGAATGACTAAAACCGAAATTTCTGATAAGATAGATGAGATAGTGGAGTTTTCTGGCTGTCAGATGTACATTGATACACCAGTAAAGCGTTATTCTAGTGGTATGCGCGTGCGGTTAGGTTTTGCCGTTGCCGCGTTTCTAGAACCAGATATATTAGTAGTAGATGAGGTACTAGCGGTAGGAGATGCAGAGTTTCAGAAAAAAGCAATCGGGAAAATGCAAGATATTTCTAATACGAGTGGACGTACGGTGCTTTTTGTGAGTCATAATATGGCTGCTGTGAAGAGTTTGTGTAGTAGAACTATGGTTTTAAGTAATGGAGAAATTAGTTTTGTAGGAGAAACTAATGACGCCATAAATGATTACTTAAAGAATTCATCTAATAATCAGAATGATATGCAGATAAAACGGTCTGATCTCATTTCTGAAATCAGATTAGAGGAGAAAAATATTAATCATAACCAAAATCTACGTATTCATTTGAAATTAGATTATAAAGAATATGATACGATAACTATTGGTTATGTTTTAGAAAATAATTTTGGGGAAAGAGTTGCGGCAGCAAATATGCATCAAGCTTCTCAAAAATTTGAAAAACAAAACGGAACTGATGTAGTCATAGAGATTCAAAATATGACTCTGGTTCCAGGTCTTTATAACATTTCATTATTTATAGGAAATGGAACTTTTGATTTAGAAGAATTGAAAAATGTTTGCGAGTTTTCTATGGAGTGGAATTATGATATAACCTTGCCAAAAAAGAATTGGGGACAAAACTACTTTAGCACTTTATGGATTCAATAAAAGCAAATTGCATATTATGCAAATCAAACGACTTGTCAGTTGAGTCGACTTTTGATTCAAAATTGATTAATGATATTTATCAAGAGTCGTTTGGTAGAGATTTTTCTCAGTTTTTCAACCTTGAATCTTTTTCTTTTTTTAAATGTAATGATTGTAGCCATTTGTTTTTTGATCCTAGAATGGCTGGAAATGATAAGTTCTATGAAGTTTTACAAGAGATAAGAGATAATTATTACAGTCCGTTGAGACCTGAATTTTTAATGATTAAAAATTATATAACTCAAGAGGATAAAGTCTTAGAAGTAGGTGCTGGTGATGGAGATTTTGCCAAAGTTATAAATTGCGATAGTTATGTAGGTTTAGAATTCAATGATCTGGCCATTAAAAATGCAATTGCAAAAGGTGTCACACTTAAAGATGAGAGTGTTGAAGCTCATTCTTTATCAAACAAAGAGGTTTATGATGTTATTGTGAGTAATCATGTTCATGAACATGTGAGTGATTTATATAGTTTTATAGAAGCTGGGGTAAAATGTTTAAGGAAAGATGGATACTATATTTTTTCTGTACCGAATAATGATAATCATGACACATCTAGTATCAACCATACTTTGAATTTACCACCACATCATATATCTAGGTTTAATAAGAAATCATTTGAAAGTTTAGATATTTTTGGTTTAGAACTGGTATCTCTTGAATCGGTTAAGGTTTCTAAATCTCGTAAGTATCGTCTAGGTATAGTTAATAGTTTTCTTTTAAAGAAAATAGCAAAATTAAATAATTGGAATCAAGTCGCTATTCCACTCAAGTCAGTGCATAAAGCAACTAATATGATAAATAAACTCCCGATTAAGTTGAAACTTGTAATCTATAAGTTCTTAATTAAAGATCAAGGTTTAAATAGTGTTGTAGTGTATAAGAAATTGTAATTGATCTTAAAATGAATAAAAATGTACTGATAGTAATGAACTCTTTTCCTGAGCTTTCAGAGACTTTTATTAGAGATCATATTCTTTGTGCTTTAAATGTTTCAGAAAGTGTTTATGTTGGTGCAAAAGCGATAAAATCAAATTCGCAAGCGTTAGAAGGATATCATGAGATTATATCCAAGGTAAAAATTTTTGAGATTGGAACCTTTTATGAATTGACAACATTTAAAGCTCTTCTATCATTAATTAATCCATTTAATTTTTATGATCTTCTCTTACTAAAGTTTAATAAAAAAGATTACAAAAAAAAAATTCTCAACAAAAGGTTCAAAAAGCTTGTTGAGAATAATCAGATAGACAACATACATTTTCATTTTGGGGATGTAGCTAGAGAATTTTTAAAAGTTATTGGGCCGCTAGAAAATGTAAAGATTCACGTCACTTTTCACGGTTATGATATTCGACACCTTTCACAAGATCCTCAATTTTACACACCATTAATCCATCTTGTTGATACACCTATAGCAATCTCTACTTGGAATTTTAAGGCTTTGTTATCTGCTGGATTTAATTCTCAGAAAATAAAGAGGATAAATAATCCAATTGATGATAGGTTTTTCTCTTCGATTAATGGAAAAGAAAAGCTGAATTTAATAAAAATGCTAGCTGTAGGTAGATTAGAAAAAGTCAAAGGGTTTGATAACCTTTTAAGAAGTCTCGCTCTACTACTGAAGTCATTAAGAGAAAAGGATGTTGAGGTACAGTTAACTATTATAGGGGAAGGCTCAGAAAGACAAAATTTAGAAATGCTCATTACAGAATTGGCAATTCAGGATTTTGTTTCTTTAACAGGTTCTAAAAATAGATTTGAGATAAAAGAGGTTTATGATCAATCTGATTTTTTAGTTATAAGCAGTTTGCACGAAGCATTACCTACCGTTATGCTAGAAGCAATGAGTATGGGATTACCAGTCGTATCAACCTCGGTAGGTTCAATCCCTTATGAATTACCTGAAAATAATATTCTGTGTCGTACAAATGAACCATTTGAATTGGCTAAAGGATTAGAACAAATGTTATTTTTGAGGAGTTCATGGGATGCAATAGGTAAGGTCAATCGACAGTATATTTTAAAAGAATATGGAAGAGATGTTTTTGAAACAAATCTGAGGTCATTGTATTAAAACCTCAAATATTTAATCTATATTAATTAGGTAATGAAAGACAATTTGATATCAATAATAATCCCGAGTTATAATAGAGCACATCTTATTATAGAGACTTTAGAATCTATAAGGAAACAGACTTACGGAAATTGGGAATGTATTATTGTAGATGACAGAAGTACTGATTATACAGAACAAGTTGTATGTGATTATATAAAGGATAAACCTAGGTTTTCATATTATAACAGGCCGTTAGAAAAGCTCAAAGGAGCAAATTCCTGTCGTAATTATGGCTTAAGTATTTCAAATGGGGATTATATTATATTTTTTGATAGTGATGATGTTTTAACATCTACATCATTTGAAAATAGAGTTAAAGAATTTCAAAAAAATGATAATTTAGATATAGTTATCTTTGAAATGGGAAAGTTCTCAGGAAATAAATTTCAAAAAGAGAGTAAATCTCTAGTGATCAATGGTGATTGGGATGTTGCATTAAATGCTTTTTTAACTTTGAAGACTTTGCCATGGAGTATTTGTCGTCCTACTTATAAAAAGAGCTTTATTGATAATATTAAATTTAACGAAAACCTTCAAAGATTTCAGGATATAGATTTTAACATACGATTACTAGTTTTAAATAAACCTATTTATATATCTATTCCAGAAATTGATTGCTATTATAGAATAGCTGATAATAATAATCCGAGAAAGCCTGAGTTTTTTACTCACGTAATACAGTCTGTAGCTATATTTATTGAATCCATAACAACATGTCTTAATGATTCTAGAATTGATTTGCCTAAGCAGAAAATAAAAGAATGGATTTTTGATATAATAAGGAATTACATGAATTCTAATGTTAGCATATCAATTTTACACAAAACAATATCAAAGGCAAATAATTTATTAAACTTCAATAAAGGAGAACTGTTTTTAATTTATAGTCTAGGTTACTTAAATAAAGCATATAAATATAAAAAAGGTTACCACTTTCTCTATCAGAAAATTAAAATTAATTATTTCAAGATCATAATTAAATGAAAATATTATTTATCTCTATGCCGTCAATACACGCTGCTAGATGGATATCTAATGTAGAAGATGAATGCAATGAGCTATACTGGTTTAATGTTTTAAGTAAAGATAATGTCGAATTTGAAAATAAAGTTGTAAAATTTAATGAATGGCATCGACGTAAAGTTGCACCTATTAAAGGGGAGTATACGTTATCTAAAAAAAGCCCTGAGCTATATGACTTGATTAGACCCATATTAGAAATTACAGAAAATCAATATTTGCATCAAATTATTTCTCAAATTAAACCAGACATAATTCATGTTTTTGAGATGCAAACTTGCTTTTACCCCATTATAAAAACTTTGAAATCTTTTACGGAGATAAAAATAATATATTCTTGTTGGGGTAGTGATTTATTTTATTATCAAAACTTCCATGTTCATCTATTAAAAATTAAAAAAGCACTCAAACTAGTAGACTTGTTACATGTAGATAATACTAGAGATAAGTTGATCGCAAGTAAATTAGGTTATGATGGTGTGACAGCTGTTATTCCAGGTGGTGGAGGTTATAAAATAGGTGCGTATTTAAAATTTAAAAAACCAATATCTCAACGTTCTATTATTTTAATTAAAGGTTATGAGCATGATTTCGGTAGAGCACTTAACGTATTGAAAGCTATAAAGGATATTCATGTTCCTGATGGATTGAAAGTAGTGGTTTTTGGAGCACATGCAAAAACTACTACTTTCATAAATGAGAATAAACTTAATATAGAAACATACGGCAGGCATGATTTAAATCATGTAGAATTATTAGAACTTATGGGAAAAGCTTATATCTACATTGGTAATAGTATTTCTGATGGCATGCCTAATACTTTAATAGAATCTATGATAATGGGAGCATTTCCAATACAAAGTAATCCAGGAGGCAGCACAGAAGATCTAGTAATACACCATTGTAATGGTTGTTTATTAAATAACCCTCTAGATATAAAAGACATTTCTAATCAAATATCATTTGCATTAAATGAAAAACATATTGTTCAAAAGGCATTCAAGCATAACGAATTATTAATTAATTCAAAATATAATTTTGAATTAATTAATAAACAAATCAACGACCTTTACAATACATAGTAGAAAATTATTTTCATGATTTTATTCTTAAAATAATATGCGAGAAGGAAAGAATCCTATCAGAGATCAACGACTAGAAAATAAGGAGAGCAATCATGTGATCATCGTCCCATTTTTTATTAGTAATAAGGTAGAGTATTTTTCTGGTACTCTAGACATTTTAAAACTATGTTTACAATCATTGCGAATCAATTCTTGTTATGATTCTCAAATACATCTCGTAGCAAACGGCTATCGATCTATTGCAATAGAAAAAGAGTTGATAGAATTACATCAACAAGGTTATACAGATCATCTAAGTTTAATAACAAAACCTGTAGGTAAGGTAAACGCTATTTTAGGTGTTCTAAGAAATGTCAGATCATCTTATGTAACCATTACAGACGCAGATGTTCTTTTTCTCCCACAATGGGATAAAGAAGTTTTTAAAGTCTTTAAAAACTTTAAAAAGGCTGCCGCAGTATCTCCTGTACCTATTTTCAGAACCCATAATAGGTTGACATCAAATATTTGGGCAGACTATTTGTTTTCTAATAAGCTTTCTTTTTCTGACGTAGAAGATCCAGAGGCGATGACGCAATATGCAAAAAGCATAGGCTGGCCCTGGTTAGATAAAAAATATAAGACTAAATACATGACCCTTACTGCAAGTAATGGAGACAAAGCGGTAGTAGGAAATGGCCATTTTTGTGTTACCTATAACACTTCTATTTTTAAAGCCTTGCCCTATGAAAATGCAGATTTTATTCTAGGTGGAAATTCAGAAAATAAATACCTTGACGAGCCAGCAGTTTTATGTGATGGATATAGATTGGCGACCTTGTCAAATAATGCTTACCATATGGGTAATAAACCAGAACCCTGGATGAGTGACTTAGTAAATAGTTTTTTACCTCTAGAAAAAGAAGACTTTACTATTCTTAATCATAAATTTAGACCTCGTAAACTAACTTATAGAATTAAAATTAAATTTTTTAAAAATTTACTATCTCGTTTTAAATTACTAGATGTTTTTTACAGAGCAAAAGGTCTATCTAAAAATGACATTAAATTTATAAAATAGATCCTAGAAAACACTAATAAAATGAGTCTCTCCATAGTCATAGTGAATAGAAATAGGGCTTTTGAAATTGTTCAAAAGACTCTCGATTCTATATATCCACAGCTCAATGATAGCATTATGCTTACCATTGTAGATTATGGTAGTACTACAGAATATCAGCAAAAAATCAATGCATTAATAGAAGAAAAGTATCCAGCAATTAACTTGATACTTTGCCCTACACAAGGTCAATTATTCCATAAAACTCGTGCCATTAATATGGTGTTGCGTGATTGTACGGCTACCTATTTTATGGTGCTAGACATGGATTGTATAGCGCATCCTGAATTTGTAGAAAAGGCATTAATACTAGCCTCAGAAAATGAGGTGATTAATTTTCCTTATGGATTTTTAAAAAAAGAAGAAAGTAAGAACTTAAAAGCATTTAATGATTATCATGTAGATTTTATAGGTGGATTAACCGGCACGGCTATTTTTAATACGGAGAAATTACAGTCCATAAATGGATTTGACGAGTTCTATCACAATTGGGGTGCCGAAGATGCTGATATGTTTGACCGTCTAGAACGCATCGATGTACACACTAACTTGTATCAAGAAGAAGTTTTGTTATTGCACCAATGGCATGAAAAAGGATATAGAGATATAAAAAGTAAGCAGCCGTTTCATAGTTATTTAGAAAAGATAAATCATGAATATTATACGCTTTCGCGAAAGCGTAACACAACAAAAGTCAACATAAATAACAACTGGGGTTTACCCTGCGATCCTGCTGCATATAGACTTTTAAATGAACCTGTTGAGAGATGGGAATTTAAAAACTATCTACAAGAAATTACAGGTTTACTTACTAGCCTTGTAGAACAACGAGTAGAACAACGAGTAGAACAACCAGTAGAGATAAGAATAACCAAGGTTTTAAAAAATAGTAAGGATAAAATCAAAAAAATCCTTAACAAAAAAACGAAACCTGTTTTAGATATGGATCTGGTTAATGATAGACTACTAGAAACGATTATCTTGCATTATCGCAACCGACCGTACTTTTATGAATATGATAGAGACTTATCGGTTATAAAGGTTTTCATTTAATTAGTACTAGATTTATGATAAATATTTTTATAACAAATAACATGACTTACACTCCTTTTAAGGGGTTTCATGAAATAGATTTACCATTCTTTAAAAAGAATAAAATAAATATTGTAGACTCTCCTAATAATGCTCAAATAATTGTTTCACAAAAAATCAAACAATTAAAGCCTTATTTTTTCAAATATCGAACTCAAAAAAAATATTTATTATGGACACTAGAACCTCGGTTCAATACCTCTACCGAGAACATAAATTCATTTTATTTTGGGTGGTTAAAGATTCATATTATGAACATTTATACTGGTGATGTTTTCGTTGATCGGCTAAGTTTTCATTCAAAAAAAATTGATAAAAAATTAATTCCTTTAAAAGACAGTTTTAAAATATTGAATAGGAAGCTAGTTGGGTTAATGAGTTTTTATAAAGGACTAGATTCAGAACCAATAATGGTAAATGGACTAGATGTGGATTTGATAAAACCTAGGGTTAACATTGCTCTTTATGGACATTCTAATAATTTGATGGATGTATATGGTAAAGGATGGCCAGATGGTATATCAAAAGAGGATAGTAGGGATGGTGACTGGTCAGAATCAAAAGGTGGTTTACTAGAACCCTATTTATTTAATCTTTGTTTTGAAAACACAGCTGCTTTACGCTATACTACAGAGAAAATATGGGATAGTATTGCAAATGGTTGCTTACCTGTGTATTATAGCAAAGGAACTGGTATTTACGATTTGTTTCCTGAGAATTCTTTTATTGATTATTCATTATTAAATAGTCCAAAAGAATTATTTGAACTCATTCAAAATATGAGTGACGAAGAATACGTCATTAGAATGAATAAATGTATTGGAGTTTATAATCAAATAAGCGAATTAAGTCCGAATCAAAAAAATGAATTGAGATTAAAATCGTTAAATAAGATTATAGATAAGATCTCAGAAATTTTATAACATAATAATTATAAAAGTATACTCCAGACTACACTAATTAAGATTACCTTTTATGATTTCCATTATAATGCCTATTTATAATAGAGCACATTTAATAAATGAAACTATAGATTCTATAAGGAACCAAACTTATACCAATTGGGAATGTATTATTGTAGATGATCATAGTACTGATGACACGTGGAATACCTTATTAGAGATAGTCAAGTTGGATAATCGATTCTCTATTTATAGAAGACCTGATCATATTAAAAAAGGAGCCAGTGCGTGTAGGAATTATGCCATTAGTAAATCAAAAGGTGATTACATACAATTTTTTGATAGTGATGATATCATGCATCCAGAACATTTGAAAAGTAAGGTTGAAAATATTGGGAATGAAGATTTGGTAATTTGTAAATTAAAATCCTTCACAGGTACTTTTAATAAAGATTTGTTTTTTTTTAAATCAGAAAGTCTAAAAGACACTCAAGATGTTTTTCAAGATTTTGTTACAGGTTCTTTACCTATCATGATGGTTGCACCATTGTGGAAAAAAGATGCGATTTTAAAACATTTACCTTTCAGAGAAGATATGAAGGTCTTTGTTGATCATGAAATATATGCTAGGGCACTTTTTAAAATAAAAGCATTGAAAATAGTGGATGAGAACCACATCTTTTATAGGATAGGAGAAAGCTCTATGACACACAACTTTTATACTGATAATAGTAAAGGTTTGCAATCTTATTTTATTTCAAAGAAAACAGTTCTCGATTTAGATTCAAATAATGAAATTAAATTTGCGATTTTAAAAATGACTTTAGGTTATTTTAGAGCTGCCTTACCTAGACATGACTTTATTTCTTCTAGAAAATGTCTTGATTTTATTGAAGAAGAAAAACTTTGCTATACGTCATCCTTAAAATTAAAATACTTTCGAATTAAGTTTTTCTATCATTTATATAAACTAATTGGTAGAGGAGAGACTAAATATAATTTCTTGTTTAAATTATGAAAATCCTTCTCGTTTCCATGAATAACCTACACTTTACTCGCTGGTCTGACCAGTTGAAGGAAAGTGGTCATGAGGTATTTTGGTTTGATATTTTAGATCAAGGATATTCTCCTGCTTTGAGTTGGATGAATCAAATTGTAGACTGGAAAAAAGGGTTTTTAAAGAAGAAAGGAAGAACCTTTATTAAAAAACGTCTCCCTAAAATCTTCTCATTTTTATCATCAAAATTAGACGTGTCTGTAGAAACAGCATTTGAAAAAGCGCTTTTAGAAATACAACCAGATGTCGTTCATAGTTTTGCACTATACATTTCATGCACACCTATTTTAAAGGTAATGAGCAAATATGAAAATGTAAAATGGATGTATTCTTCATGGGGTAGTGATTTGTATTATTATCAAAATATACCAGAGTATTTAAATGATATTAAAAATGTCTTACCACGAGTGGATTACCTAATAACAGACTGTTTAAGAGATCATAAAATTGCTAGTAAGCACGGTTTTAAAGGGGATTTCTTAGGTGCTATTCCTGGTGGTGGTGGGTTTGAATTAGATGAGATTCAAAAAAACTTAAAAACAGTATCTGAAAGAAAGATTATTCTCATAAAAGGAAATCAAAACAGATCTGGTAGGGCTTTACCTGTTTTAGAAGCAATAGTTTCTATGAGTGAATTACTCACTGATTATAAAATTATCGTTTTCGGTGCTACAAATCCTGAGGTCACAGCATTTCAAAACGAGAAGGAACTAGACATAACCGTAAATGGTATTTTGAGTCATGATCAAATACTCAAACTAATGTCTTCATCTCTAATTTATATAGGTAATAGCAATTCTGACGGTATGCCTAATACTATGTTAGAGGCTATTTGCAGCGGTGCTTTTCCTATACAGAGCAATCCAGGAAACGCCACAGCTGAGGTTGTAACTCATCAGTCTAATGGCTTGCTTATTGAAGATTGTGAGAATATGGAAGAAATTAAGCAACACATTATCTATGCTTTAAATAATAATGAAGTTCTACGTGAAGCTTTTCAATACAATCAAACTTATGCTCAACAGTATTTAAGTCGTGATAAGGTGACAAAAAGAACTTTACAGTTATACCAATCTATAATACCAACACATGAATCTAACTAACCTAGTCATTATACCAGCGCGTGGCGGTTCTAAAAGACTGCCAGGAAAAAACTTAAAAGTACTAGGTGAGATTCCTTTAATACAGCACAGTATTAATTATGCGCTTGCTGCTGGTCTTCTTATAGATACTATTGTAGTCAGTACAGATAGTGATGCTATAGCGGCAGTGGCTAAAAATTGTGGTGTTAAAGTCGTTAAACGACCAGCGCAATTATCTGGTGATCATGAACCTGTTATTAGTGCTATGCAACATGTCATAGATTCTTTATCAGATAGCTATGAAAATGTGATTTTGTTGCAACCTACAAATCCGTTGCGACCAGAGAATTTATTAAAAGAATCTTTAGAATCTTTTGAGAGTTCTAAAGTTGATAGTTTAATGACGGTGGATTTTCTAAAAGAAAAATTTGGTAAAATAATGGGCGATAAATTTGTACCAGAAAATTATATCATGGGACAAAGAAGTCAAGATCTGCCGCAATTGTATAGAGAAAATGGTTTACTTTACATTACTAAAGTGGGTGAGATTTTAAAAGGAAACATTCTTGCAGAAAATAATTTTGCTATGGTCGTAGATCACCCCTATTCTAGAGTAGACATAGATGATAGTACAGACTTTAAATTTGCACAACTATTATTAGAAACACACGCTTCATGAAGAAAGTGATATTATTAACCTCTGGAGAGTTGCGACACGATTTTTTTAGGATGTATATCGCTTTACAACCTGGTATAACAGTTATAAGGTCTTATTGCGAGAGCATTGAAAAAAATCTGGTTTCTAAAATTAAAAACACAGACGTATCTTCTCTTAGATATAAACATCTACAAGCAAGAGAACAAACAGAAAAAGATTTTTTTGAAGAATTTGTTGCTTATAATGAAGATAAGACACAGCCCGTACACATTACAAAAGGAGCCATTAACGATGCGGTAATCGTTCAAGATATTATTAATTTATCTCCAGATTTAATAATTTCATACGGCTGTTCTATAATTAAAGCACCATTAATAGAGGCGTTTCCAGATCGTTTTATAAATATACATTTAGGATTATCACCCTATTATCGAGGCAGTGGGACTAACTACTGGCCATTTGTAAATAATGAACCAGAATATTGCGGAGTCACTTTTATGAATATTGATACAGGAATAGATACAGGAAAAGTGATTCATCAAATACGTCCAGATATGTATCCATTAGATACGTTTCATGTGATATGTAATCGATTGCTTATTAAATCTTTTAAGACTTGTGCTTCCTTAATTAATCAATATGATCGATTAATTTCTATGCCTCAAATTAAAGATTCAAATAAAGATAAGATTTATAAAAACGCAATGTTTGACGAGAGTAGTGTAGAGATGTTGTATTCTCGCTTTCGCGAAAGCGGAATCGCAAATTACTTAAGAGATAAAAAGCAAAGAGATCTTCTTGTACCTATTATAGAAAATAGTGCCTTATGATGAAAGCGGTAATGTATCATTATGTAAGGCCTGATTCTACAGATCTGCCTTTTTTTAAAAACCTACATGTAGAAGATTTTGAAAAACAATTGGATTTTTTTGAAGAAACTTATGGATTTGTAGATAAAAATGATTTTTTAAAAAGTTTAGGAACTGGGCTACCTGTCAAAGGAGTTGTTTTAACCTTTGACGATGGTTTTAAAGACCATTACAAGTATGTAATGCCCATTCTTTTAAGAAGAAAATTATGGGGCTTATTCTATATCAACACAGGAGTACATCAACAACAGAAAATACTAGATGTACATCGCATACATTTATTATTGGGTACGTACAGTGGTGAAGAAGTGTATCTCAAACTAAATGAAATTTTAGAAAATAAGCATTTAAAAGACGAAGAAATAACCGCCTTTAAAGAAGATACCTATCAATTACAGAATAATGACACTCATGCTGCGCTGGTAAAACGCACATTAAATTATTACATAGATTATAACTATAGAGCGTCTATTCTAGATGCATTAATCGATCACTTTTTTGAAAGCCAAGATCACTTATTTTCTGAAACTTATATATCACCTACAGAAATGGTCGAGATGCAAGAAAAAGGAATGGTCATAGGCAGTCATACGGTAAATCATCTAGTCATGAGTAAGTTAAGTCTCGCTAGGCAAGAGGAAGAAATAGTAGATTCCTTCGAGCATTTAATGACTCATATAAGTCCACTAGCTATCAAGACATTTTGTTACCCTTATGGAGGATTTCATACCTTTACAAAAGAAACAGAAACCTTGCTAGAAAAGCATCAGGTACAGTTTTCATTTAATGTAGAATCCAGGGATATTACATCAAATGATTTGCAAAACAGGAAACATGCCTTACCTCGGTACGATTGTAATGAATTTCCTTATGGCAAATGCCGCAATTAACAACTAACTATGAATCCATTTATAGAAATAGCAGGACGTAAAATAGGTCCCGATTATCCACCATTAGTAATCGCAGAATTAGGTATTAATCATGAAGGTAGCTTAACAGCTGCAAAAGAAATGGTAGATGCAGCAGCGAGAGCTGGTGTAGAGGTTCTTAAACATCAAACGCATATCGTAGAAGACGAGATGACTGGTGCTGCAAAGAAAGTGATACCAGGTAATGCAGATGTTTCTATCTATGAAATAATGGAGCGTTGTGCTCTTAATGAAGAAGATGAAAGAGCATTAAAAGCCTATGTAGAGGAAAAAGGAATGATCTTTATATCAACCCCTTTTTCTAGAGCTGCTGCAAATAGATTGAAATCTATGGATGTAGAAGGCTATAAAATAGGTAGTGGTGAATGTAATAATTATCCGTTATTAGAACATATCGCTAGTTTTCAAAAACCAGTGATTCTCAGTACAGGAATGAATACCATAGAGAGTGTTTCTAAAGCAGTTGCTATTTTTAAAAAACACAACGTACCGCTAGCTATATTACATACGACTAACTTATATCCTACACCAGCACATCTCGTACGTTATGGCGCAATGGTAGAGATGCATGAGGCTTTTCCAGATTTAGTTTTTGGACTGTCAGATCATACAGTTTCTAATCTAGCATGTTTCGGTGCCGTGGCATTAGGAGCATCTATTTTAGAAAGACATTTTACAGACCACATGCAGCGCACAGGTCCAGATATAGTGTGTTCTATGGACGAGAAGGAAACCAAAGAATTAATAGAAGGAAGTGCATTAATGCAACAAATGCGAGGTGGTACTAAAGAACCAGCTGCCGAAGAGCAAGTGACTATAGATTTTGCCTTTGCAACCGTATGTGCTATTCAACCCATTAAAAAAGGCGAGACTTTTTCTAAAGATAATATTTGGGTAAAAAGACCAGGTACAGGAGAAATACTAGCAGTAGATTATGATCAGGTTTTAGGTCAGGTTGCTCTAAGAGATATAGAGATAGATAGTCAGTTGCTTAAAAGTGATGTAGAGCTTTCATGATAGGAATTAAAAAAATAGCTTTTCTTACAGGTACTCGAGCAGATTTTGGTAAAATAAAATCCTTGATTCAAATGCTTGTGGAGCATGACGATTTTGATCCCTACGTGTTTGCAACAGGAATGCATTTAATTCCTATTTACGGCGATACGATTGTAGAGATAGAGCGTTGTAACTTCCCTCATTTACATCGATTTGAGAACTTTACTAGTGAGAATACGATGGATCTTACACTGGCTAAAACTATAGAAGGTTTTAGTGCTTATGTAAAAGATGTAGAGCCAGATTTAATAGTCGTTCATGGAGATAGAGTAGAGGCACTAGCTGCAGCAACTGTAGGAGCTTTGAATAATATCTTAGTGGCTCATATAGAAGGAGGAGAGTTAAGTGGTACTATAGATGAGTTGATACGACATGCGGTTTCAAAATTGAGTCATGTACATTATGTTTCTAATGTAGAAGCAAAAAGTAGGCTTGTACAAATGGGAGAATTACCACAAGCAATTTCTGTAATAGGCTCTCCAGATGTGGATATCATGTTTTCAGATCAACTTCCAGAACTGGAAGAAGTGAAGAATTACTATGATATCAGTTTTGAAGAATATGCCATATGCATGTTTCATCCAGTAACTACCGAGGTCGATTTATTAAAAGATCAAATTCATGCATTAAAAGATGCTATGATAGAATCTGGTAAGAATTATTTGATCATTTACCCTAATAACGATCACGGCTCTAGTATCATACTAGATGCGTGGAAAAGTATAGCGTCTCATAAACAATTTAGAATACTACCTTCATTAAGATTTGAATATTTTCTAGTAGCGCTTAAATATGCCTCTTTTATGATAGGTAATAGCAGCGCTGGTGTGCGAGAAGCGCCTTATTATGGAATACCATCCATAAACATTGGGTCTAGGCAGTTAAATAGAGTCACTTCTAGTGCTGTGATTAATGTAAATGCTGATAAAATAGAAATTCTAAAGGCGATTGTAAACCTGCCAAAAGAGCGTTTGATAATTGAAAACGCTTTCGGTACAGGGAATAGTGCAACACTTTTTAAGGAATCACTAGAAAGTGATGATTTCTGGAATTTAAACCATCAAAAACAGTTTCTAGATGTCAGACCACAAGCCTAAAATATTTGTACTTCTTCCAGATGGTGTGGGTTTAAGGAATTTTGCTTTTACTAATTTTAAGGAAATTGGCGAGCAAATGGGTTTTGAGGTGGTGTTCTGGAACAACACTATATTCCCACTTAAAGAAGAGTTAGGATTTAAAGAATTAGTTATTTCTAATAGTGGACTGCACTCTTTAACAGGTGTTTTATCTCGTGCAAGAAAACGTGTAGAGTTATCGCTTTCGCGAAAGCGAACTAATGATAAAGTCTACGATACATACAAGTTTCCATTACGATGGAAAGGAATTAAAGAAGGACTTAAGAATCTAATAGTTCTTTATTATCAAAATTTTAGATCTTCAAAAAGTGGGCTAGAAAAGTTATTGAATAAAATCGATGACAAAGAACGTTCTACTGATCGTTATAAGGAATTAAAGAGTCAGCTAGAAAAACATGAGCCAGTAATGGTTTTTTCTACGACACAACGGGCAACAATGGGAATAGCGCCCATTCTAGCAGCAAAGGATTTAGGTATTAAAACAGCTACATGGGTGTATAGTTGGGATAATTTACCTAAAGGAATGTCTACCATTACTACCGATGCTTATTTTGTCTGGTCAGAATTAATGAAGAATGAGTTGCTAGAGTATTATCCAGAAATTAAGAATGCTGACATTTATATAACAGGAACACCACAATTTGAACCTCATTATGACAAGAGTTTAATAAAAACTAAGGAGGCCTTTTTTAAAGATCATTCTTTAGATCTCAATAAAAGATATTTCTGTTTTTCTGGAGATGATTATACAACGTCACCATTAGATCAATATTACTTAGAAGACTGTGCACAAGCAGTTGAGAAATTAAATTCTGAAGGATATAATTTGGGTATTATTTATCGTAAAGTTCCTGTCGATTTTACAGGAAGATATGATGCCGTTTTAGAGAAATACAAAGATGTAATAACTAGCATAGAACCTTTATGGAAACCAGTAGGTAAAGCGTGGAACCAAATCATGCCTACAAAAGAAGATTTTGAACGACTGGTAAACACTTGTTTTCATAGCGAATTTGTTGTGAATATCGCGTCTTCTATGGTGTTTGACTTTGCTATACATGGTAAATCATGCATTTATCCTAATTATGAACAACCACAATTAACACCTAACTTAAGTAATATAAAACATGTGTATGAATACGTACATTTTAGATCTATGCCCGATGCTGATAAAGCAGTAATTTGGGCAAAGAATAAAAGCGAGATCTATGAATGTATTAAAGAATTATTAGATCAAAAAACATCTTCGGTGATAGCATCTAACGAATGGTATAAGGTCGTGAACCATCCAGAATCTCCTGAAAAAGCTAGTGAGCGTATTTGGGAAGGGATAAAGGAGATGATTTAATATGTTTTTCAATTCTATAGAATTCTTGATTTTCCTGCCACTGTGTTTTATACTGTATTGGTTTGTAGTAAATCGCAATTTGAAGTGGCAAAATGCTTTTATTCTTTTATCTAGTTATTTTTTTTATGGATGGTGGGACTATCGTTTTTTGGGGTTGATAGCCTTTAGCACTATTGTAGATTATTCATTAGGAATTGCTATTAGTAAGTCACAAATAAAGTCTAGAAAGAAGTTGTTACTTTTTACATCTCTAGTCGTTAATCTAGGTTTATTAGGTTTCTTTAAGTATTACAATTTCTTTGTAGACTCGTGGATTGATGCTTTTAATTCTCTAGGTTATGAGATGCACGCGAGTACCTTAAATATCATATTGCCTGTAGGAATATCTTTTTACACTTTTCAGACATTAAGTTATACTATAGATGTTTATCGTGAGAAACTAGAACCTTCTAAAAACTTGATCAATTTTGCAGCTTACGTAGCGTTTTTTCCTCAACTAGTTGCAGGTCCTATAGAAAGAGCGACTAATTTATTACCACAATTCTCTAAGAAACGCGTCTTTAATGAAAAACAAGCTATTTCTGGAATAAATCTCATTCTATGGGGGCTATTTCAAAAAGTGGTAATCGCAGATAGTTGCGCACCTTATGTAAATAGTATTTTTAATAATTATGAAAGTATGAATAGCTTGAGTCTTATTTTAGGCGCTGTTTATTTTGCTTTTCAAATTTATTGTGACTTTGCAGGGTATTCAAATATCGCAATTGGTACGGCACGTTTATTAGGTTTTGATTTAATGCGTAATTTCAATTATCCATATTTTTCTAGAGACATGGCAGAGTTTTGGAGACGCTGGCATATTTCGTTATCCACATGGTTTAGAGATTATTTATACATACCATTAGGTGGTTCTAGAGGTTCTAAGTGGATGCAATTACGTAATGTGTTTATCATATTTATGGTGAGTGGTTTATGGCATGGTGCTAACTGGACTTTTATTTTTTGGGGTTTTCTTCATGCACTCTTTTTTATTCCCATATTATTATTGGATAAAAACAGAAAGAATTTAGATCAAGTCGCACAAGGCAAGATTTTACCTTCATTAAAGGAATTTTTTCAAATAGCTATTACTTTTATTTTAGCATGTATAGCTTGGGTATTCTTTAGGGCATCGAACATTGCAGAAGCTTTTCAGTACTTTAAAAATATTATTACAGATACTAGTTTTAAAATAGAGTACTTAAACATCGAGCGTTATAGCATAGAAATGTTATTGATATTATTCATTTTTATAATGTATGAATGGTTTCATAGAGAAGAAGAACATCCTTTTACTGGTAAATGGAAATGGTTTAAAATAGCAAGTGTCATTTTAATGTTACTTACTTTAGGTGTTTATTCAAATCATCAAGATTTTATTTATTTTCAGTTTTAATGAAAGTTTTTTTTAAGCATATAAGCATTTTGATTCTCATGCTATCCATAGGGGTAGTTATTTTGAATAACTTGTACGATTATGTTTTTTTAAACACTTCACCTAGAGGTAAATTACAGCTAGCGATTAAGCAAGAACAAGAACATGTAGATTATCTTTTTTTAGGAAATTCTCGAGTAGAAAATTATATAGATTGTTCTATTATAGAAGCAGCCAGTGGTAAAATATGTAAGAATTATGCGATGAGTGGTAGTTCTTATCAAGATGCTTTTGTATTACTTAAATTACTCAAAAGAAGTGGACTCACTTATGATCATCTATTTATTCAACTAGATCCAAGTTTGAAAAATGAGGCAATGACAAAAAGTTTTAGAGCTTCATTAGTTCCTTTTGTAAATAGTCATGATATACACGTTGATCATGTAGAGTTAAATTTTTCACCAGCTGAAGATCATTTGCCTTTCTACAAGTATGCAAAGTATGACTACTTATATGGTGTACGAGCATGCATTGCACAACTATATAAAAATACAAGTGAAGATGTAGAATTGGGATATGTAGCTCAATACCATACAAGTAATAACAACTCTGGTATGTTAGAAGATTTTGCTTTAAAAAATAGATATACCGAACTGATAAAAAAAGAGGCGGTAAATGATAAAGCTGAAATCCATTTCTTTACTTCACCTTATTGTCCTGATATGGATAACACAGTTGTTTTTAATAAACTGACTTCTTTTTATCCAGGGTACATTAATTATAGTTCTTTTTACGAGGAATCAGATTATTTTGCAAATTGTACGCATATGAATGATAAAGGAGCACAAGTTTTTACTAAGCAAATTATTAAAGATTTTAATTTATAGACTTAATGCACATCGCCTACCTTACACCTGAATATCCTCATGAAAAAATCAGCAATGGTGGCGGCATGGGTACAAGTATAAAAAATCTTGTAGAAGCACTTGTAGAATTAGGACATGAGATAACGGTTTTTGTATATGGCCAGCCAGTAGATGCTGTGTTTGTAGATCATAAAATAACCTTTCATTTAATAGCGCAAAAGAAGTATCAACTAGGTGGTTTTTATTTTTATCGAAAACATATTGAGAAATATATCAATATGAATATTGGTAGCATAGAATTACTAGAAGCTCCTGACTGGACAGGAATCACTGCTTTTATGAAATTACAATTGCCTTTAATTATAAGGTTTCATGGTAGTGACACTTATTTCTGTCACATAGAAAAACGAGCTCAAAAAATTAAAAATAAATTTTTTGAGAAAAATGCAGTGAACAAGGCAAACGCATTTATAGCCCCTACCAATTTTGCAGGAGAAGAAAGTATGAAGCTCTTTAACTTGCCTATTAATAAATTGAAAATCATTCATTATGGTCTTCAATTAGAGAAATTCAACAATACACATCCAGATGAATATGAAAAGTATCGCCTTCTTAATATAGGGACATTAATCAGAAAAAAAGGGGTGTTTCAGCTCATTGAAACCTTTAATAAATTAGTAGAAATAGAACCTGAAAGTACATTGATTTTTATAGGTGCAGATAGTGGCGACGTACAAACTGGATCAACATCTACATGGGAACTGATGAAAGAAAAAATGACAACAAAAGCTGCTGCACGTATTTCTTATTTAGGCAAAATACCCTATGATGAGGTGCAAGGTCAAATCAAAAAGGCTCATGTTTGTGTATTCCCATCGCTTGCTGAAACGCTAGGAATGGTAACCATAGAATCAATGGCTTTAAAAAAAGCGGTTGTAAATACTGATATAGGATGGGCACAAGATTTAATTAACCACGGTGTGGATGGATTTATGCATCATCCAGACGATATAGATAGCTATGTAAATACGATTTCTAGACTGTTTAATAATAAACAATTAGTAAAGGAATTAGGAGAACAGGCCACTCAAACAATTCAAGATAAATTTGATATTAAAAAGAAAGCGATGGAAAATATCGATTATTATAAACTAGTTTTGAATTCATGATTGTACTTATACATCAAAAGAATACTGATAATAATAGAGCCATATTTAAAGGTAACGACATTCCGTTAACTAAGGGTCCTACAGTTGAGCATTTGAAGTACTTAGCTTTTAAGTTTCCTAATGAATGGATAGGATGGACAGATAAAGAAAGAAAGTTAGATCAATGGGATAGTTTTTATGATCGCAAACCAACTAATTTTACTGTCTTAAGTAAAGGGAATTCTCCAGATTTTTTGAATAAAAAAATAGATTTTGTAGAAGATACTCCATTTATCAATTTTAAAGAAAACCAATGGTTTCCTACATGGATAATGAGTGTTGAACTGGGAATGATTCACAGCTCAAGTTTGAATAATATTCATTTTGATAAAGCTCAAGGTAATTTTGAATATGATTTAAATCTATTGACAAGAACTCTACAATCTCAAGGACTTTTTTGTTATTCTAATTTGCGTAAAAATCAATCGTTAGAAAAGTCAAATACATTGATATATAAGTTTGTAGCGCAAACTAAAAAACGCGGTTGGATCTTGTTTTTATTATTATGTCATCTGATTTATGAAAAACGTTTTTCTTTTCTCGCTTTCGCAAAAGCATTATTTTACAAAAAGGAAGATGTTAAAATAGATGTTCTAGATATTCAAAAAAATAATGACACCGAAAATATAGAGACAGATTATGATGTTATTATCCCAACAATGGGAAGAACATCTTATTTAAAAGATGTTCTTAAAGACCTTTCTGTACAGACTGTTTTACCTGTAAAAGTTATTATAATAGAACAAAATGCAGATACAACGGCTGTCACAGATTTAGATTATTTAAAAAATGAAGAGTGGCCATTTCAAATCGATCATCAATTTATTCATCAAACTGGAGCATGTAATGCTAGAAATATCGCATTGACTAGAACTTCAGCAACATGGACTTTGTTTTTTGATGATGACATTAGATTTGAGCCCTTCTTAATGACTTCTATTTTTAAATCTTTAAAAGAAACTAAAGGTTCTGTTCTTAATTTGTGTTGTTTACAAAAAGGAGAGGAAGAAAATCAAATAACATTTAAACAATGGGAATCCTTCGGTTCAGGATGCTCCATTGTTCATAAAGATGTTGTAGGGAAATGTTTATTTGATATGGCATTAGAACACGGTTATGGAGAAGACGTAGATTACGGTATGCAAATACGTAACGCTGGATATGATGTGATTTATGCACCACAAATACAGCTGTTGCATTTAAAAGCACCTGTAGGTGGTTTTAGAAAGCCCCATCTTTTCCCATGGAAAACTTATGCGATACAGCCTAAGCCGTCTCCACAAATAATGTATCATCGTAAAAAGAATTATACTTACAAGCAGTTATTAGGTTATAAAATGATTCACTTTTTTAAATGGTATAAGACTTCTGGAATTAATAATCCAATACAGTATTATAAGTATTTTAAAAAGGCATGGAGTCTCAGTGAAAGTTATGCAAAAGAGCTATGATTAAATTATACACAGATCATTCTCTTTTACTTCCAGAGAATAGAAAACACGCTCATCCTCTCATATTTGACCTGCATTATTATGAACATACACCTCAATCTGTTTATGAGAAATATCAAATAGTAGATAAGGTTGAAAAAGCAGATACGATTATTTTTCCTCTGAACTATTTATCTAAAGGAGTTTCTAATTTGCAAAAGTCATATGAGCTATTGATTAAATTGGCTAAAACTAATAATAAGAAACTCTTAGTTTATACAGGTGGAGATTATGGTAAAACATTTAACGACCCTAACATAATCACATGGCGCAATGCCGGATTTAAGGATTCTAATGATAAACAAACATTTGTTTTACCTGCTTTTATGAATGATCCGTTGGAAAATAATGTGGTGTCTATCCAACAACTAGAATATAAAAAATTACCGCACGTTTCATTCACCGGTTTTGCTACGGCTAGTTTTAAAGAAGAGGTTAGAATCCATTTATCAACTTTAAAAACTAACCTTAAGAGGTGGTTCAAAATAGATCATAGTGATTATCAGAAGGTGTATAATGCAGCTGGTAAAAGATGTAGCTATCTTAAAAGGTTAGAAAAAACTCCAGGTGTAAAAACAGACTTTATATATAGGGATAAATACAGAGCTGGTTCAAAAACAGTCGAAGAAAGAAAGAAGTCTACTCGCGAGTTTTTTGATAACTTAAATAATTCTCCATATACATTTTGTCTGCGTGGTGCAGGTAATTTTTCAGTTCGATTTTATGAATCTCTTGCATTGGGAAAAATCCCTGTGTTAATAGATACTGACGTGCAATTACCACTTGAAAGCGTTATTGACTGGAATAAACATATATGTCGCATGAGTCCAGCAGAAGATCTTGTTGATGTGATAACTAGATTTCATAATTCTCATGATCATGAATCGTTTATAGAATTACAAAATAGCAATCGTAGTTTATATGAGAGATACCTGAATAGACACGCTTATCTTTGTGAAATTCATCCTATGTTAAAATCGATATTGTAATATGAAAGTGTCCCTCATCATTTGCACCTACATGCGACCAGAGCCTTTGTCAAGGTTAATGGATAGTGTGATGTTACAATCTAAGTTGCCAGATGAGGTATTGATTATCGATGGTTCTACTAATGATGATACTGGATCACGTTTTCGCGAAAGCGGAAACCCAATCATACATTATTATAAAGTGCCAAAAGAACACCGTGGGCTTACTAAACAACGCAACTTCGGAATAAATAAAGTTGCGCCAGATATGGATATTGTAGCGTTTCTTGATGATGACACCATTTTAGAAAAGGAATATTTCTCTAATCTTATTAAGGCTTATAAAAGCTTACCCAATGCATCAGGAATAGGTGGTGTAGCAACTAATGAAAATAGGTGGGGACTTAAAGAGAATAAAGACTACGATAAGAATACTTTTTACACTTTTGAAAATTATGTAGTTAAAGAATCTTCTCGTAATATATTGCGCAATAAACTAGGCCTTGCGTCAAATGTTTTGCCTAGCGTCATGCCAGCATACTCTCATGGTAGAACTTTTTCTTATCCATTAACTAGTGATAATTATCCAGTTGATTTATTAGTAGGAATGAGCATGTCCTTTAGAAAAAAGGTAATAGACTCTATAAAATTCTCTACCTATTTTGAAGGTTATGGTCTTTATGAAGATGCAGATTATTCTCTAAGAGCTTTACAATATGGACAAAATTATCTCGCAACAAGTGTACGATTAGAACACCATCACGATGCAGCTGGTAGGCCTAATAAATATACCTATGGTAAGATGGTCGTGCGCAACGGCTGGTACGTATGGCGCGTAAAACATCCTCAACCTTCTTTTAAAAATAAACTCAAGTGGTATCAAATTACCATATTGCTTACTGGTATTAGATTTCTCAATATCTTTACTACGAGCGAACGCAAAGAAGCATTTACAGAATCGATGGGAAGAACCGTAGGGATTTTTAGCTTGCTATTTAACAAACCTAAGTAATGAAGTTTTCAAAAGACATCAAACGATATACAGATTACAGTGGTAAATCTGCTGTGCTTATGTTGCTTACACAACAGGGTTTATGGGCGTTATTTCAGTATCGTTTTTTTAATTGGGTTTATACATCTAGACTGCCTAAGGTATTAAAATGGCCATTATTAGCTATCGGAGTTCTTAAATTAAAAGGGATAGAAGTCTTAACAGGAATAACCATTCCATATAGCGCTACCATAGGAGAAGGGTTTTATATAGGTCATCATTCTGGTATTGTAATTAATGCACATGCTATCATAGGCAAGAATTGTAACATATCTCAAGGGGTAACCATAGGTATAAGTGGTCGCGGAGATAATCGTGGAGTTCCTGAAATAGGTGATCGTGTTTATATAGGCGCCAATGCAACGGTAGTTGGGAAAATAAAAGTAGGAGATAGAGCCGTGATAGGCGCAAACAGTTTAGTAGTAAAAGATGTAGGTGCGAGAACCACCGTAGTAGGTGTGCCGGCGATTAAAGTAAGTGATAACGATTCTGCTGATTATATTTTATGAAATTACTCGTTATATCTGACGCACCTATTTTAAGTAATTCTGGTAAGAAAGAAGCGTACGCACCTTATGTAAAGGAAATGGATTTATGGATGCAACATACCAGTGATGTTTCTTTCGTATGTCCGGCAAAGTATGATCGCAAGCTGTTGACACAACCTTTTCAAAAACAAGATTTCAAACAAATAGGTTTACGTAGACTAGAGTTCCACACATTACTTTCGGCATTCATCTCGTTAATTACCATTCCATACCAGGCCATCGTGTTATGGAACGCCATGCGAAAGGCAGATCATATTCATTTAAGATGTCCAGGTAATCTTGCTTTACTTGCTTGTTTGATTCAAATTACGCTTCCGCGAAAGCGAAAAACCGTAAAATACGCTGGTAATTTTGATCCTCATGCGTCGCAACCCTTAGCTTATAGATGGCAAAAGAAAATACTTTCCAACACTACGTTAACTAAAAATATAGACGTTCTCGTTTATGGGGAATGGCCAGAACAAACTAAGAATATAAAACCATTTTTTACGGCTACTTATTCAGAGAATGATAGAGGTAGTTTTACAAAAGGATTTAATGCACCGTACCAATTCATTTTTGTAGGAACACTTTCTCAAAATAAGAATCCGCAATTGCTGGTAGAACTTATAGATCAATTAAATAAGGAAGGAGTTGTGGCACAAGCTCATTTTTACGGTGATGGACCTATGATGGATGAGTTAAAAACAATGGCCGACTCTCATGCTACACCTTGTTATTTTTACGGAAATCAATCTAGTGAAGTGCTTAAGGCAGCTTATGAAAAAGCTCATTTTTCTTTTCTAGCATCGCAAAGTGAAGGCTGGCCCAAAGCCGTAGCAGAATCTATGTGGTATGGCTGTGTTCCTATTGCGACACCAGTAAGTTGTGTACCGTGGATGCTTGGAATAAATGAAGAACTAAAAAAAGAAAACGACACTTTAGAACACATAGGCTCTAGGGGATTGATTTTTGAAGATAAAGAGCAGGTAGTTTTTGATATTAAAAAACTAATAAGTAAACCTGAAACAATGGCTGTTATGTCACAAAATGCTGTGGCTTGGTCTCAAGAGTATACTATTGAAAAATTTGAACGTGAGATAGTTAAATTGGTCCATTCATGAAAGTACTTCAAATCATAGATAGTCTAGATGCTGGTGGTGCAGAGCGTATGTCGGTTAATATCGCAAACGAGTTGCAAGCCGCTGGACATGAATCTCATCTATGTGTTACAAGAAAAGAAGGTCTTCTTAAAACTGCTATAGATAAAGAAGTCGGTTATATTTATATAGAAAAGAAAGGTAAACTATGGTGGGTGGCTTTAAATAAGCTGAAGGACTATATTAAAAAGCATCAAATAGAAGTAGTTCATGCTCATAGTACATCTGCATTTACGGCAGTAATAGTTCTATTTTTATTGAAGAGTAAACCTAAATTGATCTGGCACGACCATTATGGTAAAGCAAATCAATTAGACGCTAGACCAGTAAAAGTGTTGAGGTTTTTATCTGGATATTTTAATCAGGTGATAAGTGTTAATCAGCTTTTAAAAAAATGGGCTTTAAAAGAGTTGAAATGTGCGTCGGTAACGTATTTAGAAAATTTTGCAACGGCCACTTTTAATCAAGAATTACAATCACCACTCGCAGGTAAAGAGAATAAAAGAATCGTTTGTCTGGCCAACCTTAGAGAACAAAAAGATCATTTGAATTTATTAAAAGCTTTTGATATAGTGCACAAACAATTTCCAGAATGGAGCTTGCATTTATGTGGTAAAGATTTTAATGACAGTTATTCCTCTCTTATAAGTAAAGAGATAAACGATAGAAACCTAGATAAAAATGTGTTTCTCTTAGGATCTAGAACAGATACTGGTGCGATTCTAAACACTTGCGATATAGCGGTGCTTTCTTCTCGATCAGAAGGTTTACCAGTAGCATTATTAGAATATGGTTTGCATCACTTACCAGTAGTGGTGACCGATGTAGGAGCAAGTAAAGAGGTTGTTTCTAATTATGGAATAGTAGTAGAGTCAGAAAATGCTCAATCACTGTCGGCAGCTCTTATAAAGTTGATTGATAATAAAATACAGCGAGAAGAGTACGCTACAAAGTTTCATAATCACGTGATCGATAATTATGGGAGTAAACGTTATATAAATAAGCTAGTAAGCATTTATCACAGCGCCTGATTTTAGGGTATAAAAAAACTATGTTAGATCTTTTGCGAATTTTAAAAGAGCTAACATAGTATCTATGTGTTGTTGAATTGAATTAAGCTTTTTCTGCAGCGGCCTTTTCTTCTACGGCATCCCAATATTCATAGGCACGACGCAAGTGAGGTATTACAATTGTTCCACCTACTAGAGTAGCTATAGAAAGAGCTTCTACCACTTCTTCTTTAGAAATTCCTTCTTTATGACTAGCTTCTAGATGGTACTTTACACAGTCGTCACATCTTAAAACGGTACTGGCTACTAGACCTAGTAATTCTTTAGTTCTCTTATCTAGTTTACCTGCTGTAAAAGCATTGGTATCTAGATTAAAGATGCGTTTTATAATTTTATTATTGTCTTCAAGAATGGCATCGTTCATTTTTTCACGATACGCATTGAATTCTTCTACTTGATTGCTCATAATTTTAAGGGGTACCTAATTTCTTATTTCTTTTTTCCTGACGGTAGAGGACAAATTTAGATATGAAAATGCTCATTTCATATAAAATTAACACAGGTATGGCAACTATTATTTGACTAGCCACATCTGGTGGTGTTATTACTGCTGCCACTATAAGGACTATTACTAGAGCAAATTTCCTGTTTTTTCTTAAACCTGCAGGTGTTGCTAGTCCTATTTTAGTAAGGAAATAAATAATAACAGGTAATTCAAATAACAATCCAGAAGAAAGTATAGACGCTCTTATGTAACCTATATAACTAGATAGACTAGGTTCTGTAGAGATTTCTGGACTTAAATTATACGTCATCATAAAGTGAACAGATAGCGGTGCAATCACAAAGTATCCAAAGGTCACTCCTGTAAAGAAAAGCAAAGAACAAACGATAATAAAACCACTGCTGTATTTCTTTTCAGTGGCTTTTAAACCTGGAGAGATAAATCTCCATACCTGATAAAGCACCCATGGAAAAGCAACTACAAAACCTACAAGAATAGAAGTCCATATATGAGTAGAAAACTCGTCGGACATTTCTTTGGACTGTACTTTAAAGTTAAAGTCAGGATTACAAAAATCACTCACTACTCCAAAGTAATTCCCAAATTCACAAAAGAATTCATAAGTAACAAACGTACCTCTCTTAGGACCAAAGATGATCGTGTCAAATATAAAGTCGGTAAAAATACCAGCTACTACAGCACCTGCCAGAATACCAAGTATAGAACGTATTAAACACCAGCGCAATTCTTCTACGTGGTCTAAAAATGACATGTTATTAGGGTCTACATTTTTACCAGCCATGACTATACGATTCCTTCTCTTATTAAATCGTGTATATGCACGACACCTGCATAACCATCATTATCTACAGCTACTAATTGAGAGATATTTTTTTCTTCCATTAATTCGCGAGCCTGCACAGCCATCGAGTCTGCAGTGATCGTTTTAGGATTATTACTCATGATATCACTAGCAACTAGGTCATCGATATTTTTACCGCTAGAAAGCATGCGTCTTAAATCACCATCTGTAATAATTCCTACTGCTTTATTATTTTCGGTGACTACGGTCATACCCAGCATATTTTCAGAAATATTTACAATGACATCTCTTAACGATGTGCTTGCACTTACCTCTGGTTTTTTATTGCCGTCTATAATTCCCTGTACTCTTAAGTATAATTTTTTACCTAAAGCGCCACCTGGATGGTACTTAGCAAAATCTTTATCAGTAAAACCTTTCAGTTCTAATAAACTAACAGAAAGTGCATCACCTATAACCAGTTGTGCAGTCGTACTGGTAGTAGGCGCAAGACCGTTAGGACACGCTTCTTCTTTAATAGGTGCGTGCAGTACATAGTCTGCCTCTAGACCTAGAAAAGAATCTTTGTGACTGGTAATAGCGATTAATTTATTATTAAAGTTTTTAATGAGCGGCACTAAAACTTTAATCTCTGGAGTATTTCCACTCTTTGAAATACAGATCACCACATCATTATCTTGTACGATACCTAAATCTCCATGAATAGCATCTGCCGCATGCATGAAAATTGCAGGAGTTCCTGTAGAGTTCATTGTGGCAACTATTTTCTGTGCGATTATGGCACTTTTACCTATTCCAGTGATAATTACTCGACCTTTTGAGTGGTGTATGTGTAATACCGCTTTCGCGAAAGCGGAATCGATTCCATCTACAAGATCTGTAATAGCTTGTGCTTCAGTGCGAATTGTTCTCCTCGCAACTTCTAATACTTTATTTTCTTGATCCAAACTTGATTACTTTTAACTATAATTTGCGATAAGCAAATTATATCGTAAATTTAGCTTACAAAGATAAACAAAAACGCAGCAGCCGCATGGCAGATACGCAGATAGGATTAGAAGAAAATCTGAAGAAATATTTTGGATTCGGGCAATTTAGAGGATTGCAAAAAAAAGTAATAACCTCCTTATTAAATAAGGAAGATGTATTTGTGATTATGCCTACCGGTGGTGGTAAATCACTATGCTATCAATTACCAGCATTAATGCAAGAAGGTACGGCTATCGTAGTCTCACCTCTTATTGCATTAATGAAGAATCAGGTAGATGCTATACGTGGTGTTTCTGATCACGATGGTGTTGCTCATGTATTAAACTCTTCTTTATCAAAGGGTGATGTGCAACGAGTAAAAGATGACATTACTAGTGGAATTACAAAATTGTTATATGTCGCACCAGAATCCTTAACAAAGGAAGAATACGTTGATTTCTTAAAAGAACAAACGATTTCTTTCCTTGCTGTAGATGAGGCGCACTGTATCAGTGAATGGGGACATGATTTCCGTCCTGAATATAGAAACTTGCGCAGGATTATAGACCGTATAGGAAAAGATATACCTATTATAGGTCTTACCGCAACTGCCACGCCTAAGGTGCAAGAAGATATTCTTAAAAACTTACAGATTACAGACGCTACTACCTTTAAAGCATCTTTTAATAGACCTAATCTCTTTTATGAAGTGCGTCCTAAAACAGCTACGGTAGATGCAGATATTACTCGTTTTATAAAACAAAACGAGGGTAAATCTGGTATCGTTTATTGTTTATCTCGTAAACGAGTAGAAGAACTTGCACAAGTATTACAAGTGAATGGGATAAAAGCTGTTCCTTACCATGCTGGGTTAGATTCTAAAACTAGAGTCCTGCATCAAGACATGTTCTTGATGGAAGATACTGATGTGGTGGTTGCGACTATTGCATTCGGTATGGGAATAGATAAGCCAGATGTACGTTTTGTGATACACCACGATATACCTAAAAGTATAGAATCGTATTATCAAGAAACTGGTCGTGCTGGTCGTGATGGAGGTGAAGGTCACTGTCTAGCTTACTATGCATATAAGGACATTGAAAAATTAGAGAAATTCATGTCAGGTAAACCTATTGCAGAGCAAGAGATAGGTCATGCGTTACTACAAGAAATGGTAGGGTATTCTGAAACTAGCATGAGTCGTAGACAGTATATTCTTCATTATTTTGGAGAACAATTTGACCCAGCTACTGGTGCTGGTGGTGATATGGATGATAACATGCGCAATCCTAAACCACAAAAAGAAGCGGTAGAAGAGGTTAAAAAATTAGTTCAATTGATAGGTGATGCCGGTGAGCGCTATAAGTCAAAGGACATAGTTAGTATCCTGATGGGTAATAATAATGCCATGATTTCTAGTCATAAGGTAGATCAACAAGGTTACTTTGGTAGTGGTAAGGATAAAGACAAAGCTTATTGGACGGCCTTAATACGTCAGGTTCTAGTGGCTAGACTTATCAAAAAAGATATAGAAACTTATGGTACTTTAAAAGTTCTAGATGCTGGTCGTGAGTTTGTTAAGTCTGGAAAGACCTTCATGATGAGCGATGATCATACCTATAATGCGTCTTCAGATCAAATAGTAGGAGCTGCAAAAGGTGGTGCCGTAGATGCACAGCTGGTTAAGTTTTTAAAAGACTTGCGTAAAAAAGTAGCTAAGCAAAAGAATGTACCTCCATATATTGTTTTTCAAGATCCATCTCTAGAAGATATGGCCACAAAGTATCCTGTGAATATGGAAGAAATGGCAAATATTCATGGAGTAGGAGAAGGGAAAGCAAAGAAATATGGAAAACCTTTTGTAGAACTGATATCCACATATGTAGATGATAATGATATTACTAGACCAGATGATTTAGTAATTAAAAGTACTGGTGCAAAATCTGGTAATAAACTTTACTTTATTACTAGTATAGATCGTAAACTTAGTTTTGACGATATGGCTAGTGCAAAGGGTATGGACATGGATCAATTAATCAATGAGTTAGAGAGTATCGTTTATAGCGGTACAAAACTTAATGTAGGTTATTGGATTGATGAAATGCTGGACGAAGATCAACAAGAAGAATTACATGAATACTTTATAGAGTCAGAGTCTGATAAAATAGATGCTGCTGTAGAAGAATTTGATGGCGATTATGAAGAGGAAGAAATTAGACTTTATAGATTGCGCTTTATAAGTGAAGTAGCTAATTAATTAGTACATCATGATGTTATATAAATAGACGTTTTAAAAATACATTTGTCATTAGAAACCCATTAAGAAATATATTCTTAGTGGGTTTTTTCATTAATTCCGCTTTCGCGAAAGCGAAATTAAAAAGCAGATTGTTAGATAGTTATGTTCTTGTGTGATTTGATTTCTAAAAATTTTTAGTAAATGGCATGGCTCTTGAAAGTAGGTAAACAAGGGCAAGCCGAAAACCTGATAGTGTAGGCAAGATTTAAAATATAGAAATCATGAAAAGAATATTACTTTTTATTGCAGCTGGTCTGATGATGACGATTACTGCTCAGGGAAATGAAATCGACCTGAAAGAATCAAATGATTTCAAAATTACTGATAGTAGATATAAATTACAACCGGTATCGTTTACTTATAATAATGTAGATTATGCCATCTATGCTAATGGTAATATAAAATTTGAATTGCCAAAAAGAAATGTGCGATCTAGTAATAGACGAGGTGTGAATCGTAGATATAACCTTAATAGTGTGTCTAACTATTCTACTTATGACAAGAACTTTGTAAGATACAATAGACAAGGACAGGCAGTAAAAATAGGGAATACTCGTATTTATTATAATAGCAAAGGCGATGTGACTAGAGTAGGTAATATAAAGATAGCCTATAGAAATGGTGTTTTGCGTAAAGTTGGTGGTTTAAAAGTTCAGTACAACAGACGTGGTCAGATTATTTCTAGTAGAGGACACGTATAGTTTAAAAAATAACTGTAGACCTGGACACTATTTTCATGATCATAATTTCCGTTATTTTCATGAGCAGGAAGATAATTAAGACTTGAATAACATAATTTACTTTAAACGTAATTCTGAAAAATGAAATCGCTACGTAAGTGAATTAATGATAAAACCTCTTAAGATTAATTTCTTAAGAGGTTTTTTAAATGTGAATAGTTCTAGAGTATTAATCTCTTAGTTCTTCTATTTCTTCGGCAGTAACCTGTCGGAATGCAAGTTTAAAACCTTCATAAGCAGCAAAACCATAGAAAAGTATGTCCATGAAACCGAAAGTTTCTGTCATTAAATCTATAAAGAATGAGTAGTCAAATGAAGTTAACGCTTCTAAATATCCTATTTCAGAATACTCTGCCATGAAGCCTATGTTGCTTAAGAAATTACCCAAGAAACAACTTAAAATAGCTATTACAGCACCAGATATTCCAAAGACCATGTCGATACCTTTTCCCATAAATCGCACAGAATAACCGACTATAAAACCTATTCCTATAGCCATGTAACCTATTTGATAACCAGTGGCAACGGTTACTGCTGCCCAGATTACTGCACCTATTAGTCCAGCGACTAGTCCAGCTAGAATCCCTACAGGTAAATTTTGTTGCGCTCTTAATTTCTCATTCATAGATTCTGATAATCGGTAAAGATTAACATCATCTTCAGGATTTAATGGGTCGCGTCTTTCAACGATGCTAGTATCGGGCACATATTGCAAACACTGGCCTTGAAAATCTGCTTTGCGGCCTGTTAGTCCACATAACATGCCTTGTTGCATGTCCATTTTTCTATTGGTACATTTTTCACAAAAAAGAATTTGTTCTTCTCGAGTCATTGGTGAGTTGGTTTTTATGGTTGGGTTTGAGATAAAAGCCAACAATATAAGAAGTAAAAAAAACTATACCAGCATTCTGAAGACTGAATTCTAATGAATTATCTTTGCAGCCTTAAAAAACTATAAAAATGCAAGAAGGAATTTACGCAAAATTTGATACAAGTAAAGGAGAGATCCTTGTTCAACTTCATCACGATAAAACACCTGGAACTGTAGGTAACTTTATAGCGCTAGCTGAAGGTAATTTAGAGAACAAAGCAAAAGATCAAGGAACACCTTATTATAATGGTCTTAAGTTTCACAGAGTAATTCCAGATTTCATGATCCAAGGTGGTGACCCACAAGGAACTGGTGCTGGTGGTCCTGGTTATAATTTTGATGATGAATTTCATCCAGAATTACGTCACGACGGGCCAGGTGTTTTAAGTATGGCAAATGCTGGACCTGGTACAAATGGTTCTCAGTTTTTCATCACACACATCGCTACAGACTGGCTAGATGATAAGCATACTGTTTTTGGTAAAGTTATAGAAGGACAGGATGTGGTAGATGCTATCGCACAAGGTGACGAGATTAAAACCGTTACTATAGTAAGAGAAGGAGACGCGGCAAAAGCATTTAATGCTGTAGAAGAATTCCGTCAGTTTGAAGGAGCTGGAAAACTACGTGAAGAGCAAGCTAGAAAACAAGCAGACCAAGAGATCGACGAGATCGCAATGGGCTTTGATAAAACAGAAAGTGGTTTACGTTACAAAATCATTCAAGAAGGTGATGGAGTAAAAGCTGAAAAAGGAAAAACAGTAAGCGTACATTATAAAGGAATGTTGCCTAACGGTAAAGTTTTTGATTCTAGTTTTGATCGCAAGCAGCCTATAGATTTTGCTCTAGGAATGGGACAGGTAATCGCTGGTTGGGATGAAGGTATCGCTTTACTTAAAGTAGGTGATAAAGCACGTCTAGTTATACCATCGCATATCGCTTATGGTAGTGCTGGTGCAGGTGGTGTTATACCGCCAGATGCAACTTTAGTATTTGATGTAGAGCTAGTTGCTGTAAAGTAATTATTCTTAAATTATAATTTAAAAGCCCTATTCTTTATGGAATAGGGCTTTTTTTTTGTTTATGGTGTCCCGTCCTAGAATAGCGATACACTAAAATCTTAGTGTAATGAAAACACCTATAAACATTGGTTATGTGAAACGTACCCAAAAAGACTACTCGCTTTCTTTTAAGCTTCAAGTAGTAGAAGAAATTGAATCAGGACG
>NZ_JBDVDQ010000012.1:0-43129 GCF_039941875.1 Nonlabens sp. | reverse complement strand
TTAAACTTAAACTTAAACTTAAACTTAAACTTAAACTTAAACTTAAACTTAAACTTAAACTTAAACTTAAACTTAAACTTAAACTTAAACTTAAACTTAAACTTAAACTTAAACTTAAACTTAAACTTAAACTTAATTAATCCATGTTGTATCTAAAACGCTCTATTTCTCCAGCGCTATTCTTCATTTGAATTAATAAAGTAGCCTTAGGATTAACGCTTCTTAATACATTTTGTACGTCGTCTATATTAGTAACCTCGGTGTCATTTATTTTAGTGATAACATAATCTCTCATATCATATCTAGCTAGACCTCCGGTGGTACGTTCTATTTTTACACCTTCTTTAATTTTATACCTTTTACGATCTGCTTTAGTCAGATTACGTAAATCCATTTCTATAGATGGAATACTAACCGTATTGTTTTTAGTCAATTCAATATTCATTTGACTTATTTTTCCATCTCTAATAACACTTGCCACAACTACATCACCAGGGTTTTTACTAGTAACATAACCAGTAAGCTCAGAGAATTTTGTGATCTTGATATTATCGATCATGGTAATAACATCTCCTTTGCGTAATCCTGCATTAAAGGCACCACTATCTTCTACCACGTCAGAAACTATAATTCCTTCACTTTCATCTATACCTAATTCGGTTGCTATATTACCATTAAGATCACCACCGCGTATACCTAGCATCCCTTTTTGTACGAAACCAAATTCTATAATGTCATTAATGATTTTACGAGCATTATTAGATGGTACTGCAAATGAATACCCTACATAAGAACCAGTCTTAGACGCGATAGCTGTATTGATACCTATAAGTTCTCCATTTGTATTTACCAGCGCGCCACCAGAATTACCAGGGTTTACGGCGGCATCAGTTTGTATAAAACTTTGCTGATTTGCATCGGTAGTATCTAGGTCGCGACCCTTGGCACTTACTATTCCTGCAGTTACCGTACTAGTAAGGTTAAAAGGATTTCCTACGGCTAAAACCCATTCTCCTATTTTAGTCTGGTCAGAATCGCCAAAAACAATATATGGCAACGCCTCATCTGTCTCTATTTTTAATAAAGCGATATCACTATTAGGTTCTGTACCTATCAATTTTGCTTTATAGGTTTTGTTATTATTAAGAGTAACCTCTAGTTCACGAGCATTATCAATAACATGATTATTAGTCACTATATAACCATCTTCAGTAATAATGACACCACTACCAGTTCCTATCGCTTCTCTATAAGGTACGCGTCCGTTTCTTAAATCAGACCAGGACTGTCTTACTCGGGCTACCGTTTTGTTTTTTACGTGTACCACGGCATGTACAGTTTTCTCAGCTGCTTCAGTAAAATCAACACCTGCTATAGATGTTGCGTTTACATAGTTTACAGGACTTATTGGTACAGGATTTTCTCCTGTGGTTGCTTGTTCTGTATATATAGATTTCTGAGAATTTTCCTCAAAAAAGAATTTATAAGATCCTAAAACAACCGCGCCACCTAGGACGGCTATCCCTAATGTTTTGATAAATGATTTCATATGCAATTTGTTTATTTATATCTATAACCTAAAATTACATATAGAATTGTGTTTAAAAAATAGGTTTAACGCTGTTTAACATTGAGAGAATTGAATGACTTGCTGTATTTTTGCAAGAATGAAAACGATCACATTCTTCAAGTATCAAGGAACAGGTAATGACTTTGTTATCCTAGATAATCGCGACTTACATTTTGATAAAACAAACACTAAACTTATTGAGAAGCTTTGCGATCGTAAATTTGGTATAGGAGCAGACGGTTTAATGCTGTTAGAAAATCACGACACCTTAGACTTTACCATGGTTTATTATAATGCAGACGGTAATGAGAGTTCTATGTGTGGTAATGGTGGCCGCTGTCTAGTTAGTTTTGCACAACACTTAGGTATCGTAGAAGATACCGCAAGCTTCGAGGCTACAGACGGTTTACACCATGCACATTTATTTGATAATGGAGAGGTGAGTTTACAAATGACAGATGTATCTGTGGTACAAGTTTTTGATGGGCATATTTTTACAAATACTGGTTCACCACATCATGTTCAATTAACCGATAACATAGATCATACAGACGTTTTTACACAAGGTAGACACCTGCGTAATGATGTTTATGGTAAAGAAGGAGCAAACATAAACTTTGTAGAACCACAAGGTGGTAACGTATTTAAAGTACGTACCTATGAGCGTGGAGTAGAAGATGAAACCCTAAGTTGTGGTACAGGTGTTACAGCTGTAGCTCTTGCCATGCATAGCACACAACAAACACAAAATAATGAGGTGTCACTTATTACACCTGGCGGTACTTTAAAAGTAAAATACCAGCCATCTCCTCAAGGATATACTGATATATGGTTAACCGGTCCTGCAACGCAAGTTTTTAAAGGAGCGATAGTCGTATGATGTTAAAAAGCGATATATGCGAGTTAAGGGCAGTAGATCCAGAAGATCTAGACTTTATCTATGCACTAGAGAACAATCCAGAATTATGGGAATTCGGTCACACGATAACTCCTTATTCTAAATTTACCATCAGAGAATATCTAGAAAATGCACACCGCGATATTTATGAGGTAAAACAATTACGTCTCGCTATTTGCAATTCAAATAATGAAATAAAAGGAGTCGTAGATCTTTATGATTTTGACCCTTATCATAAACGTGCAGGAGTAGGGATTATTATCTCTCAAGAGTCAGATCGTGCCCGTGGACTCGCTACTGCTGCATTAGAACTTATGATAAATTATGCTTTTAAACATCTTAGATTACATCAGTTATATGCGAGTATAAGTGAGGATAATCTAGCCAGTCGCAAATTGTTTGAAAAGTTACGCTTTCGCGAAAGCGGAATAAAAAAAGACTGGATCGCCACAGAAAAATCATATAAAAACGAACACCTTTACCAACTCATCAATGAATAAGAATTATAAAAAAATCATCCTAGGTATCGTATTAGTAGGACTGGTAATTATGGGCATATTTGCTTATAATATTTACTCGATATTATTCGGTTCTAACACAAATTTTGAGACCGAAACCTATGAGGTTTTTATACCTAGTGATGCAGACTATAATACCGCATTTCTTATAATAGCAGATGCAGTAAAAAATCGTGATAACTTGCACACTACGGCGGTAAAGAAAAAGTATAACGAGAATATAAAATCTGGTAGGTTTTTAATAAAAAAAGGTTCTAGTAATAACGATATTATAAATACCGTACGCAGCCAGAATATGCCCGTGAAGGTTACTTTTAATAATCAAGAACGTGTAGAAAATCTTGCAGGACGTTTATCACAACAAATAGAACCTGATAGCCTAAGTTTACTTAAGGCCATGAAAGATCCAGAATTTTTAAAGGAAAACGGACTGGATGAAAATACAGCTTTGAGCATCTATTTACCAAATTCTTATGAAACCTACTGGAATACCAGTGCAGAGCGTTTTAGAGATAAAATGCTGTCTTATCATAAGCAATTCTGGACGGCAGAGAAACTTGAAAAAGCAAAAAAGCTAGATCTATCACCTAGTGAAGTGTATACCGTCGCTTCTATAGTACAAAAAGAAACTGCCAAAGTAGATGAAATGCCTAGAGTTGCAGGTGTTTACCTTAACCGCCTTGCGAGAGGTATAAAACTAGACGCAGACCCAACAGTTATATATGCAAAGAAAAAATCTGAAAATGATTTTGAGCAGCAAATTAAGCAAGTGCTGTACAAACATCTAGAAATAGATAATCCATACAATACGTATAAATATTCTAGCCTGCCTCCAGGACCTATAGTTACTCCAGATTTAAGCGCAATAAATGCGGTGCTTAATCCAGAAAAGCACGACTACTTATATTTTGTAGCAAATGTTGAGAATTTTGGATACCATAAATTTGCCAAAACTCTTGCACAACACAACCGTAATGCTGCGGCTTATAGAAGATGGATAGCAAAGAATAATTAAGTACTATATTTATTCATAAAAAAATAATAATCGGTTGATTACTAGCGGTTCATAATGTGTTTAAGTCGATTAAATGTTATTTTTTGTTAAAAAAAAGTTCAATTCTTTAAGATCTATCCATATTTCATTTATCCTTTGTTACTTAAATCTCATACAATATAGATGACTGACCTCGTTTCTATCGTTTAAAAGACTAACGACCGCTTAAAATGTCAATTTTTAAAGATACAGTGCCTTAAATCAGTTCTTTAACATCTATTTGATAATTAACTGAGATAGTGTCGTAAATTTGCGCCGCGTTATAGAAAGATGTGACAGTAATCTTTCGGAAACAAACTTTATGAGATCACAATATGTGAATTTTATCGCTTATCCAGCAGTGTTGTTGATGAGCTTTTCGGCTTTTAAATTTATAAAATCCGATTCTTCAAATAGCAACTCTGAAAAGACTGCTGTAAAAGAGGTTTTAGAAATGGGACCTTTTGAAGAAATAGAAAAAGAAGAAGAGAGTGGTGACTTGAATCTACGAGACTATTCACTGGCTACGTCCAGTGCAGATAGTTTTATATCCTTCAAAGAAGCGCTAGCTTTTAAAGAATCTAGAGGTCAACACTGGCGTGTTAATACTTTAGGTTACATGGGTAAGTACCAGTTCGGTGCAGTGACTCTGAGACATTTTGGTGTAACAGATACTACTGCTTTCTTAAAGTCAGTAAGATTACAAGAAAGAGTCTTTATTCAGAATTTAAGATACAATCATAAGATATTGAAACCTTATATTGAGAAATATGAGGGGAAAACCATTGCAGGTGTAGAAGTAACAGAAAGTGGTATTCTTGCTGCTGCCCATTTATCTGGACCAGGTGGTGTGAAGAAATTTCTTAAATCAAATGGACGCAAGAGTAATAGAGATGCTTATGGTAGTTCTACCAAATCTTATATGAAAAAATTCGGTGGTTATGATTTAAGTAAAGTACTTAAAGTAACAAGAGCCTAATACTACTAAATTTATAGAATCCCTTTTTATAAGCCTTGTGAAGTTCATTTCACAAGGCTTTATTCTTTTAGTATAATTTATTTAAGTTTAGATAACTGTTATTCAATTAATGCCTTTAACAAATAAGCAACAACCTTTTCTCTCCCTTTTTTTCTTTTGGTGCACGGTGTACACATGGTAGGACTTTGCTCTCAGGATGATCTATAGCTAATCTGTAAAGGTTACCTAACTCTAATGTTATAGGTTGTGAATCAGGTTTTTCTTGATAATGTAAATCAAAGAAATTGTCACTTAAAAATGTTTCAAAACCTTCTTCTGATTCGTCGTGTAATTTTTTAAGATCCTCGCGTATTTCTGGAATCTGGATTTTTTGTATCGCTTGTGAATTGGGTAATATTTCACTAGATGCGCCATAATAGGTGCATAAGATAGTATCTACAGGTACAGGAGATCGATCTACATGAAAGGAATATACATCTGTAGGGAATGGTGGATAGCTGTCATCTCTATCATAGAACTCAATAAGGTTGAGAGTAGGAGATGTGCCCAGATCTTTCAAGGCTTTTAAATCTTCTAAAAGTATTTTACGTGCCAGTTGCCCTTGATCACTTAGCTGAAGTTCTAAAAGATCATCTGGTAGAATCTCAACTATGTTCTCATTTGATTCTAACTGGCTAACGATCTCAGAAAAATCACCTACTAAATTACGATTCCAACAAATGGCATTCATTTTTTCATGAAAAGAAGCACTTATAAAATCTTCAAAATTACTAACGCAATGAATTTGACTCTCTTTATGAGGTATGTTTTCCATAATGAATTAATCGACAACAGTTTTAGATAGATGTAAACATAAACAATAGAAGGGTATTTTATAACAGATAGATACATTTTAGATTATAAAATCAGAGCTATTGTAATATGATAAATATGAAAAGTGCTTTTAGGAAATGAAGTTTTACTTGTTGTTTTATTGCTTAGGTATTATAGCGTATAGTTAATTTTTACAGGATATTTTTCACCATATACTTCTCCAAATCCAATAATTCTAACACAATTGTTTTTAAGACAAACCTCGCCAATAAATATTCCGTGTTCACCAAAGTAAAGTCCGATTTCAGAATCTAAATGATTGTTTTCTGTGATTAAACTTTGCATATTTTTTGATAAAGTAAGGTTCCTAATATATAATTTTGGAGAATAAATAAAGTCTTTGAATTCAAAATCATTATTTTCTTCTAGAGTTTCAAAACGTTCATTGTTTCCAACAAAAGTAAAGTCAATCACCTCATTATTATAATATTCAATTACGCATTTTGATTCATCGAAAAAGAAATTATTCTGTCCGATAATAAATTTTTGTTTCGATTCCATTTTCTTTATGGTCTTAAGCTTACTCTTTTCTTTTATCTAAAGTTGAAAAGCAATAGAATTGATGAATGAAATAACACTTAGTTTCTCATAAAAGTTAACAAAAGGTATAATTCATACAAGCACTCTATTAACTTTTAAATGGAGCTGTTAAAAAAAAACAAAATAAACTTACAATAGTAACTTCTTACACAGCTACTTTATTTTTTAAAGTGAGGAGTTGATACACTGAAAATATAACCAGTACAATGGCGATAATTACTAATACCATTTTAGGTTCTGGTCTAGCAATAAATTCCAAGCCTAATGCTGTTATCATGGTGATCATTAAAAATGCATAGGCAAACATTCCAACTTTTATTTTCTTAGTAATTGCAAAGTATAAGATAAGTATCGCCATACTTAACTCAGATATTCCAGTAAAGATCATGAAGAATTCAGCATCTAAGGGAATGACTTGTTCAAATTGTTTAAATCCTGCAACGCTTGTAGGCTGTCCTAATAACTTTGGAATAGCAAAAAAAGTCATAGCAAGTATGGATATTATATTAATGGATAGAGTGATTATTTTTCTCATGATTCTTTGATTTTATACTAATTATATAAATATTACACTGCTAAACTAAACAATCGTTTAGTTATTAAATATGTTTTATCTTAATTTTAGCAATTATGAGTTCGCTTCTAAACGTAAAAAAAGCCTTTCAAAAATCAATTCGAAAGGCTTTTAAAATCACTTAGTTTACTTTCTATGAGACTTATTTCTCTTTCTTTTCTATACTTTGTAATTGTATACTTAATGCTTTGGTAGATAATTGTACCTCAATTAAAGAAAGTATAAGAGATACCATTAAAGCAACTAGACTGGTACCGAAAACTATATTTGCCCAAAAACCTAGCTCTAAATATATGAGTAGCATGGTAGTCACTGCTAGTAAAAAACTAAGTATAGCAACAGCTTGCATATTCTTAATGATTGTAAGTCGTTTTCTTAACTTCTCAACTTGAAGTCTTATAGTTTCTGATGCATTATCTTCATACTGACTGTGCAGACTTCTTATTAAAGCTGCAATAGCTAGATATCTAGCATTATAAGCTAGCATGGTTAATGAGATAGCAGGAAATAACAATGCTGGTATACTAAGGGATAGCTCCATGACTTTTAAGCTTATTGATATTAATAATTCCTACTGCCAAAGATGGCACTACCTATGCGCACCATAGTAGAGCCTTCTTCTAGAGCGATTTTATAATCTCCAGTCATACCCATAGATAATTCACTAAAGTCATGTCTAGCATCTAATAAGTTATCTGTTTTTATTTTATTAAAAGTAGCAGCTAGACTTTTAAATTCTGCACGTACTTGGTCTTCATTATCGGTAAATGTAGCCATACCCATGAGGCCTTTAATTTGAATATTTTCATATTCTTTGAAAGCAGCATCGTTTAATAGAGTAATCAATTCTTGCTCGTCAAAACCAAATTTTGATTCTTCCTGAGCAATATGAACTTGTAATAAACAATTGATCACACGGTCGTTATTTTTAGCCTGTTTATTAATTTCTTTAAGCAATCTAGGAGAGTCTACACTGTGAATTAAATCAACATAAGGTGCCATGTATTTCACCTTGTTACGTTGTGTATGGCCTATCATATGCCACTCGATATCTTTGGGTAGCGTTTCCCATTTTTCGGTCATTTCTTGAATCTTATTCTCACCAAAAATGCGTTGCCCGACCTCATAGGCCTCTTCTAGATCGCTTATAGGTTTAGTTTTACTTACTGCTACTAGAGTAGCTTTTGGTTGCACGCTTTCGCGAAAGCGTAACAGAGATTCTTTAATTGTGCTCATGTTTAAAATTCATAGATTATTAAACCGCTAGGTAGTTTAGGACGTATAAAAGTACTCTTAGGAGGCATTCTCAAATCAGCATCGGCTATGGATTTCATTTGCTCTACCGTAGTAGGAAATAAGCCAAAACCTACTTTATATTCTCTCTTATCTACGCGTTCTTTCATGTGCATTAAGTCATGTTTTCCATAACTGTACTGTATGCGGCTGTCTGTACGTAAATCTTTAATTCCCAAAATAGGATCTAGGATAAGATCGTATAATAATTGTGGGTCGAGATCTTGCAAAGGAGTTAACTCTTTTAAAAGTCCTTTGCGTAAATAAAGACTGTAAAACTCTCCATCGAGATACATGCTAAAATGATGTTTCTTAGAAGGTCTATAGAGTTCTAGACCGCGGTTTTGTATTCTAAAATGTTGATCGAGTTTCATAAGAAACTCTTGTTTATTAAGACCGTTAAGATCTTTTACCTGTCTGTTAAACTCATAAATGTTAAGTTGGCTTTCTGCAATAAGCAAACTCATGAAAAATTTATAACTTTCTTTTTCATCGCCCATTTCTTGTGCCAGTAGGCTAGAACTGGCACTACGGTGGTGACCGTCTGCAATATAAAGTTGTGAGAGTTCTTTAAATTCTTGCTCTATTTTTTCTATCAATTCTGGATTTGTAACCGGCCATATTTTATGCGAGTTAAAATCTGTGGTAGAGAAATGTTTATCTGGAGTAGTGGTTTTAATGTCAGCTATCAGTTGATTGATCTCAGATCTATCTTCATAGGTAAGTAAAACCGGCTCTGCATTAAAACCAGCAGCTTTTAAATAATTCTTAAAGAGATTTTCTTTTAAACTTAAAGTATCCTCGTGCTTTTTAATTTTATTGTTGAGATAATCATCGGTACTCGTACCAGCTATAATGCCGGTATAACTGTGATGCGGATCCACGTTTTCATAAACATAAAAAGCAGCTTTTTCATCTTTTACCAGATAGCCTTCTTCTTTAAATTCTAGGTATCTGTTTCTGACTAGATTATATCTTTCTACACCAGATATCTCTTGGTTAAATTTATAACCAGGATTTAAAATTTGTAAAAAACTATAAGGATTAAATTTAAGTTGCGCTTTCAATTCTTTCTTACCATAATCTTGATAAGTGCGCGATATCACGTGCGCAACCTTATCTGCGGTAGCTCTTACTCCTTTAAATGGTTTTATTGTGGGCATTTATAGTTGTTATTTAAAACTAGCGCTTACAACTTCAGCTTTTCTAGAAGTAGAGTAGTCGTAGAAACCTTCTCCCGATTTCACACCTTTTTTACCAGCCATAACCATATTAACTAATAATGGACATGGTGCGTATTTAGGGTTTTTAAAACCGTCGTGCATCACGTTAAGAATAGAAAGACATACGTCTAATCCTATAAAATCAGCTAATTGAAGTGGTCCCATAGGGTGTGCCATTCCTAATTTCATTACCGTGTCTATTTCTTCTACTCCAGCAACTCCATTGTATAAGGTTTCGATAGCCTCGTTAATCATAGGCATTAAAATACGGTTTGCTACAAAACCTGGATAATCATTAACCTCTGTAGGTGTTTTACCTAGCTGCTTAGAAAGTTCCATGATGGTTTTAGTAACCTCGTCACTAGTAGAATAACCTCTTATAATCTCTACCAGTTTCATGATAGGCACTGGATTCATAAAGTGCATTCCTATTACTTTTTCTGGACGCTTTGTTACCGCTGCGATTTGAGTAATAGATATAGAAGACGTGTTAGTAGATAGAATACAGTTAGCCGGAGCAAACTCATCCATATTACCAAATATTTTTAGCTTCAGGTTTACATTTTCAGTAGCTGCTTCTACCACAAGATCTGCTTGTGCAACACCAGCTTTTAAATCTAGATAAGAAGTAATATTGCCTAGAGTTGTAGCTTTATCAGCCTCTGTGATGCGCTCTTTGGCAATCATGCGATCTAGGTTTTTTGCGATGGTATTTAATCCTCTATCGATACTTTCTTGAGAGATATCTACTAGAGCAACCTTAAATCCTGATTGAGCAAATGTGTGTGCGATTCCATTTCCCATGGTTCCTGCACCTATAACTGTAATGTTTTTCATTTTTCTTATTAGTAATAATTACTCTTGTGAAAACATATAAACCATCACAATAGGGAGTAATTAGCTGTTTTAATTTATGATTATCACTCTGCCTTCTAGACAGAATGTTGTGTGTTGTTTTTAATACAGAATAGCTATCTATAAAGACTTAAACTCTTTAATGATTTTTAAAGCCACGTCTAGTGCTGCAGTGCCATCTTCTAGATTAACGATAGGTCTGGTATCATTTTCTATAGCGTCTGCAAAGGTTTCTAACTCGTCTAGAATAGCATTATTATCTGCCACATCTGGATTGTCAAAATAGATTTGTTTTTTGATTCCTTCGGCATTTTGTAAAATCATATCAAAATCTCCTGGAACTTCTGGAGCATTTTTCATGCGTACGACTTCTACCTTTTTAGTTAAGAAATCTACCGATATATAAGCGTCTTTCTGGAAAAAACGCGCTTTACGCATTTGTTTTAAACTGATGCGGCTGGCAGTAAGATTTGCCACACATCCATTTTCAAACTCTATACGCGCGTTTGCGATATCTGGCGTTTCAGAAATTACAGAAACTCCACTAGCGCTCACATTTTTCACAGGGCTTTTTACCACACTAAGAATAGCGTCTATATCATGTATCATTAAATCCAGCACCACACTTACATCGGTCCCGCGAGGATTAAACTCTGCCAGGCGATGTGTTTCAATAAACATAGGACTTTCTATGCGATCACTTACCGATCTAAATGCTGGGTTAAAACGTTCTACCTGTCCAACTTGACCTTTTAGGTTCCGCTTTCGCGAAAGCGAGATCAATTCATTTGCCTCTTCTACGGTTACAGTAATCGGTTTTTCTATAAATAAATGTTTTCCAGCCTCTAGAACTTTTACACCACTTTCATGATGATAAGAAGTAGGGGTAACTACATCTATCATGTCGCAAGCGGCGATTAATTCATCAATGTCAGAAAAATATTTGTAACCTAGATCTGCCTCTATTTGTGCAGCGTGCTCAGGGTTTGCATCATAAAAACCTACCAGATCATAGCGCTCGCTTTGTTGTAATAATTTAAGGTGAATTTTACCTAGGTGGCCAGCACCGAGAACTCCAGCTTTAAGCATAGTTATTGCGTTTTTGTAAAAATAGGGAAATGATTGTTAAATAAAAATGAGCAAACAGAATCTTATCCTATTTAATTGACAATTTTTTGTTGAAAAAAAGTTGAACTTTTTCAATTGAAAATAGAAAGTAGGAAACTATTTTTGGCCTTATCAAAGATAATTACATACATAAAGGAAAACGTCGCCAGCTGGTAGAGTTGATGCGTTCAAAGGGTATTATTGATCCGTCTGTTCTAGATGCGATGAATAAAGTGCCTAGACATTTATTTCTAGATAGTTCATTTTTAGAGCATGCTTACCAGAATAAAGCATTTCCTATAGGGGCAGATCAGACTATATCACACCCATATACGGTTGCTTTTCAAAGCCAGCTATTGCAGTTAAAACCAGGTCATAAGGTTCTAGAAATAGGAACTGGTAGCGGTTATCAATGTGCTGTACTGTTAGAAATGAAGGCTCAAATTTATACGATAGAGCGCCAGAATGAACTGTATAAGAAAACCAATTTACTTTTTAGAAAATTGAATTACCGACCTAGAAAATATGTTTTTGGCGATGGTTACAAAGGACTTCCAGACGAGGCACCTTTTGATTCTATTATAGTTACTTGTGGAGCACCAGAAATACCTCAAACATTATTAAGCCAACTAAAAATAGGAGGCAGGCTTGTAATACCAGTAGGTAGTGACCCACAAATTATGACACTTATCGTTAGAGAGAGTGCAACTGATTTTTCAAAAGAAACCTTTGGCGAGTTTAGATTTGTACCATTTTTAGGTGGTAAGAATTAAAATTTTAGGGTAATCATTATTATCGTGTTATTTAACTACGCCTTTCTTAAGTAAATTTTATGAAAAGGAACTAGTGGTTTGTGATATCTGTTTGATAGCTTACCGCAGGTTCAAATGATATGCCTTTTTATGAAAAACTTTTTTTTAATAGTAATAGGTGGACTTTTATTATCTTCTTGTAGTAGTTTACAGTACCGCTTAAATGACGAAGAAATAACAGAATCATTTTCTAATGTAGAAGCTCTATCGCAAATTTCTTATGTTTCTATAGATAGCTTAGATCTTAAGGTGCGTTTTCAAAGTGTTACTCAGGAAGAAAACGATGTCAATCTCGTTTTTTTACATGGTTCCCCTAGTTCTCTAAGTGCATGGCGTCGTTATCTTAAAGATAGTTTATTGTACAATAGGGCTAATCTGCATGCGATAGATAGACCAGGTTATGGGTATTCTAACTTTGGAAAATCATTAATTTCTATAGATACGCAAGCCAAGGTTATGAACGAAGTAGTAAGTTCTCTTAATTTAAAAAACATGATCGTTATAGGCGCTTCTTATGGTGGACCACTAGCGGCACGACTAGCTCTAGAAAACGATAATGTAAAAGGTGTGATGATGATATCTCCGGCCATAGATCCAGAAAATGAACAAAGAGTATGGCAGTCTGACCTTACACAATACTGGTTAACGCGCTGGTTAGTACCTACCGGATATCGTGTCGCTGGAGATGAAAAGACCACGCATGCACAACAACTTGCTCTGATAGAAAAGGATTGGGAAAAGGTAGCTATTCCTATACTTCACATACATGGAGATAAGGATGATTTAGTACCTTATATTAATGCAGCTTATACAGAGCGTATTTTTTCTAACATTGAGATAATTACCATACCTAACGCTGGACATGAAATCTCATGGGGACGACCGGAGTTGGTAAAACCTTATATCTTAGAGTTTATGGATAATATGGAGAGAGATTAAGATATTCATCACCTCATTTAACAAGTTTTCCTTCTTATTGCTTACCAGCTTTGATTATTTTATGACTAGCTTTTTTAAACCATACTTCGGCATAGCTGCCATTCTCGTATTGCTTTTTTAGATCTCCATTATAGATGTCAGATCCTGTATTCCACACTATATTTTTTTCAGGATCTTTTCCATTTGCTTGATTGTACGCACCTTGTTTAAAATACTGTAACTCTCCTGCATAAGAATGTGCTAGCTCTGTACCATCTCTACCTATGGAAGCATATAATGTTGTTATTTGTTGAGGAAGGTCTTCTTTGTTAGCAAATTCTGTATGTAATAAGTCCTTAGAAAAGGTGACAGTGTCGTGACCTGGACTGGTAAAAGTAAGTTCCATAATGCCGTTTGTAACATTTATTTCATAGCTGAATTCTTCATTTAACTCTATTCCGTCTTCAGGTTCTTCTGGTGCTGTATTTGATTCAGGACCTACCACAGACATATCGTTACCCCATATAGCTGTAGAGTAATCCCATCTTTTTGAATTGTCATCTTTGGTATTGATTTCATAATTCCAAAAAACAGAGCCTTTAGTATGACCAGGAAATTTTTTGTAAAATATTTTAATAGGTTCATTTTCATTTCCTTCTTTGCTGTGTATTTGACCTACCACAACAGAGTAGGCTGCCGCAACTCTTGCGTCACCACTAGTAGAAACATGTGCTACTTTTAATGTTCCAGTTAGTTTACCACCGTTTTCAGGAATCCATTCTTCCTTAAGGCGCAATTCAGATCTTGTATTACTAGAATTCTTTGTGGTCCCGCCAGAATTAGGTGTCTTATAAACCACCCATTCTTGTCCATCGTTTACAGTATAGAAGTAATCCTTGTTTTCGTAATTTTCTAACTCTTTGATCAGCTCACCATTCCCCATGGTAATGGTGCTTTCACCGATTATACTTAACACTTCACTTGGATATTTCTTCTCTGTTTTTTGAGCTATATCTTGCTCTCTATTAGAGTCGTTTTTACAATTTACTAAGGTCAATGTACCTAAAATTAATAACGTATGCAGCGTGTTTTTTATGTTTAAAGTCATCTGGTTAGTTTATGGGGCAGTTTAATAAAGGCTAGGAGGTGGTTGTTAAAAGTTCCGCTTTCGCGAAAGCGAGATCATTATCAAACTATTATTTTAATTTTCTATTCAAAACTACAAATAGAATTAATAAAAAAAGCTCATAAATTCATGTTTATGAATCTATGAGCTTTAAATCTATAAATAATTTTATGTGGTAGGTTTCTTATAATTGTGCTACAACCTCTATAGCTACATCTGGCCATGTTTTACCGTTGTGCAGTTCTTTACAAGCTTCATGAATAGCGTCAAATGATTTTGTAGCATTAAAGTCTTCTATCATATCGATAGTACCATTAATGGTTAACTTGTTATCTACTAGTGTATAAGTAAATGGAATTACTTTTTCTACTTCATTGAAGTTCAAGGTAACATCTACAGTACCATTGTTAAATGTTCCAAATTCACCGTTAAAAGTTGGATTTACTAAGTTCTTAAAGAAAAATTCAACCAGTTTAGGGTCACGTATTTCATTTTTTGAATTAACAGAAAGTCCGTCTATTTTAAATGCAGCACCTGCTAGTACTTCTTCAGCATTATTTGAGGCCTTGTTACCAGTTACTTTAATCGTGTCAAAGGTACCTGAAACTCCTACTTTTTGGGGTGTTTTATAAGCTGTCCATGTTAAAGTAGTCTGGTCAGATTTATAGTTATAGGTAGTCTCTGTTGTTTTTTCTGTAGCGACTTCTTCAGTTGCTTTTTCTTCTTTTTTTTCTGTACAAGAGAATGTCAATCCTGCAACAAATAATAATAAGGCAATTTTTTTCATTTTATTTTACTTTTTTTTGATTCTGTTTGTTAATCTGTAATCACTTATTAAGAGATATTTTAAAGTCGTAATAAGTGGTGGTTCAATAAATTAATAGATGTAAAGACCTGCTTAATTATGAGGGTTGTACCTCCTTTAATTACGGATTGTGAAGTTAGTGATTTTAGAGAGAATCATTACTTAGTTTTCAGTTTTAGTGATGTTCAATTAGAAAAGTGTGAGAATGTGTAATTCTTCTTTGAAGTGTAAAAAAAAAGCTGTTTAGTGATTTGATAAAAAATCAATAAACCCCTGTATTTTGGGATGTTTTTGAGTAATGCAATACCTACATTTGTGCATGCTTTTTAGGCCCAAATACATACTAGCTTTATTCTTTATATGCTATGCATCGCTATGTATGGGGCAACCAACTGATTATAATGTAGAAATTGAGAATGAAATAGTAGACAAGTTATTTTATTACTATAATAATGGTGAGGATAAAAAGGCATATGAGCAAGCACATAAAGAGCTTAAGAAATTTAAGTTTAAAAAATCCATCACTAATACTCATTTACTACTAGCTTACTATCATAATAAATATGTAAATACAGATTCTTCTATCTATTATACTCACGAGGCGCTTAAGGGAAAGAATACTGTTAGTGATTCTTTAGGCATCCGGCTAACGATATTATCTTATCAATTATTAGCTTTAAATAATAATAATAAGGGCTTATATCAGGAAAGTAAAAACTGGTATATAAAGGGAGCTCAATTAAGTGAAAAATATAAGGAGACAGATCTTTATTATTCTCATTTACATGGACTAGCTAGTGCTTATATAACTTTAGGTAAAGGTGAAGAAGCGTTAGACTTATTAAAAAAATGTATTGAATTTTCTAAGGATGAAGAGATTGTTCTAGGTAGTTATATTAATTTAGGTTCTATTTATTCCTCTTTAGAAAAATATGAAATTTCTAATACTTATCTACAGAAAGCAAAAGCTATTTGCGAGAAAGAAGGGTATAGAAAACAGGCACTGGTTAATGTCATTATTAATATAGGTGATAATTATATAAGTAAAGGAGAAATAGACGAAGGCCTGACAGCCTACTATGACGCAAAAGATATTAGTTTTAACAACAGATTTTCTGATCTCGAACTTATTGCTCTGGGAAAAATAGGAACCATTTTATATGATCAAGAAAATGATAGTCAGGCAGCGTTAATTTTTTCTAGTGCACTTGTTAAGTCTATGAATTTAGGTAATCTGGATATGGAAATGAACAGTTACCTAATGCTAGAGAAATTAATGGCGAGAAAAGGTGATTATAGAAATGCCTATAATTATGGTAAATTGTATCACAAGATAAGAGACTCTATAGATAATTCTATAACAGAAAAGGAAATGAACCGACTAGAGGTAAGGTTTAAAACTCTAGAAAAAGAAAAAAAGATTAAACTATTACAGATTGAAAACTTAAATAAGAGTTTAAATATCAAAAATAAAGATGCAGATTTAGAAAAATTTAAACTGCAACAATCTATCATAGCAAAGCAAAATGAAAATAAAGTTTTATTGCTACAAAATGGTGCTGAAAAACGTAAAAACGAAATCATACTGCTTAAAGAAAAAGAGGCTTTAAAAGCAGTAGAACTAGATAGAGAGAAGACTATTAAATATGTGGTTCTTGCCGCATTCTTTATTTTATTAGTTCCTATTTTTGGACTTTTAATTAATTATTATCAAAAATTACAAGCTCAAAGTTTATTAAACCTAAAAGAGAAAGAAATCAATGAGCAACAAGTTCTTTCTTTAAAAAAGGATCAGGAAATTAAGTTGATTAAAGCTGCGGTAAGAGGACAAGATCAAGAACGTAAAAGGATCGCACAAGAAATGCATGATAGTGTAGGAGGTAATCTTGCAGCTATTAAATTGCAATTTAGTCAGCTGTCTAATCATCCGGATAAATTAAAGTTAATATACAGCCAGTTAGACGATACCTATGAACAGGTAAGGAATTTATCTCATAATTTATTACCTAAAAAAATAAGGGAAAATGACTTTGTGTTTTTAGTAAAAGAATATATTAACACTGTAGAAGAGGCTAGTGAAATAACTTTTAATGTTTCGTTTTTTGATGAAGAAAAAATTAATAAGCTCAATAAAGTTTTACAAAATGAAATGTTCTCTATTTTTCAAGAATTAACTACCAATACACTTAAATATGCTCAGGCAAAGACGATAGATATACAGTTAGACCTGTTAAATGAATCTCTATTCTTTGTTTATGAAGATGACGGTGTTGGTTTTGATATCGCTATGACTACATTAGGTATAGGATTAACAAATATTAAAAATAGAGTAGAAAATTATAATGGGGTATTACATATAGATTCTCAACCGGATAGAGGTGTGAATATCAATATTGAAATTCCTTTTAAAGAAGTAATACATGAAGCATAATCTTATTATAGCTGACGATCATAAAATGTTTTTAGATGGTTTATTAAGCATCCTTAAAACAGAGAGTAATTATAATATTTTATATACTGCAAAACATGGTGGTCATGTTCAAAAGTATATGACCATAAATAAACAGGAAAAGATAGATCTAGTTATTACAGATGTTACCATGCCAGAGGTAGATGGTATAGCCTTAAATAAGTGGATTAAGAAAACATCTAGTACGGTAAAAACGCTGGTTGTGAGTATGCATAATACTCCAGATATTATCGATGAGCTTATAGAGAGCAATGTAGATGGTTATTTACAGAAAAATGCACAAAAAGAGGAGTTCTTAAAAGCTATAGAAACTATTCTAAGTGGAGAAAAGTATTTTTCAAAGGAGATTAAGGATATCTATCTTAAAAATAAATTTGAAAAAAATAAAGATCAAGAAATTAAACTGACTAAAAGAGAAGTAGAGGTAATCTCCTTAATTGCTGAAGAATTTACTACCCAAGAAATAGCAGATAAACTCTTTTTAAGTAAACACACCATAGAAAGTTATCGCAAGAATCTAATTACTAAACTGAATGTAAGAAACCTAGCTGGATTAACTAAATATGCTATCAAGAAAGGTTACGTTTCTTAAAAAATCAATCACACTTTATTCTATTATAAAAAGAGTTCTATATTAATTATAGAGCTCTTTTATCATTCTATATAAGGTTTTAAATACTGGTATTTAACGTAATAGAGAATAGCGACCAAATCTTCAAAATTTCAAAAATGATTTTACTTCATTTAATCCAGATTAAAACGAGATTTTATAATCAGATATCCTGATTAAAAACAAATGTAAGAACTTGTATAACAGTTGTTTATATTAAAACACCCTGTTTTCAGGGTATACGTTTTCACTTAATAAGGGGTTATTTAAACTGTAGTAGTGGCATAAATTTGCAGAAGAAATATGAGAGACATCAACTTAAATAAACCAGATGTTTCAATTATAACACAAACAAATTTAACCTTAAAAACAAACATTATGATTTTCGGAATTACACTAATCTTATTAAGCATCATCGCAGTACCATCTTTGTTATTATCAAAGAAACCTAATGCCAAAGAACTTTTAGAAAAAATAGAGCCTTACCAAGGATGGATCGGTATGATTTTTTGCTTTTATGGTATATGGGGAATTATCTTTTCAATACTAAATCTAGGATGGATTTCTACATTCCCTATCTGGTGGGTAACATTATTAGCAGGTAGTATAGTAGAAGCTGTTTTAGGATTTATGTTAGGATTTAGTCTTATTAACAAATATGTATTATCTAAAAACGAAGCTGCTAAGGAAAAAGCAAATGCTTTAAGAGCAAAACTAGCACCTAAACAAGGTAAGTTAGGTATAGTAGGAATATTTGTAGGTGCATGGATGATAGTTGCCTCTATCTTATTCTTCTAAGAACAAAATAACTAAGTTTTCTTATGAAAAAGCTCATATACATAATAGCCTTATTGCTTGCCATTATAGCAAACTCTCAAGAAAAAGAAAACACCATTACAGTAATCGGTGAAACTGATAAAAATTTAGTCGATGAGAACTATGTAGTTCTCATCGCACTACAACAAGTATTAGTTTATGAAGGCTCTGCAGAGGTAGAAGCTACCTCATTAAAAGTGGTAAAACAAAACGTAATTAAAAAACTTAAAGACCTAGACATTGATTTTAATAGGTTTAAAAGAAATACCTATTACGAGTTTTCTATGGCTTATAGCCAGAACAGGGAATCAGCATATTATTTTTTAAAAACCTCTGATAAAGAAGAGGTAAGAAAAATATTAAATCTGAAATCTGCAGGTGTGTCTATTGCAAATATAGAGGTAGAAACAACAGCGTTAACAGATCCAGAGCTAGTAGATCTTTCTGCAAAAGCTATTGCAAACGCAAGAGAAAGAGCAACAGCCATCGCTGGAAAAATGAATAAGTCGATAGGTGAAATAGTGAGTATAACAGATCAAAATACAAACTCACAATATTTACAAAGCTATGGTACGACTACCTTACAGCCACATAGTGTTACTGTAACCTTTGAATTGAAGTAAAATAACGAGTGTCCTAATAATTAACAAATTAACTAAAAGATTATGAAAATTAAATTAGTAGTATTATCAGTATTTGCTTTCTGTGCAATGTTCAATGCAGAAGCTCAAAAAATGAAAAAATTCGGAAGTTCTATTGAAAAAAAGATCGGACCTAAAACAATTAAAGTACCTTATACAGACGTTATATCTTATGTAGGATATGCTTCTCCAGGTAATGAAGACGCGGTAGAAGATGGTAAGAAATTCTATTACATCTATGTATGGGTACCAGCTGTAGCACCAGAATTAGGTGTAAGAATGGTATCTCCAGTAGGGAAGAACAAAATAAAGAAAGCAATACAGTCAGCTGCTTATAAAGAAAATGAATCTTCAGAAGATTTCTTTGATACGTACATCACTCTTGAGCGTTCTACTATTTTCCAAAAAGAAAATGTTACAGAAGAAGGTGTAAAAAGCGCAACATGGACTACACTAGCTAGTAATGATGATAGTAGTGAAATGCCTAAGCAACCTAGTGGTAGTAGTTATAACTCTTTATTGAGATATAAGAGTGAAGTAGGTAGCCCAACTAAAGCACTTACTGCAGGTTTATACCGTATCGGTTTTACAACTTATAAAAGAGGAGAAGTAAAAGGAACGTTTATAGCTGAGGTTGCAGCACCAATAAAATTACCAGGTGTAGTAATGGCAAAAACTATTGCAGAGCTTAAAGAAGGTCTTTAATAACCAATCGACATTCGTATTTTAATAGAACACCTCTTTATTTATTTAAAGAGGTGTTTTTTATTTTATCATTTCTCGCAGCATGTTAATTTGCTGTTTTATGTTTTGCTTTGCTTCTAACTTTTGAGACTCTAAATTGTTTTTTAAGTTAATAGGTTGTGGAGCTAATAATCTTTTTGGATCGATAATATTTGAAGATAAACCACAATCATTTACTATAAATCTGTCAGAATAATTACCGAATAATATCCACTCTCCATCGGTATCAACATAAGGCCCACACGTTCCCCAATTAACACCCTTAATTATTTGACCAGGTTGTAGATCTCCTTTAAAAACCTCGCATATTTCAATTAGGTATTCCAAATCATTGTCACAATAGATTCTAATATCGCCTATGAATACATCCTTCACATATTCATATTCTATAGGTGTCGCTCTCTTCCAATTTTTGGGTGGTGGACAAATGCATAAACTTGAAAAAAAAACAACAAAAAATACAGATGAAAATATATTGGAAATATGTATCATGATAAAATAGATATTGATGTAATCGTTCCATAAGATTCAAATAATATACCAGTTATTAATTGTGTAATAAAATTCACAAGAATAAAAAAAGACCAACATATTAAGTTGGTCTTTTCTATTATATGTTGGGTTTTAAAAAGTGCTTGTTAGGTATCCGCTTTCGCGAAAGCGGAATTAAAATCCATCTATAACCCAAAGTTAATACCTACCACAAAAGCACCATAGTTGCGACCACTAGTCATGCTGTAAACATAATCCACACGGAAAGGACGGAATTTACCGAAACCTATGTTATCTATTCCTGCGCTAGCTTCAAAATACGGTTTACGGTCTGTAAATAGAGCTTTACCACTTAAAATAAGATCGTAGTTTAAACGATTTAAACCTGGTACTTTACCTAGTACAAAGCCTTTAAAGTCGTGCTGTAAATGTACTTGTGCATAGTCTCCATTTGTACTGTAATCATAATAGTTGAGCAGGCCAAAACCGTAAGGATTTAGTGCTTGTAATTTATATCTTAATTGATTACCGTTAAAATGCTGGTAATCTACAAAGGAGATGTCGTCACCATCTAAGAACGTACCACCATTTACCCAATAACTGCTGCGACCTAGGTTGCCCATATCAAAACTCTGATAAATACTCGCTCTCAACTGGTGAAAGTTATAATCGCTATTACTGGCAGCTACAGCACCTTCATAATACATAGATATGGTAGGATACTTTTCGTTGCGTATATTATACTTTTGATCTGGATAACTTTGGAATTTCTGTCCAGGTCGTATAGTCAGGCCTAGGCCTATTTTAACTAGCTCATGGTCATCTATAGTAGCCACTCGGTTATTATCTAACCCCACCGGATTATTACTCGTGTAATCTACATCACTTTGTGTAAACCATACCTGGTCTGTGGTGTTATTAAGCCCTTGACGTTTTTCATAATCCAGTCTACCACTTAAGAAGAAGCCATTTGCAATTTCTTCAGAATAACTGGCACCGGCATAGTCTACTTCATAAAACTTAGCATAATTACGTTCAAATGCGAGGCTGGAAATAGTGTTTTCTAGACCACTTATAGGGTTAGAATTGTTGATTTGGCGAGCTTCTGTACCACCATAAACAGATATGTTTCTTCTATTCGTTCTATTAAATCTGTAATTAGCAAGTGCTGTGTATCGTAGTCTATCATCTGATATTCCATAGTTGATATCACTGGTTATGTAAAGACTGCGGTTATAGTCGTCATCATAACCTTTTGAGTAACTAAAACCTGTACCTATAACATATCCTTGGACTGTATTAAAACCTTTAAAACTACCAGGATTTAGTAATCCATTATAGCTGAAACTCTCGTTTTTCTTACTGTTTCTATAAGTGTAACCAGTTAATGGGTCAAGAATATGAAATTTATTATTCACTCTGTCCACGCTATCTTTATACTTAGGGTCATTGCGTACAGCAGCGATACTGTCCTTACGAACATAATTATTAGATTCTTCTACAGTAAGTGGTACAGGGCGTTTTTTACTCCAGTAAGTGCTGTCTTTTTTATTTGCATCCAGCTCAAAACTCAACACCTCTGGGCCGAATGAATCTTTGTCAAAGTCTGGTGTAAAATTATAATTAGTATAATTTGCTATAAACCTACCATTACCTTTAAAACCTAAAAATCTGAAAATAAAGTCAATACTCTGTGATCTTTTAACCCAGTCACCGCTGCTAGGCTCATATGTAAAGTCTTGATTAAAAGTAATATTCTCAATAACAGGCACGTTTATGTTCTCACCTAATGTGGTCATTTCTAGACCATAAATAGTCCATTGATCTTCTACAATATAAATTATACCGTTAAAAGTATTGTCTTTAGGACGTTTAGAGGTCACTTCTATTTTATTGATTAAGAATTTATTCTCATCATAAAAAGTACCTAATAATTTATACTTGTAATACCCAAAAGCATAGTCGGCAATAGGGGATACGATACGGTTATTAAGATCTATGTTGTTGTTATAAAAATCAAAATTAGCTTCTTCGGCACTATTTGCGCTGAAGCCGTTATCATCTCCAGATATTTTACTAGCGATAATATGTTCCTTAAAATTATCTGGTGCTTCATAAGCTATTTTGGATACCGTTTCTGATAAGTAAACGACGCCGCTGCGTGATAAAGAATCTAGCGACCCTTCTAGATCACCTACCTCTTGTCCCATAAATTTTTCTGGCACATCTTCCATGCGCCATATTCCACGAGAGTAAAAATCTGCCTTATAGCTGGAGAACTTTTTACGATTTATTTCTCTGTTTTTGATTGCTTCTCTTATAACGCGGTCGGCAGGATTTTCATCTGAATTTACAATAACCGCATCTAGAGATGCCACTTCTTCTTCTAGAGATACATTTTGCACCTGGCCATTTTGAGTAAAAGAAACTTGAATAGTTTTAGGTCGGTAACCCAAAGACTGGTAAACGATCTCATAATCCTTAAAACCATCTAGTTTAAGTGTGTAATCACCATTTTGGTTAGTGGTAGTCCCTTTATAGGTTCCTTTAATGTAAATAGAAGCAAAGGCTATGGGCTCTTTATTAGAATCGGTTAAAGTTCCTGTTAGTTGCGCTTGCGCATAAACAGAAAACAACATGGCGATAATAAAAGTAATCGCAGTTTTAATAATATAATTCATCTTGGTGGTTTGTTAGTTGATTGCAAATAAACAACGGACTATAAAGTTATTATGTTAATGACCATTATCTACTGTTAAGACGAAGAAATTTTAAAATAGTTGCCTAATAGCTAAAAAAGTATACAAAAAGGTTTGAAAAATGTCAATTACATCACTTTTTAACCTTTTTTTTTGGTCTAATAATTTCCCATTCCCCAACCCTAAAGGGTATGGAAAATGGACATACATTCTATAAAACCAAAAAATAGAAACCTACCCTTTAGCGCTAGAGAAAGGTTTCAGTGAAATTTAATTTGTATAATAAAAAAGAGGAAAGCTTTATAGTGTGGCGAGTTTTAGGTTACGATAATTTTCCGTTCCCCAACCCTAAAGGGTGCGGAAAATTAAGTTGTATTTTTTTAGAATAAAGAAATAGAAACCTACTCTTTAGGGCTAGGGAAAGGTTTCGGTAAAATTCCCCTTTAAAAAACTGGAAAGCTTTGTACTGTTCGAGTTTTAGGTTACGATAATTTTCCGTTCCCCAACCCTAAAGGGTGCGGAAAATCAAGTTGTATTTTTTTAGAATAAATAAATAGTAACCTACCCTTTAGGGCTAGGGAAAGGTTTCGGTAAAATTTACCTTTAAAAAACTGGAAAGTTTTATACTGTGGCGAGTTTTAGATTCCGATAATTTTCCTTTCCCCAACCCTAAAGGGTGCGGAAAATAAAGTTGTATTTTTTAGAATAAAGAAATAGAAACCTACCCTTAAGGGCTAGGGAAAGGTTTCGGTAAAATTTACCTTTAAAAAACTGGAAAGCTTTATACTGTGGCGAGTTTTAGATTTCGATAATTTTCCGTTCCCCAACCCTAAAGGGTGCGGAAAATAAACATACATTTTATGAAACCAAAAGGGTTTGATTCAGAATTTTTCCATCTAATAAATTAGACTTCAATCTCCTTATTTATTTTTGAATAAAAACCGATCAATATTTAAAGAGTCGTCTTTATAGAACCACGCTATAAAAACTAGTAATACCGCTCGTATAAACACATTTTGTAAATCCCATATAGGAGATTGCATTCCATGGCCGAAAGAGACAATTAAAAGAATAAGTGCCACAACACCATAAGATAGCTTTCTGAAAAAGCCTAAGACTAGTAATATTCCAGCAAGAAACTCTCCATAAGAAGTAAAGTACACTGTAAATTTCAATATAAAATTAGGTAAGAAACTGTCTTCAAAACTAGCGAAACCATTTTTATAAACATTATCAATTCCCCAGGTAGCTATTTTACCTAATCCTTGCCAGAATAAGATAATACCTAATAATAAACGAGTAAAGAGTAGAATATATGATTTCATGAACATATTTGCTTTATGATGACAAATGTAACTTTTAGTTATCATGAAATATTCACGGTTTATATTTTTGCCAATACTTCAGACTTCTTATTAAATTCTATCATTTTCCGTTCCTCAACCCTCTAAATAGTGCGGAAATAAAGTTGTATTTTTTAGAATAAGGAAATAGAAACCTTCTCTTTATGGCTAGGGAAAGGTTTCGGTTAAATTTTCCCATTTAGAAAAATGGAGAACTTTATACTGTATCAAATTTTAGATTCCGATAATTTTCCGTTCCCCAACCCTAAAGGGTGCGGAAAATTAAGTTGTATTTTTTTAGAATAAAGAAATAGAAACCTACCCTTTAGGGCTAGGGAAAGGTTTCGTTACAATTTACTTTTAAAAAAGGGGAAAGCTTTACATCTTGACTAGTTTTAAATAATCGCAAGTAATCTAACTACAATATTGTAATCCTATCTCTATCCAGCCTTTCCCTTCAGCCGAAGGGAAAACAGGTTATGTAACGCAGTTGCAAACCAAAAGGGTTTGGTACGGTGATGGTTGATTCTAGAAAAATAAATGAAACAAAATATAGAACTGTTATGTTCTGAATTCTTTTTTAATCTGATCCAGGCGTTTTTTATTATCACGATCTTTAAGAGTTTCTCTTTTGTCGTGTAATTTTTTACCTTTTGCTAGAGCAATATCTATTTTGGCTAGACCTTTTTGATTAACAAATAAGCGCAGTGGTACAATAGTATTACCAGAATTAAGAACTCCTTTCTGTAGCTTTTTTAATTCTTTACGGTTAAGAAGTAATTTACGTTCTTGTTTAGGCGCATGATTAAAATATGTAGCATGAGAATATTCTTGAACTGTCATATTAATAATAAACAATTCATCGTTTTTGAACTCGCAAAAACCCTCGGCGATACTAGCTTTACCTAATCGTATAGCTTTTATCTCAGTTCCTGCTAGTACAATACCAGCCGTGTATTTATCAAGAATCTCGTATTCAAATCGCGCTTTACGATTCTTGATCTCTATTTTGTTCTTAAAATCCATAATTAAAGGACAAATATACCTTAATCCTTTAGGGATTCTCTTATATCTTTGTGAAATGAGAAAGATTTTTTTACTATTTATTTGCAGCGCAGCTATTCTTATTTCTTGCGATTCTAATACACCAGACCCTCGATCTATTATGATGGAAACCATGAAAGCTCATGGAACAGACCTTGCAGCACAAGGAAAGCTAGATTTTACATTTAGAGGCATAGATTATTCTGTAAAAAGAGAAGGCGGTAATTATAATTATGAACGTCATTTAACGATAGGTGAAGACGCGATTCTAGATAGACTTAATAACAGTGGTTTTTACCGTTATAGCAATGATGCTAAGATTAACTTACCAGACTCTTTATCCCAGCGATACAGTGCTAGTCTTAACTCTGTTATATACTTTGCACAGCTTCCTTACAGCCTAGATGGTGATGCCATCAACTTAAAATATATAGGTCAAGACACTATTAAGGGAAAGGCATATCATGAAATAGAAGTTACCTTTAACGAAGAAGGTGGTGGAGAAGATCATGAAGATGTTTTTGTTTACTGGATCAACCAGCAAGACCACCTTATCGATTACCTAGCTTATTCTTACTGTGAAGAAGAATGTGGTTATCGCTTTCGCGAAAGCGTAAACCGTAGAAACAAAAACGGTGTAATTATACAGGATTACAATAATTATAAATCGGCAAAAATAGATCCTGAGCTATTTAATATGGATGACCTTTTTGAGAAAGATCAATTGGAGTTGTTGAGTAAAATAGAGCTAGAAAGAGCTAGTTTTAAAGTCAATAAATAATATTTCACAACCTATATGGTATAGAAAAAAGGCTCACAGATATGTGAGCCTTTTTTATGATATCCACTTTCTGAAAATAGAGTAGAGCACTATTAAATGTAGAGCAATCGATCTATTTTAGTTTAATGAGAGGAAATAATTTTTAACATCGGTGATATGCTTTTGCTTATCACTATCACTTAACCAGCTTGCCTCAAATGCGTTTATAGCCAGTTGCTGTAATTGATCATTAGTTAGGTTTAAAGCCTTAGCCGTTTCATAATAATTTTCATTCATATAACCGCCAAAGTAAGCAGGGTCGTCAGAATGTATGGTTGCTAGAATACCTTTATCCAGCATTTTTGCAACAGGATGGTCCTCTAGTTGATCTATTACTTTAAGTTCCAGATTACTCAAAGGACACAAGGTAAGTGCCATGTTATCTTTTAACAACCTTTCTACCAGCGCGTCATCACTTAAACATCTATTACCATGATCTATTCTTACCACATTAAGAACATCTAGAGCTTCCCAGATATAGTCGGCTGGGCCCTCTTCTCCTGCATGAGCAACAAGTTTATAACCGTGTGCTGCAGACGCCTTAAAGACCTCTTTAAATTTACTAGGAGGATTTCCTACCTCAGAAGAGTCCAGGCCTACACCATGAATCCAGTCTTTAAATGGTAAGGATTCTTCAAGAGTTTTAAATGCTTCTTCTTCTGTCATGTGCCTTAAATAGGACATGATTAATCGATAAGATATATGTAATTCTTCCTTAGCTTTTTCTAGAGCTTTATAAATACCAGTAATAGCTACTTTAAAATCAACACCTCTTTCTGTATGTGTTTGTGGGTCAAAAAAGACCTCCACATGCACCACATTCTGACTGTGTACTTTAGTAAGATAAGCCCAGGTAAGATCATAAAAATCTTCTTCTTTTAAAAGCACTTGAGCACCTGTATAATAGATATCTAGAAACTCTTGTAGGTTATTAAATTTATAGGCTTTTTTTAAAGCATCTATAGATTCATAGTCAAGAGTGATATTATTTCTTTTGGCTATTTGAAACATTAATTCAGGTTCAAAACTACCTTCTATATGTAAATGAAGTTCTGCCTTGGGAATTCCTTGAATGATGTTCATTAAGTCAGCTGATTCCATATGGGTCTTTTTTATTGAATGACATCCCTTAATATTTTTAGAAACTTACCGCTTCATTTAAGATATAAGGATGTTATTATTAGAAACAACAAAGTTACGGCATTAAAAAAGACCTATAGATAACCACAATGCTTATAAGTGATAGGGTTATTGTGAATGCATATGGTGGTGGTATTAAAATTTACAAAGGATTAATATGTAGTTAGATAATTGTTATAAATTATCATGTCATGGCGTGTGAAAAGACGTAAAAAACAAAGACGTAGTTAAAAGTTATAAATGCAAAAAGCTCTAGATATCTAGAGCTTTTCTTTACTTAATTGTGAAAAAACATAACTAATTTAACTAAGTAATTTTATTTTAATAGTTCTACAATGTCTGTGTTACCTTGCATTTGAGCATGTTTAAGTGCCGTGTTCCCTCTATTGTCTAGAATAGTCTTATCTGCTTTATGCGCTAGTAAATATTTTACGATTTCAGTATGTCCAAAAGTGCTGGCATATATCAATGCTGTTGCGTCGTTAAAATTTTGCTGATTAACATCTGCGCCATTATCGATAAGTGTTTTAGCGATTTCAAAACTCCCTTTAAAACAAACCCCCATTAATGCGGTGTTACCAGATAGATCTTTTGCATCGAGATCAGCTCCTTTATTAATAAGAAAGGAAACTGTTTCCGTTTGATTATTATAGCCAGATAATATTAAAGGAGTAAAACCTTTGCTATCAACACTATTAATGGTGTCGTTACTAATCTGATAAAGTGCTTCTAAGTTTTTTATATCTCCATTTCTTGAGTATTCAAAAATGGACTGTGCGTTTATGGTTGCAGTCATAATTAATAGGATTAATGTTATGGAATGTTTCATAATAATTGAGATAAAAAAGAGGACGTTTTGATCCATCCTCTTTTTATAATTAATTTTTAATTTCTAAAGTCTTTAGCAGAGAAACCTAGAGCTTCAGCGACTCTCATACCATAATTTCTGTCTGCTTTGTAGAAAAAGGTAATCATCTTCATCTTGATAGTTCTGTCAGTTACCTGTCCTAAATCTCCAGCTAGGTTTTTGATTAAATTATCTTGTTCTCCTTTTGATAGTGATCTATAAAAATCACCTGCTTGTGCAAAGTCATTAGTCTTTGTAATTTTCTTTTGTGTAATAGTAACGTTAGACAGAGTTGTTTCAGATTGCTTGTATTGGGCATCTTCTTTTAAATCTACTTTTGTACTAGGCTGGTAGTTTACATCAGGATTTTTAAACCTTTTATTACCATAACTACCCCAACTGTCAGAGTTATAATTGTTAGGTTCTTCTAAAGGTTTATTAATCGTTAATTGTTGGAAATTAGGACCTAATCTATGTCTTTGTGTATCAAAGTAAGAGAATAATCTACCTTGTAGTAACTTATCTTCAGATGGTTCTACTCCTGGTATTAACGCTCCAGGCGAAAACGCAATGCTCTCCACTTGCTCAAAATAGTTAATCGGATTCTGGTTTAAAGTCATTGTCCCGATCTTGATTTTTTCAATCTTATCTGCAGGCCAGTCTTTTGTCGCATCTAGTGGCCAGAAATCAAATGAGTGTAGGTCTTTAGGCTCTATCATTTGAACATATAAATCCCATTGAGGGAAATTACCGTCTGCTATATCTTTACGTAAACTTACTGTAGCATGTTGCCAGTCTTTACCTTGTTGTGCAGCAGCTTCTTCAATAGTTAGGTTTTTTTCTCCTTGCTTAGAAACCCACGAGTACTTTACATAAGTTACTTTTCCAGATTTATTAATCCATTTATAACCGTGTACACTGCTACCATTCATAAATTGGTATCCTTTAGGAATCCCTAAATCGGTATAAAGTCTTGTAAACATGTGTGTCGCTTCTGGAACATTTGAAAAGAAGTCAAAAATTCTATTAGGATCTTGCTTATTGGTCACCGGAGATGGTTTTAAAGAATGTACCATGTCTGGGAACTTAATGGCATCTCTGATAAAGAATATCGGTAGATTATTCCCTACGATATCATAATTACCTTGTTCTGTATAAAATTTCACAGCAAATCCACGTGGGTCTCTAGCCGTTTCTGGAGATCCTTTTCCATGTATTACTGTAGAAAAACGTACGGCTAGATCTGTCTTTTTACCAGCATTAGAAAATAATACTGCTTTGGTATAGTCAGACATGTCTTTGGTTGCTTCAAAGTATCCTGATGCACCTGCACCTCTTGGGTGTACCACTCTTTCTGGTATACGCTCTCTATCAAAGGCAGCTAGCTTTTCTACTAGATGTATATCTTCTAATAAAACAGGACCATATTCTCCTACAGTTTTAGAATTTTGATTATCACCTACAGGAGCGCCGTTGTTAGTAGTCATAGTGCTTTCTGTACTGTTTTGTGCAGCAGCTATCAAGCTTATGGAAATTGCGATTAAAGTAATTATTTTTTTCATCTTTATTATTACGTTGTTAATTGAGATGGCAAATATCTGAGCGTTTAACTCATTAATCAAATTAATAGTTTTTATATTTGTATTGATTAAATTAATAAAATGACTTTACAACAATTAGAATACGTGGTTGCTCTTGATACCTACAGGCATTTTGTAACCGCTGCAGATAAATGTTTTGTAACCCAACCGACTATTACTATACAAGTTAAAAAATTAGAAGACGAGATAGGTTTTTCCATTTTTGATAAAAGAAAATCTCCATTTCAACCTACAGAATTAGGTGTCATGTTTATTCAAAAGGCCAAAATTATTTTACGAGAAGTAGGCGATCTCAAAAATATGGTGACTACAGAACTTAATAATATAGATGGAGAATATAGAATGGGAATTATACCTACCATTTCACCATATCTCATACCGCTCATTTCAGGTTCTTTTTCAGATAAATATCCTAATGCGGTCCTTAAAATAAAAGAAATGCAATCAGACGATATTATCGCTGGGCTGCAAAAAAAAGAAATTGATTTAGGTATTTTAGTTACCCCATTAAACGAGCCATCTATTAGAGAAATTAAGATGTATAATGAACCCTTTGTGTTTTATGGACAGAGTGATGACATGCTCAACAATAAGTCAAGTGTCACCACACAAGAAATTGAAAATATAGAAAACGTTTGGTTATTAGAAAATGGACACTGTTTTAGAAATCAAGTTTTAAATATTTGTAATAACACAAATAATAACAAGAGCATAAAATTTCAGAGTGGTTCTATAGAGGCTTTAAAGAAAATGGTAGATAATTATGGAGGATACACCTTAGTACCAGAAATGGCTATACATCCTAAAGATGCAGGATGTAGCATTCATTTTGAAGAGCCTAAACCTATAAGAGAAGTAAGTATAGTGACACATCATTCTTTTTCTAAAGACATTTTAATAGAAGGATTAAGAAATGAAATTCTTGAAAAAATACCTTCCGATTTCATTCAGAATAAAAATTTTATGAAGATCAATTGGAGGTAAATCTCTAATTTAAAAATGTATCGATAGAGTAGTGGTTGTAGTTTAAAATTATGAAAGAAGAAAAGATCAAAAGAACTAAAACACCATGGCCTACTAGAATGGCTATGGACCAGGTTTATGAAAAGAATTTATGGGGTGGCAATAGTTCTCCATTTTATTCTGGAGACGGTTCTCATGATTTACATATTGTGACACCATATATTAATGCGGTTACTTCATTTTTAAAATCATTTGAGGAATCTATAACGGTATGCGATTTAGGTTGTGGCGATTTTAATATAGGAAAACAACTTCTTCCATACGTAAAGAAGTATGAAGCTGTAGATATAGTAAATGACCTTATAGAATATAACAAAGCCAACTTTAAACAGGATAACCTAGAATTTCACTGTTTAGATATTGCCGTAGATCCATTACCAGCAGCAAATTGCGTGATTGTTAGACAGGTTTTACAACACCTATCTAATCATGAAGTTTCCTCTATCGTTAGGAAGTTACAAATTTATAAATACGTTATTCTAACCGAACATTTACCTGACGAGGATTTTATAGCCAATAAAGACATCATATCAGGTCAAGGCATACGTCTTAAAAAGAAGAGTGGTACTATTTTAACTGATGCACCATTTAACTTTAAAGTAAAGAAGGAGACTTTATTAATACGCACCACATTAGAACCAGGTAAAGGCGTTATCGTAACCTGGCTTTATGAAGTGTATTAACATTCTTTTTGTTATCCTATTTTACTGATTTAAAGCAACTCTTTCTTCTTTAGTTAAAAGTCTTGAGTGAATAAAAAATCGCAATCCTAACGGTATTTCTAGTGAGAAACTTGCACCACGACCTTCTGTAATATCTACGGTTAAATGCGTGTGTTTCCAGTATTCAAATTGATCTTGATTCATATAAAAATTAACATCATTTAAAGTACCTAAGAGTACATCGCTATCGTCTAGGTACATATCTCCTTTTTCAAAAACCATAGGAGCAGACCCATCACAACAGCCACCACTTTGATGAAATATTAACTCGCCGTGTTTTTCCTTTAATTGTTCTAAAATCTTAGTTGCTTCTGGTGTTATTGCTATTCTTTGCATAATTGAAATGATTAAAAAAAGGCCGGACTTTTGATCATCCAGCCTTTTAAATTATTTAATATTTGTTCCTAAAAGAAGCCTAATTTGTTCTTATCATAAGAGATAAGCATGTTTTTAGTCTGTCTGTAATAATTCAACATCATTACATGGTTTTCTCTACCGAAACCTGACTTCTTATAACCACCAAATGGAGCATGTGCAGGATAAGCATGATAACAGTTCACCCATACACGTCCAGCTTTTATCGCTCTAGGTATTTGATATAATTGGTGTGCATCACGAGTCCATACTCCAGCACCTAGACCATAAAGCGTATCGTTTGCTATTTCTATAGCCTCGGCTTCATCTTTAAATTTTGTCACACATAGAACAGGACCGAAGATCTCTTCTTGAAAAACACGCATCTTATTATGTCCTTCTAGTATGGTAGGTTGTATGTAATAACCTTCTGCTAGATTACCTTCTAGATGGTTAGCATCTCCACCAGTTAATACTTTGGCACCTTCTTCTTTACCTATTTTAAAGTAAGATTGTATTTTCTCATATTGATCTTTAGATGCCTGCGCACCTACTTGTGTAGCGAGTTCATATGGATTACCTTGTATAATAGCATTAGTTCTAGCCACTACACGTTCCATAAAAGCATCATATATATCTTCTTGTACGAGTAATCTAGATGGGCAGGTACATACTTCACCTTTGTTAAAAGCAAACAGTACAGCACCTTCTACAGCTTTGTCTAGATAAGCATCGTCATGATCCATAACAGAGTTAAAGAATACATTAGGCGATTTACCACCCAGTTCCATAGTTACAGGATTTAAGTTTTTAGACGCATACTGCATGATTAACTGTCCTGTTGTAGTTTCTCCTGTAAATGCAACCTTATCCACCTTTGCGCTAGAGGCTAGAGGTTTACCTGCTTCAGGACCAAAACCATGTACAATATTGATTACTCCTGGAGGAAAGACATCGGCTATTTTTTCCATTAATAATGTCGCACTAGATGGTGTTTGTTCTGCAGGTTTTAAAACTACGCAATTACCTGTTACTAGTGCTGGTGGTAATTTCCACGATAACATGAGTAAAGGGAAATTCCAAGGTATAATTTGTCCTATAACACCTAGAGGTTCTTTGATATTCATGGATAAGGTGTGCTGGTCTAGCTCTGACGCGCTTCCTTCTTCAGATCGTATACAGGCAGCAAAATAACGCCAGTGATCTATAGCAAGTGGTATGTCTGCATTTAAAGTCTCACGTATCGGTTTACCATTATCGCAAGTTTCTACTATCGCAAATTCTTCAAGATTTGCTTCTATGATATCGGCTACTTTATTTAATAAATTAGAACGCTCTGTTGCCGACGTGTTTCCCCAAGCTTCCTTTGCTGCATTTGCTGCATCTAGTGCTAGTTCTACATCTTCTTTTTGTGATCTAGGGTATTGGGCTATAAGGCTGTTATCAATAGGAGAGGTGTTGTCAAAATATTGTCCACCCAGTGGTGCGACAAATTTTCCATTGATAAAATTAGAATACTTTTCTTTAAACTTAGGTTTTGAATAACTCATGAGAATATGTATTTAATTAGTAATTAGTTAATATTTACTCTTAAAGATTGTGTTATCTTTATTTTTGATAAAGTTATTTTATCATATCCTAATTTTATTGAACATATAGATCAAAAATTTGAACATATCTATTATTTAGCAATTCTTGTTCTAAAATTTTGTAATATTGAGTATGAAGCCCATTTTAAATCAACATAATAACGTAAGAAAACTCACTACTCTCGTAGAGAATAGGACGACGTATAATGCTGACTATGCAGAGCTTAATGTTTATGAAACCCATGCCTTTGCAGAGAAAGTATCGCTCACGTTTGATTTTCCTATAATAGCCAGTATGCTCACCGGTAAGAAAGTGATGCATCTAGATGGTTTTGAATCTTTTGATTTTTTTCCTGGAGAGTCTGTAGTAATGCCTACTCAAAAAGAGATGGTCATAGATTTCCCTATTGCTACTAGCGATAATCCTACACAGTGTCTCGCACTGGGTATAGATGCTTTTAAGATTAATGAGGTCGTAGAAAAGTTCAATCAGCATGTGGCCATAGAAAATGAGAATAATAATTGGGATCTAGACCATACTGCCTCTCATTTAATTAATAATACAGATGTAAATCACCTAATAGAACGCCTTACCTACACGTTTACTAATAACAATAAGTCTAAGGATGTATTGCTAGATTTAATGATTCAAGAGTTGATAGTACGATTGTTACAGACTAAGGCAAAGTCGCTGATCATTAACGATCCTCATCAAATTTTTAATGATACTAGAATAGGTACGGTTATAAAATTTATTAAAGATAATCTGACTAATAAGGATATAAATGTAGATCTACTTGCCAAAAAGGCTTACATGAGCACCTCTAACTTTCACAAGCAGTTTAAGAATACACTAGGTATATCTCCCATCGATTACATCAATTCTGAGAAGATTAAGTTTTCTAAAAAGCTCATTAAGAGTTCTGAAGATTTTAGGATGTCAGAGATAGCCTTTAAATCTGGATTTAACAATACCAGTTATTTTAATAGACAGTTTAAGAAAATGGAATTAATGACACCACAACAATTTAAGAAGTCAATAATTTCTGAATAGATATCATTTATTTCTTTTCGTCGCGCTTTTGTTTCTTACTTGGTTTTTATTTAGAGCATTTTGAGAGAATGGTCTAGAGGTAAACAGTAGCACAAGATTTGGTGCTAGGTATAGAGTTTTTAAATGGTTGGGGTTTTGGTTTTAGTTCCGCTTTCGCGAAAGCGAGACTAAAAAAATGTAAGCTCCTTTTATAGAATTTGCAAGCTATAACTTATGTTTAAAAAACAAAAAAAGCTTCAAATAATAGGTGTTTGAAGCTTTTTATGAAACAGGTGTTTTCTATAGATTGAATTGTAAGCCTAACCTTACTTGTTCATTCCAGTCTAGAGGATCGAGACTTTCTTGCTGATTAAGATTATTGAAATATTGCAATTTTACCATGGCATTAAAACCTTTGAGCTGATAAGCTATTGCTGCAGACATTCTTTTTGAATCTCCTTGATTAAGATCGTTAAGGTCTAGTTGTTCATAACGTACTGATACAATTGTTTTTTGTTTTTTAAAGAAGTAGTTAACTTCAGAGAAGTACCCTCCAGCAAGGACTTTACCATCTGTTTGCTCTGGAGTAAGACCTAAGAATAAAGGATCGTTTTCATTTTGCGGTTGTGCATTAACCTGATGAATTTCAAACTGACCTGAAAAACCCATGTATTGAAAGGTAAGATCCATACCATAGGTATATTTTTTACCGTCTATAAGTTTTAGTCCATATTCTCCAGTTGCACCTTCTGGAAAAACTTCTCCTTCTGGTAAATTCTTATTAGAATAACGACCATTTACACCTATTGAAAATAAAGGTATAGGCGTGTGCACATAGTCTACCTGACGGTATTTCATAGGTGCAGGATAAGATAAATCAACTCTTCCTATAAATTCAGGATTACCACTCGCATCGTTATCACCACTTATAGAGGCTTCTCCTAGACCTGTATACATTCCTGCATAAGCATTAATGCGTTTCTTCCATAAATCTTTATAAAGGGTGATCCCTACATCTCTACGACTAAATATGTCACCACGCACTACTTGTGCACGTTGCCAGTAAGTAGAGTAGGGAAATGGAGTAAGAGAACTTCTAGAATAAGGTAGTTTGCTATAACCTACTTTAATATTAAAAGGGTCAAAACCTTTATAGGTTACAAAGGCGTCCATTAAACCAGGATTTGCAGGATCTATATCAGTAGAACTATTAGCACCTATGTCAGCAAAATCTACTTGCACTTCATATTCCCAATCGTTTTTAATACGCCCTTCTATAATGAGTTGCGCATCTCTTAATTTAAATCTGTTTTTATCACGTTCTTCTTCTCCAGGATTTAAAAAACGTTGGTTATAATAGGTGGAGAGTCTTGCAGATATTTCTAGATTGTGTTCTCCACTAGAGATCGATAATTGAGCTTGTGCAATACTTCCAGTCACTAGAATGAAGAGTAGGTAAACTGTATTTTTCATTACTGGTTGTTTTCTGGATTGTTGAAATAATATAACCTTTGCAACGCGTCAGACGCCACAATAAAATCCCCATTCTTATCAAAGGCTAGACCTTCTGCATTTAAAACAGGAATTACCCATTGAGCAACAACGGTATAATCGGTAGGGTTCACTTTAAAAATGGTACGATCTTCATCACTTAATAGCCATAAATAATTATCATAATATGTAGCTGCAGATATATCTCTGGCTAGATCGCCTAGATTAATTTCATTTACCTTTTCTAACTTTTCATTCAGTTCAAAAACATAAAGAGGATCTTTCTCAACAAAGAGAGAAAAAACTCCTTTTGCTTTATTATAAGTAAAACCTTCATATGCCTTATTTCTTCCTCCACTATATGGAATAGCGACCGTTTTTTCTAGAGTCAAATCAGGTAGACGAAACATTTTTATTTTACGACTATATTCTTCTACTACATAAACGTGGGAATCATTTGCATAAACTGCCTCATCATCGAGACCTTGATAATCTGCCTTACGTAAAATGGTTCCTTCTAAGTCTGTTTCAAATAAGTAACCATTATCACTTACTACAAAGAGAGATTTCCCATCACTACTATAAGCTATATCAGACGGTTCTGGAACATCAATACTCTTTTTGTCCGTAGGTTTTAATTTTATTGTTTCTTGCGCATACATGCTCGAGAAACATAATACCATCCCTAAGACAGTTATTACTATTTTATTCATGTTTTCTTTTTATTAAATTATCTGGATGATAAGATCTATAAAGTATCTCCTTCTAGAGTAAGATTATCAAAACGACTGTTACCACTAGTAGCCGCAGCACTAGTTGCATCAAAGGTAATTTTCACCTTAAAATTTGCATTGTTATTTACCGCAGTTATAGCGCTAAAGTCAAACTCTCGTAGTTCATAATCTTCTATCACTGTGTACGTAGTTGGACTTATACCAGTATCGATATAATTTGTACCATCTACGGTATAGGCTATTTGAAAAGTTTGAGAACCACTACCAGATCGTGTCACTGCAAATTTGAGTGATAGATTCTCATATCCAGTAGAAGGAAGATTCATAATAAAATCACCACTAGGGTTTCTTAGTCGCAATGCTCTACCATCAGCATCCATGTTTCTGGCATTAATATCACTACCGCCTACATCGTCAAAGGATGCTCCACTGTATTCTAATGTTCCACTACCTACATTAGGTGTGATTAAGGTAACTAAGTCGGTATCATCATTAAAATTCCAATATTGAAATAATTCAAATCGAGAGTTAGATGCTTGTGGAGTACTGTTATCCACTTCTCCTTCTACACTTAAATTATCAAAACGACTATTACCACTAGTAGCCGTACTACTGGTGTTGTCAAAACTTAATTTTACTTTAAAGTTAGGATTGTTATCTACACCTGCTATTCCTGTAAAATCAAATTCTCTCAATTCATAAGATTCTATAATAGTAAAAGTAGATGGAGAGATTCCAGTATCTATATATGTTGTACCATCTGTGGTATAAGAAATGGTAAAATCTTGAGAACCGCTACCAGAACGTGTCACGGCAAATTTGAGCTCAATGTTTTTACGTCCAGTCGTAGGTATATTCATTATTAAATCTCCAGAAGGGTTGCGCAATCTCAGCCCTTTTCCTGCCCCAGCCATGTTTCTCGCATTGATATCACTACCATCCACATCGTCATAAGTAGCACCGAAATAGGATAAACTACCATCACCTACATTAGGTGTTATAAGAGTAATTAGATCTGTATCATCATTAAAATTCCAGTAATGGAATAATTCAGACGTTTCTACACTGCCACCTCCAGCAGGTATAGCATCTAGAGTAAAATTGTCAAAACGTGAATTTCCAGATGTACCATCTGCACTAATATTAAATTCAATTTTAATTTTAAAATTAGGATTGTTATCAGCATCTGCGATAGCCGAAAAATCAAACTGACGCAAGACATAAGTCTCTGTAATACCATAGCTGGTATTATCTAATCCTGCTTGAGTATAATTAGTACCATCAGTGGTATAAGAAAATGTTTGCTGTTGTGCACCGCTTCCAGATCTCTTTGTAGCATAAGTAACAATAGCATCTTGATAACCAGTAGTAGGTAAGTCTACAATAAAATCTCCAGAGGGATTTCTTAATCGCAATGCATCTCCTGCCTCGTCAGTACCTCTCACATTTAACACAGTAGAGTCATCTACATCATCAAAACGGTCTCCCGCATACGATATTCCAGCACCACCTATACTTTGAGTAGGAGTAATAAGAGCAGCCGTATCATTAAAATTCCAGTAATGTACTAATTCAAAAGTAGGGTCTTCAGGAGCCGTGATGCTCTCTATTTCAAAGTCTCTATCTGTTGTACACGCGTATAAAACTGTTAAGATCACAGCTAGCACGAGGTAAGTATTACGCATAATAGTTTTTTTCAAAACTAGTCATGTGTTGTTGTGGCAATGTTATAGTTAGATTAAGTTATCGTTAACTTCTTAGAACAACATAAAGTGATTTTTTTTAAAGGTTCCGCTTTCGCGAAAGCGAGATAAACATCCATCTATAAATAATCTCAAAAAGCAACTAGGCTACATCAAATATATAATTGTATAAATAATGTAAACCAATTACCATGAGAGTTATGGCTATCATAATAGCTATGCGTATGATGAGGTGACGTGGGTTTCCTGACAGTTTTTTGCGTAAATAAAAGAGGTCCAAAAGAATAAATAGAACAGCGATAGTGCTGCCCATTATACTCGTGCTAACTATTAAAGCTACCTCATATAACCAGTTCAATATGGATAGATAGCTATCATTATAAACTGGTTGTGGTCCTAGCATGATGCGCATGTGCAAAAAACCAAAAAATAGTGCTAGTAGATACCATAATAGGTAAATAAGAATTTGTTTAATAATGCGCATGGATGTAAAATTCTGTAGAATTCGGTTTATTCAAGTATCGTTTTGTTAACTCGCTTGCACGATGTTCTGGATATTAATACTAGGATGTTTAAAAGTAAGATATTTTAATTTTAAAGTATAGGGTTATAGGTTATGAAAGGTAGCATCTTTTAAGAGACTATGAAACCAATTTGTGTGCTATAGAAATAAGTTATTCTAGTAGATAGTGCTGAGGTAATGTAATGTCAAATTTTAAAATCATGGTAGTAAGGTAGTACCTTTGGCATTTATAACCTCTCGTTTGCATTGCACGTAAAGATTTTTTCAGTGCATGGTTACGTATAATAATTAAGATAAAGATTAAATTAGGGAATAGAGACTTTAGTTTCTTTAAAACACCAGTATGATTCAACTAACAAAAACCTTTTTAGTATTTCTTATTTTAATGATGGTGGCTTCTTGTGGTGATAGCACCAAATCAAAATCTGCAGAGACATCTATTCATTTAAAATTTATAGATGAGTATGTACTGCCAGATGCTACCGATTTTGATAATACTAGAGTAGGAGGCCTGTCAGGTATAGATTATGCAGATGGTGCCTGGTACGCTATAAGTGATGATCCTGACCAGCCTAGATTTTATAAAATGGATATTTCTTATAATCACCAGGGTTTTAATTCTATCGATATTAATAAGGTTGTAAAATTTAAGGATAGGAATGGAATAGAAGTATCTAGTGGGACAGTAGACCCAGAGTCGATAAGGTATGATAACGGTAACTTTGTCTGGACCAGCGAGGGAAATATAAAGAAAGGTGTAAAACCCTTTGTCCGCATAGCAGATTCTAGCGGTAGGTTAGTAAAAGACATACCACTAGCCAGTCGTTTTTTACCTAGCAACCAGGCAGGTTATGGACCATACCACAATGGAGTTTTTGAAGGTGTTTCATTGAGCCTGGATAAAAAAGGATATTGGGTCGCTATGGAATTGCCTTTAAAAGAAGATGGTACAGAGCCTACTGTAATAGAAAATAACTCTCCTGTGAGAATAGCTTATATCAATAAGGCAACTGGGCATTTTGAAAAAGAAATAGTTTATGCACTAGATAAAGTAGAACGTCCTGCTATTAACGGTAATACATTTGAGGTTAATGGTATTGTAGAGCTGGTAGAATATGATACGCATAAATTTTTAGTCTTAGAACGTTCTTATGCTATGGGATATGAAGATGGTGGGAACACGGTAAAAATATACCTCGTAGATGCGACTAATGCTACAGATGTAAGAGATATAAAAAGTTTAAAAGGCAGTAACTATACTGGTGTAACTAAGACGTTGCTCTTTAATTTTGAAACTATAAGAGATCAATTAACTAACGCTGTGGTGGATAATATAGAAGGAATCACCTTTGGTCCAGATTTTAAGAATGGTAACCGCTCTCTAGTCGTGGTAGCCGATAATAACTTCAGCCTTTATGGACCACAATTGAACCAATTCATTTTATTTGAAATAGAACAAGATGTGGTAGATTAAATAGGTTTTAATACAAAAAGAGTAAACCTACAGTAATTCAATATTATACTGAATTACCTATAAAATAGCGATATAAGATCCCATATTTAAAGACCGATATAGAAGTGTACTTGTTAGAAATGAAGTGAAATTTGCTTGTTTTTTACCACAGTTCTTTGTTGTAAGTAGTTTTTTATTCAGACTTTTTCTTATAAATTAATACGTAATCTTTCTCATATTCAACTTTCATTTCGTTTTCAGTCATTTCAATTATTCTATCAGATGATGCATCAAGAAAATTGCCATTTTCATCTTGTTTCCATTTTTTATTAGGTAACAACTTTTGAGTTTGAATTATTAATTTTCCTTGTCTTGAATTTCGCGGAATAAACATTTCATATTCAATTTCTTTTTCTGATATAAATCTCCAATTTCCATAATCTGTATTATTTTCAGTGAATTTTTTCTCATAAGTTCCATCTTTATTTATAGTAATATCTGGTCCACCTGCAACAATTTTCATTTCTTCCCCATTTGGATATTTTCTAATTGTATGTTGAATAGAATTCTTCTCTTTATCAATGGTTTTTATATACTCCCATTTTCCAATGATTAATTGTTCTAAATTTTTAAATTTTAATTTGTTTTCTTGATTTGAAAAATCTTTTTCGTGTATTAGTTCTCCTTTTTCATTCCACCAAAACCATTTTCCTATATTTTTGTCGTTTAATAATTTACCTTCAGATTCCTTTTTTCCATTTTCAAAGTACCAAGTCCAATTACCATTTGTAATTCCATTTTTGTAGTTTCCTGTCTTTTTTAATTTTCCGTTTTCATACCACCAAGTAAAAATTCCTTCTTCTTTATTATTTAAATAACTGCCTTCTCTAATTTTTATCCCATTAGGAAACCAAGCAGTCCAAATTCCGTCTTTTTCTGCATTTAACATTTTTCCAGAAACTCGTTTATTTCCGCTTAAATACCAGTTTTTTATTTCTCCATTTAGAATTCCATTTTTAAATTCAGCGAGAGATTCTTTTGAATTATTTTCATAATAAGTATATACTTTTCCTGTGTAAGGTTTTTCTTTTCCAATTTCGTATTGAATTCCATTTCGTTCCTCTAATTCAGTTTTTTTTATTTGAGATTGAGTAGTAAATGATACAAACACTAAAATGATAATTATGAATTTATTTCTCATTGTTTGTTGAGGTTCAGGGTGTTGTTTAAATTACTTACAACGTTAAATATATGGCAAGTTGGGCAGAAAATAAGCGATTACTTTCAGTTTAGTCACAAGCCAAATCTTTTGTGTTTTGTTTTAATTTTCTCTTTTAATACCAAATCAAAAGATTTGGCGACTTTGCAGATAGACAATAACCTTTTGGGTTAAACACTAATCTCCCAATTTGCTATATATAGTGTGTGTGCTCCGCATGAGCAGAGATGGTTATGAGGATTAAAGGTAGGTATTATTTTAAGAATTATGATCAAGTTTTCTAGAGGGTTAAAGTCCCTTATAGGCTTGGGTAACGCCAGGAACTATTAGTAAGTCGCAAGGTGGTTATTTGTGAAGATAGCACTGAAGGAAGCGAGACTACAAAATCTGGAACTGACGAACACTTTTTTATCAGAATGTTCAGTGGACATTCTGATAAATAAAGCGGTGATGCGGTTGGGGATATAGGAGGCATATAGTAGTGGGTAAGTAAGCACATAATTGCAAAGCCCAACGATTACCAAAACTATTGTATGTAGATATGGCAGGATTTAGAGGGAAGAAAACGCTCTTACCGGAGGAGATCTCTCTATCCACGAGCTGGAATAGGAGAGAAGTCAGCAGAGGTCATAGTACTCACGAGAAACGAGTTGCAATATAACTCCATAGGTCTCACAAGTGAGGAAGGACTGAACATAATCCTTCTAGAAATTAGAAATGGAGCAATTGTTTTTGTTATAATAGGGTGACCGATTCCCTAGAAAACTTGTAGCCTTTGTAAAAGTATAGAATAGTCTTAATTGGTGTAAAGAGCGATTAAGAAGACGGATTGTGAACCGCCGTGTACGAGAACCGTACGCACGGTGGTGTGAGAGGCGCACTCTGCTAGTTTCT
>NZ_JBDVDQ010000011.1:0-122370 GCF_039941875.1 Nonlabens sp. | reverse complement strand
AAATCTTATCGCAAATCTTCACGATTTACTAACTGATCTTTTAACCTATCTGAAGAACATTTGCCTTGTTAAACATTTAGCTGTTTTCCTAAGCGGCTGCAAATATACAACCCCTTTTCTCTAACTTCCTAACTTTTTATTGAAAAAATAGAAATAAAAATGAAAGAATTAATCAACCATTTAGCAAACAACAGTTTACATTATGTTTAAATTTAAGAAAAAAATATTGAATAGAAAACTTATTCAAAATCATCTTCTCCACCATGTCGGTGATCAGCAAATATCTATATCGACAATACATTAATACGAATAATGGAGGCCCTAATATCAACAACCTAATTTCACGAAACACTAAAATTATAGATATACTGGCTGACATTAGTAAACAAAAAAAATCCTATCTCAAATGAGATAGGATTTTTTCTATATACAAAACTAAAACGGTAACTAGTCCCATTTAGAACCAAAAAACTTTGATCGTTTTCCTTTATTACCACCAGAATCATTAGAGCTAGAATTTCCTCTTCTAGGCTTAGAATCACGGTCTCTAAAACTACCACTAGAACGGGAATCATCATTAGATCTAGAACTACGACCTTTAAACCCTCCACCGGAGTTAGATTTATCATCACGGCGACCTCTATGACTACTACCGCCACCAGAATCTCCATCTCTACGACGGCCTTTGTAACTACCGCCAGATCTAGAATCTCCATCTCTGCGACCTTGATAACCACCTCTACTTCTACCGCGACCACCATCACGGCCTCCACGATTTCGAGACTCTCTCACTTCACCTTCATGCACATTTGCTCTGATCTCACGTTTATTACGCTCTTGCCCATTTAACTTCTCCATTTGAGAAGCTACTTCTTCTTTTACATCCATAAAAGAATGAGCTCCATCTAAAACGATACGACCTATATCATTACCAGAAATACCTGTCACATCACAAACAAAACCTAATAAAGCACCTTTATTTACATCGTCTTTGCGACCTAAATTGATAAAATAGGTCTTCATCCCATCTTCCTTACCTCTAGATCTTGGTTTTCTCTCACGATACTCACCTCTATCCTCACGTGGCTTTGAATTATCATTAAGATCGGTGATAGAATTACGTTTATAAATCTTATTAAATTCTTGACTTAAGAATTTACCGATTAATTCTTCTTTAGTAATTTCTTCAAGACTAGTTTTCACTTCATCAAAAAGTGCATCACTAATTTTATCATTAATCTCTAAATCTTTTATACCTTCTGTCCATTTAGTAATACGTCTAGCAGTTATCGCTTCTAACGCTGGAATCTCAGATCTATCAAATTTAATAGAAAGCTTACTTTCCATATATCTCATTTTACGAATATCACCTTTAGTGATAAACGCAATAGATTCTCCTTTCTTACCTGCACGAGCCGTACGACCAGAACGGTGTGTATAAAATTCTGGATCTTCTGGTAATGCAAAATGAATTACATGAGTAATGTCTTCTACATCAATTCCACGAGCAGCAACATCTGTAGCTATCAACAATTTTAGATTTTTATTTCTAAAACGTTTCATAGCTGCGTCACGCTGTGCTTGTGACATATCTCCATGAAGTGCCTCTGTTGCATAACCATTGTTATTCAACTCGTCTGCCACTTGTTGTGTATCTCTTTTTGTACGACAAAATACAACACCGAACATATCTTGATTAAAATCAAGCATTCTTCTTAAAGCTTCTGTTTTATCTCTAGCCTTAAGTTGAACATACTGGTGAGTAATATTCGTATTTACAATATCCTCGCGATTGATACGTACCTCTTCTGGATTTACCATATAGGTATCTACTATCTTCTTGATTTCTCTTGCCATTGTAGCTGAGAACAACCAGATATTACGACCTACATCTGTCTTAGAAAGAATAAAATCAATGTCTTCACGGAAACCCATGTTCAACATCTCATCTGCTTCGTCAAGAATCAAGAATCTTAACGCGTCGAGTTTTACCTCGCGACGTTTCATAAGATCCATAAGACGTCCTGGAGTTGCCACAATCACTTGCGCTCCACGTCTAATGTCTTTGATCTGACCCATGATATTTGCTCCTCCAAAAACAGGTACGACATTAAGTCTTCCCATTTTTTGAGACATCGCTTCTATCTGACGACAAATTTGTTGTGCTAATTCACGCGTTGGGGCTAGTATAAGTGCCTGCGTATCTCTCGAGCTGGTATCCATTAACTCTAATAATGGTATACCGAATGCTGCGGTTTTCCCTGTACCAGTCTGCGCCAGACCTATAAAATCACCATCATGCTTAAGCAATAATGGAATAGCTTGCTGCTGAATCTCCGTAGGAGTTTCAAAACCCATTTCAGCAAGACCGTCTAATAACGGTTGTGATAGACCTAAGTCTTCAAAATTTTTCAAATAACTGTGTTTAATTATTTTGCAAAAGTACGACTAATAAATGAATTTTTTGTTATATAGAAATTTTATAGAATATAATATCGCAGCTATGGTATAAAAACTCCTAACAACACAAGCTATTATATTAGACGTAGAACAATAAGCTCTCTCTTTTTACTCTACAAATTGCGTAAATTCGTCTATACTCTTTCTCTCTGGTAGAAGTGAAGTAGTGACCGCATCTTTATCATAAGTACCTATATAAAAGAAGCCTAAAAACTCTTCTCTATCATCTACCATTATTTTCGAAAAATTTGACATATCGGCAAATGATTTAGGAGAACTCCAGTAACAACCATATCCAAGATTATGTGTAGTAAGCCACATATTTTGCACACTCATACTTACAGCGGCTATTTCTTCCCATTCTGGTATAGATTCTTTTACATCTCTAGATTTAAAAATCAAAATCATCGCACTGGTTACTTCTAGTTTTTCTTGGAGCTTTTTAAGTTTAAGTGGTACAGCCTTATCTGTAGATAGAATAAACTGCTCTACCATAAAGTTTCCTAAATCTGTCAAGGCATTCCCTTGCAGGACTTTATAACGCCATGGCTCTGTTTTTCTATGATTAGGTGCCCATCTTGCACTTTCTAAGATTTTCAATAAATCAGATTGCGGTATAACTCCATTTGTGTATTGTGAGGGAAAAATACTGCGACGTGTCTGTATTAATTGTTCTAATGTCTTTTTCATGTTTTAAAGGTAATGGTTGTCTCGCTTTCGCGAAAGCGGTAAAAGTTAAAAACTATATATACTTTTAAGTAATCGTTATAAATAAGCAATGCTTAGAAATGGTTCTTAAAAAGCAATTGAATGGTACTTTTTAAAAATAAGTATTAATTTAGCTACTTAAACGAACCTAAACTTATTAAAAAGAGTAAAAATGGCAGAAAACGTAGTAGAATTAGGGAATGCTCAAAAATGGGTAGCTAACTGGAGAAGTAGTGAAAACAAAGTTCTTGGGAACACTATAAAAGCATATGATGCTCCAGGAGTTGACTTTACACAAACTCTAGCAGAATCTGGAGCAGTAAACACAAGACTTTATTTAGCAATAGATAATAATGGAACATTGAAAACACTTATAGTAGGTGTTGATGAGGATGGTAGCGATATGATAGACGCTAGTAAGGAATGGTATATTTATGATGCCACATCAACTATACCACCGCAAACAGGTGATGTAAATAGCCCTTTGATGACTTTACCGTAATTAAGCAATGTGGATAGAAATATATAACTATTTACATAGTATCTATTTAACAATTTTGATGCTGAATATCCTTGGGTATTCAGCATTATTGTTTTTAAAAAAAAATGCATTTAAACCTATTCTAATTTATTTATTAGGTGCTATAATTGCTGAAATAGGAACTTATTTAATTAATAATAATATTATCACAGTATTCGGAGAAATAACAAATGCTCCTTTCATTTTTTTATTCCTTACAATACAATTTTTGTGTTTTTCATATTTCTATAAATTAAATATTAAAAACCGTTGGTTTCAAAAGTATTTCTACATGCTTTTTTGTGTAGTGAGCGTCATTGCTTATTCTATTTATATCATTGATTTTAATTCCATAATGACACATAACCCATGGTTAAGCTTTATAACTATTCCTTTCATTTTATTTTTAACTACTATCTATTTTTATGAATTATTAAAAAATGAAAAAGGTTACAGATATATCAACATAGGTGTTTTTATGGTGTCGAGTTGTACTTTAATCTTTTTAAGCTCTGCAACTTTTTATGAGAACATAAGCTATGAACTCCTTTCTATAAAACAAAGTTTACATATTACACCGCTTATATTTCTACAACTCCTGTTCCTATACGAAGCTTTTTTATTTTTTAAATCAAGAAAGAAGAAGGTTCCTAAAATAAATTAACGCTTTATCGAATACTTTTTAAGAAATACTTGCCCTTTTAGAGAATAGTTTTAGCTTTGATTATCTAATCAATTAAAATTAAATTATGAAAAAAGTATTTTTATTACTCGCTTTTATTACTGTAGGTCTTATTTCTTGTGAAGAAGAAGCACCTGCGGTAAATGAAAGCAATCAAGTGAGTTTAAAAAGCACTCCTATCAACACTATTTCTCTAGAAACTGCTCAACAATGGGCAAACGACTGGAGAAAATTAGAAGACAAGTCTACTTATATAGATGACGTTAAAGGATGGAACGTTCCTGGAAGTGATCTTACTCAAGTAATGGCACAAGACGATGCAGTAGACAGCCGTATGTACATAGGTCTAAATGACAATGAAACTAAACTTATTATAGTAGGTGTAGATGCTGATGGTAAAGATATGATCGATGCTAGTAAAGGCTGGTATATTTATGATGCTACCGAACCTTGTCCTCATAAATGTGATTCAGAAAGTCCCTTATTCTAAGAGTAATCTTTACATTATTTAAAAAAGCTGGACAATAAAAGTCCAGCTTTTCTTTTTTAAGATAATTAATGTTAGATTTATTGTCATAGATTATAATACATGTACTTATTTCAAATCACGAACACAACAATCAACTACGTAGCGATAGGTTTAATGATTTTTATCATTCTGTTTTCTATCGGGATGGTGTTTTTTTTCTTGCTTTCGCGACAGCGTATAACCAAAGCAGATCTAGAAGTAAGAGATACTAAAATTAAGGCACAGGAAGATGTTCTAGAGGCAACTCTATTAACTCAAGAGAAAGAACGTCATCGCATCGCAAGAGAACTACATGATGAGATAAGTGCAAAACTGAATGTGATTTCTTTAAATACAAATTTACTTACCGATACTACTTTAAATCAAGATGATCGTGATTTACTGTTGGATCGTATCCAAAATGCTACTGCAAAGACTCTAGAAAACGCTCGTAGGCTAGCACATGATTTATTACCACCGGTTTTAGAAAGATTTGGTTTATGCCAGGCACTTACAGAACTTGTGGATTCCATACACAACGATCAATTAAAAATAAACTTTAAGTGCGATTGGGACGAATCTACATTAACATCTGACCAGCAATTACATACTTATAGGATAGTACAGGAATTATTCAATAACTCACTTAAATATAGTCAGTCAAATCAGATCCATCTATCGCTAACTACTAGTGATGTAAGAAAGATGGTATACCAGGATAATGGTATAGGTTTTCAAGAAACTACTGGAATAGGTTTAGGAACAAGCAATATAAACAGCCGTGTTTCTATTTTACAAGGAAGTATGGCACTAGAAACCTCTATTAATCAAGGGGTTTTATATACCTTTGAATTCCCAACCAACCCCTAGATAATTATGATTAACCTTGCACTAGCTGACGACGAGACCTTATTCCTAGAAACACTGAGTTTTATGTTGAATAGAAATGCTCACTTTAATGTGCTTTTTACAGCTACAAATGGTCAGGAAATGATAGACCAACTCAACGATTGTGTGGTGATGCCAGATATCATTATTACAGATTTAAAGATGCCAGTTCTCAATGGTATAGAGGCTACTAAAAAAATTCACAAAGATTTCCCAGGTCTTAAGGTTATTGCGCTTTCTAGTTATGATACAGATGTTTTTATTTCTAACATGCTAGGTGTAGGTGCGGTATCTTATCTAGTAAAAAATGCAAAACCAGAAGAAGTGTACACAACCATTAAAGAAGTACATGAAAAAGGATTTTATTATAATGAAAAGCTACTGACCATATTACATGAGAATTCACAAAACCAAAACTTTAAGAAAAGTGCTCTAGATAAAAAATTAATTAGCGATAGGGAGAAAGAAGTTCTAGAATTAATTTGCAAGCAACATACTACTAAAGAAATAGCAGATTTACTTTTTATATCTACACGAACAGTAGATAGACATAGAGATAGTTTATTAGATAAAACCGCTAGTCGCAATGTTGCCGGTCTAGTGGCATTTGCTATTCAAAACAACCTTATCAGCCTCAAATAAAACATGTTATTCTTAAAATGGGTATTTATACTCATGTGTAGAATTACAAATCGGCCTAAATTTACAATGTATATAAAAATGATTTTAGGTGGTAGTTCAGGGGACCACCTATACATCAGGAAAAAAAGTTTCATTGTAGGGAATGAGCTTTAAATGGGACTTCGGTCCCATTTTTCATTTACTGTAACTATTATTTATTTGTTGATTCTATTACCACATTCTATATCTATCTCCATAGATCTACTTCATCTAAGTGACTGTTACAGATTAATTTAACCATTCATCTAAAACATAGCTACTTACCAGATTTATCCTATGTAGAAGATGGAATTATACCTTATTTTAATCTTATATTCGTCATGAAATTGAATGTATAACGAGTAGAATTAGGGATTTACATGTTATAAATCAATATTACCAACTTCTAAAAAAGTTGAAAATGGAGCCTTCGGCTCCATTTTTTTTTTCAACTGCTTTTATCGACTTTAAACTAATTATTCATTAAAAGATTATTAGACAGTTCACAAACTTTAAAATTAATCACATCTTTCTTACATTTAGGAAATAAACCAACTTCATGCTTACAAAAGTTTATGGTAGTGCCGTTTTTGGCGTTGAGGCTACTACTATCACCGTAGAGGTAAATGCCGATAAAGGAATAGGATACCACCTAGTAGGATTACCAGATAAAGCAATAAGTGAGAGCTCTTACCGCATCACTGCTGCTCTTAAAAATGTAGGCTATAAAATGCCTGGTAAGAAATTAATCTTAAACCTATCTCCTGCTGACCTTAGAAAAGAAGGTAGCGCATATGATCTACCGCTAGCATTAGGAATACTTAATGCATCTGGACAGATCACTACAGACCTTTTCAAAGATTACATAATCATGGGAGAACTATCCCTAGATGGACAGCTACAGCCTATAAGAGGTGCATTACCTATTGCTATTAAAGCCAGAGAAGAAGGATATAAAGGTTTTATTTTACCTAAACAAAATGCTAGAGAAGCTGCTATAGTAGATAATCTAAATGTCTATGGAGTAGATAATATTCTAGAAGTCATAGAGTTTTTTAATGGTGAAAAAGAACTTGAACCTACCGTAGTAGATACTAGAGATGAGTTTTTCCAAGCCTTAGAACATCCAGAATTTGACTTTGCCGATGTGAAAGGACAGGAATCTATTAAAAGATGTATGGAAATAGCTGCGGCTGGTGGACATAACATTATATTAATAGGACCACCAGGTGCTGGTAAAACGATGTTAGCCAAAAGACTACCGTCCATCCTACCACCTATGACACTGCATGAAGCACTAGAAACTACTAAAATTCATAGTGTCGCAGGTCGCACACAAGAAAAATCAGGATTAATTGCTCAGCGCCCGTTTAGGAGTCCGCATCATACGATATCAGATGTTGCTCTAGTAGGTGGTGGCGCTTATCCACAACCTGGTGAGATATCACTAAGTCATAACGGTGTTTTATTTCTAGACGAGTTGCCAGAGTTTAAACGCACGGTACTAGAAGTAATGAGACAACCATTAGAAGACAGAGAAGTAACTATTTCTAGAGCAAAATTTACAGTGACCTATCCCTCTAGTTTTATGTTAGTCGCTAGCATGAATCCTAGTCCTGGCGGTTACTTTAATGATCCTAATGCACCAGTGCAAAGCAGCCCTGCAGAGATGCAACGTTACCTTAGTAAAATCTCAGGTCCACTACTGGACCGTATAGACATACACATAGAAGTAACACCAGTACCTTTTGAAAAATTAACAGAAGAACGACTGGCCGAAAGATCTACCATAATTAGAAAACGCGTTACCGCAGCTAGAGATATACAGACTTTACGTTTTAAGGACAGTGAAAAAACACATTACAATGCACAAATGACGGTTAAGGATATTAGAAAGCATTGTATTCTAGATGCAGCTAGTAAAGAAATGCTTAAAAATGCCATGGAGCGTTTAAATTTAAGTGCCAGAGCTTATGACCGTATTCTTAAAGTAGCACGCACTATTGCAGACTTAGAAGCTGCTCAAGAAGTAAATGGTACGCATATAGCAGAGGCTATCCAGTACCGAAGTCTGGATCGAGATGGCTGGTTAGGTTAACCTTTTATATTTAATATCGATAAACGGTAGTTTCAATCACTTTTAACATAAGTAATTGACTATATTTTTAAACTATTTAACAACTTTAGTTAATTATTTTTTTTATCTTCAAATCAAAATCAGCCATCTATGTCTACAATTACTCTACTACCCTTAACAGACTTAAGAGAATCTTTTGATAACGATAAGGATATTCTAGTATCTATACTAGATATGTTTATGGATGAAGTGCCAGAAGATTATGAACTTCTCAAACAACAAGTTAAATCTGAAAACTATACAGCTGCAGGTATGCAAGCACACAAAGTAAAATCTAGTTATAGAACACTAGGTATTAATGATATGGCAAGCATATTACAAGAGATAGAAAATCGTGCAAAAAATAATGAAGATGCACATTTGATTAATAGTTTATTAGAGCAATTCAGTCAAAACTATGATCAGGTAAATGAGCAAATACTCTATACTAAAGAAAATCTTTAAGCCTCAATAAAGTCTTTGTATTCTACAAAAAAGGATTCCATTCTATCCATATATTTAAAATAGAACTCATAGACCTCTGGCCAGTCCGTTTTTTTCTGAATCTTTACGCCTTCGTGCATGACAAAGACACGAGATATAATCTTACCAGACTCTAGCATATAAGCATCGTCAAAGATAAGGTCGTTACTTACCTCTTCTAACATGACAGCCTTTAAACTTATAAATTTATCATAGTAGTACGATCTAATAAGATCGTCATCATGTGTAATATCTATAGAAACCAAAACCCTACGGTCTTCAAATGAAAATTTGAGCACCACATCCTTTAATTTTGTGTCGTACAACATCCATTTGCGATCATATCGTTTACCGAACATGGTCCAGAATTGTTGCCTTACGTTTCTTGCTTCTTCTTTTGAGTACATTTTGCAATAATACGGGATTTTACATCTTTGCGTTTTTGAAATGCTCAACTTTTAGAGAATAAATGAATCTGTGCACATTTTAAGCAAGTAACTCCGCGCTTATTTTTACCTTTACCATATGTATAAAAATGATACCATTGTCGCGCTTGCCACTCCTGCAGGAACAGGCGCTATTGCTGTTATAAGACTATCAGGACCAGACGCACATGAAATTGCTAGTGCTATTTTTGTTCCCGCTTTCGCGAAAGCGGAACCTACACCATCTAAGGAAATCTATAATAATCTAGGTGCAAACACCGTCACCCTAGGTCACATATATGATAAAAATCGTGTGATAGACGAAGTTTTATTAACCAAATTTGTCGCGCCCAGATCTTATACTGGAGAGCATGTGGTAGAAATATCTTGCCATGGTTCTATTTATATACAACAAGAAGTTATAGCCGTGTGTCTTAAAAAAGGAGCACGCATAGCACAAGCAGGTGAGTTTACTTTACAAGCTTTTTTAAACGCAAAAATGGATCTATCACAAGCAGAAGCTGTGTCAGATTTAATAGCCAGTGAAAGTGAAACCGCACACCAGATTGCGATACAGCAAATGCGTGGTGGTTTTTCTGGAGAGTTAAAAGATTTAAGATCTCAATTACTCAATTTTGCCAGTTTAATAGAATTAGAGTTAGACTTTAGTGAAGAAGATGTGGCTTTTGCAAACCGTGATGACCTACGCAGCTTATTGAGTACAAGCCAGCATACGCTGCGCAAACTAATCGACTCATTTGCATTAGGAAATGTATTAAAAACAGGAATACCTGTTGCCATAGTAGGAGAACCTAACGTAGGGAAATCTACCCTTTTAAACGCTTTACTTAACGAGGACAAAGCAATAGTAAGCGATATCGCTGGCACCACACGAGACGCTATAGAAGATGAGATCAACATAGAAGGTGTACGTTTTAGACTTATAGACACCGCAGGAATACGTGAGACTACAGACGCTATAGAAGGTATGGGAATAGAGCGTTCTTATGCCAAAGCTGAGCAATCTAAACTAGTACTTTACCTACTAGATGCGACGCAATTGAACACCTCGCCTAGAATCATGCACTGTTTATTGCGCATACAACTCATGAGAGAAAAATTTCCTGATAAACCTCTAGTAGTTATCCTCAATAAATTAGATCAAATTACTGGTCTAGAACATGCCGAAATCACTAAACAAATAAGTACCAAATCTCCAGATACGATTCTTATATCCCTCAGTGCAAAATCACGTATAGGTGTAGAAGAATTAAAAACGGCACTAGTACAAAGTTTTAATAGCGGAGCACTTTCTCAAGACGAGTCTATAGTGAGTAATGCTAGACACTATGATGCCTTACAGCAAGCATACAGTTCTTTAATAGAAGTACAAGAAGGAATAGAAAACGACATTTCTAGTGAGTTTCTAGCCATAGACATACGCGCCACAGCAGAGTCTCTAGGCATCATTACCGGAGAAATCACAAACGACGAGTTGCTTGGGAATATATTTAGTCAGTTTTGTATTGGGAAGTAGCGGCACAATTAATAGTAATGTTTAAATTAAAAAATGATATCTAATTTATTTTAAAAAGATAGCTGCTCATTTCATCCTATTACCTAACATTCTGTAAAAAAATACGTTAGGATAAATGTAAATATGGTTTATAGTCTGGTATTAGTATTGAAAAGCTATTTACCCTGTCATTCCTTGCACAAATACTTGCACAAATTCTCGCATCTTATCAAGTATACGCTCACCTATTTCCCTTGCTTTTAATATACTAGGTCTATTGTCTAAGCATTTAAAAATATCATCACGTAGTGGTTCTCTACCATAATTAGTATAGCTTTCTATCAATGCTTTAAATTGCTTTTGATCTAGATTCTCTTCTTCGCACATTTTAGAGAGCGCCATGATTTTTTCTTCATGCCAGAAGCGTTCAAATTCATCTTGTATCGCATCTACATCGCTTATATATGGTAAGTTTTCTTCTATGAATTTTTCTATGAGTTCGCGTTTGCTACGCAACTCAATATCACCAGAAAGCATATCGATGATCGCTTTCTTCTGTGCCGCTGCATCACTTGCTTTTGATTCTTTTAATTGTGCCAGTAATTGTAAAATATAGGCGACATTGATTTGGTCACGGTGAATCAATTCCAACTCAAAATCAATATCATCGAGAATGGACGTTTTTTGTTTTGCATGATCATTCTTTACCTTTTCATTTAAGTCCAGATATTTCCCTTTATAATCTTCAAAGGTTTGCTCATCCATGCCTAAATCTTCCCAATCAAAATCGGTATAAGATTCTAGTACGTTCTTTGCTCGCATTAAACGTCTAAAAGCCTTGACGAAAGCCAACTCATCATCTTCACTTATTAAATCATCGACGCTTTGGTAAGTAGGGACTATTTCTAATAACTCTATTAAAGCATCGTCAAATTTCTTTGCGATAGATTCATAAGGTGGTAAGATGATTTCTTCTATAGCATCTTTGTTAGAGAATAAGGTAATCGCCTCATCTGTGGCTTTTTTAAGATTTCTAAAAGCTAGTATATTTCCTTGTGATTTTTGTTCTCCTAGTATTCTATTGGTTCTAGAATAGGCTTGAATAAGACCATGGTATTTTAAGTTCTTATCTACATAAAGTGTATTCACTTTTTTGGCATCAAAACCAGTGAGCATCATGTTTACTACAATGACTATATCCAGCCTGTTTTTATCCTGAAAGTTTGTTTTTTCGCGCTCTTTTAAACGCTTAGAGATGTCTTTAAAATAATTCTCAAACTGCTGACTATCTTTAGTTGAGTAGCTAGTGCCGTACATTTTATTATAATCCGCAATGTACTCGTCTAGTTTTTCCCTAGAATGACTGGTTTTATATTGTGGTTCAGGTTCTGCAGCCTGACGCATTGGTTCAGTAGTTGCAGGTAAATTATCTTGTGCGTCTTCATCATCTTCATTAGTACCATAAGAGAAAATGGTGGCTATGCGCAAATCATGTAATCCTTCTTCTTTTTTACGTTTGAAAATGTCGTAGTACTTGATCAAAGTATCAATATTACTTACCGCAAACAAAGCCGAATAGTCTTTACTAAAGGTCTTATGACTGTGATAAGCGATGATGTAATCTGCAATTTTTTCTAGTCGTTTAGGATCTGCAAATACCTCTGCTTTATCGATGTCTTCTACTTCTATATCAATAAAGGTATTGCTCTTGCGCTTGTACTTACCGATGTACTCAATCCCAAATCGCAACACATTCCGATCCTGTATCGCATCTGTAATTACGTATTTATGCAAGCATTCTCCAAAGAGATCTTTGGTCGTACGTTTCCCTAGATCATTTTTAGAGGCATTTTTTGCAAAAATGGGCGTTCCTGTAAATCCAAAAAGCTGGCTCTTATGAAAGTACTCCGTGATTTTTTTGTGTGTATCTCCAAACTGACTTCTATGACATTCATCAAAAATGAAAACCACCTTTTTATCCTGTAAATGCGTTAAGCTCTTTTCATAGTTTGCTTTAGAAATCGCGTTGTTCAACTTCTGTATGGTAGTTAAAACCAATTTTGAATCGTCTGTGAGCTGTTTTACCAGCGATTGTGTGTTATCGGTAACGTCTACACTATCTTTTTTAAAGCTATTGAACTCGAGCATGGTCTGGTAATCCAGATCTTTACGATCTACTACAAAGACTACTTTATGAACATTAGGCAAGTCCATAATGACCTGGCTGGTCTTAAATGAAGTCAGCGTTTTACCAGATCCTGTGGTATGCCATATATAGCCATTATCGTCACTGGTCGCTACCTGATTGACTATTTTTTCTGTAGCATAGAATTGATACGGTCGCAATACCATGAGAATCTTGTGCGTCTCATTATGAACCACGTACTGAGCTATCATCTTACCTAAATGGTTGGTATTTAAAAACGCTTTCGCGAAAGCGGAAATATCAGTAACATTTTTGTTATTAACATCTGCCCAGTAAAAAGTTTGATTTACCGATTGCAGTTTATTATTTGCGAGATATTTGGTATTACCGCCGTTGCTTATCACAAACAGTTGCACATACTGAAACAAGGCACGAGAAGACCAAAACGAATGACGCTGGTAGCGATTGATCTGGTTAAAGGCTTCTTTAATTTCTACACCGCGACGTTTTAACTCGATTTGCACCAGTGGCAAACCGTTAACTAATAACGTGACATCATAGCGATTTTTATACGTTCCTTCTTGAGTGATTTGATGAGTCACCTGAAACAGATTGCTGTTCCAGTTTTCTTTATTGAAAAAACGCACGTATAGACTATCACCATTTTCTCTAGTTAGTTGAAAACGGTCGCGCAGGGTTTTGGCCTTTTCAAATACGTTTCCTTTTTCTAGGTGATTAAGAATGGTTTCAAATTCACGATCAGAAAACACTGTGTTGTTAAAAGCTTCTAGCTGCTTTTTTAAATTATGGATTAATGCATCACTAGTAGTGATGGTTACTTTTTCATAACCTAAACCTACTAGTTGTGCGATCAACTCGTTTTCTAACTGTGCTTCTGACTGTTTACTCATAACTCATCTTTAAAAATGGATTGATAGGTCTGTTGTATAGCTATAACTTCATCTTCTTTTAACGCGCTAAATTCTTTATGTAAAGCACGTTTTGAAAGCACACCATTATTCTGCTCTAAAAAGCGAATTAATGTTGCCACCATTTTGTCTGGCATCTCATATTTATTATCTATGAAGTGTTTAAATTCATCATATTTTAATAAATAATTCACCTCTTGTGGTATCACACGATTTAAGGTATCTGCCACACAATCATATAAAAATTCAGCTTGTTTGGTAGCATCAAAGTAGCGATAAAAATCTATGGTGTCAGTTAGAACTTCAATGTTATGCTTTTCCGTTTCCTTCCAGGAAATAAAATCAAGTAAAGGATGCGAATAACTTTCAAGAGTAATTCTATAATCATCAATATGGTCTAGAATTGAGGCTGATACGGGAAAAATCACTCCTTGTTTTGTGAATTCTTTTTTGGCTAATATGTGATGTATTAAATACCTATGTAATCTACCGTTACCATCTTCAAAAGGATGTATAAAAACAAATCCAAATGCTATAGATGCTGAAGCTAAAACCGCATCATAAGATTCGTCTTGTATTAAGGTATTAGTATTGACCAGGCCATTTAAAAGCGATTCTAAATCTTCTTGTTTTGCCGATATATGTTCCGGTAATGGCTCACCTGTACTTCTATCATGTTCACCGACAAAACCTCCTTCATTTCTCAAGCCTAGTTTTATAAATCTGGCATTTTCAATAACGATTTGTTGTAAACGCTCCAGTTCTTCTACACTTAAGGGTTTGTTACCAGCTTGCCCAATAGCTTTTCCCCAACGCATAGCGCGATTGGTTCCAGGATTTTCTTGTTCTATAGTAAATGATGCCTTTGAATCTTTTAACAATAAAAATGAAGATGCACGCTGTAGTACATCGGCATGAATACTATTTAAATAGGTGTTTTTTTGTTCGGATAGGTTAGCATTTATATAACTTTCTAATTTGTCTGTTCTAAACACCAACGGACAAAATTCGTTAGTTCCAGGAAGGTTATTTGTAATTCTATGACGGGAAGATTTTGTACCTGTAATTGCGTATTGTAGTTTCTCATCTAGTAGTGGCACATAGTTTTTTATAGATAAATCTTCTATAGGCAATCGCTTATCAAATAACCATTCATATAGAAACCACAGTTTTCTACTATACTGACCAGTAGGTTCTAATTGTAGTAACTCTAATAGGTTCTTTTCTCCTATATGTTCATATAGTTTTTTAAACAACAATAAGTTGATGCCTTCATATTTCAGGGCAAAAACTAAATGCTTGTATAAGATATCTTCAAAAGCAGCTCTAGAGGAGAACACTTTCCATTTTTCAGTTGAATAGCTACGCCTTTTTTCACTTATAAGCGCCAGTTGATCTGGTAATGGTATGGATAACTGTAATGCTTCTATAATAGCGCCATAACCTACCAGCGTTGCTTTTTCTGGAGCTTGCCTGCCGTGAAAAACAGTTACTTTAAGTGAATAACCTTTAATATTCATAGTTTATGGTGAAAAACATTTATTCTCAAATATATGGAAAAACAGGTATCGTATAGGAAAAACAGGTTAAAATATTTATTTTTTTGGAAAAATAGGTTTATAATAAAGGAAAAACAGGTTAGTAAATGGAATTTTAGGTATTTAAATGTGGCTAGCAACAAAAATAGGTATCCATAACGCTCGCAATGACTACACAAACAACTGCTGCAACAATTCTTTTTTTTTTAAAAAATTTCTTTAATTCTCATTTCTTTTAAGATTCCATTCTACTAATAACCGAATCAACTCATCAATTCCAACTTGTATTTTTTGATAAACTTGTAAACTTTCTTGTTCCTTACCGCGTATCATATGATATTTAAAAGTCTTACCATTAGACGAAACAGGATATTTAAAGGCTATATAAAAATCTTTAGGTTTGAGCTGATTAACCTCGAAAAATGGAATAGAGTTATCAGAATTGTAGACCTGATTTTTTATTGCCGATAGTAGCTTAGGTGTATACATCTCCTCATTTGTTTTTAGCCATTGATAAAGCTCCTCTAAATTGTGATTTGTACCAAAGCTGATTCCTCTCTCTTGCAAAAGCCCTTTCATGAACAACTCTAAACCATGATAATAATTAAACAATATCGGTATACCAATTCGATTATCATTCCATTTTATTTGTTCATCAAATGCCCTATCCTGTTCTTCTTCATTAAGGCTTTCATCATAGTCAACTGTTATAGAATTTTTATTACCTTGATAAGTCATCTCACCAATTGAATTGCGCACTAGATTAAAAAAATTATGCGCCATAGGTAGGTAATTATATTTAAATGTCTCCATACTACACAAACAACTGCTGCAACAGCCCTTTTTTAAACTCTTGTGTTTTTTCTATTTGTACTTGTACCGCTTCTATTTTATCATCTAGCGCACTTAAATAAGACGCTATTTTTTGTTGTTCTTTTAGGGATGGGATAGGTACTTTAATCATAGAAAAGTTTTCGTAAAACAAATATTGTCTAACTCCACCTTCTTGGAATCTCAGTATATCTTTTTGAAAATTATAAGTTTCTAAATATGATAAAAGAAATTGATCATCTAGTTCGTGATTAGTTTTAAAACATACATAAAGTGAACTCACAATGACTTTTTTTAAATCATTACTATAACCTATTGAACCAACATTAATTCTTGCTGGGTTATAAGCAAAAGTCTCTGACTCAACAATTTTATACAAACTAATATCGTAGCCTCTATCGTTGCTATTTAATCCATCAAATTGCTCAGATTGAGGCAAGAAACCTTCTTGATTATTTATTGAATAAATAGGGTGTTTGATATTTTCTTTATTTTTTTTACCGACTTTATAAGTTAGTTTACCCAACCTTTTCGCTTCCCAATCTGCAAAATCATTTCCATTCTCATCTTGAAACCGCAACTCTTGAGAAAAAAGCTGCTGCATCACGCCTTTTTTATACTGTGTGAGTTGTTCTTTTTTACTGGTGAGCTTGGTTATTTTATCATCTACTGCCGTGAGGAATGTGGCTATTTTTTGTTGTTCTTGTAGGGATGGGAACTTCAACTTGTATCTCAATAGCTTTCCAACAGAAAGACCTGGTTGAGCAGATGATTCTGACAAGCGATTTAATTTAAAATAATCTAATCGTTGAGCTAGCCATTCTGTATCAGACGTTTTATTAGCCTTTCCTGCAATTGCATGCTCCGAAATATAACTTTTACCATTTGAACGATTCACATTACCGCATAACGCTCCTTGTCTGCCTATCAATAAATAAAAACCATCATGGGTGAAATCAGAAGTGTAACCTCGCAAACCGTTTCCTCCATAAACAGGATATTTTCCATGTTCACTTATATCGTCTGAAGTAATATTATTACCACTCTTAAATTCAGAAAAAACGGATTCTAACCTTTTTTCTTCCCATTCACCATCAAAGGCTGGAAAGCGTAGTTGTGGTATGCGTGGTTGTTGTGTGCTGTTGTTCATTTAATGACGGTTTGTAGCTGGATGAGATTGCTTCGTGTCTCACAATGACGGTGTGAAAGACTGCTCGCAATGACGTAGGTATGATTTTCTTGTGTTGCCATTAAAACGGTGTTTCTATTCCTAGTTCGTTACAAAAGCCGGCTATGACTTCATCAGTCTGTTGCATGTCTTGGTCTAGTTGTTTAATACTTTTCGCGACAGCGGTAATATCTACCGGTTCTTCTTCTTCAAAGGTGTCTACATAGCGTGGTATGTTGAGATTATAATCGTTTTCTTTAACCTCATCGAGTGTAGCGATATAGCTGTATTTATCTTTTGTAACTCTAGTTCTATAAGTCTCAATAATCTCATTAATATGCGCATCTTGTAATACATTTTGAGTTTTTACTTTTTCAAAATGTGCGCTGGCATCTATGAATAAAATGTTGCCAGCGTGCTCACGTTGTTTCTTTAAGACTAGAATACAGGTTGGGATACTGGTACCGTAAAATATGTTTGCTGGTAGACCTATCACGGCATCGAGGTAGTTTTTTTCTTCTATGAGAAATTTCCTGATATGACCTTCGGCCGCACCACGGAATAATACACCATGCGGTAAAACAGTTGCCATTGTTCCATTATCATCCAGTTGATGGATCATGTGTTGTACAAAGGCAAAATCTGCCTTAGACTTAGGCGCTAGTTTACCGTAGTCAGAAAAACGATCGTCACTCATAAAAAGTGGGCTCGAACTCCAGTTTGCTGAGAATGGTGGATTTGCAACTATGGCTTCAAAACGTTTATCGAGATGGTTAGGACTAGGGTTAACCAGCGTGTCTTCATTATAAATGTCAAAACGCTTGTAATGCACATCGTGCATGATCATGTTCATTCTACACAAGTTATAAGTCGTTGGGTTGCTTTCCTGACCATAGAACTCGCCTACTTCTTTTACTTCTTTTGCCACACGCAACAGCAAAGAACCAGAACCACAGGTTGGGTCATAAACGCTTTTGAGCTTGGTTTTATTAGTGGTTACTAATTGTGCCAGTATTTTAGAAACCTGCTGTGGTGTATAAAACTCGCCTGCTTTTTTTCCTGCACCACTGGCAAATTGGCCTATCAGGTATTCATAAGCATCGCCTAGTATATCGCTATCGCTGTTCTCTAGGTCAAAGTCGATGCCTTCTAGATGCGTGAGTACTTTAACGATCAATTCGTTTTTTGCATCTTCGGTCTTACCTAGTTTACTACTGGTCAGGTCTAGATCTTCAAACAGGTTGCCAAAATCGTCCTCGCTCTCGCTACCCATCGTGCTTTGCTCTATGCTCGTGAGTACATTTGCCAGGTCGCCTAGAATAAAGTTGTTTTTATTACCAGAGTTACCACGCTTTGCCAGTTCACTAAACAGCTCACTAGGTTTTAAGAAATAACCTAGTTTATCGAGTGCTTCATAACGTATCGCCTCTAGCAACTCTTGTGCCTGTGGATGTTGCTCTACGGTTCCATAATCCAGACCGTCAGGTTGCAAGATCACATTTGCATACAGTTCCATCTTGCGACTCAGGTATTTATAAAAAATAAAACCTAATATATAATCTCTAAAATCATCTGCATCCATATTACCACGCAGGTCGTTTGCGATGTTCCAGAGCGTTTGTTTGAGTATTTGTTGTTTTTCTTCTTCTGACATTTAGGGTACTATTTGTGTGTTGTAATTCCGCTTTCGCGAAAGCGAGATAAAGATAAGTTTCTATATAAATAACCTCTTACATTTCTTCATAAACCTGTTTCCAGCTTAAGAATTCTCTTTTGGTTTCACCTAGTGAAGTATGTGCTATTTGCAAACCGCCATCAATTACAAATATTATAATTTCTAAATCGGCATCACCACTAAGACTATCTATTTCTTCTACTTCTCCGTCAGTCTTGAGTTTCTTATTTAATGCAGTCATGAACTTAGTGTGGAGCACAATTAAATGATCACGGTGTACTATAGAATCTGGTGACATTTGTGTATTTATTTGCATTTGCATGGAGCCACCATCTGATTTAAAAATGATATAATCTTCAATCACATAATAACCTCCGACTATTTCTATCATAGGCTTTGCTAAATCTTTTTGATAATCTTTTTGAGCAACAGCAGTTAAAGACAAAATCACAAAGCAGATGGATAATAAAAAACTTTTCATTCTAAAATTTAAATAAGGTTGATAATCAAAAAAACCTAAAACGCACTTATCCAATAATGTAGAAAAAAGTATGTTTTAGGGGTTTGTGAAGATAAGAATTTATAACACAAATTCTTTTTCAAAGAAATAAAAACCTACAGCATATCAATTTAAATCTGGTGCGCAAGGAGAGTTATCACCATAGGGTTCTATATATTTCCAGAACGCTTTTCCTGCAATGTTTAAATAATTCATAGAGTAGTTATACTTTGTATTAGCCCCTACTCGATATAAATATTCATTACAGCCATAGGAGTATTTACCTTTAAAACAAACTACGGCAAAATATACGGTGCTGTAATCTATAGTAGCTTCATAAAAAGTAACCTTAGAAACAGCAGTACTCAATGGACTGCTATAGGTAGAACCATAATAATTCTCATCTAGATAATCTATTTGTTCCTGACAGGTTTGAGAAAAAACCATGCTTGTTAAAAACAATAATGTAATGGTAGTGAAAAGGGTTTTCATGGTGGGTTATTATTTAAAACAATTTAAAATTTTATAAAAAACAAACCTAAACCTATCACTTACCATTCCTTTACGGTATACCGTAATGTGGAGTTGATTTGTTATAAATACCTTTGTGGGGTTCTTATTTTAGTGGTTTTACTATTTGAGATCGATTTGTTTTATTTAATTCCGCTTTCGCGAAAGCGAGATCAACAACCTACTTAACACCTTTTATACAATGAATTTAAAGCATCTGTTTGTTATACTATTTTTCTTTTTGAGCATGCCTAGCTTAGTTAGTGCACAAGAAGAGATGGCTCTGGTCTCTTGGAATATTAGAGATTTTGGTAAAACAAAGTCGGCTGAAGAAATAGAACAGATAGGTAACATTTTAAAGGAGTATGATGTGATTGCCCTGCAAGAGGTGGTCGCTGGATATGGTGGCTCGCAAGCGGTGGCTCGACTGGCAGATTATCTTAATAGGACAGGTAGTAAGTGGGATTACTCTATAAGTGCCCCTACTAAAAGTCCTAAATACAAAACGGAGAAGTATGCCTTTTTATGGAAAACGAGTCGATTAAAAATTATAGAAAAGGCAAGACTGATTACTGACCTGGAAGAATGTGTTTATAGAGAACCGTATCAAGTAAAATTTGAGTCCAAGAAGGGATCGAAAGGTTCTTTTACTTTACTTAATTATCACTCCAGAAAACACAGCGAGCAACCTGAAATAGAGATGAGTTGTATAAGCGATTATATGAAAAATCATAAGGACGAGAATATAATTCTGGCTGGTGATTTTAATTTAACGATAGATCACAGTGTATTTGATAAATTAAAGAACGATTCTTATAAAGCATGTTTAAATGGTGATAAAACGACCTTAAAACGACTATGTAAAGACGGTAATTATTTGAATCATGCGATAGATAACATTATCTATAACGCTACAAAAAATGAACTGATAGATTGCGATACGATAGACTTTGTGCAAGAGTGTGATCAACTAGAATCCATGAGAATGCTATCTGATCATTTACCGGTTTATATGAGGTTTAAGTTCGTTATGAATTAACACTTCTTACGTGGTAAATTATAATTTCTATTGGGTCTTATAACTTATTTAAAAATAGAAACTATTGTCTCATCGTGAAATAATGATAAATCCCTATCCTAATTAAAACATTGCTCACTGTGTTTACTACGATAACAGCGCTTAGCTATAAAATCTAGTAATACAATCTAAAATCCAGCAGTTTACTAAGTTGATGATGTTTATAGAACAGACGTTCTACGACTTGTTTTAAATCGTCATTTTCATAGAACAGACTGAAGAACACACGATCAATGGTAAAGGCACTAGTCATATGGGGAGAAGGTACTCCATAACCAGAAATGGCGCGAGCACCTGTAACGTCTAGAAAATACTGAGATTCATCATCAGTTAAATCGAGTACTTTTTTATTGGCTATATGAATCAGCTTTCCATCCATTTTACCTTCAAAAAGCTCTGCTATTTCTTCTATGCTGTAATAATAACCGTTAATTAATATGTTGTTAGCTTCTCCTGGCAAGACCAGATAAATAATCTCGTAGTCCTTGAAATTATGATCGTCATAAAGCAAATGATTGATACTTTCTTCTAGATCTTCTATGGTATCACAAGCCTTATAAATACTATTGATATTTTGATTTAAGGTCATATCCTCTAGAATGGTAAGAACTTCTGTCGTCTCGGCAGACGTAGCATCTGGCACGACCTCTAGACAGTAAATAAAGTTTTCAATATCGGTTATGGGTACTTCTAATTCGTTCATAGACTCTTTGTAGTTCTTTAATGTATTGCCAAATTAAATCGACTATAACACGATAGCCTTGCAAATTATTGCTTTTTATTTTTAGAATACAAAATCACATGGATGCTCCTCTAGTTCATACTTTAATTCATCTTTTACTAATTCATAAATATTAATTGTGATTTATTAAAGTAGAAACATCGGTTTTTACCTTACTTTTTTAACTCACTCGTTTAAAAACCGATTTATGTATCATTTGTTTTAAAATTTAAAAACAATGGTATTAATGTGTCGCATGAAGTAAATAGCCTAAAATAAAGCTAGATCGATTTAAAAGGTTTTATCTAATATTGAATTGGTATTTAGATATCCATTACCTCTAAGGGTGATCTTAATGTGATAAATTTTGATTAAATTTTACCTTCATTAAATGCAACCAACCTTATTATGACTACTATAAATTTTTATAGAATCTACTTATATAACGTAGTTGAAGTATCAATGAGTATTGCAAAGTTTTATATAAGATCAGCCTATTACACATTTAATTTACTGTATAATTTGAAATACTTAATATAATGGAGCATTGGTATCTACCCATAACTATCATACCTGGAATAGGTCTTTTGATTCTATCGACATCTAATTTAATGGTTGCGCTCAGTAATGAGATCGATACACTGATCACTAATTGTAAAGACGATAATTTAATAAGTCGCAAACTAAGACAGTTAAAATTATTGAATAGAGCAATGATTTATTTTTATATAGCAGTGTTCTTATTACTTATTTCAGGAGTAATTGCTGGGATAAATCAAAGCTATAAAATAGCAACCTATTCCGGAGTTTGTGCTATTGCTGTAGCGACGTTTGGGCTAATATCATTGATTATATATTCAACTAGGTCTGTGAATATTCATCAAAATCAATTTAAAAATAGATCTAATTAAATCAACTTAATTATGGATAACAAAAAGTGGTATAAAGTTTTAGATAATAGAAATAAACTACCAGAAGGACGTGTACAAACGGTAACTGCTGGTCATCAAGGTATTTGTTTAACCCATTATGACGGTAAATTCTCTGCGCTAGATAACGCCTGTCCACATCAAGGTGGTCCTCTAGGAGAAGGATCTATAGAAAACGGTATGTTGCGATGTCCATGGCACGGTTGGGATTTTGATCCTTGTAATGGTCAGTCACCAGGTGGTCATGATGATAGCATTACCACTTTTGAAGTAAAAGAAGAAGATGACGCCATTTATGTTGCCATACCAGAAGAAGAATCTCACAAAGACACGATATCTGATGTAATGATAGAAACCATGGTAAATTGGGGTATTGATACCGTATTTGGAATGGTAGGACACAGTAATCTTGCTGTGGCCGATGCTATGCGAAGACAAGAAGAGAAAGGAAAACTACAGTTTTTTGGGATAAGACATGAAGGCGCCGCAGCGTTTGCAGCATCTGGTTATGCAAAATTAACTGGAAAACCTGCTGCATGTTTTGGGATCGCTGGTCCTGGCGCTACAAACATGTTTACAGGAATGTGGGATGCCAAAGTAGACCGAGCACCTATGCTAGCCCTTTCTGGACAAGTAAATACACAAGTAGTCGGTACTGGAGCTTTTCAAGAAGTGGATCTCGTTAAGGCCTTTGACAGCGTTACACAATTTAATCATGCCGTTCATTTAAACTCTAATCATAGTGAGTTAATGTCTCAAGCTGTAAAAACTGCGTTGATCAAAAGAGATGTGGTACACTTAACTTTTCCTGATGAAGTAGCCTTCACTGAAAAGCCAGAAAATGCCGTAGCGCAAACACCAGAAAACAGAATTACCCCTTTTAATATATCGCCTCCCAAGGAAATGGTAGAAAAAGCGGTTAACTTACTTAAGACGGCAAAAAGACCTGTAATCATAGTAGGTCATGGGGCACGTTTTGAGATGGATGCTATTATCGCTTTCGCGAAAGCGTTAAACTGTCCAGTCATAACCACATTTAAAGCAAAAGGATTAATAGCAGACAGTCACCCATTAGGTTGTGGCGTGCTAGGAAGGAGCGGTACTCCTATTGCATCTTGGTTTATGAATGAATGTGATCTAATGCTTGTGTTAGGTGCATCGTTCTCTAACCATACTGGAATAACACCTAAAAAACCTATTATTCAGGTAGATTATGACCCTATGGCATTAAGTAAACATCATAAGGTAGATGTGGCATTATGGGGAGAGATTTCTGAAACGCTTAAAATTATCACTACTCAAACTAAAGATAAAACTGCAGCCATAGATCAGACCGAAGAAATTAAAGAACGATGGAAACTGTGGAGAGAAGAAAAAGACAGTCGTTTGAAAGATTGTGGTAATGGATTGAGTTCTATTTCTGTATTTAACGCCATGAATAAAGTTACTCCAGATAACGCTGTTATAGCGGTAGATGTAGGGAACAACACCTACTCTTTTGGAAGGTATTTTGAACCTACAAATCAAGCGGTATTGATGTCTGGATATTTAGGTTCTATAGGTTTTGCTTTACCAGCAGCTATGGGAGCATGGGCTGCACAAGGAGATAAAAGACCTATATGGTCTGTGTCTGGTGACGCTGGTCTAGGACAATATCTAGCTGAAATCAATACATTAGTAAAGTATAACATGAATATTAAACATGTCGTGCTTAATAATTCTGAACTAGGAAAAATATCTAAAGAACAACGTGCTGCCGAAGTAGATGTATGGCAAACATCGCTCTCTAACCCAAGTTTTGCAAAGTATGCAGAGAACTGTGGTGCTTTAGGAATACGCGTAGAAAAGCTAGAAGATCTAGTTCCAGCAATGGAAAAACTACGTGATCATGATGGTCCCGCATTACTAGAAATCATCACAGATGTGAATTTGATTTAAATATTTGATAAAATGGCAACAACGAGAGTTGTTGCCATTTTAAATAAATTTTAAAAGTTATGACAGCTACTTAATTTTTAAAAGTTGCTGGATTAATTAAGGAAAGAATAAAATAATTATGATTAAAAAGATGAAATTAAGTATCGGCTTTATATTCCTGCTATGTTTTAATAGCGCTCTTCAAGCCCAAGATTTCTCAAGCCTTTTTGGGCAACTAGATGAATCTGTGGTAACTATAGAGGTCGTTGAATATAAAGTACAAAACCAGCAAGTAACTAGTTCTGGTGGTTTAGGATCTGGTGTTATAATCAGTAAAGAAGGTTTAATTCTTACGGCTGCACACGTGGTGGAGTCTGCAAACGAGATCTCGGTTAAACTTCAAAATGGAATAGCCTTCTCTGCAGATGTGATATCCAGTTCTAAGGCTGCAGATGTAGCTTTACTTAAACTAAGAACGATTCCGTCTGGTTTACAACCTGCTGCAATAGGAGATTCTAATACATCAAAAGTAGGAGAACAAATACTTATTATAGGCGCACCTCGTGGACTTGAGCATTCTTTATCTGTAGGTCACATAAGTAGAAAAGTCGATAAAAACATGATAGCAAATGGAGAAATGGCTGGTTTTATACAGACAGATGCCTCTATAAATCAAGGCAACTCTGGCGGGCCTATGTTTAACGTAAAAGGAGAAGTTATAGGTGTGGTAAGCTTTATTCTCACTAATAGCGGTGGTTTTGAAGGTCTAGGATTTGCCGTAGATACAAATACGATCAAAAAAGTACTTTTTGATGTAAATAGCTTTTGGACAGGTTTTGACGGATTATTTTTAAATGAAGGACTAGCTGGAATATTTAATACACCACAGAAATCTGGTGTGTTGATACAACGTGTTCTTCCTAATTCATTTGCCGATAAAATAGGGTTAAAACCAGGTGTAATACAAGCTGAAATTTTAGGTCAAAAATTATGGATCGGTGGCGATATAATTTTGAGTATTCAAGGTTTAAGTTGCAATAGCCCTCACGATCTAGGATCCATAAAAAAGCAAATAGAAAATCTTAATGAAGGTGATAAAGTACTAATAAAAGTTTTGAGAAAAGGTAAGGTTATAACACTAGAAGCTAACTTTTAATAGTTTTATGAAATTACTATCTATAATTAACTGGAAAACTATTACTAGATATAAGTATTTGATTGCTCTAGTTGCTGCATTCAACTTTTTATTGACTCCTATCCATGTGGCCATAAGTAGCCTCACACCTGGTTATGTTATAGTAATTAATTATACGATAGTCATACTAAGCAGCTCATTACTAGCCTCAAAAAAAAGTGCTAAATTAATCACCTATGTGATAGGTATATTAACTTTACTAGCTATCTGGTTAGAACTATCTAACCAGAATTCTGAGCCTATATTAATTTATAGGTTAGGGACTTCTCTCCTACTTTTCTCTTGTTTTGGTGTCATCCTAGTGCGACAGCTTTTAAAAATAAAAAAGGTGAATCTGCAATTTATCTTAGGTCCATTACTCGGTTTTCTTTACCTAGGAATTATAGGAGGTATTTTCTTTGAATCTATACATTTAATAGATTCTAATTCATTTGAATTAATTAAGGGATATTCTGGTTTTAGTTTTTACTATTTTAGTTTCATCAGTATAACAACAGTAGGTTATGGTGACATAACCCCAGTGAGTGCTCCGGCTCAATCACTTACTCTTGTAATGAATATCATAGGCCAATTTTACCTTGCGATAGTGATAGCCGTTTTTGTAGGGAAATATATTAATACTAAATAAAAATAAAATGTTCGAGTCATTCAGTATCGTATTTACTATTGCAGCATTTTTTAGCTACATCAATTATAAGTGGTTAAAATTACCTACTACCATAGGTTTAATGATTTTAAGCTTGCTACTCATTATACCTATCACTTTAAGTAAATCTATCTTTCCTGAGTTTTATAAGTTCTTTTGTGACATTATCGTTAATGCAGATTTTAAAACACTTTTATTAGATGGTATATTGAGTTTCTTATTATTTGCAGGAGCATTGCATGTTAACCTTGCTTCACTGGCCAAAGAAAAGAAATCGATCATCTTATTTGCAACTCTAGGTGTTCTTATATCTACCGTTATCGTAGGTTCTTTAACTTATTTTGCAGCACAAATCTTTGAGTTAGATTTACCTTTCATACATGCACTTCTTTTTGGGGCTTTAATATCACCTACCGACCCTATCGCTGTTATGGCGATTTTAAAGAAAGCCAATATTGCCGAAAGTCTAGGAATTAAAATAGAAGGAGAATCGCTTTTTAATGATGGTATAGGTGTGGTAGTTTTTTCTGGTATACTTATCATCGCATCTGTTACTGGAGAGTATAATAGTACCGAAATAGGAACTGAAATAGGCATTCTGTTTTTAGAAGAAGCTGTAGGCGGTATAGTTTATGGTTTAATAATAGGTTTTCTAGGCTTAAAATGTATGCAGTCATTAAACGATAATCCACAACTAGCGGTAATGATGAGTCTTGCTGTAGTAATGGGTGGAACTGCAGGAGCCTTTTTAATGCATACCTCTGCTCCACTAGCTATGGTAGTCGCAGGATTATTAATAGGTAATAAAATCCATGTAAGTGAAAATAAAAGTGAAGTACAAAAAGCCATCAATTCCTTTTGGGAAATTTTAGATGACGTTTTTAACGGTATTTTATTTGTGTTAATAGGTCTTGCTATTCACTTATTAGATTTTACTAGTAACTATGTTTACCTAGGCGTAATAACCATTATAATTGTATTGTTAGCGAGATTTGTTTCTGTGTTCTTGCCTTATTCTTTACTTAAACATGAAGAAGATAAACCTATTAAAACCATCGCGATTTTAACATGGGGTGGATTGCGAGGTGGAATCTCCATAGCACTAGCATTGAGCTTAGATAATGAATTATCTGGCAATTTAATTCTACATATTACCTACATAATTGTGATCTTTTCAATTATTATACAAGGATTAAGCATAGGTACCGTTGCTAAAAAATTATATAAGAAGGAATAGAAGGAAACTATTTATCGTTATGTCCTATATTATTCTCCTATGAAAACTAATTATTTACATCAATATATTTAGAATCTATAAATAATTTCCTAAGAATAAGGGATACCGTAATTAAAAAATTTAGAGTAAAAGTATGATTGTCGCGCAGTCGGAACATACCGAAAAACGACTTAAACCAGGAGTAGGTTATTTCTAAATTTTATTTTCATGAAAAGAATTTTATTCACTTTTCTTATTGCCACATTATTTTTAACCAGTTGCGCAACACATACCGGCGTACCTAAAAATTACATTCAAAACTCAACCGAAGTTGTTCTTACACAGAATAATTTTAAAGTGATTGAAATAGTTAAAGGAGAAGCAGAGGCTTCTTATTTTCTAGGTTTTGGAGGTTTAGGAAGAAACGGACTTGTTGCCGAAGCAAAAGCAGATATGTTATCTACTGCAAATCTTCAAGGTACCTCTCGTACAATAATCAACGAGGTTGTGGAAGTAAAAACATCTGGGATTTTCCTATTTACTAAATACAAGGTTATAGTTTCTGGGCAAGTAATCGAGTTTACTGAATAATATAAACTGACCAATCCAACTCTAAAAGCACCTAATTTATAGGTGCTTTTTTATTTTCTTTTTTTACTCTACACAAATATGTTTATTAATCATGTAGCCTGAAATAGGTTTAAGGGTTTTACCTGTTTCTGGGTGCAACCCTAAATCTGTAAAGTATTCTAACTGTTTTTCTCTATTCTTTCCATACCAGACTAGAACACTACCATCTGGATGAAAGAAGTCTGTGAGGCAGGTTACTTTAATTTTCTTGAATGACACAATGCGGTCTTCTTTATATAATTTTAATTGTTTTATGTCATATTTCTTAGCATCAAAATCTACTTCTATATAATGATCATCGGTCCAGACCATCCATCGCTGTCTGGTCGTATAATTATATAGCCAGAATAAAAGAATACACATTATACCTATCAAAACGTAAAATCTATAGTTTCTCAAAATAGACTTTTTAGGCAAAGATTCTACTGTCGGTTTTACTATAGGAGTTTCTGTTAAAATAGTTCTGTCTACTTTTGGTTTCTCATTTCTTTTTACAAAATCTTGGTAATTTTCATATCCTAAATAAGAACACAAACCGGAAATAACATCCACTTGTTTGATTCTTATATCTCCATCGTCATTCTCTAATTTTTGCGCTGCACTTCTATAATCTCTCAGGCTGCGTTCCCCTATAATAAAATTCGTTTCCCCTTCTAGATAGTTGGATATTTCTGTTGCTTTTTCAGTAAGAGAAGGCTTAATTATCCCTTTATTTTTGATTTCTTGTTCCGCTTTCGCGAAAGCGTGCATTATTAAAATTTTATTCATACTAGTGATTAACAGATTTTTAAACAAAGGAAAATTATTGGAAAAAGATTTCCTGAATATTTCCAAACAGTTTCCCCTACTCTTCCTACGAGAGCGAAACAATAAACTTTTATTTGTCCCAGAATTAATGACCGCCTTACTCGCAATAGGGCTTGCGATAATCAATTCTATCATGGAGTTGCCAGGTAATTGAGATGACCATTTGGGGAAGTAATTATCTCTTTTACTCGTGCCAGTTCCTACTTCCCTAAGAAGAGTAAGCTCTTCAAAACAAGGCAAGTGTTGCTATAGAATCATGATCTGAGAAAATCTCGGACGGCCACACCTATGCCCAATTTTAAACACTCCAAATATGAAAAAATTATTAGTAATAGTCCTTACGGTATCCCTCAATCTGGCTTTATTTTCTTGTACTCCAGATAAAATTATAGAAGAAACTACAGAGGTACAAGCCTGTTGCGATGACGAAGGAACTATAGAGTTGCCTCCACCACCGCCACCGCCACCAGCAGATGATTATGAAGATTAATCGCTAGTTGTAAAATTTGTTATTACATTAGAGGAATGAAACTAACCGTTACTTCATTCCTCTTTTTACTTTTTACCTATCTCATAACAAACTCTTTATATGCGCAAAGCACTGATTCTACACAATACTATGTGCGATTAATTAAGAATCCTAGACAGAGTAATGATCTTGCTAGAGCTTTTAAGTACTTCTCAAAAGAGAAAGAAACATCTGTTAAAACAAAATCATTAATTCATGAGATATATGCTAATCAAAACCTAGCCGAAATTCATAAAAAACTAGGTCATCTATATGAAAGTGAACAATTTAATATAGAAACTCTAAGGTTATTAGAACTAGTAGAAAATAAGACTGCCTGGACTGATAATTGCTATTTAAAAACAATTAATGAGTTAGGAATTCTCTATAGAGAAAAAAAGGATTATTTAACCGCTTTATCTTTTTACAACGAGGCGTTAAAAACGGCTACACTTCCTAAAAATATCTCTACTCTTTTAAATAATAAAGGACGTACGTATGAATCTCTGCAGCAACTCGATAACGCAAAAGAGTTTTATGAAAAGGCTTATAAGATAGCAATAGAGGTTAATGATTCTAGTAAAATCGCAAGATCATTAAGTAATCTAAGTTATGTAAAGTCCAAATTAAAGATTCCAGGTGCCGAAGAAGGTTTAATAGAAGCCTTAAAACTACGGCTTAAAGGAAAAAGCAGTAATGCATTAGGTTCTAGTTACTCGCACTTAACTAAATTCTATTTGAGTAAAAAAGATACTACGAATATGACCAAGTATTCTGACCTTTTTTTACATATGGCACATAAGAATGGTGTAGCTAGGCAGCTAGAAAGTGCTTTACGCTTAAAAATACAAATAGGCGATTCTAATAATGCAAAAGAATATTTACGATTAAGTGATAGCCTGCTTACTATTAACAAGACACAACTCAACAATTTTAATTATTATATGTATCAATATGATAAGAAAGAAAAAGATCTTCAAGAAAGTATATTAGTAAACGAACGATTAATCTATCTCTTATTATTTATAGCGCTAGGAGCTGTTTCTATCTACTTTATCTTAAAATATAAACATCGAAAAGAGAAGCTCCAAGAAATATACAATACAGAAACTCGTATCTCGAGAAAAATACATGATGAAGTTGCAAATGATGTCTACCATGTAATGACACAACTACAAGGTTCTCCTGACGCCAATAAAACCTTACTAGACAATTTAGAAGATATTTATAAACGCACCAGAGATATTTCTAGAGAAAATAGTTCTATAGATCTCCATATGAATTTTAAAGACTTAATAAGTGATCTTTTATTAAGTTATAAAACTGAAAGAATTAATGTGATTTCCATGGGAATACAGCAAATGAAATGGGAACACTTAAGTGATTTACAAAAATCTACTGTTTACAGGGTGTTACAAGAATTACTGACTAATACAAATAAACATAGTCAGGCCTCTATAATTGTAATAAATTTTAGTCATTCTGGAAAATCGATCGTGATTAATTATAAAGATAATGGTGTAGGAACTGAATTAATTAAAGGAAATGGGTTGCAGAATACGGTAAACCGTATTCATTCCATAAATGGATCTATTACTTTTGAATCTGAAAAAGAAAAAGGGTTTAAAGCAATCATAACTATTTAGAATATGTTTAAGAAAGTATTAATTTCAGATGACTTTGGTAGTATCAATAAAGGTGTCCTGACAGTTTTAAATCAGGCAGGTATTAACGATGTAAAACAAGTACAATACTGTGACGATGCTTATCTAGAAATAAAAAGTGCTATCAAGAATAATGATCCTTATGATTTATTTATAACAGATCTTAATTTTAAAACAGACCATCGCGCTCAAAAATACGGCTCGGGAGAGGCTATTACAGAGCAGTTAAGAAAAGAATACCCTACTCTTAAAATGATTACTTATTCTGTCGAAGATCGTTTACAGAAGGTACGTCACTTAATTAATAATGTGGAGATAAATGCCTACGTATGTAAGGGTAGAAATGGATTGCTAGATTTATCCAAAGCTATCGATAATGTTTATAACAATAAGCTTTTCTTATCAGACCAGGTTAAGCAAGCATTACACTCTAGAAATGATTTAGAAATAGTGGAATATGATATTCAGCTTCTTACGCAACTATCACTAGGTCATTCTAAAGATACTATAAGCAACTATTTTAAAGAGAATGGTATTGCACCTAATAGTCTAAGTTCTATAGAAAAAAGACAAAGTAAATTATTAATCCAATTTAGAGCTAACAATGCTATACATTTAATAGGTATCGTAAAAGATCTAGGATTAATATAAATTGTCATTTTCTTAGATTGCTTAGAATTAATTAAAACCAAGCTTAATCAATAAAACTACTTTTGGTTTTTGAGGTAGAGTTGTATTATTTTTAATCAGGAATATTACTGACAAAGTGTTTAAAATAAACTTGATAATAGAATTTTTTCTGATAGGACTTACTACCAGAAGATCGTTTCTTCTTAATTTTTTCTACACCTATATATGTTGCTATAGCAATAGCAAATAATAAAGAAATAATTAAAATTAAATACGTATCCATATAAAAGTAAACTTGCACCTCTAATAAATTCTATAATTATAGAACTTTGCAGAGTGCAAATTAAAACCCTAGTCTTTAAAACATTAATCCTGTAGGTATAAGATTACCGTTTTTCGTTAAGTCGCTGGAAATATGGGATTATAAACAGAAGAACGAGATCGTTAATGAAAAGATTCTCTTCTAGCCTGCACTGATTCAAAATCCTACGTAATCTAGAACTCTGTTTTAAACATTATTATTTAGGTCGCTTTTAAAGAGATCTCTTAATGTACTTTTAAAAAAATAAGAATTTAAATGGCTAAATGAGGGATACCGTAAAAATTTATCAAATCGCTCCTTTATGTTTGTACCGTTAGATTAATCAGAAGGTTAATTTATATTAAGGGGAAACTAAAGCACATACTTTTAAGTATGTGCTTTTTAATTATAATCGAGATTTTGATTTTATACCAACCCACCAAATAAAACATGACATGCTACAAAGGCAATAACAGAAAGAATAATACCAATTAAGAAAACATGAAAAGAATGTCTTAATAATTTGAATTTATGATTCATGGTTTTACCTAAATGAAAAGTATCTTTCGCAATGGTTTTATATAACTCATCACCTTCATTCATTAACGAGGTGATTTCATTTACATAATCATCTTCTTCCATATTCTGAAAATTCCCATAGAACATCAAATTTCTAGATTTTTCATTTCCATGAACTAATTCTGGACGCGTTGCAAAAATTGCGAAAGTTATAGAAGCCAGATTAGTAAATAACATCATAACCACTGGATAAATAAGGTGTGGATCATTTTTAAGCTGTCCCATTACCGTACCTAGAATCAATGATAAAATCAACGCATTAATAGAAATCAAGATATTAGATTTTTTATCTATCATCGAGTTTAATGTGTACTGATTTTTAGAAAGTAGCCTAAATAAAGTCTCTACACCACGCTCTGATCTAGGTTCTAATTTAGCAAGTTTTTTCTTGAGTGCTTTTAACTTCTCCTTATCCACATTTAATTCGGTCATTAAATATTTCTCTTCTTCTTTTCTTATCTGTTTATCACTCATGAGATGTTGTTATCTACTTATGTATTAAGATGCTAAAAATACCTGAATAGCTTCTTTGAAAAATGTAGTTGCCTGACTAGCAGTCTCACCTGCCGCAGGTAAAATAGCTCCCTTAAATCCTTCTTTACTCCATTTACCTCTAGATAAATCTGCATAATTTGCAGTTTCCATCTGTCCGTTATTGTTATAACCACTAATATAGAAATAATGAACTGGACTCACTGAATCAGGTATAGCTAGACCAAAACCTATGGATATATCACTATCTGGAAACTGTGTATAAATACCAGAATCAAAATGATGCGGCCACACTCTTATACTCGTATTCAAATTGAAGTCTGCATTTATTCGCTCTAGGCTTAATTGAATTTCCGTTCTTAAGTTTTTTAAATCTACTAATTCTTTAGGATCTTCTAACTTAAATGTGAATGAGCTATCTATTTGATAAGGTAAGTCATAATGTAGATTATAAGAATACGTTTTATTTAATGCCTTTTGAGCAGTCTCTGTAATCCATTTTAAAACATCTTCATGTGTAGACCCATCCAGGTTATAAACTATAGAGCCCGATTGTGATTTCCATTCTAGTGAAAAGTCCAGGTAGTTTAAAAACAATTGGTCTCCATGGTCAGATAAAAGATGTGTTTCTAAACTACCTCTTTCTTTATCAAAACCCAGATTAGTATGACTATCATCTGCTTTTTTTTCTAAGAAACTTATTCCTGCAGCTGCTAGATATTGAGCAGCTAGATGCATTTGCTTTTTCATTATTTTATTTTTTAAATTCCAGCGTAATTAATACCTGTTAATAAGTGCATATCTCTATCAAATGTTGATAGGTCCTCTTGATTAAACTTTGTTATATCATCATATCCACACGCTCTCGCTACTACTTTAATAAGGTTATTTGTTGCGTCAAAATAGTTGTGTAATTGCTTTGCAGAGCTGTCTATAATTAAACGACCACGCAATGATTCTTTTTGAGTTGCTATACCTACTGGACAGTTATTACTACCACAAGCACGCATTCCTAAACAACCTATGGCTTGTAGTGCAGAGTTAGATACCGCTATAGCATCTGCTCCTAACATTAGTGCTTTAGAAAAATCTTCGGCAACTCTTAATCCTCCAGTAATAACTAAAGTTACATCTGTAGCGCCCACTTTATCCAGATATTTACGTGCTCTAGCAAGTGCTGGAATAGTAGGTACGTTGATATGATCCCTTAATATCGTAGGAGCAGATCCTGTTCCACCTCCACGACCATCGAGTATAATGTAATCTACGCCTACATCTAGCGCAAACTGAATGTCCTTTTCTATATGGCTGGCTGCGATCTTAAATCCTATTGGGATTCCACCGGTGCGTTCTCTTACCGCTTTCGCGAAAGCTTTAAAATCATCTACCCCATGAAACGCAGGAAAAGTCGCAGGAGATATAGCCGTCTCTCCTTCTTTAAGTCCTCTTACCTCAGCAATTTCCTTACTTACCTTACTACCAGGTAAATGTCCACCTGTTCCTGTTTTTGCACCTTGCCCTCCTTTAAAATGGAACGCCTGTACATTATCTAATTTATCCCAAGAAAAACCGAATTGAGCCGAAGCCAATTCATAGAAATATTTTGAATTACTAGCCTGTTCTTCTGGTAACATACCTCCTTCTCCAGAGCATATTCCTGTACCGGCTAGTTGTGCTCCCTTAGACAAAGCTATTTTTGCCTCACGCGACAAGGCTCCAAAACTCATATCACTTACAAATAGAGGAATATCAAGTACTAGCGGCTTTTTTGCATTAGGGCCTATTACTACTTCAGTTGCAACCTCATCCTCATCTAACAAAGGTCTGGTAGCTAATTGTGCTGGTAAAAATTGAATGTCGTTCCATTGCGGCAGTGTGTTTCTATCCACACCCATGGATGCAGAAAAACCATGATGACCTATGTTTTTCAATCCGTTTTGAGCTAATTCTTTTATATAACCAGTATAAGGTTCTGTTTCTTCTGGGTGCGTGTCTGCATAGGCACCTAGATAACTATCTCTATTAAATGGTTGTGGATTATTAACTAGATAAGCGTCTATTTCAAACTCATCTACCATTAAATCATCACCTTCTATTTTAGTAGAAAATTTATGTAAAACTTCCTTATTATTATACTCTGACACGCCAGAATCAACTCTATAATCCCAACCATGTACACCACAAATAAGGTTATGACCGTCTACATGACCGTCGGACATTAAAGCGCCTCTGTGTAAACATCTACCATATAATACAGAGATATCATCATCAAACATGACTATTACTAGATCCAGTCCATTAACTAGTGCATGAACAGGTTGTTTATTTATTAACTGACTTATTTGCGCTATAACTTTTGCTTTTTTCATAAGTATCTATTGTATCGATTAATGATTAATTTTAAAATGCAAACCCTAAGACAAAAGAGATTTGCCCACCGTCTGAACTACCGTAATATCCTAAGTTTGCTGTAAATGTGTCCAATCCACTTATCCAAAAAGATCCTCCTACACTGTTGTGCCATTTATCTGAAGTATCGTTTTCTTCCCAAACACGTCCATAATCAAACCCACCTGTAATACCATATTTGAATGGTAATACACTTGTTTTAAATTTACCAAGTTCTAACCTTACATCTGTATTATGATAAGCGGCATATTTACCTATAAATCTTTCTTTTCTAAATCCTCTAAGACTAGCGCCTCCACCTATTTGTGCAGCATGATACAGTTCAAAGTTATCTCCTAAAATAGCATCACCTCCTATTTTTGAAGCTAATACTAACGTTGCACTTCTGTTAAGTCTGTGGTCTATTGCAAGGTGTGGTTTTAAATAACCGAATTTATTATCAGATCCTGCGCCACCATCTACGTTTGCTTTGTAACCTGCTGTAAGACCTACATCTAGTCCCATAGTAGGATAAGCCGCGTCGTCCTTATTTTTATAAGAATAATTCACCTCTGCACCTACATAAGTTTGCTCTTCAAAAAGAGAAGCGTTTGCTGGTAAGGTATTTATAAATCTATCTGCCACATTTTCTACTTCAAAAGTTTCTATTAATGGTTTAAAGTAGAAAGAACCGCCGTCTCTACCTTTCCATATTAAAGAAATAGCAGCACTCCACTCTCTTATACTCACACGGTTAAAATCTATCTCTACAGCATCTTTATCATATGTAGACTCGTTTCCAAAACCAAAGAAGTTCTGTGCAAAATTAGGACTGGTATATTTTCCTTCTACCCCAAAATTCCAATTATGAAAAATATTAGAAAACTCTCCTTTATAACCTATATCATATCCAGAATTACCTGTGTAGTAAGAAGCACTTAAACTGTGCTTAGTAGTAAATGGATTGCGTTGTAAACCATAGGTAGTAAAATTATCTACAAAACCTATTTGAAGTCCATCATCTGCATTTACTCCTATAACTGGTATTATTTGATTGATGCTGTACTTTCTTTTTTTATAATCGTAGTTATTGATTTCATAATCATCAACTAACCATTTTTTTGATTTTTTATTTACAATGGTATTGTTTTTACCTGCGTAGTCATAAATTTTAACCTTCTTAGTATTGTCAAAGTTATAAGTGTCATTTTTCTTCCCACCCATGATTTTAATTTTGATCAAATCTTTTCCTTCACCAGTAACATTAAAAGTGTCTTTACCATCTAAACCGTATAACCAGATCTCCTTAGTTTCTTCTTTATTAAAAGTTCTATTAAACACTCCTAAATCTTTTCTTTGAACACTTAACGTGGTCTCTCCATTAGGCAGTCGTACAATCTCAAAAACATCGGCCTTATTAGTTCCGGTAACTACCTGATGTCTATTTACATAACTGTAATACTCTTGTGCTATCTTAACTATATTACCACGTCTACCTTTTAATTTTCTTTTAATATCTTCAATAGTTTGTCCTTTAATCTCTTCTGGCAAGTTTTTAAAGGCTTCTTCTATAATCTCGTCTGTCATCCCATTTTGTAATGCTAGCGCTTCTCTCTCCCAATCTTGCCAGTTAGACTGATTAATAAATGTCATATCTAATGGGTAAGGTTCAAAACTAAACCACTTAGGACTAGGCAATTCTTCATCAAATGATTGCATCATACGTATACTAGGAATCGCAAAACGTAAAAAACTTAACATACTCCCGTCAAAAACAGAAAAAGCTTGATCTCGGTCTCTAGGTATAGGTTTACATAATTCTGTACCATCGTCATTTTTGTACAAAGCCCAACGCCATTGATCCTCATGTCTATCCCAGTCACCTATAAGCATATCAAATAAACGTGCCCTGATGTAAGAAGGCTCGTCTACTACTTCTTTTCCTGTCTTTTGGATTTCTTGTAAAACGTCTGCAGTACTTAATATTTTATCTGGCTTACCAAAACTAGCTAGATCTACATGATGAGATTCTACGCGCTCTTCAATAAGGTATAATTCATCACCATACTCGTCGTTATAAACGCCTAATTTTTCTTGTTTAGGAATGTAATACAATTCAGGATTTGTATGAAAAACATCAACAGCATCTGCCAGTGTACCAATAGTCGTAGGTGTATAAGGATGTGCGGTTGTATAGAAATCATGTAAGAAGCCGTCTGCATAACTGTCTTCTAAATCTTCTTCTACATATTTATCTTTAAATGCTGTAGACTGTAAGAATTTAATAGCACTTTTACGTAAAGCACGCATTACATATTGCTTACCATCTTTAGTTTCTAGTCTTAAAGATTTAGATTGATGTCCACCACCACGTCGAACTGGTGTCAAGCCTCCATATAAAGTATCTATAAATGCCACTTTAGCATCTACTGGTTTACTATAAAACTCTCTATAGTGATCACCCCAAACGGCTTTATAAAACTTGCTTTTGTCTGTTTCTTCTTCAGAATAAACGGTGGATGTATATGTTTTATCAAAACTACTTTCATCTTTAAAGTCTGTAAACAATTCATCTTTAACTGGTCGTATAACCTCTATAGTACGAGGTGATTCAACACCTTGAAAAGATACATTTACAGCACCACCTTTTAATAAATCTATACGTACATACCCATTTTCACTAGATGAATAATCATCTTCACTTACAGGAGATGCCTTTGTTGTTTTACCAGCAGCTCCACTTATAATTTGTGGAACACCGAATTTATTTATGTACTGTAAATTTGCATCGTGACCAGACACAAAAAAGATATTATCAGTCTGTCTAGCTAGAGTTATGATTCGATTTCTAAACTTTCTATTTTGTTTATTTTGAAAATCATTTAATGAAGTACCTCCTACTCTAGCTAAAAAACCGTCTTTAGTATTTGAAAAAATAGGATGATGAGATGCTACCATGATTGTTTTTCCTTGCGCTTTTTTGATGATACTTTCAAACTCTAAGAAAAACTGAGTCTTGTTTTTTATATCACAATCTTCATTTAAATAAATATGATCATTCCAGTCTTCTAAAAACCATTGTGAATCGATAGTAATTAAGACCACATCATCAGTAAGGTCTTTATCTTTGATCGGACAACCATCATTGGGATAAAACTTTGCATCACTATTCTTTTGAATATGCTTTTCTAAGTCTCTAACACCTTTATGTCCATAAGTTGCCCATTCATTATTTCCAGGAGCAAAGTAAACATCTCCATGAAACTTTGATACTTCATTTAATTGAGCATCTACAAAAGGGGTTTCATCCTTTGAATAGCCTTTTTCATGCACCGCATTACCTAGCAGTAACATTTTTGATTTCTTTAATGTACTGGCTTCTTTATTAATTTGTTTAATAACGGTAAGATCGCTTGCCGAGCTAGTATTTGCAGTTACAAAAACAGATGTCTCTACTTTTTGTCCCAGAGCCGAAAAGCTTGCTAATACAGCTAAACCAAATATTGTATTTTTAATTGAATTAAGGGGATTCATACTATTTAAGATTATCACGTTTAAAGTGAAGAGTTATTAATTTAAAATAAAATTATCATCAAGTTAAAAGCCTACAGAAGCTTTTATTGAATTACTGACCGTTGATATTTGTTTTGAGTTATAATCGATCAATTGATCCTTTCTCATAGTACTCATAACATTACTTACCGTCTGTCTGGATGTACTAGTTAAATTTGATATATCTTTATGTGACAATAAGTTTTTTGCAGTAAACGAACCGTCATTATTTTCCTCACCAAATTCCTTTATATAATAAAAAACAAATTCCTTTATTCTGGTGGAACTGTCTTTATATAATAGATCACCTAAACGTGTTTCTAGTTTTTTTATTCGCAGTCCTTGAATCTTTATCAATCCATTCTTGAGAGATGAATGTTTTTCCATTAACTCCTGCATTATATCAGAATCAATAAAACATATAATGGACTCTTCTAAAGCATAAGCTACTTCTTTAATCGTCTTACCTTCTTCAAACAATGATAACTCACCGAAAATATTACCACGTTTTACAATACATTTTACATTACCAGAAGAACCATCTACTATTTTAACAGTGCCTTTTTTGAGAAAAAAAATACAGTTCTTATTTAACTTATCAAATTCTATACGCGCCCCTTTATCTATATTCTCCATTTCAAGAATACCACTCAACTGCATCATCGAAGTCTTACTTAATTTACTAAATAAATTAAACCCTTCTAAAAACCAATACTTTGTAAACCTATTCAAAATCGATATTTTATGTTATAAAATAAAATTAAACTAATTATTAATGAATTAGGTGTAGTATAAACCCTATTCTTACTTCACACGACATTCTAATTAATTTATGGTCCATTTATTTACGAAATACCCAAATAACTTAAGAAATTAAAAAGATTTGTAAAATTTAAAAGTCTCATTTTAAAAAAGTTTGAACAACCTTTCAAAATGAGACTCTTAAAAGCAAAAAAAATCTAATTAAAGTTTGGTTATTTTTAGGTAACTACTGTCAGAAAGTAAACCTCCCACAGCAACACCACTAGTTATTACAAAGTCTATTTCTTCAGAAGCATCGGTTATTGTAACTATAGCAGACTGTGTATTCACTCCAGTAACAACTACTCCTAAACCCAGTCCTAAGGATATAGTATTTGCCGACCCAGCTATAGAAGTAGGACAAACTATACCATCTACACGAACATCCCAGCCTAATAATAAGTTAGGAGTTGTACTAAGCTTAGATTCTATCTCGTAATTACCTGGCGGCAAATGCAATTTATCACCTACAAAATAAGACCCTAGAATATTGTTGAATTTTAAATCTGGGAAATTGAAAACCGTATTAACTATTCCTATCGATCCTCCTGATTTACCACAAAGCATGGTACTGTTCTCAACCATAACTTTAGACCAATTGGATGAAGAACCACTCCAAAAATAAAACCCAGGAGGATTACTATCTGCTGTAGTTGTCAAATACACTAACATACCGTCTTGATCACTAGTAGGATCAACAAGTGGAAAAGCATCTATACGAGGTACTAATATACCGTCCGTATTTTCTGGTGCAGCAGGATTTGCAACTCCTATATCTAGGGTTGCTTTAGGTACTTCTGTATTGATTCCTACTTGTGCATTACAAAATAAAGTTACAATGAATAAAATCGAGAATATTGTTATAGTTTTCATGATAGTTGAATTGGTTTATGACAAAAAAGATATTTTAGATAGGTATTTACATTAATTAGATTAAAACCTAATTAAAACGATTAAATACATAATATCGATACAATTTTAAATAAACAAGACAATAAAACCAAGTTTGATTATGAATTACACACTATAATTAACGATTGTTAAAATAAAAATCCGACCAAAAGTAATCAGTCGTTAAATGGTCAAGTAATAATACTCATATTAAAAAAATAAAACGATTTTTTTAAGGTACTTGAAGAGTAAATTAGATCTAAAAAACCGACTTATCTGAAAATATTAAAAATCCTAAAATTAATTACATCTCTTGCAATAAAGCTTGCAATAAATGTTCTGTGTCATAAGGTTTTACAATAATGGAGTTCACACCATGACAGTACACCTCTTTCTCTGGATCAACAAAATTAGTAGCAGTAAGAGCTATTATAGGTGTCTCTACATCAAACTCTCTTATTCTTCGAGTTGCTTCTATACCATTCATGACTGGCATGTTTATATCCATAAGAATAAAATCAAAGATTTCTTTCTCCACAATATCCACAGCCTCTTTTCCATTACTAGCCGTAAGGTGAACCAAACCATGTTGTTCTAATACTTTTTGAGTTACTAGTTGATTTATCTTATTATCATCTACTATCAACACCCTTTTACCTTCTAGCGATTTAATATCTGTAGATCTAACATCTTTTTTAATGCCTTCTAAACAACCTACTTTAACATCTAGTATAAAGGAGAATGTAGTTCCTACATTATAAACACTATTCATTTCTAGTGAAGTTCCTAATATGCTTAATATTTTATTAACAATGGGTAAACCTAAACCTGTTCCAGTTACCTCCTCATCAAAAGAATCTTTGACTTGTGTAAACTCTTCAAAAACTCCTTTTTGATGATCTGGATGTATGCCTTTACCGGAATCTTTTACTTCAAAGTATAATTTTAAATTATCTTTTAAACACTCCTTTTTAACTACCGTTAATGATATAAAGCCGTCTTCTGTAAACTTACTAGCATTACTCATCAAATTCATAAGTACCTGAGATAGTTTAGTTTGGTCACCATATAACAATGTTGGTATTTCTGGATCTAAAGACTTTGTAATTATATTATTATGTTTTTCATTTAAGAAAGTAAACGTTTGTATAATATTATTTAATAAAATAGATAGATTAAAATGAACCTCTGTTAATCTATGTCCTTCTTTAGAGGAGAATTTATTAATGTGAAGCACATCATTAACTAGAGCAAGTAAATAATCTGCAGAAAATTTTAACGACTTAAATTCAGTTTTAAAATCTGCTAGTCTAGGGTCCTTTAAAAAGGTAGCAGATAAGCCAACAATGCCATAAAGCGGAGTGCGCAATTCATGACTAATAGTAGATAAGAATCTCGTATTACTATTAGCTAGCTTTTCTGACTTTTCTTTAGCTTCTAAATATTGTTTATTTTTTGTAATTAAACCTTTTACCAGTCTGTCTCTTTTATTTTTTGCTTTTAAAAGTAAAATAGCTACTAATAAAAGTAAAGCTGCAACAACTATAAAAAACAATAAAAACATTTTACCTACCGATGCTTTTTGAGTAACTAGTTGATTTTCTAATTGAGATTCTCTTAAATCTTGAACTACGTTATCTAAATGAAGTTCTACTCTCGCTATTTGCTGTTGTTTAACCGTTTCCTTCTCATTTCTTAGATCTTTTAAAGAATCATAAACTTTATGCACTTCATTTAGTTTCTTATAATCTTTAACAGCTTCGTAACCTGCCATTAAATGCTTATAGTTTCCAAATTTATAATTCTCATCAATATATTGTTGATACTTGAGAGATTCTAATGTAAGACCGATGGACTCTTGAGGTTTATTTTCTAATAAAGCTAGACCAGCCTTAATATAAGTTGTAGTGCCTATAAAAGTATTGCGACGATTATCCATTTCTTTCAGATCGATTTGATCTTCTATCTTTTCTAGAAAATGTTTAGTTAGTTCTACGTTGTCTAGACCTAAATATAACTCTGCTAGATTATGATTAATAATAAAATTGAGTTGGACAGAATTACTACCCTTATATTTATAATCTAATCCTTTTTTAAAATAGCCAGCGGCTTTGCTCCTATCTTCTGTAAAATAAGTATTACCTAAATTAACATACATGGTTACTAAACCTAGTGTATCGTGTTTCTTTTCTGCAAGTGCAAGTGCTTGAGAAAAAAACACATCTGCCCTTTCTAGATCGTCTAATCTAACAAAGGCATTACCTAATAAATTGCGCAATTTTAATTCTGTTTCATAAGAATCTATTTCTTTTGCATTTGCAATTAAATCTGGTGTTTCTTGAAGTATTTTTTCATAGACTCCATCATTAAAATAATTACTTAATACTTTAGTGACTGAATCTAATTCTTTCTGATTAAAATTAGAACTTACTTTGTACCCTTGAGCGTACGGATGTAGGTTATCAGAGTATTGAGCAGTAGAATTGCTTACTTTAAATAGAACTAAGAAAAAAGTAATAAAATAAAGGATTATCCTCATTTTTAAATTAATAAATTAAAAATTAAAAACTTACTCACCTAAGCTACTATTAATTAAGTGATAAATTAACAATTAAATGCATTATAAAAAGAATGTTAATTAAAAACACATTTAAAAAAATCAACACTCTTTATATCAACGTTTTAAACTAAAATTTAAAATTAATAAATTGACACTTAAACGACACTATTTCTAGCTATACATTATTAAAAGTCCTTTTTTTACCTAAAAACAGAATTAATATGTTAAAAAAAACATATATAATACAAAAAAAATCTAACCTAGATTGCTTCTTCAGTTTTTAAATAAAGATCGCCTCTTATTATAATCACGCTTTCGCGAAAGCGTAAAAACAAAAAACCCTAAATAACTTTCTTACTTCTATATTACTAGAAATAAGATGATCATTTAGGGGATTGTGAAGATAAGAATATTTGAAATAATTTTTATAATAAATATTATTAAGAAAAAACTTAATTTATTTTTTTTTGAGACAATTTTCTAACTCATAAAACAGTAACTACATTCTAGAACGCTCATTTTATAACATGCATTTATATAAAAATTAATCACCCTTAAATTAGCAGACAATAAAACGGCTGTAAATAAATTTTACAGCCGTCTAAAAATATGTGAGTCTATTTTATTCTTTTACATCTTTCAATAATTCTAAAATAGCTCGATCTAATTGTTGATCGATACCATTATCGATCTTACCAGGCATATTCTTAACCGTAATTAAAGGATCTGTCTGGTTGTTTTCCATCCAGTTTCCATTAATATCCTTTGCACTTATAGGTACCACTCCCCAATAAGAACCGTCCGGTAAACCTTCCCAACCTGCAAAACTACAAGTTCCTGGTGTAGGCATACCTACTGTTTTACCTATTTTAAGATCTGTATAACCACAAGCAAAACAATGTCCATCACTATATTGAGCCTCATTAATCATCGCTAGTGTAGGTTTAACCCATCTAGAAGTAGGCTCTCCTCCCACTACTTTGTCCTCTGTCTCGTAGGTAATAAATGGTGTGCCCGTAAAGAACATGGCAAGGTCTGCAACGAGGTCACCACCACCATTAAAACGAGTATCAATAATCATCGCTTTGCGGTCAAAGTATTTACCCATCATCTTTTCATAGATGTCGCGATAAGGTCCATCACCCATACCTGGAATATGTACATAACCTAGTTGCCCATTACTTTTCTTAGTAACTTCTTCTTCATTTTGTTTTACCCATCTTTTATAAAGAAGACCATTTTGAGCACCTAGACTTATAGGTTTTACCGTAATAGTCTTATTCTTTTTACTCTCAGGATCGTTAATTTCTAATAACGTAAATTTTCCTGATTTACGGTTTAAATACTGTGCTATATCTTTATTAGCCCTTACTGTCTCGCCATCTATTTTTTCAATGATCATTCCTGGTTTAATATCAAAACCAGACTTATCTAGTGGACCACCTTTTATTACTTCAGTTATCAGAATACCATCTGTTTTATGATCATAATCCATGAAAATACCTAATGAGGCAGTAGCATCTTTATTCTTCATAGCGATACTCGCACCACCAGCGCCTGCATGAGAGACATTAAGTTCTCCTAGCATTTCTGACAGTAGTTCTGTAAACTCATGACTATTACCTACATATGGTAAATGCTTACCGTATTCTTTTTTCATTAAATCCCAGTCTATACCATGAAAATCTGGATGATAAAAAATAGCATTAGTACGTATCCATACATGATTAAACATGGCCTGACGCTCTGCAACGGCATCATATTCCATCTCTCCAGATATTTTTACTCCTGTTTTTTTATTTTTACCTAGATCTATTTTAGAAATACGCCCACTACTCAATAGAAACAGGTTTTTCTGTTCTTTATCCCATTGTAAACTACCAGAAGAGGCGTTAAGTTTTATCGCCATCTTAGTTTCCTTAGTTCGCAGGTCTGTCATCCATAGGTTTAATTTACCTTCAAACCTAGTTAGGTAGTACAATTTGCTACCGTCTTTAGATAGTATCGCATCTCTGAGGCTAGAAGAGTGAATAGTAAAACGTTTTGTTCTATCCTTCATCTCATCCCAGTCAAATTCTAGATTCTTTATAGTATCCTTCTTTTTCCCTTTATCTCCTTTTTTCTTCTTCTTATCTTTTTTCTTATCGTCATCTTCTTTCTTTGAGTCGTCAGAAAGTTTCTTTATTTCTTTTTGAAGTGCATATTCTTCTTTGCTTAAGTTGAACTCATCCCACGCTTCTTGTGTAAAAAACATACTATACACATCGCTTTGAGAAGAACCGCTAGTCGCATAAGATTTTAAACCATCACGATTAGAAAACCATATCATTTGCTTACCACCATTCACCCATTGTGGGCTAGAATCATAATAACCACTCTCATTAAGGTTTACTCTTTTAGACCCATCTGCCGCGAGTAAAAGCACCTCACTATTGTTAAGCGATAAACCCCAATCCATAAGCAGCCACTTACTATCTGGACTCCAAGTAAAATTTTTATCTCCATCTCTCATATGGAATAAATCTTTAGGTGTCATTAGAGTAACCTCATCACCACTTTTTACATCTTTTATTTTAAGAGTACGTCGATCTTCTATAAAAGCAAGTTTCTTACCATCTGGTGAGTATTTTGCTAGATAATTATCCTTGCCATTTTCTAGTACAGCGGTTTCCTTTATTAGTGTAGAAGCAAAGAAAAATGGTTCTTCTTTACGCGTTTTTTCTGTTTTATAGATACTCCATTTACCATTGCGCTCACTACTGTAAACTATTGATTTACCATCTGGTCCCCAGGTTACAAAACTTTCTGCCTCTGGCGTGTTAGTAATTCTCTTAGTAAAAGACTCTTCTACAGAGGTTACAAAAACTTCTCCTCTAGCTATAAAAGCAATTTCTTTACCATCTGGTGACACTTCCATTTCACTCACACCACCATTAATAGATATAAATTTATCGCTATTACTTATGGCTTGTGTAGTAATATTTACTTGAAGTTTTTTAGGAGCTTCTCCTTCTTTCATAGTATAAAGTTTACCATCTTGACTGAAACTCAAAATTCCATTACCATAAGAGAGAAAACGCACCGGATGTAAATCAAATGATGTCAACTGCTCTCTTTTAGAATTATCTGCCAGATATACTTTAAAGATGTTAAAATTACCGCTGCTTTCGCTTAAATAATAAAACGCGTCTTCAGTATCATTAAAGACCGGCATTCTATCTTCTCCTTTATAGCCAGTAAGCATTTTATGCGTGTTAGTTACAACATCATAACTCCATATATCTCTAGCAATACTCGACTCTTGGTGTTTTCTCCATATATTCTCACCACCTTTTTTGTCATGGTATAAAATCGTTTTACCGTCTTTGCTCATGTTTAAAAATTCTGCAGGAATAGTAAATACTTGATCTACTCTACCTCCAGTAACTGGCACTTTGTAAACTTCTGGTTGTGATCCTGTAGGATACTGTCTGTGATTTACGGCATCCATACGCACCGCACCGAATAGAACCTCTTTATCGTCATGAGAAAAAGTAAACGGTTGCTCGTCTGTAGAATGATAGGTAAGTCTAGTCGCAGCACCTCCATTTGCACTCATTACATAGATGTCAAAATTACCATAACGGTTAGACGCAAACGCTATTTGAGAACCGTCTTTACTCCATACCGCCTGGTAATCATGCGCCTCATGAAAGGTTAACTGCTGCGCATCTCCTCCTTGAGAGCCTACCTTATATAAATCTCCTTTATAAGTAAAAACGATTTGAGAACCATCTGGTGATATGGTATTGTGACGCAGCCATCCTGCATCTTGTTGTGCGTGAACTGCTATTACAGTAAATAGCAATACCCAAGTAAAAATGGATTTCATAAATTTAAATTATTGGTTTGGAATGATGTCATTAGTTACTCTAATAGACTCGATCTAGATTAAAAAGTTACACTTTACAATTGAATAAAATATTAAAAGTGGGATACGTGTTCCGCTTTCGCGAAAGCGTAATTAAAATCAATTATCATTCTACTATTCTAGCCCTGAGTATCGAGATAAACCCAGTGCTCATTTTCCTTACAAAAACGAGAGTTTTCTTCTATAATCTGCACACTTCCATTTTCTATGAAAAATGCTTTAAAATAAACAGTCCCTATAGCGTCACTTGCCGTTCCTGCAGTATGATTAATGACGTCTAGTTTTACCCATTCTACAGTTCTGGTCCATCGTTCAGTTTCCTTATCATCTCTCTTTGATGGTCTCGTACTGCTGTGATGACTCTTGCTTAAATAATCTATATTACCGAGAACAAAGGCGCTATATCTAGACCTCATCAACTCTTGAGCTGTTGTTGCTTTAAAAATATCCTGATGTACTTTTTTACAACAGTCTTTATAAAATTTTTCTGGGTTACAAGGACATTTCATGTTATTTGCTTTTTACTTTTAATTAAGTAAGTCTTTATTCTCACGTATTCTATAAGCCTGTTCCATTCCTAAAAACTCAGGATCTCCATGCTTCTCTGACCAGAAGCCGTCTAATAAATCTGTAGACAGACATTTATAAACCACTACTCCTTTAAAAATAGTAGCATCTTCTCCTTTATAATTAAAATTTATCACGAGTATTTGATCTTTAAAAAAGCCTGTTCCTTGTTGCAATTGGTTACCGCTTATGCGCCATTGCGCGATAATTCTGTTATTAGAATCGATAGACAATGTAAGTTCTCCTTCATAACTGCTCTTTAAAGCGTCTTGATTATGACCTTTTATAGTGTAATTTCCTGCTAGATCTCCTACAGTCATGCTTTTCTGTTTTTAATGCAAATGTAAGTTCTATCGCTTTGACATCTATAACAACTACCTTTGCAACTATATTAAATGACCATGGCTAAGAAAGGAAGAGAAAAGAACACAAAAAATAAAGGAAAGCACAGTGTTCTAGTAGAACGTGTAAAGAACAAAAAACGCAAAGAAAAAGAAGACCGTAAGGCCAGACTTAAGGCTATTACAAAAGCGGCTCAAAAAGCCAGTCAAGAAGAAAAATAGTATTTAATTAAGATAAATGAACTGTTTCATCTCTTTTAATAACTTCTTTTTATCAATTAGTGAGCTAAAACTGTTCTAATTTTGAGTAGTTTTAATCCTCTATTTAAATGTCATTAAAAAATTTCTTTTTGTTTTTATCTACCAGCCTATTGCTAAGCAGTTGCTCTGTAAAAAAGTTTAAGAACTTAGATTATAAAGCACCGCAAATAAAAGAAACACCTGCACCTACTTTAAATGTTTTTTCTAAGAGAAAACCTGCAGACTCTTTACAACCTGTATTAATTTTTGTCTATGGTGGTAACTGGAACAGTGGTAAAAAAGAAATTTATAACCGTATAGGTCGCAACTTTGCAGCCAATGATGTTACTGTAGTAATACCTGATTATACTAAAAGTCCTGTCGCTAGTTATGATGACATGACGGTACAAATAGCGCAGGCTATTAAATGGACACAAGAAAACATTAAAGACTATTCTGGAGACCCTAACCAGATTTATATAACTGGTCACAGCGCAGGTGGACATTTAGGTGCGCTTGCGGTAATGAATAAAAAATACCAAATAGAACCTAACCTTATAAAAGGCATTATACTTAATGATGCTGCTGGTCTAGATATGTACACCTATTTTTTAGAAAATAAACCTACAGAAAAAGACGATTATATAAGTACTTGGACTCTCAATCCTGAAACATGGAAAGAAGCCTCTCCTTACTATTATATAAATGAGACTACACCAGAAATTAAAATATATAACGGTACAAAGACTTATCCTTCTATTTTAGAAGGTAATGAGTTGTTTCTTGAGAAACTAGAAGATTACCAGCCCGAGGCACATATTAATTATTTGGATAAAAAACATTCTGCTATGGTGATACAAATGTTTTTTCCATGGAATGACATGATAGACGAGATAGTAGATTTCATGAAGAAATAAATTAAATCCATCCAGCAGGTAGTACTTTTACATTATGATTGATCTAGAAATTTCAAATAGCTTTTACAACTCACTGCCTAAAGATCCTATAGAAGACAATTATACTCGTCAGGTAAACAATGCAGCTTATTCTCTAGCGACTCCTTTAAAATTTCCTGAAAGTAGTTTTATTCATATATCAAAACTAGCAACAAAATTAGGCTTTACAGAAGAACAAATACAGTCGCGAGAATTTCTTAAATTATTTACTGGGCAACATCCATACCCTAATACAAAGCCGTATGCTATGGCTTATGCTGGGCATCAATTTGGTAATTGGGCTGGACAGTTAGGTGATGGTCGTGCTATTAATCTCTTTGAAATAATACATAATGAAGACCGTTGGGCTTTTCAATTAAAAGGTGCTGGACCGACACCTTATTCTCGTCGTGGCGATGGACTTGCCGTTCTTAGATCTAGTATTAGAGAACACCTTTGCAGTGAGGCTATGCATCATTTAGGTATACCTACTACTCGATCGTTATCACTTTCTTTAAGTGGTGAAGAAGTATTGCGCGATATGCTTTACGATGGTAATGCAGCTTATGAAAAAGGCGCGATAGTATGTCGTGTGGCACCCAGTTTCATACGGTTCGGTAATTTTGAGCTCGCCGCAGCTCAAAGCGATAACGATTTACTTAAAAAACTAACCGATTATACCATCGCTACTTTTTTTACTGATATTAAATCTACCGGTAGAGATGCATATTTACAATTCTTTAAAGAGGTTACAGACCGTACTCTAGAGATGATCATGCACTGGCAGCGTGTAGGATTTGTACATGGAGTTATGAATACAGATAACATGTCCATCCTAGGACTCACCATAGATTATGGACCTTATGGATGGTTAGAACCTTATGATCATGGCTGGACACCTAACACTACAGATAATCAGTTTAAAAGATATAGATATGGTGCACAGCCAGAAATGGGCTTATGGAATCTGTTACAACTAGCAAATTCTCTGTTTCCTTTAATTGAAGACGCTACGCCTTTACAAGAAATTCTAGACAGCTATAAGACTAATTATCAAGTGCAATACTTGGAATTAATGATGGATAAAATAGGCGTTTATCATGCTAATAATCATGATCGCGACTTGATACAGTCTTTAGAAGAGAATCTACACTTACATGAGACTGACATGACTATTTTTTATAGAGAGCTAAGTAAGATTAATACAGAAACCTCTATAGAAAATGCCTTTGCAATAATTTCTGCAGCTTTTTATAATAATGAAGATCTATCTGACTTACATAAAGACACTTGGCTGGCATGGTTAACAGATTATGTGGCTAGACTGCAGTTAGATATGGAGAAAAGTGTTGATGAGAGTTCCGCTTTCGCGAAAGCGAGAACACAAAAAATGAATGCCATCAACCCAAAGTACGTATTGAGAAACTACATCTCTCAATTAGTTATAGAAGATGCTGAAAAGGGAGATTACCAGTTACTTAACGATGTGTACACCATGTTACAAAATCCATATAAAGAGCAGCCAGAATACAGTAAATGGTATGCTTTAAGACCAGAATGGGCACGTTCTAAGGTAGGTTGTAGTAAATTGAGTTGTAGTAGTTAAGATAAATAAACTTAGATTTCTGTTATTGACATCTCCTCATTCTCCTTCATCTAACGAGATGGTATTTTCATGCCATGAACCACACCCTTGACATAATCCCTGTTTAGATTTCCTTAACATATCCTCAAATTAGCTCTATAATTTAAGGGTTAACTAGTTATTTATTACTAGTTCAGTACTACTGACGATGTATCATGTAACCCATAAAATTTAATTTATGGAAAAGAAATCTATAAGGTTTTTATGCATGTTGATCTTCTTCTTTAGTTGGGCTTATTCAAGTTATGCTCAAGAAGAAAAGAAAGAAAAATCGCCAGTGCAAGTAAGTGGTAGCATTGGTTTTTTCTATGACTACTATTATTTTTATGAGAATAACTACTCCTCTTTTAGGCCTAGATATCCTGAAAATTTACTGCGTCTTAATGCTCAAGTCAACTTACAATTAGGGGAACATTTCAGTATACCATTAAGTGTAAATGTGACTAATCAAAAAGTGCTTTACAACCTACCCAGTCTACCAGAAGAAAGTGCGCTAGATTATTTACAAAATCCTGCAAATAACATCAGTATAAATCCAAAGTATAAATGGGCACAGGCTTTTATAGGTACGCAGACACCTCTGTATTCTACATTATCTACAGGTGACATTCCTATTTTTGGCGCAGGTATAGAAATTAATCCAGGTAAATTTATACTGTCGGCTACTTTTGGTAAATCGCAGCGTGCCATAGAGCCTAACATTACACTTAATATACCTGGTGCTTATGAGCAAAATATAGTTGCCGCACGTATAGGCGTAGGAAAACTAGAAGGATCTAAGTTTACTATAAATGTGGTGAAAATAGAAGATGATGTTACATCGGTAAATACAACACCCATAGGTGTGGACCCTATCGAGGGTTTTACCATATCACCTTATGCTGAATTTAAAATATTTGAGAAGTTAAAAATCAGCACAGAAACTGCAGGTTCTATCTACACCAGCGATTTATTAAATACAGGTATTATAGATTCTGAATTTATAAATGATCTTAGTGATTACATCTCCATAAACGCTAGTTCTACGGCAGACTTTGCGCACAATTCTAGAATAGACTGGCAGGTAGACACCTTTCAACTAGGTGGTGAGGTTAAATATGTAGGACCAGGATTTTTACCTGTAGGATATCGTTTTATAGAACGTGACATTCTAGATTACAAAATCAATACTGGGTTAAATTTATTTAAGAAAAAGGTAAATCTTACTGGTAGTTTTGGGATACGTACTAATAATCTTAATGATACAAAACTATCTTCTTCAGAACGTGTGATTACTAACGCAAATCTTTTTGCACAAGTTACAGAGGGCTTTTCCATCAACTTAAATTACAGCAATTTTGGCTTTAATAACGATGCCAGTATTCTCAATCAGCGCATAGAGTTGATAAATAATTCCATTACTGTATCACCGGTTTACACTTGGAAAAATGAGAAGTACAACCACCTCATCGCTGGAAATATCGCTTTGAGTAGTTTTGAGCAATTTGATGTGGTTAGTAACGCTTTCGCGAAAGCGGAAAACTCCACCTACTCCTTAAATTATAATCTAGCTTTTTTAAAAATGCCACTTCAGATAGGTGCCCAAGCCATTTACCTAGAAAACCAAATACCTACCGGAGACTTCAACATGCTTAACTATGGAATTACTGGTAGCTATAAACTGTTAGATAAAAAGTTAACACCATCTCTAGGGTTAAATATAGCACATATAGATATGACTGGTTTTACCACCAATTATAGAACCAGTTTAAATGCTAAAATAGCCTATAAATGGACCAAGAAATTGACCTTAAAATTACAATCCAGATATTCCTATTTCAACTATGGTACTTCTAGACCTAATGCCACGCTAGACCAAAATAGAGTACAGTTTTCTGTACAACAACGATTTTAAAAAACTGAATTATGAAAAGAGTTTTTATTTTATGCATGCTACTACTACAAGTTATGGTAGGACATGCGCAGCTACAAGCCACTTTAAATGTAGATTCTAACCCTACTCCAGAGATAAGCGAATGGATGAATAGAAATGATCTCGCTATTCTAACGGTTACTAACACCAGCCAGATGGATATTATACGTTATCGCATTAAAGTGACCTTATCTGTAGACGGAAATCAAGTAGTTGAAACCAATAATAATGTGCCAATGATGGAGGCAGATTTTGGCACAGAAACATTTCTTGCTGATGAGATTATACCTTACAACGCGCTAGTTTTTAATGACAGTAGTTTTAATGATCAAGTAACGAGAACAGGAATGTTACCGCCTGGTAGTTATACATTTTGTATTCAATTATTAGATGAACAGGGCAGTCCACTTACTAGACCAGAAGAAATATGTCGTCCTATGATTATCACAGATTATCAAATGCCAGAATTACTGGACCCTGTAGATAATAGATATATAGATCCTATTTTAATTAATAGTATCATGTTTAAATGGACTCCGCTAGCACCTATGCCAGACGCACGATCAGGTCTGGTTTATCTTATTGCTGTGAGCGAGGTACAACCTGGACAGACACCTAGCCAGGCTTTTAGTGTGAACTATCCTATAATAGAAGAAGAAGTTAGTTTTGGAACACAATTCACATGGCCTACAGATATAGAAGCACCAGATGAAGACCAGCAATATGTATGGGGAATTAAACCCATGACTGATAATGGTAGCACCTTCCGTACGCGAAATAATGGTTTTGTAGACTATGGTGTCTTTACGATACGTGGTACAGAGAATGGTGGTGTAAAAAGTAATAATAAAGATCAACCTAGCAATGACCAAGTAAATGGAGATAATAAAAATCCTAAAGTACCTATTCCATGGGAATGTGAGCCAAATCCATTCACAGATGGCAATGACTTATTTTTCTCTTATGACAATAGAGACAATGGTGCCGATATAGAGTTAAAAGGATTAATACAAGTTCAAAATCAATTTTTATCACAGTATCCTGGCGCTATTTCTTTAAACCAGCATCAATTAATTACTTACATCGATTGGGGTTGTGACACCCATAATATGGAAATGATAGCTCCTAATACATCAAGTGTAGGGCATGATTATAACACCAACGATCATCAATTAACTCCTGAACGCCATGAAATTCCTACACCTGAAGAGGTAACAGTTCATTTTAAATTAATTAATAAACAAACCGGAGAAAGTTGTGAAGTTCAAGTATCTAAAAAATTAACTGGCTGTGATTTCCCCTCACAAGATGATTTTGAAGACACTGTAGAATTTGTTATGGATCCAGAAGAAGAGAATTATCCTCTTAAGGTATATCTAGATGGAATTAGCGATTTTACAGAAGAATTAGATAGCTATGTTTATGATTCCAGAAATACTAATAAAAGACCGAATATAGAATTATTTATAAGCTATGATAGTGAACATGAAGAAGAACCAATTATAGATGGTAGCCCTAGATACAATGGAGCGGTATCACCTTATCCCTATGGTGATGATGGATCTATGCCATTTTTATCTCATAATTACTCTTTGGATTGCGTGAATGGACCTGATATTCCAACGGAGATATGTCTGACCTATGTAACAGAACGTAAGATAGATGGTGAAATCATTATTTGCCAGAAAACCTATTGTATACCATTACCAGATGAGACTATTGAGGCTTTAATTGATCTATATACTAAAAACGAAGATGCCGCTGACACAAATGATAAGGCTGGTGAGGAAGAATGTGCCTGTTTAGATAAAAGCGGTGTGACCGTCCCAGATCTTACCATGGACTATACCGCAAATGGAGCTGGCACAGAACACACACTCACTATTCCTGGTTCACCAGCAGCTTTACAATCCATTATAAATTGTATGACTACTAGTGAGCAATTTGAAGGCATGGAAAATATGGATGGTCATCCAGAATATAATTATCAAGAACATTTTTTTACAGGAACAGTAACACATGAGTGGCATATACCTGATGCTATAAATGACCCTAGTAACACCCATATGTTTACCGTGCTTGAAGATACGGAACAACCACTAGCAGAATTTGTGACCGTAACTTTTCATATTGTAAATAAAGAAGCTAACATAGATTGTTACTTTATTCAAGAAGTTCCTGTACCACATGAAGCATATGACGCAATCAATGGTGTTGAAGTATGTGAATGTGATGATGACACAACGCTTACAGAGCCTGCATTCACCTTATTAAGACCAGATGCTGTCGAGGAACCTCGAGAAATTTTATTTGGTGGAATAACGGCTTATAGAGATTACTTATTGAATTGTAATAGTAATTACAGCCTTTCTACTCACTCTATGGAAGTTAACATTAATTGGGGCGAAGATGATGAGTCTATAGTAAATGCTGGGCCTTTTACTCATGTTTATGATACAGAAGATCATCAAATTCCAGCTGAAATATGTGTTACCTATACGATAACACCCCTATTCCCATCGAGCGATGGACAAGCATGCGAGGTAATTAAATGTTTACCTGTACCTGTAGAATGGTTAGAATTAAATACCGCAGTCCAGGGAGATGGAGAAATTGTTGATGGTGACAGTATTTTTGCAGGTGAACATGTTGATGGACAAGGTGAGTTTGAAATAGTCGTAGACAGCATTACAGGTGATGGCCCATATTCTGGAACTGGAATCACACATATCCCATGGTTACTCGCAAACGTGGCTGTAGAATTCACAGACATTACAGTAGACGCAGATGCAAATCTTGTTTCTGGAGAAATCACGGTAATAGTAGCCGATACAGCGCCTGCTTATCCTTATGGATGTGTAGGAATGGGACATGATAATGCCTCTGATATTCAAGATTGGTTAACCACAGATGGAGCTATAGTTGAGTATACACCTGCACAACCTTTTCTAGCACCGTTAGAAGCTCCATTTGGAATTGAGTTTCCTGGTGGTGAAATTATCGCAGTAAGTTCTATGGTGTTTAAACCTACAAAATCAGAGTTTAATTTACTAGTCATCAAACAATTTGAGCCAGATGTCAATCCAGATCAAGTATTAGGGTTTAAAGCTTGCGATACAGACTTTCATCTAGCAGCTCCTGTATGGCCACCAGAGAGACTAGAACTACTTGAAGATATTACTTTAGGAAACGTCAATAATAAAATCACCTTCACCTTTAAAGCTCCAGTGCCAGGGACTAGTCCTGGATGTTTCATAGAATGGGGCAGCACAGGAATTACTAACTATGCTGTAGAATTGGATGTAGATTTCACAAGAGAATGGTTAATTCCTGTAGACGAAATAGATGGTACAGAAAAGTCTACCGCAAACTTAGTAGGAGCTGGAACCGCGTGGGAAGGCATAGTACTTACTGGTAATCTTGAAGAATCTATATTATCTGCTACAATTCCTGACCCAAATAATGGCACACCTACCGATTCTGGAGCACATGATTTTATTATCCTAGCCGATGAGATTGCCATGGATATGTCTGATACCATGAACACGCCAGGAATGTCCTTTCCTCCTATTTATGCTGGAGAAACCACCAATTTATTTAGAGGTTTTTATATGGATGAATTGACGGTAAAATTCTCTCCTAATAAAATGAATACTCCTAGCGGTGGACCTATAGAAGTAAGTATAAATGATATGATCATTGATGATACTGGAATTACCTTAACTGCAGAAGTAGAAAATCTTATCGCTTTTGGTGGTGCTGAGGTTGGAGATATGGTTGCTAGTGTAGACCGTATTTATCTAGAAATACTATCTAGCAACTTTGTAGAAGCTGGTGTTGAAGGTCGTATTGCTATACCTGTAAATGAAGGAAATGGAATTGATAACTCACTTGCTTACACGGCTTTATTTAATAATCCACTGGATCCAGCTTTAAACAACAATTTTCAAATAATTTTAGAACCAGATCAACCTATACAGAATGATCTTTTCGGTGGTGGACAGTTTACTCTTGATGAGACTTCTAACTTATCAGGTTACTTTGATAAAGATAAAAAGACCTTTACCATGGATCTCAACGGTGATTTTGCTTGGGAAGATGCTACAGTTGGACCTGTAGACCAAATCAATATGGCCTTAGGTTTTGAAGGTCTAGGATTTGATTATGACAGTAGTTTATCCAGCAATAAATTATCCTTTGATGCTGGAAATTGGGCTTTTGCGAGTCCACAAAAGAAAGCTGCAAATTTCCCAGTAACAATAGAAGAAATTAAGTTTAATCAAATGCCTACTACTGGCAATCAACTAATGCACGGTAAATTAAATTTTGATTTAATTTTCAACCTCTCAAAGAAAATAGGAGGACGATCTACCTTAGGAATAGAAGGAGCCATTACAGACACTAAGTCTAGTGGTGGGAAAACTTTTGATCCAGAATTATTAGGTGTAGTCATAGATGAAATTCAAGTCTCTGCAGATTTAGCTGCCGTAAAGATCGATGGAATGATAGCTTTTAGGACTAATGATCCTGTGTATGGAAATGGATTTTTAGGAACACTAGACGCCGAGTTTAAAGCTGGTGGTATTAAAGTAAGTGCACTAGCCGAATTTGGAAACACCACATACAATCACACTAGTCCCTACCGATACTGGCGTGTTGAGGCAGCAGCAACTTTCCCTGCTCCAGGAATAACATTTTTACCAGGAATTGCCTTTAGAGGTTTTGGCGGTGGTGCTTTTCAAAATATGATTGCGACGCCTGATGGAAGTGATTTTATATTCACACCAGAATATGATCAACTAGGCTTTAGAGCAAAAGCAGTAATTGCAACCACTCCTAAAGAAGAAACTTTTAATGCAGACGTAGGACTATTGGCTGCCTTTTCTGGTAGTGGTGGTATGACCAACATTGCATTTACCGGTGATTTCTTTGTAGGAGCAAAAATTGTAGATCGCAGTAAAGCCAAAATAGATGGCGCAGTAGGTGTTAGTTATAATTTTCCTGATAAGAGGTTTATTTTATCTGCAGCTGTAAATGTAAATGCACCACCTATCACTACTCCATCTCCTATGAATTTGATTCTTGACATAGATGGTAAAAAGAATGAATGGTTCTTCAAATTTGGTGAGCCTGATCATCTTAATACGGTGAACGTAAGTGGAGTTTCCTTGTATGAATATCTCATGTTTGGAAATAAAATTCCATTCCCAGGTGGATTTACCACTAGGTTCAAAAATAACTATTACAGCGCCGTAGGGAACTACCCTTATGCTGGGACTACCGGATCTGGTGGCGTAGGCAGTAACACAGAGCAAGGAAAAGGATTTGCCATGGGTATAGGTTTTATGTTTGATAAAAGCGGAGAATATAAGATCACAAAATTCGATAGTGGAGAAAAGAAACATGTCCTAGGATGGGATCTCGCTGCTGGAGCAGAGTTACATCTCTCTTATATGCAGTATGTAGGTAGTTGTGGTGGATACACGCCTTTAGGTATCAATGGTTACCGAGCAAAAGGAGGACTAGGAATGTACGGTACGGCTGGCGCTAGAGTAACTAGATATAAAAAGAACGGTAGTACAAAATGGAATTTGAATTTAGCATCTATAAAGGCCGGCGCCTGGATTACAGGAGAATTTCCTAAACCTGTATATGCAGCTGGTGCTGTAGAAGGTGAAGTAAGTCTTTTTAATGATCTTTTAGCTTTTGATTTTTATCAAGCTTTTGAATATGGAACATATTGTAACAACGGTGGTGCTAGTACTGGTGCAACAGTAACACAAGGAGATGCCGCTGCAGAACAGCAAAATGCATTAATAACTTATGTAAAAGCAAGCCCTAGCGCTAACTTCCCTTTACAACAACCTGTAATTGCAAAATTTGGTTTAACTCCAGACGTAGCCTTTGACGTCAGCGAACAACAATCAAACGGTACCGTAGAAATGCGTACTTTCAAAATGGTAAAAACTCAATCATTTAAAATTGAAAATGAAACGACAGGAGCTTGGGAATTTGTAAACTTAGCGCAAAAACAAAATAACCTCGGTGAATATTTATATATTAAACAAGCAAGTACAATGGCGGCTACTGTAGCTGCAGTAGTCATGCCGCCTGCACCTAGTTTTGGAAATTTAGGAGTTGCAACTGTAGCGACAGCTTATGTATCATCTCCATCTTTGGGAGCAGTTGGTTTACCTACCGCGACAGTAGTTTCTGGATCTAATACTCTTACCTCATACCCCATAACACCTAACAGTGATTATGATGACTTACCACCAGATCCTGATCCGGTAATTAATGATTTACTGGACAATCGTAAATATAAATTTACGGTAACCGCAACATTAAAAGAGTACGTAGGAAACAATTGGGTTACTGCGGTTAAAAACGATGGAACTCCAGTTACTCAAACAATCACTAAAACATTCAGTACAGGACCAGTGGTCGCTGTAGCAGCTAGTACAACAAGATTTTAAATATCAAGGACATGAAAAAACATCTCACCATCTTATTTATCAGCTTTTTATTTTTGTTTTCCGCTTTCGCGAAAGCGCAACAAATACCAACTACCGTAATAAAAACCAAAGGACGGTTTATTAATAATAGCGTGGAATTAAGATTTTTTCCTGACAGAAAAAGTACCATGAAACTTGCATTTCAATCTGGATTCATTGTTGAGCGAGCAAAAGGAAGCGCCGAAAATTATGTAGAAATTGGTCGTACAAAACCATACAGTGAAGCGCAGTGGCTAGAAGTAATGAACGCTGCATCAAGTGAAGATAAAATGAACGAAATAGAACTTGCTATGGATTTTTATCTCGATGTACTTGAAGATAATGGTGGTACAATGAGTTTCAATGACGGCATAGGCGAACTTAAAAATCAAAAAGCAGCTGAAGATTTTCATCTAATGATCTCTTTACTTACCGCTGTAAAAAATGCCGAAGCAGCAAAAGGGCTAGGGTTTTCTTATGTGGACAAGACTGTAGAGAATGGAGTTGATTACAATTATAGAATTAAGCTAGTTACACCATCAAACATCTATGAAACAGTGTCTAGTCCATTTAGTATTAGAGCAGTTAAAAATGCAAATACACTTAAAAATAAAGTTTACATAAAAACAGGTGATACCGAATTAGGATTTGTATGGAAAGATCATCCTGACTTGAGTGGTGTGGATGTAGAACGTACTATTAATGGTAAAAACGTGAAACTTAACAAGGCCCCTATTTACGCCATAAGAGGTAGTGACTATGACGGTCCTAAACGTACTGGGTTTGATGAAGACAGTTTAGTGAATTATCAAAAATATACGTATCGTTTCTATGCTCAAACTCTTTTTGGAGAACGAGTACAGTTTGCAGAGGTTACAGGAATGCCTAGAGATAAAAAGCCACCACAACAGCCTTTTTTAAAACAACCTCAACATGCTCTACCTGATGAGGTACATATCGAGTGGGAAATGAATGCGCCCATAGCCGGAGATTTTAAAGGTTTTGCCGTATCAAGATCTGAAGAAAATAACGGTACGTTTACTTTATTACACGATAAATTATTACCGCAAACTGCAAGGAAATTTATAGACAAATCATTCTTGATGGATAAAACTAACTATTACTTAGTACAAGCAGTGGATACAGCAAATAATGTAAGTTCTTCTTTTCCTGTAGCGGTGACTTTAATTGATAGCATACCGCCTAGTAAACCAATATTTATTAAAGGTAAAATAGACTCTACTGGTGTCGTTACTGTCGATATTAAAAAAAATCCAGAAGCTGATTTAATGGGATATCGACTTTATAGATCTAATGCTGCAGAGCATGAATTTTCTGCAATTAAAGAAGGCTTCTTATCTATTGATAGTATTGATAGTATTGAGGTAGAAGTGAAAACTATCTTTAAAGATACCGTTACATTAAAGTCATTAACGCCTTATATATATTATAGAGTCGAAGCTCTTGATTTTAATCACAATACATCTGAATTTTCAGAGATTTTAAAAGTCAAAAGACCTGATAAAATTGCTCCTACCACTCCAGTATTTAAAAAAATAAAATCTACTCAAGATGTTATCGAATTACATTTTGCCTTGAGTAAAAGTATAGACATAAAAGAACAAATTCTTTATCGTAAAACAGATCTTAAAGCACCATGGGAAAGGTATCAAGTTTTAAAAAATGACCAACATAACTTCATAGATCAAAAAGTAAAAAAGGGGACAATCTATTATTATAGTATGAGAGCAATCGACGAGAGTGAAAATGCATCTGAATATGCAGTTCCTGTACAAGGTAAAACTTATAATTCTAGTGTAAGACCTCCTGTAGAAAATTTAAAAGCTACAAGTAGAAATGGTGAAGTAACACTGGACTGGGACTATAAGAACCTGAATAAAGAAACCTATTTTGTTATATATAAAAAAAATAGAGAAGGCCAGTTTATACGATATGATAGAAGTCTCGAGTTACGCTTTCGCGAAAGCGAGAACGGTAAAAGCACCTATGCTGTAAAAGTATTTACTAAAGATGGTGGGCAATCTAAATTAAGTGAAGAAGTAAGCATTAAGTAGTACATTAGTCCTAATGATCAGAATATGGATTTTTCTCGTCTTTCTATGTGCCATAAATTTGAGCACTGGACAGTCTTGCATCAACTATTCTGAAAAAGATGGTTTACCTAGTAATCATGTCTATAAAATCACTCAAGATGTACATGGTTTTATATGGATTGCTACAGATGAAGGTCTTGTGAAATATAATGGTACTGAATTTAAAACGTTTACTACTAAGGACGGTTTACCTACTAACGATATCTGGAATCTATTTCCTGGAACTGATGGTAAATTATGGTACATAGCAAAAAGTACGAGCTTAGGTTATATTCTAGATGACGTGGTATATGATTACAGTAATGAACAAGAAGAAATTATTCTAGATCCTATTTTTGCAGGTTTTACTGGTGATAAAGTTATACTATCTGACTCGCATCTATCACATACTTTAAATGACCAGAATGTTTGGGAATTAAAGTATTACAATCCAAAAGAGCGTTTTAAAAACTTTGCCTACCTACTTAATGAAAAGTATCAAGGCCTAGCTATTGAAACATTTGTCCACCAGGGTGAAAAGTCCGTAATTACCAAAGATCAGGATTACATAAGTATAAATAATTCGGTCTTAAAACCAGACAGTTATTCTCGCAGTCAGATTACCGATAGCCTCTTTGTTACTAACCGTATTGATTCTTATGCCTTTTTAAATTTAAACAATTTAAAAAGTAAAAAATACACCTATCAAGAGCAATTAGGAATACCTACTTTAAAGTATGGACGCATTCATCTAGTTAATGGAAAATTGCAGTTATCTGGTGAAAATGTAGTGGCTATGTTAGACCGCCACTTAAAACCAGAAAAGGTCATTCCTATACCTGTTGCATGGGGATCTCATTTTTCTTTTATTGATAAAGAAAACACCATATGGGTAGCTACTTTTACCAACGGTATTTATAAATATTCTTTAAATGAGCAACGCGTTACTACACAATTAGAGTCTTATAAAATAAATAACATAACTCAAGTGCATAATGATATTATTGCACTGGTTCATGGTAAAGGGTTTTATAAATATAATGATTCATTAAAGCTTTTTAAACCCTACATAGATAGTGATAAGTTTCTCTATAAGTCTAAATATATAAAAGGTTTTAAAACTGCTTATTTCATTACTAAAAATAACATATTCAGTTTAAAAAATGGAGTATTAAAAGACACTGTATTTCCAGATGTTAATGAAACTGCAAGATCTGTTTCTTTATACGACGATTACATATACGGTCATTACACAACTGGTTTAAAAAAATTAGAACCTTCTTCTCTAGAAGTTCTCAAAGTTTATTATCTAAAAGGAATACGCAATGAGGTTACTTTTAAAAATAACATTATAGTAGGTGCATCAAATGGATTGTATCATTTAAAAAATGACGATTTAATTAAAATTGAGGCACTTTCTAATTTTAAAAAACCGGTTACTGACTTAATAACCATAGAAAACGAGAAACTATTAATTACAACTAGTGGCTATGGAGTCTACTGCACCGATTTAAATTCTATTTATTTATTAGAAGGTAGTGAATTCCTCAAATCTAACAACCCATATTATCAAGATAACCAATTATATCTCCCTACTAATGAAGGTATTTACAATTATGAATATATAGATGGAAAATTCAATTTACAGCGTATTTGGAATAATACAAATGGTTTACCTACTAATAAAATAAACGGTATTCATAGAATAGATAATCAGTTATTAGTTGCTACTAATAAAGGCATTATCAATTTACCTATGGACTTTAAATCGCACCAACGCCTGTTAGATCTATATGTAGAGACTGCTATTTATAATAAAGAAAATCTAAAAATATCTAACCATGTAGATTATAGTAGTAATAGTGATTTACAACTGGTCATAAAAAGTATCGACTATAGAAATAATCAAAAACCAGCTTATCAATACAGATTAATGCCTACTCAAACAGATTGGGTAATGTCTAGTTCTTCAAACTTAAGTTTTACAGATCTTACACCAGGAGATTACAAACTAGAATTGAGCATCGATCAGGTGACAAATTCCTTTAATTTTGTTGTGGAACCTAGATGGTATCAGACGTGGTGGTTTTATGTAATCGCATTTTTGCTTTTTATATTGTTAGTGGTTATCACCACAAAAACACTGACTAAAAAATCAGAAAAGAAAAAAAACAAGGAGTTATTTCAAGCCAAAAAACTATCAGAATTGCGACTTAAAGCACTACGCTCTCAAATGAATCCGCATTTTGTTTTTAATTCCTTAACTGCCATACAGTATTATATAAATGAAAATGATTTTGAAACATCAGACACTTATCTCGTAAAATTCTCTAGATTAATTAGAGAGTTCTTTGAAATGTCCAAAGAACATCTAGTGAGTGTCGATAGAGAAATTAAATTATTGAGCAACTATTTATCTCTAGAACAATTGAGATTTAAAGGGAAGTTAAACTACATCTTTGAAATAGACCCAGAACTAGATCTTACTGATAGATTACCTAGCATGCTTTTACAACCTATTGTAGAAAACGCAGTAAATCACGGTATTTTTAATAAAGAAACGGCAGGTACTGTACTTATTAAGTTTACTCGCATCGACTCTAACGAGATAGAAATATGCATCGTAGATAATGGTAAAGGATACAAAGCTACTCAAGAAGACGGCAGGTATAAATCTACATCTGTATTAGATGATCGATTAAAATATTTACGTGAGACAGGAGACTGGGAAATAACCGTTAAAAGAGAAGATGCGTTTCCACACAAAAAAGATAAAGGTCACCAGGTTCTATTCCATCTTAAAAAATTAAACAATGAAAACATATAGCGCTATTATCGTTGATGATGAGTTCTCAGCATTGCAAAATTTACATAATAAGATACTAAAAATGAGTAGTCAGGTAACGGTAATAGAAACCTTTCAAGACCCTAAACTTGCCATAGAATCGATTATTAAAAACACTCCAGATATTCTTTTTCTAGATATCCAGATGCCTGGTATGACTGGCTTTGAATTGCTACAACAGCTCCCTACTCTATCTTCACAAGTTATATTTTCTACCGCTTACAATGAATATGCTCTAGAGGCATTAAAGTTAAACGTTGTAGATTACGTTCTAAAACCTGTAGATAATGAAGAGTTAAAAGCAGCGATAAATAAAGCCATATTCCACATAGAAAAAGTTACCGCAGACCAAAATGAAAATCTAGTACAGCTTCTTAACAAGATTATAGATCGCGATCACAAACTTAAAGTACCTACACAAAAAGGTATTTCATTCATTCCACAAGAAGAAGTCATGCATCTAGAAGGCTATGAAGGATATACTAAGATACACCTCGCAGATGGCAAAGTACTGACCAGTTCCTACAGTTTGGGAAAATTCAGCAGTTATCTAGACGACTACTTTTTTAAATGTCACAAATCTCATATTGTAAATATAAAAGCAGTGCGTGCCTTTGAAAATGAAGGATATGTAGTCTTAGGAGATGACTACCGCGTTCCTATTACTAAGACGTATAAGCAAGCGTTTTTAGAATTGTTTAGTTAGGATAGGTTATTTTTCCCGAAAGCGAATAATAAACAGCACTTTTCTATTTTTAGAAGATAAAAAAAGAACAGTTGTATAGTTTTATTTTTGTATTTATTGATTGTTTTATATCTAACTGAGTAACTAAATACTATTACATTTCATAGATAGATATATAAGAATCCTAAAATATAAATTAGTTGCGTCCAGACCTAGTAAAATCATTTTGTGTAATTAGACACCTAGTAGTTCGTGAATTATTTCAAGAAATATACAATCTATTTGATCCATGTGTAAGCTTCCACTTTTCAGCGAAGCCTATACTTCCAATGGGTATTTCTTTAGAACTACTGACTACTGACTAATAGATATATACTGATTAATATCAAACCCACATCTTCTGTTTAAAAAGTATAGTGCTCTTAGCGATAAGATTTATCTAGTTTCATATGAATGAAACTTAGAATATGAATCACTAACCTTTTAAAAGCTGAATTAATAAAAAAAGCCTGAAAATTTCTTTTCAGGCAGAATGAATACATCAATTATATATTTATAATTACTTAAAAACACCCTAATAAAAGAGAATTACAACCATCAAAATCTTCTTCTTCATCATCAAAAATTCCATTATTGTTATCATCTTGATCATTTTCATTAATAACACCATCACCATCGCAATCACATGGAGAAATTGTTGATGATGATCCACCACCTGCATCACCAATAGGAGGAGTTATTTGAGATGGATCACCTACTCCATTATAACTAGGTCTACAACTTTCCACATTTGTAGGATTAGGCACAGAATTATAATTTGCAGTTGTATCTACTCTATTAAATCCATCTGGAAATAAACTATTATCTGAAGGTACTAGATCTGTAACTTTAGTAATATTCATATTTATAAGTCCCAAATTGGATTCAGTAATCCAATCAAATGGAATACTAATTGAATGGAAAGATCTTGCTGGTATAGTTAGCGTTCTAACTTCGAAAACGTAACCTAATCTTTCAAACTCTACTTTGACAAGCCTAGCATAACTTGATCTTTTTTGAGCTGTAACATATAGATCATAATTAAGACCTTCATAAGTTATACCTGCGTAAGTTGTTCCTCCACAGCTAGAGTTAGGCATTAATATTCCAATTATGTCTTGCTGCGATAATATAGTTTGTTCCCCTACTACAGGTACTTTTTCAACTCTGTTTTTTAAATGGAATAAGCCATCCGATTCCTCAATTAAAAATGGGTTATGTTCCAATATTAGTTGTTTTGCTTTGTTTACACTTATCTCAGAGTAATTAGTACTTGATGATACATTTGTTAAAATTTCATCACTGTCATCATCACAAGAAATCAACAGTGTTAAAAGAACAAATAAAAATATTTTTTTCATAATAAAAAATTTAAAAGATTCCTACTCATTCGCTTTTCGGTTACCGCGGTATTCAATGAATTATTTTTTTGAATACGTTGGTAAAAATAGAGAGCTACTTAAATCAAAACACATCATATACATAAGTTGAGGTAGGTTTTTCATATTTGATTATTCCTCGTTCAAATTTGAAAAAAAGAATAAAAAATTTATTCAAAAAGAGTTCCGTCATCTGAAGAAACATGTTTTTTCATGTAATCGGTTAATTCAAAATTCTCAAAAGTACAATTAGAAGGTCTACTCAATACAACAAATTTTTCTTGATATGTCATTACATTATTAATATTCATTGGATAAGAATAAAAATAATTAATTTGATTAGTATAACGGTTAAAATTTTCTATAGCTGTTTTAAAAATCACATGCCCCTGACTATATTGGTTCTCATTTAAAGGGTGTCCTACACTATAAAAGTCACCACCTGTATATTTATTAGGAATGTATAATTCCACATCTTTACTTAAAAGTAAATTAATGTGAGATTGAACGCTAACCCCATCTGATATTCCTTGATTCCCAGAACTATTAGTAGATGGATTACTAGAAATGGGAGGTTGTACTTTTGGAGGCCATTTGGAGCTACCGTCTGGAAATGTAACTAAGTCAGAAAACAAAGAATTTGTATAATAAAATCTATAAGTACTAGATAATAAATTATCACTACTCAAATCTATAATATCTGATAAACGAACTACTCTATTTGATTGATTCAAATTACTTAAAACACTCGATCTAAAAACAGGGTTATCCCTCATCATTTCAGAAATAATGTAAGAGTTTTTTTTCAAAGCATTAAAATAATTGTAATCATTACTACAATTTGTAATAATCATTCTTTTGGATATAGCAGATGGTCTTTTCTTTTGAACCTCAAACCTCTCTTCTTCTATACTGTCTGATGAGCAACTGATTATTGTAACAGTAACAAATAATAAAAAAGATATTTTTCTCATAATTATAATATTTTAATCAATAATAATATCTGATATCATTAAATAAGTTTGGACTTTATATTTGACTACTATGATTTCAAATTTGGATTATATCATTTCATTTTTGACATAACTAATTTCAAAATACTCTCTTTATTTCTTCCAGAAACAGGAATTTCAATTTTGTCTTGTAGTATGATAGTTCCTGATTTTAAAAATTTAGTTACGTATTTTGTATTGATAATATAAGATTGTTGACAACGTACAAAATTTAGTTCTGGTAATAATTCCACTGCATATTTTAAAGGCCTAGAAATAAGAATAGATGACTGACCATCTAAATAAAATGTGGTGTAATTCCCCTCTGACTTGCAATACATTAATCTATCTAGTTTAACTAAATGAACTGTATCTGATGTTTTTAAAACAATATGTTCTTTTTTTTCAGTGTTATAAAATTGTGAGGCTACTTCTGTACTTTCTTGTGTGGAATTTCTTTTCTTTTCTTTTCTATTAGAAATTGCTTTATTCAGAGCTTCTTCAAGTTCTTCCTCATCAATAGGTTTTAATAAATAATCTAAAGCCCCTAATTTAATTGCTTGAATTGCTTTATTATCAAAACCTGTTATAAATATAATTTCAAAATCAATTTTTTCTAGTCGTTTTAAAATATCAAAACTGACTCCATCTTCTAATTCTATATCTAGCAAAACTATGTCTGGTTTTATCCTATTGATTAATGCTAAGCCGTCTTTTATAGAAGCTGCTTGTCCACGAACATCTATTATATTTTGAAAATTTTTATTAATTTCTTCTATTAAAAAATCACGCACGTATTTCTCGTCATCTATAGTAATTAATTTTAATGCCATAATTTATTTACTTGGTATATTGAATTTAATAATAGTTCCTGAATTTTTAAATGTATCTAAAAAAGAGATTTTAATCTCTTTACCTGTTGATTTATTTATAAAATCAGAAATTAATTTAATTGACATTGATTTTTTTAAGCTATTATTTTTTTCCATATACCCTACTCCATTATCAGAAATAATGCATTGAAGATATTTTTTTTTACCAGATTTTTTAAATCTAAGATCCAAGATTATTTTTCCTTCATAATCTATTCCTTTAAAACCATGTTCCACAGCATTTTCTATAAACGGCTGAATTAACATAGGTGGAATATGTATCATATCATCCCTCAACTCTTCATCTATATTTAATTCATATTTAAAAAGCTCTGGAAATCTTAATTTTTGAAGATCTAAATAGTTTTCTATCACTTCAACTTCATCGATTATTGATACATAGTTTTGAGTAGAATTTTCTAAAATCCTCCTCAATAATCTAGAGAATTTAGTAATGAATTTAGGAGCTACATGAGGGGTAATTCTAATTAGATTTTGTATACTACTCAGTACGTTAAAAATAAAATGAGGGTTCATTTGCGACCTTAACAGACGTTGTTGAAACTTAAGGTTCTGAATTTCATGATCTCTTTTTTGCTTGAAAACTAAAAATAGTATAACCAAAATAATTAAAATCAGTACTGACGCTGAAATAATAAAAAGGTTCCTTAACTCCAATTTGTCTAATTCTGCTTGTTGGCTAGTTATTAGCAATTGTTCTGATATTTCTTTTTCCTCAGTAAGTAACTCCAACTCTTTATTGAATTTAATACGATATGACTCTTGTTGGTCCTCATTAATTTTATCTATTAATTTTTCAATCCTATCATTTGAAGCATTTAAACCTTTGGCTAATCTAAGTTCATATTTAAAAACACTTATTCTTAAGTCATTTTCTACTTTTTGTTGATTTACATTTCTGAAAGAATCTAAATATTTTTGTGCTGCGTCATATTCTCTCAATTCTATATATGATTCTGCAATGTTTGCATATTGAGTTGCAATTTCAGAATATTTACCATCAAGTCTAGATTCTTTAGCTAATAGCAACGATTTATTGTAAAAACTTATAGCTTCTCTAAAATCATTATCATAAAATTTTTGAATCCCCAATTCTGTGTAAACATATCTTTGTTCTAATGAATCTAAACCATCATAAAACTCTAATTCCTTTATCAAATTATTAGCTTTTTGCTTAAGTCCCAAACCGTTAAGAATATCTTTTTTAAAAATAAGCGCTGTAACAATGGCATTATTGTCACCACTTTTATAGGCTAGTTCGAGATATTTTTCATTAGCTTTTAAAGCGTTATCAAACTGACCAGAAGATAGATACAAATGCTGTTCAGTATTAACAACCATTTCATTAAATCTATCCTTTGGCAATAAATTCTGCTCTTTAAATTTTTTTAAAATAGATATTGCATTTCCATATTCATTCTTAAATTTATATAATCCCATTAAATTAGTATAGTATCTAAATTGGGTATCTACATCATTTGTTTTACAACTATCAATAGCTAACTTATAGAATTCTTTAGCTTTTTCTAAATCCCCATTTTTATAATAAGTGAGACCTTTATTGTAATATTTATCTGAGATGGTTAAACTATCAGTATGATCTTTCTCTATGAAATCTTTCTTATTGGAAAAAGAAGTTTTTTTATCACAACTATAAATCAAAATTACTAATAGGAATAGTTTTGTAAATCGCAACACTTTGGTTTATTTAAAATGATAAAAGGTAACTTACTAATAACATGTGATTAACCGAATTAATGATCAATCTTATATTTTCATAAACTGTATTCAGAAGCTAAAATAATTAAAACATATCCGCTTTCGCGAAAGCGAGATCAAAACAATCTATGTTAAAACTATTTCACAGCTCTATTTATTTGGAATTATTCCATAAATTTGGAACATTTCCAATTTATAAGCCTGCGTGAATTTTAAAGAACAAATTTATAGTATAGTAGATATTGAAACTACTGGTAATAGAATGAGTGGTAATCGCATTACAGAAATTTGTATTGTGCGACTGCTAGGTGATCAAGTACTCGAGAAATACACGACTCTAGTAGATCCAGAAACATTGATTCCAGATTTTATAACTGGTCTTACCGGTATTGATAACGAGATGGTTGCAGCTGCGCCTTTATTTGCCGAGGTTGCCGAAGAAATTGAACGCATGACACGCGACAGTATTTTTGTGGCACATAATGTTAACTTTGATTACAACATCATACGTAACGAGTTTAAAAAGCTGGGGCATGATTTTAAGCGTAAAAAACTTTGTACCGTAAGACTTTCTAGAGAACTTATTCCTGGAATGAATTCTTATAGCTTAGGTAAACTGTGTAATTCTCTTGGCATCTCGTTAAATAACAGACACCGTGCAGAAGGTGATACTGACGCTACCGTCATTCTATTTAAAAAACTACTGGAAATAGATCTAGATGGTACTGCTTTTACTAATTTTTTAAAAGGCAGTAATAAAGAAGGTACTTTCCCACCGCACCTAGATCGTGCACAATTTCATGATCTCCCAGAAGTGCCTGGTGTTTATCTTTTTAAGAATCAAGCTCGTAAAGTTATTTATGTGGGCAAAGCTATTAACTTGCGCAAGCGTGTACTTTCTCATTTTTATTCTAAAACGAGTAAGTCTTATTTAATGTGTCAGGAGATTCATTATATAGAACACATACCTACTGGTAATGAGCTGGTTGCTTTATTACAAGAAGCAGATTTAATTAAAGAATACTACCCTAAGTTTAATAGTGCACAAAAAAAACCGCGCAAGGCTTATCAAATTTTACATTATAAAAATCAACTGGGTGTTATTCAATTTGCTGTAGGACTGGTTAAATCTTATGACTATTCTGTCGTTACACATTATGATCGTGCTCATGCGGTAGAGCAATTAGAACAACTGTGTGCCGATTTTAACTTATGTCCTAGATACTGTAGTTTTAAAACACCTGACGATTGTACAAATCATTATAAATTACAAAAGTGTAAAGGAGTTTGTAAAAAGGAAGAGTTAGTGTCTCTTTACAATATAAGAGCAAACCAGGCTATCACTGCCCTACACAACCAGAATCCTAACTATATCATTAAACAAAAAGGTAGAACTACTGAAGAATCTTGCTTTGTGATGGTTAAAGATGGAGAGTATCAAGGTTATGGATTTGTAGATCAATATGCCTCTATTTCTTCTATAGAAGACTGTGAAGATTATATAGATCGCAAGGCTGCTAACTATCATACCAACCAGATTATACGTTCCTATCTCAAAAAATATGGAGACCAAAACGTCGTTTACGAAACGGCAGAAATAGCGTAGCCTGTAATTTTCTATTTCTGTTGTGTTATGTCATGGTTAATACGCCGTTAAACTATGGAATAAACATAAATCTAGTTAAATTTTAAGAATTATTTAAAAACTATTATGCTTGCATGGTATTATTTTTAACAAAAAAAAGCCATGGATTTAATCACCTCAAAAAACGGATACAGCGACTATAAACGAAAGACTATCGAAGAACAGGATGATGCTAATGAAGAGTCTCCGAAGCAAAGTTCTAACACACCTTTTAAAAGTTATTTATAAATAAAAAATCCGATCTAACGATCGGATTTTTTGCTTTCTAGATTATATCTATCTATTTTCTTTCATGTAATCTTGATAGTCCATAGCAAGATTCTTTTTTTCTGTTTCTTTAAGAGCTTTACCAGCTAGTTGAAAAACTTCTTGCTCTTCCTCATCTAGGTGATGCTCTATCTGGTGAGCTAGTTCTTTCATGTAGACCAGCCATGCGCTGCTACTTCTATCTGTTTCTTCTATTTTTTCTACTAACTCATCCATTTCATGATGCTCTGCTATACCATGCCTCGCTTTTTCTTGAGTCATATCTACTTCTAATAAAGGTACATAGAAGTGTCTTTCTTCTGCATCTTCATGCAGGGCTAGTTCTTTTTTTAATTTATCAAAAAGTTCTTTTCTCTTATCGCTATCTCCACTAGTTTTTACTAGTTGATCAATAAGGTCGCGTTGTATCTCGTGATCTTTTCTTAGTGCTTCAAAAATATTCATAACTTACAGTTTTAGATCTCCAGATTCTCCTATCTCTGTTTCATCGCCGGTAATCTTAGTATAAGCTAGTTTTGCTAGTGTTACTAATGCATTAGTCTTACTGTCCCAGTAATGACCTTCTTCTGGTGTAAATATTAGAACCGTTAATTCTGGATCGTTTTTACTTTCAAACCAATTGTTATCTAAATTATCGTAATATTTTTCAATCAGTTCTTGATTAGTAGAGATGACCGTAGATCCATAGACGCTTAAAAACTCTTTAGAGTTGGGATCGCTATAAATCAACTGTGTTTTACTAGAAGTATGAATATGAGCATTATGCTCGCTGCTGGCTTTACTAAAAAAGATTACATCACCATTATCTAGTACGTCTTTAGAACTCATAGGAACGGCAGGTACTGGTGCAGTACCTAAACTAGTAAGCATCATGGCTGTTTTTATGTCTCTAGATAGTTCTAAATATTTCTCTCTTGCTTGTCTTTGAGTAAGGTTTTCTGTGCTCATTTTTTATTTTAAATATAGAAACAATTTTGTAATCCTTTTCCTAATAAAATATGAATTAACGAGACTTTTAGAATCTAATGAGCTCATAAACAAGCGGTGATTATGAGTAGTCCGCTTTCGCGCAAGCGGTCTAATTGCCTTATATATTATTGTCGTCTGATCGGAGTAAATCTTTTATATCATCATCACTTACCTCTTCACCTTTATCGGTAATAACCAGTTCTTCTTTATACTTTAACGCTTTAGAATTGGGTAGAATCCCATCACCATAACGGTTTACATAGACCAGAATAAACTCTGCTCCATAAAAGAGAATTAAACAAGAATAAGAAACCCAAAGAAGCAATAATACGATAAGTCCTGCGGCTCCATAAGCACTTGCTGGTGAGGATTGCGTAAAATAAATCTCTAATAAAAACTTACCTGTTTCAAATAAAACACCAGTTAATAAAGCACCTGGCCACACCATTTTCCATTTTAATCTAGCGTCTGGTAGGTATCTAAACATAAGGCCAAAAAGTACCGATATGATTCCTAACGAGACCAAGTAATTAACTACTAAGGCCAGTTTTCCTAGGTAAGATGCGATATGTTCTTGAATCCAGTCTTGTAAAATTCCTATAACTGCAGACAGAATAAAACTAATTAAGATCAAAAAACCTAGAACTAATATGAAACCAAAACTCTTTACACGATCGGTTATTAGTTTCCACCACGGTGTTTTAGGGTTGATCTTAAGTTTCCATATTTTATTAAGAGCCAATTGCAATTGATAAAAGACTCCTGTAGCGGCAAATATTAAGGTTGCGACACCTATAATCTTTGCAAACCAACTGTCTTGATCTGTACTAGCTGCTTGTAGCATACCGTTAATATCCTCTGCAGCATCATAACCTATAAGTGAGGTTAGACCAGATGTTAATCTACCTGTTGCTATCTCTGTATCCCATACTGAGCCTACTAGATTAATGAGTATGACTATAAGACCAGGCAATGCTAGAATGGTATAATAAGCAACGCTGGCGCTTAATTGCCACACGTCTTCATCATTCCATTTTTTTGCACTACTCCACAATAAAGATGGTAAATGTTTCCATTTAAATGTTTCAGTGGCTGATTGTATATTCATAATAACGAATTAACCAACTATTTCTTAATTTACCACAAGGATTAATTATAGTTTAACGATCTTATAAAGAATCGTGTGATAAATTAGTTGTTTTTTGCATTCTGCAATGCATAAATAGCAAAACTTCCTAACCAGTGTCCGCCAGCATAGTCATCAGCAACTAGATTAGGTAGGGTATTAGTTATGTGAGCATCTGCAGTTTCTTTGAGATTACTGTATTGTGGGTATTGAGCTGCTAGTCCATAAAGTACCCAAGCACGACTCAGGTTTAATCCATCTATGTGGACTAATTTCCCATCTGTACGGTCAGATACTTTACCTATTTCTATGTCTAAAGTTCCACTTTCTATGCCTGGTAAAAATTCTTTAATCCACTTATGAAAAGCCATTTCTGGTAATATTCTTCTCATTATATCTACTTCTTCTAGACATGGTGATAAAAAATCATAACCACTAGGCTCCCAAGAAATAGGACAGTCGGTATCTTTTAAATAAAAATCTCTTGCTCTAGATTCAATATTATTTTTAAAGGCACTATTTTGAGAATGAACCGCATAGTCATGTGCAAATGCCATCCCAAAAGCCGTATTAGAATGCTCTCCTACACGTATGGCATAATTTAATTTAGGCAAGTATTCCATATACCTAGTCACTATAACATCTGTTAAAGGTTGTAAAATCTCAGAAAACTTTTCACCTTCTACACTATCCCATGAATCGAGTTCTTGCTGCAATTTGAGCAACCATGCCCATCCATAAGTACGCTCAAAACTAGTATTGTTTGCGGTATTAAAATAAGCTACCTCTACTGCTATATTCTCTATAGTCAGGTTGTTATGAATCTTAAGTAATAACTCTTCTCTTTGCTCCAGTTCTGGAAAGTTTTTCAATAAAGTTACTGCACTCCAGTAGCCATGTACAGCGCTATGCCAGTCAAAACAGCCGTAAAAAACAGGATGTTGTACCGTCGGTCTTTTTTGATCGGTAGGGCTAGCCGTTACATGTCCCATTTTATTAGGATACTCTGTTTCTATGCAGTGCAGCGGTAATTGCGCCAGATTATTAGCTTGTTTTAAGGTTAATTGGGGTGTAGGAATCTTATCTGCGATTTCTACATTTGGTGTTTCAGCAATTTTGTCATCGGTTGCAGACGTTTCAAAGTTTTTACAACTTATAACCGTAATTGCTACTAAAGCATATATTAAATATTTCATCTTTATTTTCTATTCAGTTTTTAAAGATAAAACATTCTTTATGTATGTTGTTCTATACCGCTTTCGCGAAAGCGGAACCGAAACCAACTATTTAAAATTATTTATCACTTATCAAATTCTAACTTTATTATAGATAGTAACTTACTGCATCATAAAACCAAAGCAGACTAAAATGAAAAGCCCCTAATTTTACCATTGCTCTAAAAGAACAACTCCATTTTCTACCATTACCGTTACTTTTCCATTAACTACAGGCAGTTTTTTTGCTGTGTAGGCGTTGCGTAATCTAGTCGCTTTAGGGAATACTTTTTTTACATCTATTTCTAACTTACCGTTATCTAATCCGGCGCCTATCAACACGATATCTCGATGGTTATTTTTATCATAGAATCTAGCGGCAAGGGTACCATTTCCATCGTGTTCTAGAGAAAAATGCTCTCCAGCACCTACTGCCACATGGTTGCTACGGTATTTCCCCAAAAGTTGCCAGTGTTTGAGTACTTCTGGATTATTGTGGGTCCATTCCATTTGAGATCTTAATGTCGCATCACCATGCGTGCCTTCTATAATTAAAGGTCTAGCGATCTCATCTCCATAATAAATTTGGGTCATTCCTGGCGTAAGCAGTAATTTTGTTGCAGATTCTATTGTTTTTACACGTGACACATCAAAAGGCTGTCCATCATCGTGAGAACTTATGTAATTCATAAAATAGGCCTCACTATTAGGATTTTCTTTTAAAAGTTTTCTTCTAAAACCATCATACCTTTTAAAGAGTTCTTTATAATTTGCAACCGCATGATTTTTAAATCCAAAATTAATAAGTGCATCATAACCAGCATCAAAGTAATCTACCTCTACATCAGAAAATGGATAAACTCTTCCACCACTTACCTCATAACCATAGAGCTCGCCTAGTATAAAAAACTCATCGTCATGAATGGTTTCTTCTGGATGGTTTTTCTTCCAGCCGTTATAAGCAAGTCTAGCCTGTTCATTAAAAGTAGCCCATACCGACTCTTCTACATGTTTTACGGTATCTATTCTAAAACCATCTACGCCTGTTTCTCTAGCATAGTCTGTCACCCATTTGATCAAATAATTTGTTGGTGTTTTCTTTAAACCTGTAGTGGTAAAAAATTGATCTAATTCTTTTATTTCTTGATCATATCTACCTTCTTTCTTCCATTTTTCTATAAGAATAGCAGGTAGTTCTACCTCTTGCGTGCTATCTGTTCTTAAATCTGGTAAATTATTAGTCAGTGTACAGGTAACTGCTGTCTCTTGATCTTGATATGTGCAACTAGGTCCTGTGCGCACCCATTCTTCTGGCCATAAAGGATCTTGTTTTGTTACCGGTCCAGTATGGTTAATTACTACGTCTAATAAAATTCTTATATCCTTATCGTGTGCTTTTTTAACCAGTGTTTTAAACTCTTCTAGCGTACCGTAAGAAGGTTCTACGGCTGTCCAATCCTTTGCCCAATAGCCGTGAAAGGCATAGGAATACCCTGTACCTTCATCTACACCGCCATGGATTTGCTCCCAAATAGGGGTTAACCAAATGGCATCTACACCTAAATCGGTAAAATATCCATCGTCTATTTTTTGAATAATACCTGCAAAATCACCTCCATTAAAACCTCTCAGCTTTCCTGTTTTTTCATTTCTTTTTATGAGGCTGTCGTTAGATCTATCTCCATTATTAAATCTATCTGTTAATAGAAAATAAACATTTGCAGCACTCCAGTCAAAGTACGCTTGCTCCTCTTCTACCTGAGCTATTTCTTTGTTTGCTGTTTCTTTGCAAGAGGTAACTAATAGAATTAAAGTGACTAGGTATAAAAACTTTTTCATGAACACATATTTATACGGTAAAAATAAAAGAACATGATGATATTATACCATTATAGATTTCTAATATAATACAACGTTATCGTAATGCTTTTTATGTACTAATTTTATGCTTGATAAAACAGCCTAGAAGATCATGGAAAAATATATAGACATCTTTACAGACTCCTTTCAAGGATATGCGTCTTACCTATGGGGTGAAATTATGAACCCTTCTTGGACCAATTACTTTTACTGGTTGTTAGTGATTTCTTTACTGGTTTTTGCACTAGAGATATGGCTGCCGTGGCGTAAAAATCAAAAGATACTTCGTAGAGATTTTTGGCTGGATTTATTCTACCTTTTCTTTAATTTCTTTCTGTTTTCTTTAATAGGTTACAATGCTGTTTCCGACGTATTTGTAGAACTTTTTAAAGATGGACTGGCACAAATAGGCATTACTAACTTGATAGCTATAGAAGTACACACCTTTCCTATATGGGCGCAGCTTTTAATCATGTTTATTATCGCCGACTTCATCCAGTGGAATATTCACAGACTATTACATCGTGTTCCTTTTTTATGGGAATTTCATAAAGTGCACCACAGTATTAAAGAAATGGGCTTTGCGGCACAATTTAGGTTTCATTTTATGGAAACTATATTGTATAAATCCTTACAGTATTTACCGCTGGCAGTTATAGGCTTTGGTATCGATCAATTTATTATTATACATATGATCGCTGTATTTATAGGACACTTAAATCATGCTAACTTAAATTGGGATTACGGACCTTTAAAATACATTTTGAATAATCCTAAAATGCATTTGTGGCATCATGCAAAAGAACTTCCTGAAGGTGTTATTTATGGAGTTAATTATGGACTTTCTTTAAGTTTATGGGACTACATTTTTGGCACTGCACACATTCCTTATCACGATGGAGAATTAGAATTAGGTTTTCCTGGAGATGAGGATTTTCCCGATGCTTTTCATGAGCAATTAATAGAACCTTTTAAGAAGGATCATTGATGTGAGTTCCGCTTTCGCGAAAGCGGACTAATAATGAACTATAACCTCAAAAAAGTCATTTGTAGAAGAACCGTAAACAATTTCAGTATCATTACCACCACCGTCTACAAAGGCTTCTACCTCTATCGTATACATTGTACCAGTTGTACTACCTGTTAATGGAACGTAGCCTTTACCATTAAGATACATAAACCCAGATGCTATACTACCGATATTAGTACCGCAGGTATACATTTTTGCAGTCTGTCCTACCACACGACCATTAACCTTTATTCTCACGCCGTATTTCCTAGGTAAACCATCAGTTATACCTGCACCACCACTTCTATTTACAGAAATGGAATTTTGATATACAACCTCTAATAAACCATCCTCAAATAACTGCTGAGTAGTGGTATAAATCACTCTAGATTGAGCGCCTAATGTAGGACTTCTGAATCTAGTTGCAGTATTTAGATAACCAGATTCAAATTCAAATTGTGGCAATTGAGTAATGTTAGGAGTAGGTTCTAATGTAAACTCTCCATTACTATCTACATAAAGAACTGATTTATCTAAACCATTATTATAAGGGTGAGAACTATCTAGGCTTTCTATTCTTATTTTACTAGATACTCCTTGAATGTGCAATGAAGCGTCTAACGGAGCAGTACTTGCTATTCCTATTCTATCTATAGAACTATCTATTTCTATGATGGAACTAGAAGAGCTTTCAATTGTTAGATCAACATCACTTTGATTAGGATTTAAAGTTATTCCTGTAGTATTAGAACTAGATAAAAAATCAATATTATTTGCGCTGAATACTAGATTATCACCAGTAGAATAAGCTCCTAAATCTCTATTTCTAATGCTCCAACTAGGACTAGTTATAGCGCCATCATTGTAAGCTAGAAACCTACTATCTGTCGTGAATTCTAGTCTTGGTATTCCTGCTGTTGCAAGAATAAATGATCTAGAATCTGTAGTTCCTAAGAAGTTAGAAACTGGTATATCTTTATCTCCATATGTGGACCAGAAGAAATCATTATTTATATGATTCCACTTTGTTCCTGTCCATGAAGTAAAACCTTTTCCAGAAATCTCGTTAGTATTATATATCAATACAGATTCTGTTTGCGATCCTACTGGTAAAGTATACGTTTCAAAATTATCAACTGAAATACGAGGTATTAAAAAACCTTTGTTCTCTGAGGATATATCAAGAAGTGTTTCTGGTTGTGGATCGATAGTACCTATTCCTACTTGCGCTGTTACCGTTAAAATATTGCTGATTAATAGCGCTGTAACGATTATATTTTTAAAGCTCATATCCTTAATATCTAACTAGAACTTGAAATAAATCATCTCCATTACCACCATAAGTACATCTAGTAGAAGCGGTATTACCATAAACTTCTCCATAAACCTTTATATCATGGGTAGTACCAGTAACGGAACCTGGTAATTTTACATATCCATTTCCATTAAGAAAAAATGGCCCATTAACTATAGCTGTTCCTGAGCTACTCCTACTGGTATAAGCATCACCTTTATAAGCAACTTTTACACCATCTATTAATACATAAATACGATATAATCTCGGCCTACCATCATATATAAGATTATTAGACGTATCTGTTATAGTTACACCAGCCTGGTAAACCACCTCTACTAGTGCATCACGCGTTAAAGTAACCGATGTACTGTAAAGTTCTACCTGAGTTCTACCTGTAGAATTATTGTCTATAACTACTGGCGTTGATAAGAAAGAGGTATTATCTTCTACCATTTGTGTTATCACGTTAGATCCTTCTATACTTAACTCACCATTAGAATCTACAAATACAGGCTTAGAAACAGTTCCTTTATTATTGGTATTATTAACCGCATTAAATGCGTCTATTCTAACCGTACTGTTGCTACCACCTATATGTAAAGTTGCTTGCGGATTATCTTGAACTATACCTATCCTATCCGTTGCAGCATCTACATATACCATGTGAGACTGACCTTGTGACGCTATACGTGTATTGATATTTGCTTGGTTTTTATTAAGAATAATTTCTGGATTTGAAGTACCATCTAACTCTATCATGTCATTTCCTGCAGCAGATATATTTAACTTATTTGCCGCACTAGAATAAATACCTGTATCATTATCAGAATGAAAAGAATAAGTAGGTTGTGATGCGGTACCATTGCTAGAAGCCAGAATCTGACCAGAACTAGTAACTCGTATTTTCTCAACGCTATTAGTCGCTATTACTAAATCTTGAGCATCTTTAGTACCTAGATAATTCTCACCAACTGCTGTACCTGGAGTTGTACCTGCATTTCCTTTTTTACCCCAGAAAGAACCGGTACCTACTGGAACCCATTCCACACCAGACCAAAAATAAAATCCTTTGCCCGTAGTAACATTAGTATTATAAACTAGAAGACTTTCTGTAGCACCACCTGTTACTGGTGCAATAGTAGATAGATCATCTATATCCACACGTGGTACTAGCACACCTTTGTTTGTACCAGAAACGTCTAGTGCTGCATCTGCAGCTGGCACTTGTATATTGATCCCTACTTGAGAATAGGAATAAATACAAGTAAAAAATAAGACAATAGAAAAACCGTATTTAATCATTACTGTGGTTTAAGTTGAAAATTTGAGTGGTACAAAATTAACAACTCCTTAACGTAGACAAGATTAATGCAAAACAAAAAAGATCACTTTTGTTAAAACAATTAAAAACATCGATTAACGGTATAAGAACTAAGAACTAAGCTTTCTATCTATAAAAATTCTCAAATGCTATTGGTAGGCAATTAATAGAACCTTTTAAGAAGGATCATTGATGTTTATTACGCTTTCGCGAAAGCGGAGTTCCTGAAAATTATAAGATATTAATAAGCACCAGGGCTATAAATCACCTTTTCAAAACCTATTAAATCGGCAATTTTTTCTGTTTCTTGGTGAGCTATATCCTTATCTTTTAATTGTTTAATCAACAACTTTTGATAATGATCTTTACTTAACAGCGTAATGCGATACACCATCTCACGAGAAGAAGAATTTACCAGTGTAGTGTGACTTCCTAAACTAGTTTTTTCGGTAATTTCAAGAACCGTAATATGAGGAAACTGGTCTAAAGATTGCCATTTCCCGAATTTTATAAAAAAGAAACTATTGTATTCTTTTAATTTTTTATTAGCTGCATCAATGGATACACCTTTTGTAGAGAAAACGATAGCAAAACCTATTAATGATATAAAGAATACTTGAATACCGTTAGTCACTAGACCTATTATTCCTATAACAAAGATAAGAACACCTAAAAGCCGTGTTACTGGTGGGAAGAAATTACTTACTTTAAAGTCCATAATGCTTTTTAAGCATGTTTTCATACGTCTTTTCAGGAAGGATTTTCTTTAGGAAAATCGAAAACTTCTGTAAAAAGCTACCTACTTTATAATGAATACCAGGATTAGGCTTTTGTAAAATATCATAAATCTGTTGAGCTACTTCTATAGGATCCTGGCCATCATCTACATGCTCATCGATTAACTTTAGGGTATGTGCGTAGCCAGATTCATAATCGCTACCTGATATAACCGGAGCATGAAATCTACCAGCGGCTATATTAGTAGCAAAATCCCCTGGCGCTACATTACTAAAATGAATATTAAGATGTGCGCATTCCATACGATATGCTTCGGTTGCTATTTCTAGCGCACCTTTACTTGCACTATAGATACCACGATATGGTAAACCCATATAACCTGCGATGCTGGTTATATTAATAACGCGTCCATATTTTTGTTTTCTCATTACTGGTAATACCGCTTGTAAAACTCTCAATGGGCCATAAAAATTAGTATCCATTGCGTTTTTAACCTCGTCTATAGGAGTTTCTTCCATAGGCCCTGTAATACCTACACCAGCATTATTAATAAGTACATCCAGTTGTCCTTCTTTTTCTATTAGAAGATTTACCGCTTTATTAATAGAGTTTTGGTCTTGCACGTCTAGCGCGAGTAACTTTATAGAACTGTCTGGATAACGATCTGGATTTCTACTTGTGCCGTAAACGGTATAATTTTTATCTTGAAGAAATAATGCAATGGCCTTACCTATACCAGAAGAACCACCGGTAACCAATACTACTTTTTTCATAAAATATTTTAAAAACTAAATGTGAAGAAATCACAAAAAAGGAGAAAGAAAAAAAGGCAAGCTACCTACATCACACCGCTACGACCACTTACCTTTGCTGCGTTCCCGCCCTGGAGGAGTTCAGCAGGAGCTGGTTGTGTAGGACTTGCCCGTTGCAAATATACAGTCTAGTTTTACTTACACAAAGGTTTTTCCCATGCTTTTTTATAACTATCTTTCGACTTGATAAAAAAATATTATGAAATTGAAAAATTCGGTTTTACTAATCGTAGCAGTGATCTCATTATCAAGCTGTAAAACAGACATAGAAACTTTTAAAGAAAATTATAAATTAGAGGTTTCTAATTCAAAATTAAAGTGGAATGAGGACGATACGGTCCAATTATCGCTGATTGATGACGCATCTATCGGTGCAGATAGTATTATATGGAGTCAAAATGATGCCATTATCGATGGTGCTGGTGGAAACTCGCTTTCGCGAAAGCTGAAAAATCAACCTTATGGTAATCTTACTTTTAAAGCTACCATATATAAGGACGGTATGAATACTACTGTAGCTACCAAAATAAAAAGAATACCTGCAACAAAAGCAAAAATCTACAAGTACAATATTCTTAACACTTATGTGCATCAAACCGATGCCTATACTCAAGGACTAGAGTTTTATGGAAACGCCCTTTATGAAAGTACAGGACAATTTAAAGAAAGTGATATAAGAATCACAAATGTAGAAACTGGTGAGGTTACAAAAAAAGTAGATTTACCTGCTAGTCAGTTTGCAGAAGGAATGACTATACTTAATAATAAGGTGTATCAACTAACATGGCAAAGTAAAATAGGTTATGTTTATGATATGGACTTAAATAAAGTCGATGAGTTTAAATACAACCGCAGTATGGAAGGCTGGGGACTTACTAATGATGGTACATACCTTTATAAAAGTGATGGTACTTCAAAAATATGGAAGATAGATTCTAATACTTATGAAGAACTAGGCTACATAGAAGTAGTAAGTGCCGATGGTGTGGTGTCTAAAATCAATGAATTAGAATGGATAGATGGTAAAATCTATGCAAACGTTTATACTACTAACCTTATAATGGTTATTAATCCTAAAAATGGTGTGGTAGAAAGTGCGATTAACTTGAATAGCATCACTAAAGAAATTCCTAATTATTCTGAATCTGATAACGTGCTTAACGGTATTGCATTTGATAAGAATAACAATAGACTTTTTATTACTGGTAAGAGATGGCCTAAAATGTTTGAAATCGAAATAGTAAAGTAATGATTCAAGCTGATCTACCTGTTTTTAAGAAAAGACGTATTGCTACTGAAGAAGAAATAGATGACCTAGACCATGTAAATAATGTGGTTTACGTACAATGGGCAAATGATATCGCTACCGAGCACTGGACTACCGTTGCTACGCCAGAGATGCTAGATACCTTTGGTTGGGTAATGTTAAAACACTGTATTGAGTATAAAAAAGCGGCAGTTCTAGGTGATAAAATACTGATTAAAACCCAAGTCGGTAGAGCAACAAACGTACGTTATGAGCGTTACATTGAAATATATAACGAGACCACAATGGACTTGCTAGTTAAAACAACATCTGACTGGTGCGCGATTGATAAAAACGGTAGACCTATTAAAATCTCTCAGGAAATGAGAGACCTATTTGAAACAACATGAAATATATAATTACCGTCCTTATTAGTATCATTACTCTAGTTAGCATTTCTTCTTGTAGAAATGATTTTGAATTTACCGCCAGTACAGGAAATTTAGAATTCTCTCAAGACACCATATATTTAGATACTGTTTTTTCAAACATAGGTTCTAGTACAAGAACTTTTAAAGTATATAATCGCAGTAGTGACGACATTGTCATTCCTAGAGTTGCTCTTAACCAAGGTACTAACTCTAATTACAGACTGTCTGTAGATGGAGTACCTGGACAGGTATTTGAAAATGTTGAATTACTTGCAAAAGATTCTATGTTCGTCTTTGTAGAAACCACAGTAGACATCATGGACTTTACATCTGACACTGAATTTCTTTATGAAGATACTATAGAATTTGATGCTGGTGGTAATCTTCAAAAAGTAGAATTAGTGACTTTAATAAAAGATGCTGTTTTTCTTTTTCCAGAGCGCGATGCTCAAGGTGTAGAAGAAACTTTATTGTTAGATACAGACACTGATGGTAACGAAACACGCATTTCTGGATTTTTTCTAGATGATGATCAACTTAATTTCACCAATGAAAAACCGTACGTTATATATGGTTTTGCAGCCGTGCCATCTAACAAGACACTCACCATAGATCCTGGAGCTAGACTTCACTTTCATTCACAAAGTGGAATTATTGTGTATAATGAAGCTACTTTAAAAGTAAATGGAGCTTTATCCACGACAGAAGATCTCGAAAACGAAGTGATTTTTGAAGGAGATAGATTAGAACCTCTTTATGAAGATATAGCTGGACAATGGACCGCTATATGGCTTACTGCTGGTAGTAAAGATCATGAAATTAATTATGCCACCATTAAAAATGCAAGCGTAGGTATTATTATGGATAGCTCTAACACTACTTCTAACGGTGCTACTTTAAAAATGAATAATTCTAAAATATTAAATAGTTCTAATACGGCATTGTTAGCTACCACAGCATCTATAGAGGCTAGTAATTCTATATTTCATAATTCGGGACAGTCTACTGTAATTGCTAGACTAGGTGGAGCGTATAACTTTAATAATTGTACGATTTCTAATTACTGGAATAACAGTTTCCGTCAAGACCCTACTCTATTCCTAACTAACATTTTCCCAAACTCAGATCTATCAGCAGACTTGCTAGAAGCTAATTTTACCAACTGTATTATTTATGGAGATCGCAATATTGAGTATGCATTACTAGATGATCAACTCTCTACATTCAACTTTAAGTTTGAAAATTCTTTAATGAGATTTAATGATTTCTCAAACAGTTTTGATGGTTTTCCTTCTTATGACATCACTAATTCAAGTCTTTATGAGAACTGTGTATTCAATGAAGACCCATTATTTGAAGACGAAGATGCTTTTCAATTACGTATAGATAATATGAGTGGTGCAAATGGCATTGCAAACCCTGCTACTTCCACTACTCTAGATATAGAAGGTAACACAAGGGCCGTGTCTCCAGATGCTGGTGCTTTTGAAAGTGTAGATTTATCTACTAATTAATATTTCTAACCATCACGAGTATAAAATTACTTTAAAAAAGCTGTAACGCTGTTTTGCTTAAAATAAGTCGTCTATTTATTAAAAATAAACATGGCCAATTTTCAATAAAAATTGTTGACGGTTAATTTTTAATAAAATAGCCTATCTACATTTCAAGCTCTTTATCGATCAAATGCGTTAATTCAAAGAAAAAACACTTCTTTTTAACATATTTATGCTCATACCACATACATATAGTACATTTGTCCTGTCTAATAAAAACATACGTTTTTGATAGATATTTAGAATTGAAAGATGCCTGGAATGAAGTCCCTATACTTTTTCCAGGCATTGTTTTTTAAATCCTCTTTCAATAGAATACCATAAAGGAATAGCCGCAGTACATTGAAGCTGCGTAAGTATCAATCTCATCTATCCATGAAATGGAATATTGCTCAGATACTCCTTTCAAAAATCACATTTACGCAAACATGATTATAAATAGATGTCGACTATTCCCAGTCTGGCATTAATCCATTAGTAAAAATATCTTCTCTTGTATCTATGGTATCCACTTCTAATACCTGAAGAGTTCCTTGCGTAATACCATCGTTATCCTGATTATAGACTATTATTTTAGATTCGGTAGGTGAGAATCTAGCATCCAGATCATTAGTCCCTGGATCTTTATTAAAACTAACTCCTAACTCTACCATGGTATTTAGGTTGTATATAAATGCCTGCGTATTGAGCTGTCTGTAAGCACTATTCTCAAAACCAGTAATATCTCTGGTATAAAGTATTCTAGAATTATCGGCACTTAAGTCCAGTCCACCTACAGCACCGTTTAAACCTGTAAGCACTGTATCTACTAATGCACCTGTTGTATTAATCAACAAAATCTCGCAATTGTAACCACTTAAATCATTAGTTTTTATAGCTATTAAAGATCCATTTACATCTACCTCAGTAACCAAATTACCAGTGCTTTGATACACCATAGTTGTACCAGTACCATCTAGATTAACGCTATATAATTTATCTTGTGAAGGATAGTAAATTTTTGCACCATCAGACGACCATGAAATATCTATTTCTTCTAGATTAAATCCTGCCACTGGCACTTGAGTAGAAACCTGTCTTATATTATTACCATCTGGATCCATGACAAAAACCTGAACTAACGCTCCTACACTACGTAAGAATGCTATTTTATTTGCCACACGACTTACTCTAGGTCTCCAGCTATTAGAGTTTACCGATGTTATAGCTACCTCAACACTGTCTTCATCACCGCTATAGATGACATTATTACCATTTACTTTTTTTACAAATAGAAATCTATTTACGGGAAAATTTGCCGTTGAGAATGTGAATAATTCACTATTTACATCTTCATTGATACCATCATTTGCCGTTACCTGCCAGAAATAAGTCGTTCCATAATCTACCGTAATATCTAGAGTCGCATCTGTAATATCTTCAAATGTTTGTACCGTATTATCGCTTGCATTTCTTAGAGTTACTTTGTATGTAAGTACATCGTCATCAATGTCAGTACCAGTCCACTCAAGTGTGAGGTTAAATGATAAATCTGTTGCGTTATCAGCAGGTGCATTCAACACCGGTGCATTAGGTGCGCGATTATTTGCAGTTTGTGTTCTCAATTCATAAACCAACTCTACCTCGCCATCTACTTCTATTGTAGCAGACTCAAATGCCGTAATATATTCATCTTTTTCTGCTTGGACGGCATATTGACCAGACTCTACTTCTATCTCAAAATCTCCATTTACATCTGTAAATACCGAGCTAGTATTAGGGTTTGTAGATATTTTTACGTTTTCAAGAGGTAAAAAAGTAATTTCTTCTACCACTTTTCCACGTATCACACCGGTACCGTTTACGTCTATTAAATCTTCACTACAACCAGTTAGAAGTAGTAGTGATATTAGCATTATTAAAAATCCTTTCATCATCTAATTATTTTCTTGATTAATTAAAGGAGTTTGTTGTGTGTTTCGCTTTCGCGAAAGCGAATCTCCCTCAACATCTTGTTTTAAACTTTCTTTGAGAGCCTTTTTTTCCTTGCGCTTTTGTACTCTTCTTGCTTTACGTTTTTGACGTTCTATATTGCTCTCTTTAGCTTTATTATTTCCTAAGTACACGTTTAAACCCAGTCCAAAGCGATAATATTGATCATCTAATTTACCTGAGACTAGGTTATCTAGATCGTCAGCAAAAACATTATTGTATTCACCAAAAACTGTAAATCCAAAGCTGGGCGAGAACGCATATTCAAAACCTATACCTGCCTGTACCTTAAGATCTGTCTTGTCAAAATTGTTAGCAAAATTGAGTCCGCTACCTAAGTAGGCATATGGGGAGAACTCTTGATAAGGTAAAACAGTTAACTCAAGATTTAAATCTGAAGATGCAAACTCTCTATTTAATAAGTCGGTATTTTTTAATCTGTATTTACTCAATACACCACGCACGCCTATATTAGGTGTGAGGTTATATTTAAGACCTCCAGATAAAGCATATTCATAACTGGCATCAGGTAAATCTCCTTTTATGTAAGTACCACCTGCGCTTAAATCTGCTCGCCATTTACTTCTTCTTTCTAAAAACTCTCTTTGATAGACATCAGTTCTTTCGGCTATTTCTTTTTCCTTGTAATAATCAGAAACCATTTTTTGCGCGACTGGCATACCTCCTTTAGGAAACCATAATTGTACCGTTATACCTTCTATAATAAGAGACTCTACTGCTTTTTCTATAGCTTCTTTAATTGCTAGTTGTCCTGGTTCATTTCTTGTAAAACCAGTTTCAGCTTCTAGTAATCTTTGAAAACTTACATATCTGAAAAGATTAGCATCTACCGCTTGTGAGTATATAGATTTTGATACATAAACGGTCTTCATAATCTCACCAGACTGTGTAGAAACGGCACGTAAATAAATAGTTACTCTATCCTGACGGTACTCTGTAGAACCTCCGGCACCAAAATATCTGGCACCTACACCACCAGTTAATACATTTGTGTCATAAGAAACAATACCACCTTCTATCAATATACCTGCATAAAGCAAAGGAGGTAAATCTTCAATAGGAGTTTTAGTTTTTGCAGCATAATCTTTGCGCGTGTTTAAAATAATACCACGTTCATTAATTAGATTACCTATATTCTCTCTCTCTATGGTTCTAAACCATTTAGAATCTTCGAGCGCTTTTATTAAAATAGTAGTTCCTCCTTGAGTAACAGCATTGCTAAAACTACTTCCTACCTCACTGAGTTTATACTGTCCCGTTTGATCTTCAAACTTATAAACTCCTACCACAGCTTTGGCAGCAGGTTCTGGTAATTCTTTTAATCGAGTAGTAGCTTCAGTTATCTCTCCTATACGAGCTTCTTGGGTATCAAATGGCTGGTTGAAATAAGCACCGCAACTAGTAAATAATGCGGCACACAACAACAGCCCGATTTGTTTTAATCGGAATTTCATAAATAAAATATTTGAGTAAACCCTACTGGTTAGGTACTATTACCTGGGTTTGATCTCCTGTAGTAGTATCGAGTATATTTACTACCAGTCCTTCTAAAGATTCCAGAATTTCTACCTCTAAACTACCAAAAGAAAATACTCCTGGAGATAATCCTGTTGATGTATCAAATTGTAAATCTAATAGCGATCTAGACAGCTGACTAAGTATCTGGCTGTTTATACCTGCAGCAAAACTATCTAATGCAGATGTATCGTCTGCAGCTTGAGCTTCTGCTGGGTCAGTAAATTTATTTTGTAATTCAGCACTTTGTACCAGCCACTGATAGTTAAATGTATCACCTCCAAAAGCTGGATTAATAGGTTTATACACAAATTGTTGAGCATTAAGATCATTTGCCATAAAACAAATAGAAAATAACAATACGAGCGATGTTGTTAATTTTTTGAGCATGATTTAAGTTTTAATTTATTATTGAGCACTTTTTAATTTCTGTAATTCTTGATACACAATACTGATCGCTTGATCTCCCATTGCTTTTATATATTCTTTTTTAGGATTTAAAAAGAATTGAAAAACTAATTTATATCCTAAATAGATCTCTATTCTAGAGCTTCTGCCCTGTCCAAAGACCTCTTTTATTTTCACAGTTTGATTACCTTTTAACTGGTAATAATTATATCTACCATAGAAGTAGTCATAAAATTTACGTCCTGGGCTAGTTCGTGTTTTATTTTCAACTATTCCTAAAAAAATGATACCATCATAGGTATCTACCTCTGGTTTATCTAACTGACGAGTATAAGGGGCTATTCTCTCTATAGATTTTCCTATCAACTTATCATCATAATTATAAATAAGCAGCATGATGGTCAAAGTTTCTGGTATGTTTAAATTAACTCTAGTGGTAGCTAGAACTACTTTGTTTTTTGCATTTAAGACACCACTTCCCTCTTGCTTATTTTTTGAAATATTATTCAAAGAATCTTTTTTAATAACTGATAACTCGTACCTCAATCCTGTGTTGAGATCTGTTAAATTTTCAGCTACACCTTTAATGGTTAAAAATTCTGACTTTTCTTCCATTTGAATATCTGCCTTTATCTCACGGTTGTATAAGGATTGTTGCGCATGGCAAGTGCTTGCAACTAGTAATATTACTATCGTGAAAAATTCTTTCATTTTTTAATAATGAAGTACATATACAGCAGCACCTGTACCGGTTTGATTAATCTTTAATCTCTCAGAGATACCGTTGGTACCTACACTTATAGCTGTGTTGTAATTTCCATTTTGATTTAATTGTACCTCATGATTTTGAGCACCGTGTAAACTATAGTCTAAAAACAAATTACTGTTTCCTATTTGTTGCACTTGCTCTCTAACTCTTAAAGCATTTATTTTAAGATTAGAAATATTAAAGTTTCCATCTTGCACTATGGTAACCTCTGCATTATCAGAAGCTATTTGAGATATGGCAGTATTATTAAGACCTACTTGCGCTATAAAAACAGAATTTTTTAAAACGGGAGTTTGTTGTATTTGCTGGTTTGCAGCATAATTCAATTGTGAGTTATTAGTCTTAAATGAAACATCAGAGATCACCTCTTTATCGTCGACATAATTTTGAGAATAACCACAAACAGAAAACAATACAAATAATAAAACTACATTTTTCATAATTTCAGATTTAAAAAACAAGGATAATCGCGAGTAGCAACTCGCGATTATCTTGTTAAAAATTATTTTTAGAAACTGTGTGCTGCAGTAGCTGCTGCTCTTTTCATTTGAGCAGTTAATGCTACGTTTGCATTTCTTTGAATTACTACAGCGCTATTGCTACCTGAAGTTGCTGCAGGCGCTCCACTTAAAGGATTGTTTTGATTCACAACACTTACTTGTCCATTTCCAGTCTGGTCTACAACAGCCATGTTTCCATTAGCTCTTTGATTGATAACAGAAGAGTTATCAAAACCATTCTGGATAGAAGTTGCTATGTTACCTGCAACCTGACCATTTGCTTGAAAAATACTTGAGTAGTTATCATCTTGATACTGCTCTTGAAAAGCTTGGTTATCATTTCCAGCTTGTGTAGATCTAGCTTCGTTATTATTACCAGCTTGATACTGCTCTAGAGAGTTATTTCCTCCAGTAGAAAGACCTATTAAGTTTTGCTCATTTACAGCAATGTTACCAGTTCCTACTTGCTCTTGAAAAGCAGAATCACCTACTAATCTTTGAGAAGAGTACGCTTCATTTAAGTCACCTTCTTGAACTTGTTGTGTAAATGCATCAGTTGCTTGTACAGCTGCATCACCTTGATCAGACTCTGCATAGTTACCTAAACCTAAACTACTTGAACCACCGTCTTGAATCTGAATCAATTCATTGTTATCACCATATTGCTCACCTATAGCAACATGTCCTGCACTTTGGTTAGGATTTGCCCCTTGAGACTGGTAAGATCTGTTACCTACGCCAGCTGCTTGGTCATTTCTTTGAAGTATAGAAGCTTCATTGTTATCCCAACGTTGCTGTACCTCAGCATAGTTTTCCTTACCATCTTGATCTACAAGAGCAAGGTTACTCTCACCTTGTTGTGGCGTATCTGCACCTTGTTGAACTAAAGCTGCGTTATCCAACCCTACTTGGACACCAAAGTTTTCATTCAAATCTCCTTGCTGAGTTACTGTATAAGCATTTCCTTCACCAGACTGAGCAATCTCAGAATAGTTAAGGTGACCACTTATACTAGGCTGTACATTACCCCATTGTAATACTGTAGCAGTGTTACGGTTAGTTGCATTTGTACCAGTTTGTGAGATAAAAGAACCATTTGCAGTACCTTGTTGGGATACAAGAGCATCACTACCTGTTCCTTTTTGATCCACATTAGAATAGTTACCACCTACAGTCGCTGCTGCAGTAGGAACTGTTTGTTGTGCAGGACTCGCTATTGTTTGTGGTGTCTGTGCTATTGCTACAGTACCAGCAAGAAGTGCTGCTACACTTAAGATAATTCGTTTCATAATAAATATTTAGATTGAGTTGATTTGTAAAAAAATCCAACATCTAAATAATTAGATGTTGGATAAGGTTTCTTCTTTTTAGAAGTTATGAACTTTAGTTGCTGCTGCTTTTTGTATTTGAGCAGTTAAAGAAACATTTGCATTTCTTTGGATGATAGTAGCTGTGTTACTTCCAGACGTTGCTGCTGGAGAGCCATTTAAAGGTGCATTTTGATTAACAACACTTACTTGACCGTTACCAGTTTGATCTACCATAGACATGTTTCCATTTGCTCTTTGGTTGATTAAAGAAGAGTTATCAAAACCGTTTTGAATAGATGTAGCTATGTTACCTAAAACCTGGCCATTACCCTGAGTTATTTTAGAGTAGTTATCATCTTGATACTGCTCTTGAAACGCTTGGTTATCATTACCATTTTGTAATGATCTAGCTTCATTCCCGTTACCAGCTTGGTACTGATCTACATAGTTATCACCACCGTTTAAAGAACCACCTAAATTTTGCTCATTAACAGCCATGTTTCCATTTCCTAGTTGCTCTTGAAAAGCAGTATCACCTACTAACTTTTGAGAAGAATAAGCTTCGTTTAATTCACCTTCTTGAATTTGTTGAGCAAAAGCACCTGTTGCTCCTGTAACAGCATCACCTTGGTTAGACTGTGCATAGTTACCTAATCCAGTAGGACCACTAGAAGCACCATCTTGAATTTGTACCAACTCATTGTCATCACCATATTGCTCACCTATAGCAACATGTCCTGCACTTTGGTTAGGATTTGCCCCTTGAGACTGGTAAGATCTGTTACCTACTCCAGCTACTTGGTCATTTCTTTGAAGTATAGAAGCTTCATTGTTATCCCATCTTTGTTGTACCTCAGCATAGTTATCCTTACCATCTTGATCTACAAGAGCTAGATTACTTTCTGCCTGTTGTGGAGTGTCCGCACCTTGTTGAACTAACGCTGTGTTGTCCAACCCTACTTGGACACCATAGTTTTCATTCAAATCTCCTTGTTGAGTTACTGTATAAGCATTTCCTTCACCAGACTGTGCGATGTCAGAATAGTTAAGATGACCACTTATACTAGGTTGTACATTACCCCATTGTAATACTGTAGCAGTGTTACGGTTAGTAGCATTTGTACCTGTTTGTGAGATGTAAGAACCATTTGCTGTACCTTGTTGAGATACTAAGGCATCACTACCGGTTCCTTTCTGATCAACATTAGAGTAGTTACCTCCTACAGTCGCTGCAGATGTTGGTACTGCTTGCTGTCCAGGATTAGTAATTGTTTGCGGTGTCTGTGCTATCGCTACAGTTCCTGCAAGAAGTGCCGCAACACTTAGGATTAATCGTTTCATAATAAAATATTTAGAATTAATAAATACACATTCATTGAGCATGAAACAAGAAAACCTTACGCGTTTAATCGTTCATTGAACATACGTTCTTTTAATCTATAGGGACTTTATTATTACTCGGTTGTAGGGATAACCTTGTAACTGTCATAAACATTTGCAGGGATGCTGTTTACTTTTGACATGGTAAATATAGGCGATGATTTTAATGCTATGCAAATACCTTTTTTGACTTATAATGGGTATTTTCTGTTACCTGAGGCTTGAAAATCGAGTAATGACAATACTTAAGCTTAATATGTTAAAAAACAATGTTTTAGATATAATACACGAATACTCTATGTAATACACAAAACAGAATGTTAAAAACCTCTGTTTTTTAATCTTAATTTAACAACTTGTAAGTATTAGACTACATAATAATGCAGATTTATGATTATTAAAACCAATTTTTATTAATTTCTCATCAAATGATGATAAGCTGCTATATATAATTAAAAAAAAAGAGCATGCTTTACAGCATGCTCTCTAATAAATAAATTATTCTTTCTAACGATTTATTTAATTAAACCGTAACTACGATTAACAAATTCTGTTAATTTTTCACCTTTAAGTAATCCCTGAGATAATTTTGCAAGATCAACTGCTTGCTGAATTAATCCAGTTTTCTTAGCTTCATCTTTCTCATTAAAGATAGCTTGTACTAGATCATGATTACCATTAACCACTAGGTTGTGCATGTCAGGCATGTTACCAAAGCCCATCATACCGCCACCACCAGACGCTTGCATTTCTTTCATACGTCTCATGAATTCTGGCTGTGTGATAATAAACGGTGCTGCATCGCTGCTCATCGCCTCTACCTGTACCGTATATTCTGCATCCTTTATGGTATCAGTAATTACTTTTTGAAGAGATTCTTTCTCCTCATCAGATAATTTAGAAATTTGCTCTTCATCTTTCTTGATAAGATTATCAACATGATCAGCATCTACTCTTACAAAAGAAACATTCTCTTTAGATCCTTCTAACTTCTGCATTAAGTGCGAGATAATAGGAGAATCTAATAATAGTACTTCATAACCTCTTTCTGTCGCTGCTGCTACATAAGAATGTTGAGCCTCTTTATTTGAAGTATAAAGAATTACGGTCTTACCATCTTTATCAGTCTGTGCATCTTTAATTTTTTCTACCAGTTCGTCCCATAAGTAATAAGAACCATCTACAGTAGGATATAAAGCAAACTTATCTGCTTTATCAAAGAATTTCTCTTCACTCAACATACCGTACTCGATAACGATTTTTATATCGTTCCACTTTTCTTCAAAACCTTTACGATCTTCATTGAAAAGACTCTTTAACTTATCGGCTACCTTACGAGTAATATAGCTAGATATCTTCTTTACAGCACCATCTGCTTGTAAGTAAGAACGAGATACATTTAATGGAATATCTGGAGAATCGATAACACCACGCAACATGGTTAAAAATTCTGGTACAATTCCCTCGACGTTATCTGTTACATACACTTGATTTTGATACAGTTGTATGCGGTCCTTCTGTACATTAAGATCCTGAGTCATCTTAGGGAAATATAAAATTCCTGTAAGATTAAAAGGATAATCTACGTTAAGGTGTATATTAAAAAGAGGCTCTTCAAACTGTGTAGGATATAACTCACGGTAAAAACCTTTATAATCTGCTTCTTCTAACTCGCTAGGCTGTTTAGTCCATGCTGGAGAAGGGTTATTGATAATATTATCTACCTCTTCAGTAGGTGCCGCATCATCTTCAGCAGCTCCTTCTGGTTTTTCTAGAGTCTCAGTTCTAGTACCAAATTTGATAGGCACTGGCATGAACTTGTTATACTTATTAAGAAGCTCTGTAATACGGCTTTCTTCTAAGAATTCAGTCTCGTCATCAGAAATATGAAGTATAATCTCCGTACCAAAATCTTCTTTAGTCGCAGGCTCTAGCGTATAATTAGGAGATCCATCACAAGTCCAGTGTACCGCATCGTCACCTCTAAAAGATTTTGTAATAATCTCTACCTGGTCTGCTACCATAAAAGCAGAATAGAATCCTAGACCGAAATGACCTATGATACCACTATCTTTTGCAGTGTCTTTATATTTCTCTAAAAACTCCTCAGCTCCAGAAAACGCTACTTCATTAATATATTTTTGTACCTCATCTTCAGACATACCTAGACCTTGATCTATAATATGAAGCGTTTTTGCTTCTTTATCGATCTTAATCTCTATTTTTTGATCACCCAGCTCTACACTGGCCTCACCTATTCTAGCAAGGTGTTGTAATTTAAGTGTGGCATCAGTTGCGTTAGAGACTAATTCTCTTAAGAATATCTCGTGATCGCTGTATAAAAACTTTTTAATAAGCGGGAAAATATTTTCCACCGCTACGTTAATGGTTCCTTTTTGTGACATATTATTTTATTGTTCTATTAAGTTTATATCTGTTCCGCTTTCGCGAAAGCGGAATTATTAATTACCTCTTGCCTATTTCAAGCCTTGTACCATTTAAAAGAATACGACAACCTGACAGTTTAATTATAGTTTTAAAACTACTGATTATCGACCCAAAGCTACCGTTGCTGTACTGGCCATTTCATAAACCTTAATGTAGGTACATATTTGTATCGCCCATTGTAAGGAAATGTATAGATTTTAGGGGAAGAGTCGTGGCGAGCAATCGTGCGGCTTTTCTCTTTTTTAAGAGAGTTTTTAACGAACTAATACATACAAACTTTAAGGACAACACTTTATCAATTATGGATGACAATAAAATTAATACCCATTTAAGGTCTTATGGAAAATACAAGAACATATGTCAGTCTACGCATTTTCTTCTTGTAAAAATGAGAAGTATTAATTCATAACAAATAATGAAAAATTAAGAATATTAACTTAAAGAAGTTAAAAACCTTAATTTTAACAACTAACCCAACTCACCAAAATCATGAAAAATAACATTCTTAAATTATTGTTTTTATTAACCATCGCTATAAGCTTAACTTCTTGCGAGTGGATTAACGATACTCCTAAACATAATGATCCAACACCAGAAGAAATAGCTAAGAATTGGAACAAAACAAATGGTAAAATCTCTAATAAAGAAGCAAACCAACTAGAAGAGAATTATAAGAAATTACTTTACAGTGGCTCTAGAGATTCTCTAATCGATGCAAATGGTGAGGTATATAAAGATACTAGAGAAGTCTGGTTTAAGCTAGAAGATCTTAAAAACTATATTGCTTATATAGAGCAACATGGTAAGGATAATAATTATGATCAATTAGGTATAAGAGTCTATCTAGGTACTAAAGAACCTATCAAAGATGGCAAGGCTGTTACTACGGTATTCTTTTACGGGACCGGACACCCTAATGGTCCTGCTTTAGAAAAAAGTACTACACAGGTAGGTGTAGATACTAACATCCCGGGAATAGATGGCCTTAATAAAGGAACGTCTGGAATGCCACCTAAGGATTTAAAATTACCATAGTCTTATGCAGCACGACTATACATATTATTACATTTCTACAGCCATAATTTATGCGTTGATCCTTATTACCACATGGGTCGCTGTTAAAAACTGGAATTATTTGAGTAAAACAAAGGAATCGATATTTCTACCTTTTCTTTGTTTTACCATAGTCATAGAAATAACAAGTAATTACTATGTATGGGTCCTTGTTAAAAATGCATCTATAGTTCTAGATTTTTATACATTAATCGCGATGCTATTTACTATTTACTGGTTTTACTCTTATTTGAGAATAACATGGCTGGCAATAGTTAGTACTATATTAATGATAGTTAGTTATCTAGTAAGTATTTACTATGTAGAGTCTTATGTAGACGAGTTACCTGCTATAGTAATTGCTGCAGCGTTGATTATAACGCCTAATGTTTTTATCTTTTTTAATAAAATGTTGCTCAATAATAAGGTTAAGAGATATGCTAATCACAGGCCGTTTTGGATTAGTATAGGCTTATTCGTCTTTCACATCAATGCGATGCCGCTAGCGTTATTTTTACCCAACCTTAAAAGGTTAACTTGGCAAGTTAGTGGTGTATTAGTTTTTATAAACCTTATAATGTATGGTTGTTTTATTTATGCTTTAAGTTTGAAATCTGCTAGAGATGAATAATTACGACTACTTTATAGGTGCTTTTATATTTGTATTGGTTATTACTATCGGTATTATCTCATTGTTTATCACTTTTAATAATAGAAAGAATCAGTTACTTAATGAAAAACTAGAAGAGCAACTAGCCGCTCAAAAGAGACAACATACGAGCGAATTAAACGCACTACGCAGTCAGTTAAACCCTCATTTTGTTCATAACAGTCTTAATGCAATTCAATACTACATACAGCGTAATGAAGTAGAGATATCAGAAGATTATCTGACTAAGTTCTCTAAACTCATGCGTCTTTTCTTTGATTATTCTAGAAAGAAAATCATCACTCTAGAAGAAGAAATATCGTTTCTAAATAAATATTTACAAATCGAAAAATTAAGATTTGAAGATAAAATAAGTTACAGCATAGAAGTAGATAGCGACCTGGATAAAGAAAACATCTTTATACCAACCATGATTTTACAACCCATGTTAGAGAATGCTGTTAATCATGGTGTATTTCATAAAATAGGTGCTGGACATATTATTATGAGCTTTGATCAACTACCTGAAAAAGACGGTTACAAAGTTAGTATTATCGACGATGGTATAGGCTTAGAAAAATCAAGAGAAATTCAAAAAAATCAAAAAGCCAATACCAAAGCACATAGTAGTGAAGTAATAAAAGAACGACTAGACATTTTAAACGAAAGTCAAGAATGGTCTATAGATTATCAAATTATAGATCGCTCCATACATAAAGGAAAATCTGGCACAGCGGTTTACATGACTTTTAAATACATCGAGGAAGAATGAATATAAAGACCATAATCATAGATGACGAGCCTAAAGCTATAGCTATTTTAAAGAATAAGATTGCACGCTTTTGTCCAGAATTAGACGTAGTAGCTACTATAGAAAAACCTCAAGATGCTTTTGATATTATCAGTGAATTGCAACCAGATCTTGTTTTTATAGACATTGCCATGCCTGGTATGAGTGGATTTGAGGTATTAAAGCAGTTCTCAAATCCTAATTTTGAAATTATTTTTGCCACGGCATTTGATCAATATGCCCTCGATGCGATTAAACACTGTGCGATAGGTTATCTAGTTAAACCTATAGATAATGAAGATCTAGTAGAGGCAGTAGATAATGCAACACGCAATATTGCTGATAAGAATGCACTAGAAAAGAATAAAATTCTAATAGAAAACCTAGGTGTTCAAAAATTTCAAAAAAAGAAGATCGTTATTCCATCTACTGAAGGTCTAGAATTTGTAAAAGTAAAATCCATTACCCATTGTGAAGGTGTAGACGGTTATACTAAAATTCATTTTATAGATGGTAAACCCATACTAAGCTCACACAGTATAGGACATTTTAAAAAATTATTAGATCATAAAGATTTCTATCATGTGCATAAATCTTATATTATAAATATGATTTTTGTAGAGCGTTATTTAAACGATGGTTACGTAGTTTTAGAAGGCAACAACAGTATACCAGTATCTAGAGCAAAACGCACCGACTTTTTAAATCAGCTCAAGGGTTAATTAATTCATACTTCAACTATACTAAGAAAGGCTATTCATTTCTTAAAGCTTAATTTTGTTTTAAAGATATTAAAGTGGATATAAAAACAGATCTGTACGGTAATGCATTAGTAGACTTTCATCGCGGAAACTACACAGAAGATATTACAGTTTTAAGCACCACTATGGAAGATGATGTCATGCCACTTCCTTATCTTTTTAGATCTTATGATCAAATGCCTGCTTTAGAAAAGAAAGCTTTACTCCTCTCTACAGGTACTGTCCTAGATGTAGGTGCTGGCGCTGGTTCTCACTCCTTGTACTTAGAGAGTAATGGACTTACTGTTACCGCAATAGATCAAAGTCCTGGAGCTATAACTGTTTTAAAAGAACGATTAAAATCTCCTGATTCTAAAATAGTTCTAGAGAGCATATGGAATCATAAAGAAAAGTACGACACGATTCTTCTACTCATGAATGGTACTGGCATTTTTGAAAAACTATCACGAGTTACTTCCTGTCTAGAGAATTTAAAAAACCTACTGAATGTAAACGGACAGATTTTAATAGATAGCTCTGACCTGAGGTTTCTTTATGAAGACGAAGAAGATGGCGGCCTATGGGTAGACCCTAACAAAGAATATTATGGAGAAGTTACTTTCTCTTTACAATATAAAGAGGCAGAATCTGCATCATTTGATTGGTTATATATGGATTTTGAACTTCTTAAAACGCATGCTCAAAAAGCTGGATTAAAAGCAGAGCTTGTTCAAAAAGGAGAACATTATGACTATCTCGCTCGTCTTACTAGAATTTAACATACCTCTCACACGCTGTTAAACTTGAAATAAACGCAGCTACACACCTACAACAGTTCATTATCTTTATGTTTTAACATAAATAAAATGAAAACTGCATTAATAACCGGTGCCAGCAGTGGTATAGGTAAAGAACTCGCAAAAATACATGCTTCACGAGGTGGTCATCTAGTTATCATAGCTAGAAGTGGTGAGCAATTGAGATTACTTAAAAAAGAATTAGAAAACCAATATGGTGTTTCTGTTCATGTTATCGAAAAAGATCTTACAAATCATAACGCTACACAAGAAATTTATGACCAGGTAAAAGCAGCTGGTATTCAAGTAGATTATTTGATTAACAATGCCGGCTTTGGCGGTATAGGTAAGTTTCATGAAAGAGATTGGGCTCAAGATCAAAATATGATCCTGCTCAACATTACGGCATTAACACACCTATGTCGTTTATTTATACCTGATTTTATAGAACGTAATGAAGGTAAAATACTCAATACATCTTCTACAGCGAGTCTTATGCCAGGACCTATGCAGGCAGTTTACTTTGCAACTAAGGCCTTTGTAACCTCACTTAGTAACGCACTTTCTCAAGAATTATCACACACTAATATTACAGTGACTAATTTAATGCCTGGCGCTACAGATACTGATTTTGGTAAAACATCGGGAATGGATAAAACCTCTTTGTTTGAAAACACCGCTACACCTCTAGACGTCGCTACGACAGCCTATAATGCAATGATTAAAGGTAAAATGGATATAAAAGCAGGTCTTTCCTTCACGCAAAAAGCCATGCTCCATACGCTAGCCATCACGCCTAAAAAGGTGGTTCTAAAAATGGTAGAAAAAATGCAACAACCTAAAAATTAATAAATATTTAAAAATAATAGTTCCGCTTTCGCGAAAGCGAGATCTAAATAATCCTTAAAAATTATAAATGATGAGCAAACCAGATTTTTCAAATTTAAAAGCACTTTATATTAATTGTACACTTAAAAAATCTCCAGAAAAAAGTCATACTAAAGTTTTAATGGACGTTAGTGCAAACATCATGAAAAGTGAAGGTGTAGACGTTGAGCACATTCGTTTTATAGATCATGATGTAGCTACAGGTGTACAACCTGACATGACTAAACATGGTTGGGACACCGACGCGTGGAATGATATTTATAAAAAAGTGGATGCTGCAGATATTTTAATTATCGGTACTCCTATATGGTTAGGTGAGAAGTCGTCACAAGCGCAATTATTAATTGAACGTTTATACGCCATGAGTGGACTTACTAATGATAAAGGACAGTATATATTTTATGGAAAAGTAGGTGGTACTATTATCACAGGTAATGAAGATGGTATTAAACACTGTGCGATGGGGATTTTATATTCTATGCAACATGTAGGCTATTCCATACCACCGCAAGCAGATGCTGGATGGATAGGAGAAGCTGGTCCTGGACCTAGTTATGGAGATGATGGTAAAGTAGGTCTGGATAATGATTTTACTAAACGTAATACCACATTTATGACTTATAATTTAATGCATCTTGCAAAAATGCTTAAAGAAAATGGCGGCTATTCCACTTATGGAAATTCTAAAGAAGAATGGAATAATGGTAATAAATGGGCTTTTGATAATCCAGAATATAGGTAGACTAATCTATTAATGTAGCTATATAAGTTACAGGATAATCGTACATATCACCTTTAACATCTATCAGGTACATATTTGTACCTGGTAGTTTTCTAGAGGTAACTCTATGAGAACCTACTACGTTTCCATAGTTCTTAAAAGTAGTTACCTGACCTTCTATTTCTAATTCATAGTATTCAAAGCCCTTTGTGTAAAAGGAACCAAAAACAAAGTGATTACCACCAGAACTGCCGTTACCAGTAACTGCCTGGTCCGTTATTTTTATATGGTTTCTATAATCGGTGATGTATTTTTTTGCTCGATCACATTCTAGGTATTCTGATAACATTTCATGACATGTTTTTCTATCACCATAAGCACTGTCCCATAGAGGTCGTGGTAGGTTACTAATTTGATATTCATGATTTGCATAAGTTAGAAAGGTAGTTCCCAGAGTATTCTTAACGCATAGTAAGTCAGAAAGCACTTGCTTTTCAAACGCGTCTGCAGCGCGATGATAGCTTAAAGAGTCATTCTTCATAGCTATTTGATAACTTAGACTGTCTGGAAATTTATGTGTAGCAAACGGTCCATTTTTTGCCAACTCTTTCTCTAGATCTTCTTTAAATTTCTCCCCATTAAAAGGGTGTTCTGGTATTAAAACAGGTGTTGCATTTATATGATCAAATCGCTCTAACTCACCTTTTTCATTATAACGATAAAACTGTCCTCTTTTATTTACGAAGGTGTTTCCTGAGACAGAAACAGAGTCCAATATATTTAAATTCTTATCAAATTTTGCTATAACTTTTTTACTATACCTATCTGTATCTAATATTTCAACATAACCCATCAACTCATTATTACTGGTAGTATAAATGGTATCTATTCTCATACTAGTAGATTTAATCGATATCTTATCATTAGAATGGTCTGGAAAAGCAGCCATTTCAGGAAATTTATCATCTTCAGTTCTAGTATAACCACAACTAGTAAGTTGTGTGAAAACTATAGAAACGATAATAATTCTGATTAAATTTTTCATTTTGCAAACTTAACGCTTACTTATAAATTTAGACGTGTTTAAATAAAAACGCCAAGGCAAATCTTTATCTTCTTGTGCATAATCTATACCTATTCTGGCGGTGGTTGTGATCTCGCTTTCGCGAAAGCGGAACATATCATTCTCCTCTATCCACACTTGGTCTCCGGTAAGAAAAGCACCGTAATGAGATTTATCTAAGGCAAAAGCTTTACTGAAATTACCAGGTCCAGAAGTGAGTGTTTTATCTAATTTTAATTTATTGCGACGTTCTAACATTACCTCTACTCCATCTAACGGTTCTACAGCACGTATTAGAATTGCATCTGCCTGATCTTTAGAATTAGTTATAATATTAAAAAGATTATGGATACCGTAGCATAAATAAACATAAGCAACGCCGCCGTCTTCATACATCACCTTGGTACGGTCTGTAAACTTACCTAGATGTGCATGACAGGCTTTATCGTCATAACCTCGGTAGGCTTCTGTCTCTGTGATAATACCAGATGTCAATTGATCATCTACCATAGAAACGATCTTTTTACCTATTAAGTCTTTAGCAATGGCAACGACATCTTCTTGTAAATAATAACTTTGTGGTAACTTCATTTTTTAAAAATAAAATAGAAATAGGTGCGTTGCACAAGGAATAAGATGATTTTATGAAATACTTTACTCTACTACTTTTTTGGATAAGCGGTTTATCGTGTGCTCAAGAAGTTCAAAATCAATTTTCTATCAATTTTAAAACTGATAGTTATAAAGTTAACAAAGCGGACACTAAAGATTTACTCAACTCCATAAACACTGGTTCTAATAAGGTCGTAAAAGAAATTACTCTTATAGGTTATTGTGACGACCGTGCTAGCAACGATTATAATCTTAAACTAGCATCTCGCAGGGTTGATGCCGTTAAGGATCTCATTATAGAACATACAAATATCACCGATTCTATTTTTAATCTGGAGCCTGTAGGTGAATTGCCTCTTTATTCCAGCATCCATAAAAGTCAACAGAGAGCAGATAATAGACGTGTTGAGATTATGGTATTCTATAAATCTGACGCACCTGTAATAATTGAAAAAGAAAAGTCGGTAGTAGATATAGAATCGTATGATGTATTTACAGACAGTCTTCAAGTAAATGATAATCTAGTTTTTAACAATGTCATCTTCTACCCTGGCACACACCGATTAAGAGAAATTTCTTATCCTGTAATGGACTCAATTATCAACTCTTTAATTATTCATAAAAAGTACGAAATAGAAATACAAGGTCACATATGTTGCAACGGTTTAAATGAACCTGGACTTGATAAAGACACCGGACAGTGGAATCTCTCTACTGCTCGAGCAGAGCAAATTAAGAGATTCTTTGTAAAATACGGCTTAGACCCTACTCGATTTACTACTATAGGAAAAATGGCCAATTTTAAAACCGGCAAAAGCGATTTTTATGACCGCCGTGTAGAATTACACATCACAGCGATAAGAGAAAACGAGACAGAAAACGAATAACAAAAGCATTGAAAATCATTTACCTTTGTAGCTTGTAAAAAACCTATATGTCATTTGAAAAATTAGGACTCGATCCTGCACTTATAAAATCCCTTAACGATCAGAATTTAACACAGCCTACTCCTATACAAGAACAGGCTATTCCTGTTATTCTAGAAGGAAAAGATGTGTTGGGTATCGCAAAAACTGGTTCTGGTAAAACAGCTAGTTATGCGTTGCCACTTCTTCAAAATTTAAAAGGCATTAAATCTAAGAACAGATTCATAAGTGGTCTTGTAATGGTACCTACTCGAGAACTTGCTGTACAAGTGAGTGAGGTGATTAAAACTTTTTCTAAAGCACTAGACCAACCTCTTATCACGATGCCTGTTTATGGTGGTGTGAGTATTAATCCTCAAATGATGAAGATGAATACGGTAGACGTACTGGTCGCTACGCCAGGACGTTTAATAGAACTGGTAGAGGCTAACGCTGTGGTTCTTAAAGAATGTAAGGTTCTTGTACTGGACGAAGCAGATAAAATGCTCTCTCTAGGTTTTAAAGAAGAGATGGATGCTGTCCTTTATCATTTACCTAAAAAGAAACAGAATCTACTATTTTCGGCTACTTTAAGTCGTGAAGTTAAAGATATTCAAGAAGGATTATTGACTGATCCTGTAGTCATAGAAATTGAAGAAGCAGAGCAAGATTATTCTCTTATCAAACAATTAGGTTACCGCGTTACTGAAGAAAAAAGAGGTGTTCTCTTAAGACATCTTATTGAAGAGCATGATATGCAACAAGTGTTGATCTTTTGTTCTTCTACTTATCAAGTAGATCATGTTAATGATAAGCTTAACGTTAATGGAATAAAATCCAAAGCCATACACGGTAAAAAAACTCAAGGTGTGCGTAATGCAAATCTAGAAGCTTTTAAAAATCATGCAGAAACTGGTGTGCGATGTCTTGTTACTACAGATTTACTTTCTCGTGGTATAGACATTGAATTCTTACCTTATGTAATTAATTATGAATTACCTCGTTCTCCTAAAGATTACATACACCGTATAGGTAGAACTGGTCGCGCAGAAAATGCTGGTACAGCGATCTCTTTAGTTTCTAAAGGAGAATCTAACCATATGAGAACTATTCAAAAGAAAACCAAATTAAAAGTCTGGATGGAAGATCTTCCCGAGTGGAATTCTTAACAACTTGACCTAAATAAATACAAAAAGCGATACTTGTACAAGTATCGCTTTTTTCGTTTTAGTATCACCTATACTATTAGTTAACTCTTTTTGAGCAACTTTATAGTAGACATAGAATTCTCCTCGTCTGTTATTCTGACAAAGTAAGCACCGTCTTGTAAATCCTGAATCGAGATTCTTTCTTCAATGTTTCCTTTTCTTGAATATACTTGTTTACCGAGTATATTATAAATAGAAATTGATTGAATAGCCGCTGCAGAATTGCTTTGTATAGTAAGATCATTTACAGCAGGATTAGGTGCGATAGAAAATTCTGTTTTTTCAATTAATTCATTAGATAAGGTACAGTTAGAGCTATCTATGGTTGTAAATGATCCAAAATCCCAAAATTGATTGAACTGTAAACAATAGAAAAATACCGTTTGATAGTCTGCAATACTGACATTACTAGGTAAAGCTGCTGTATAACTAGAAGCACCAGAAAAACTAGAGACGAGACCTATTTCTATTCTAGGACTGTTCAAGAAGTTATTAGGTACCGTTAACTGACTGTCTGTAAATGTACCACGATCTACTAAGAATATTCTAACATCTGGACCAGCCGCTGTAGAAAAATTGTTCCCTAGATTCACTGATACTGTATTGTTTGCATTAAGAACAACATCTATATCCCCAGATACATCATAATTAGGAACGGTATTATTACCGAAATTGCTCGCAGGTTGTGAACATTGCGCTTGTGCAAGTCCTATGGTGAATAAATAAGTAATTAATAAAGTAATTTTTTTCATGAGAGTCCACTTTTAAGTTTGATCAAATGTCATAAAATAATATAACAATAAGATCACAGAAAGATTCTTTAAGTATCTAATTACTGGTACATATCTAGTAATATATAGCATTGAAAATTGAATTTATTTCCCTGCCACAACACTGTAGAGCTATTTCAAAAAAGGAATTCAATAAAAGGCACAAAGATTGATAAACTTTGATTCATGAAAAACCTACCTGCCTTATTATTCTTATGTGTACTCATTTTAACATCTTGTAAAACAGACACAAAGATTCCTATTGAGGAGTCTAAACAATTTGATTACCGAGCTTATTTGTTGAGAAATAACAATAATGTGCCTTTTATCCCTATTGATATTGATCAACCCCAAGATTCTCTTTTTAAATTAGTTAACATACATACTAAAAAAGATTGTACAGATTTCTTACGTTTTAATACTGTTGTAGAAAACGATACCATTACTGTACTCAACCAACAAAATTGCAATATGTTTTGTGGTTTATATTTTGAATACTCTATTTATGTATTTCCTGAAGAAATAATCTGGGGAGAAAATGGAAATATGTCACTTTCAGAAATTAAGTCAGATTTTCTTAAACATATGGAAGAATATAATGACCTATATTCTTATTCAAATGATATAAAATTTAGTATTACTAATTATTCTGACAATCTATTATTGACTAGAATTATTTATTATAAGGTGATTAATACATATTTAGAATTTATGTCACAAATTGCTGATAATAAATACTCAAAACCCTTAGAAGAATTAACAATTTATCAATTAGATCAATTAAAAAAACATTATCAATTAACTTTAAGTTTTAGAGAATTTCCACCAGAACCTCAAATAATGAAAGATCCTAATTAAATTTAAACGACCTACTCTTTCTTAAAATCCAGACTCAAACTATTCACACAATGTCTTATTCCTGTCGCTGTAGGACCATCGTTAAAAACATGACCTAAGTGACTACCGCAATTTGAACACATAATCTCGGTACGTATCATACCATGTGTGGTATCACGTTTGCGTTCTATCGCTCCTTCTACCTCATCGTCAAAGGAAGGCCATCCACAACCTGAATCAAATTTTTGATCTGATTTATATAATTCATTACCACAAGCCGCACAGCTGTAAACACCACTATCATAGTGCGTGTTGTACTCTCCTGTAAATGGTCTTTCTGTTCCTTTCTCTCTTAACACATGGTATTGCTCTGGAGTAAGTTTGTCTTTATATTCTTGTTCTGTCATGATTTAAAGTTCTTGAATTTATTTAGTTTTCGCAATAGCGATACAAAAAAAAGCTCTCGACTTATTAGTCCAGAGCTCTCTTCAAATCTTACGCAACTTGTATGTTTATTTTCTTAAAGGAGGCAATTCCTGACCTTGTGGTATAAAATCTAAAGCTACACCATTTATACAGTGGCGTTTACCAGTAGTTTTTCTAGGACCATCGTTAAATTCATGACCTAGGTGAGAACCGCAAGTGTTACATTTTAATTCGGTACGAGCATATCCTATTTTATAATCGGTATCGCGCTCTACCTGTCCTTCTATCGCTCTATCATAACTAGGCCATCCTGTACCAGAATCAAATTTATGTGCGTTATCATAAACCGGTGCATGACATGCGCCACATACTAGTGTACCTGGAGCATATTGCTTGTTAAGTGAGCTAGAATGTGGACGTTCTGTTCCAGCTTCTCTCAACACATTGTATTGAGATGCTGTTAAAACTTCTTTCCACTCTGCATTAGACTTCTTTACCTCATACACTTTTTCTTGTTGCATGTGATCATGAGAAGAATTCATTGCGATCTCTTTTGAGGTATTATTACCACAAGAGACAAAACCTATTGCCATGATGGCTATTAAAATATGTTTAATCATCTGTCTTATTTTTAGATATGGTAAAATTACGTACTAAAAGCGCTTACAGTTGTTGCAATACTGTTAAGTATTGTGTCAATAATATCACAATTTCGTTTTAAAAAACTGACCTCATATTTGTAAATTTACCTCATGAATAAAAAAGTAGCTATTATCATGGGGTCTACGAGCGACCTTCCCGTGATGCAAGACGCCATAGATGTTCTTAAAGAACTAGAAATAGAAATTCAGGTAGATGTGGTAAGCGCCCATCGCACACCAGAAAAAATGTTTGAATTCGGTAAAAAAGCCCATGAAAACGGTATCGCGGTAATTATCGCAGGTGCTGGTGGTGCCGCACACTTACCAGGTATGGTAGCCAGTTTATCTCCATTACCTATTATAGGTGTACCGGTTAAATCTAGCAATTCTATAGACGGTTGGGACAGTGTTCTATCTATTTTACAAATGCCAGGCGGTGTACCTGTGGCAACTGTTGCCCTTAATGGCGCAAAGAACGCTGGTATTCTCGCTGCACAAATTTTAGGTGCCACGCAAGAAGACGTACGTGAACGCATTATAAATTATAAACAAGGACTTAAAGAAAAAGTCACTAAGGCAGCTGCACAAATGCGTGAAAATGTCTAGAGCTTTTCAAATAGCCTCTATTTTTATTATCGCCTTAACCGCATTATGGTTCGGTTATGAGATGATGTTGAGACACTCTGTCCAGTGGCATTTCTTAACCGCAGGTGGTATTAATTTCTTGATGGCAGTCATCATTAACAGGCAGTACACACAAAAAGATTACAACTACCTGGGCATCATTCATGGAGTCCTTATGGTTAGCCTTTTTGGCTATGGCTATTTTTTCGTTTAACTACTTTGTTTAACCTTCAGAAGATAAAGTTTAACAAAATAGTAATGACTTTCTTCTTTCTGACCATTACTTTTACACTTATATGAGCACAGATAACAATCCTTTATTACAAGAATTTAATACTTTTCATAACACAGCACCTTTTTCACTAATCAAGGAGTCTGATTATGAGTCCGCTTTCGCGAAAGCGATACAAATAGCAAAAAAAGAAATAAATTCTATCACAGAGAACACAGCAGCACCTTCTTTTGAGAACACGATAGAAGCGCTAGATTCTTCTGGAGAGACACTAGGACGTATATCCAGCATCTTTTTTAACCTAAACAGTGCAGAAACCAATGACGAAATCCAGCGAATAGCTCGTGAGGTGAGTCCGCAGTTATCTGAATTTGGGAATGATGTAACTTTAAATTTAGATCTTTTTAAGCGTGTAAAAGCAGTTTATGATCAAAAGAGTGATCTAGATTTAACTGAAGAACAAAAAACACTGTTAGATAAACAATACAAGCGTTTTTCTCGTAATGGTGCAAACCTAACCGACGATAAGAAAGTACGTTTAAGAGAAATAGATAGCGAGCTTTCAAAGTTAACTCTTGCTTTTGGTGAGAATGTGCTTGCAGCAACTAATGATTTTGAAATGCATCTAGAAGACGATTCTAGACTTGCAGGTTTACCAGAAAGTGCAAAAGAAGCAGCTGCAGAAACTGCAAAAGCAAAAGATAAAACTGGATATGTTTTCACGCTGGATTACCCCAGCTACATTCCATTCATGACTTATGTCGATGATAGAAAACTGCGTGAGGAGATGTCAAAAGCTTTTGGTGCCAAGGCTTACAAAGACGATCATGATAATCAGGAGAATGTATTAAACATAGTACGTTTAAGATATGAACGTGCGCAGTTATTAGGTTACGAAACGCATGCACACTTTGTATTAGAAGAGCGTATGGCAAAAACACCGGAGACTGTTATCCAATTCTCTCAAGAGATTCTAGAAAAAGCAAAACCGGCTGCACAGCACGATTTTGATGAGTTGACTAATTTTGCAATCTCTATTTCTAATCAGTCAGAGATTTCGGAACCGATAACCAAATTAGAAAAATGGGATGCCGCCTATTATTCAGAAAAATTAAAGCAGCGTTTATTTAGTCTAGATGACGAGTTATTAAAACCGTATTTTAAATTAGAAAATGTTATTAATGGAGTCTTTGAAATCGCTAGTCGTTTATACGGTCTAAGTTTTGAAGAAACTCAAGAAATAGAAAAGTACCATCCTGATGTACTTACTTATGTGGTAAAAAATGAGGATGATAGTTTAAATTCTATTTTCTATGCAGACTTTTTCCCACGTAAAGGAAAACGTAATGGTGCCTGGATGACTTCTTTTAAAGGACAGTGGCATGATGCAAATGGAACTAATGTAAGACCACATGTTTCTAACGTATGTAATTTTACGAAACCTACTGCTACAAAGCCTTCTTTACTTACTTTTAATGAGGTGACAACTTTGTTTCATGAATTTGGTCACGCACTACACGGTATGCTAGCCGATACTAAATACCAAAGTCTATCAGGAACATCTGTATTTTGGGATTTTGTTGAGTTACCTAGTCAGGTACTAGAAAACTGGTGTTATGAAAAAGAAGCATTAGAGATATTTGCGAGACATTATGAAACTGACGAGGTAATACCTCTTGAGTATATAGAAAAAATAAAATCAGCGGCTAATTTTCAAGAAGGATTGCAAACTTTAAGACAGCTTTCCTTTGGAATGTTAGATATGAACTGGCATGGTATAGACCCAACTGGAATTACAGATGTAAAAGCTCATGAAAGAAAAACATTTGACCAGACAGATCTTTATCCAGACGTAGCAAGTAGTTGTATGAGTACTTCTTTTGGACACATTTTCCAAGGTGGTTACAGTGCAGGATACTATAGCTATAAATGGGCAGAAGTTCTAGATGCAGATGCTTTTGAAATGTTTAAAGAAAACGGAATCTTCGATCGTACTACGGCTAAGAAATTTAGAGATCATGTTCTTTCCAGAGGTGGTACAGAAGATCCTATGTTATTATATACTCGTTTCCGCGGAAACGAACCTAAAATCGATGCTCTTTTAAAGAGAGCTGGTCTAATAAGTTAAAACTGTTTATTAAAATGCCAGAAGTTAAATTAATACCAGAAAAATGGGTGGACCGTTATGGTGACTACCTCTTTAATTTTACCATAAGTAGGGTTAATGATCCTATTATGGCACAAGATCTGGTATCTGAAACTTTTCTGGCAGGATTAAAAAGCGCACATAGATTTAAAGGGAATTCTACAGAGAGAACCTGGTTGATTTCTATTCTTAAACGTAAAATCATAGATTATTATCGCAAGATAAATTCTAATAAAGGAAAGGCCGAAGTACGTATGAGCTATCTTTCTAATAGCGACCAAGAAGGTGACTGGATGGAAGAAAAAGCTCAGGACTTGCGTAACCCTAATGTAGAAGACACTATTGAACAAGAAGAATTAGGAAAAGCACTTGAAGAGTGTATCGCTTGTTTACCAGAGAGATATGCCACTATATTTGTTCAAAAAACAATAGATAATTTAGAAACTGATACGATATGTAAGGAACACGATATCACAGCGTCTAATTTATGGGTTATAATTCATAGAGCTCGAGTACAGCTTATGGAATGTATGAACAAAAAATGGCACAAAGACAACTAATCTGATGGGTAGATTTTTTATAAACTGCGACGAGGCAAAAATTTTAAGCACAAGAGAACAATATGGAGATCTTAACCCTAAGGAAGCCTTCCGTCATAAATTACACTTAGGACACTGTATAGGATGTAGATCGTTTCATAAAAATAATGAACGTTTCCAACGTAAACTTAAAGGGCTTAAATGGGTTGCTCTTTCTGACACTCAAAAAGATTCTATTAAAAAACGAATAGCAGAGTCGATGAAAAAGTAACACATCTTAAAACACATATTTTAAAAAAGAGCCATTCGGCTCTTTTTTTTTATGTCACCCAGTATAATGCTAGCCAAAAAACTGGTATGGCTTCTACAAAGAAACTGACATAATAATCTGATTTAAATTTATCTGAAAACCATATCGCAATGGCTGTTATCACATAAATTAATAAAGGAATAAAATAATAAGGGAATTCATACTGCATGAAATAAAAATGATGCAATAAGAAGGCACACAACAATAATAACATCCCTAAATATTTTGTTTTTCTAGTTCCTACTAGTTGTGGGATAGTTTTTAAACTAGGAGCATCGTACTTTAAATCGCGTATTTCAAAGGGAATCAATAAACTGAATACAAATAAGAATAACTCAATAGATTTTATGATATAAGGCGTCCAATTTATATCATTCCCAGGTTGCCAGTTCACAATCTCTGTATAATTAGAAAAAACTGGTAGTAACATGATAACCAGCCACCATACCAGTACCACAGTAACTACCTTTATAATAGACATTAACCTTAAACTTTTTTTATGGTAAAATGGTATCACATAAAAAAGAGATAATAGTCCTGATATAAGTAATACTATATAGGCTAGTAGAGTTTCAAACAGTAATAAATAGGCTCCAACTAGCGCGCTAATCACTGTGATTGCAAAGATTCCTTTTTTGTATTTAAAATCTCTATTATCATAGACCAGTGTCGCATACTTTATAAAATTATAACCTATGACAACAAAGCAAAAACCTAACAGTGCAAAGTCATCACTCAGTTTCACAAAACTATAGCAATGAAACACATACAGTAATGCTACAAAGCAAATTGCCACGTGCAAACTACTACGTATATAAAAATCTAAAACGGTTTTCAATAACCTCATGGTTCAAATTTACAGCGCATAGTTAATAACTAGGTTAAAAAGGTTGAAAAATACCTATAAATCTAGACTAACCCTTGTTAGTTAAGATATCTTAAACGACTACTTTTGCACTATCTTAAATAGACCATACAAGTACTATGAATACAGATCGTTTTGCCCTAAGACATATTGGACCACGCAAGGCAGACCTTGCACCCATGCTAGAAACTATAGGAGTTGATTCTATAGACCAGTTAGTATATGAGACAGTCCCAGATAACATACGCCTTCAACAAGATTTACAATTAGATCCTGCGATGAGTGAATATGAGTTTTTATCTCATATTAAAAAACTAGGTGATAAGAATAAGCAATTTAGATCTTACATAGGTCTAGGTTACAACGCACCTATAACACCAGCAGTTATCCAACGTAACATTCTTGAAAATCCAGGTTGGTATACCGCTTACACTCCTTACCAGGCAGAGATTGCTCAAGGACGTCTAGAAGCCTTATTAAATTTCCAGACCATGATTACCGATCTTACTGGTATGGAACTGGCTAATGCTTCTCTATTAGATGAGTCTACTGCTGCTGCAGAGGCTATGACTTTACTTTATTCAGTTCGTGAGAGAGCTCAGAAAAAAGAAAATGTTATAAAATTCTTTGTAGACCAAGATGCTTTACCACAAACTAAAGAGCTTTTAAAAACTCGTGCTATTCCTCTAGGAATAGAATTAGTAGAAGGTAATCCTCAGGAAATAGATGTAAATGCAGGATACTACGGTATTCTTTTACAGTATCCTGGTGCTAGTGGTAATGTGGTAGACTATACTGCTTTTGCAAAAAAATGCAAAGAAAACAATATACGCATAGCAGTTGCTGCAGACATTATGTCGTTAGTATTGCTAGAAGCTCCAGGACACTGGGGTGCAGATGTTGTTGTGGGAACTACACAACGTTTTGGAATTCCACTAGGTTATGGAGGACCACACGCAGCGTACTTTGCAACTCGTGAAGAATTTAAAAGACAGATTCCTGGTCGTATTATAGGTGTTACTAAAGATACAGATGGAAAACGTGCACTGCGCATGGCGTTACAAACGCGTGAGCAGCACATTAAAAGAGATAAAGCGACTTCTAATATTTGTACGGCACAGGTTTTACTAGCTGTTATGGCTGGTATGTACGGTGTTTATCACGGACCACGTGGATTGAAGTTTATTGCAAATAATTTACACGCGCAAACTGCAACTCTTGCAGACGCTGTAGAAAAACTAGGTATTTACCAGACTAACGCAAACTTTTTTGACACTTTGAGTTTTAAAGTAGATGCCGAAGCTGTTAAAAAAGAAGCTCTTGATTTAGAGATTAACTTCTATTATCCAGATGCAGACACAGTTCAGGTTTCTTTAAATGAAACTACTTCTCTTGCAGACTTGAATGATATTGTTTCCGCTTTCGCGAAAGCGGTTTCTAAAGACTTCACTCCTATCACAGAATTGTTAGAAAAAACTCACTTAGGTGCAGGACGTCAGACAGACTTCTTAACCTATGAGGTATTTAACTCTTACCATTCTGAAACAGAGTTGATGCGTTACATCAAGAAATTAGAGCGTAAAGATTTGGCTTTAAATCACTCGATGATTGCATTAGGATCTTGTACGATGAAATTGAATGCTGCAGCAGAGATGTTGCCGTTGTCTAATCCGCAATGGGGAAATATTCACCCATTTGTACCGATAGATCAAGCAGCTGGTTATCAAGAAATGTTGAAGAAATTAGAACTTCAATTAAATGAGGCAACTGGTTTTGCAGGTACTTCTTTACAGCCTAACTCTGGTGCGCAAGGAGAATTTGCAGGTTTAATGGCTATACGTGCTTACCACCACAGTCGTGGAGATCAACATAGAAACATATGCCTTATTCCATCTAGTGCGCACGGTACAAACCCTGCTAGTGCAGTAATGGCTGGTATGAAGGTTGTTGTAACTAAAGCGCTAGAAAACGGAAACATCGATGTGGATGATTTACGTGAGAAAGCAGAAAAGCATAAAGATAATTTAAGTGCTTTAATGGTTACTTATCCATCTACTCATGGAGTTTATGAAAGTGCGATTAAAGAAATTACAGGACTTATCCATGAAAACGGTGGTCAGGTTTATATGGATGGTGCTAACATGAATGCGCAAGTTGGTCTTACTAATCCTGGCAACATCGGTGCAGATGTATGTCACCTTAACCTACACAAAACGTTTGCTATACCACATGGTGGTGGTGGACCAGGTGTAGGACCTATATGTGTGGCACCACAACTTGTTCCATTCTTACCTACTAATCCTGTCATACCTACAGGTGGTGACCAAGCTATTTCACCTATTAGTGCAGCCCCTTTTGGTAGTGCATTAGCATGTTTAATATCTTACGGCTATGTATGTATGCTAGGTGCCGAAGGTTTAAAACGATCTACAGAGTATGCTATTATCAACGCAAACTATATCAAAGAACGTCTTAAAGGTAGTTATGAATGTCTTTTTACTGGAGAGAAAGGTCGTGCTGCTCATGAAATGATTATAGACTGTCGTCCATTTAAAGAAAATGGTATAGAAGTAACAGATATTGCAAAACGATTAATGGATTATGGTTTTCACGCTCCTACTGTATCTTTCCCAGTGGCAGGTACTATGATGATAGAGCCTACAGAGTCTGAATCTAAAGAAGAAATGGATCGTTTTTGTGATGCGATGATTTCTATAAGAGCAGAAATTGCAGAATCTTCTAAAGACCAGCCTAATAATATACTTAAGAACAGTCCACATACTTTGCAAATGATAACTAGTGATGACTGGGATTTACCATACACTAGAAAGCAAGCTGCATATCCACTAGACTACATTGCTGACAATAAATTCTGGCCTACCGTACGTCGTGCAGACGATGCTTATGGAGACCGTAATTTAATGTGTACTTGTGCTCCTATGGAAGAGTATTTAGAGGATTAAATAGGTTTTAGGTTATTAGGCTTTAGGTAGTCTAGAAATCTGAAATACATATATATAAAACCGAATCAACAAAAAGTTGATTCGGTTTTTTTTTGATTATTTCATGTAACAAAAATCAATTTATTTGTACCTATAAAATAAACCAACCACATTAAATTCATTGATAAAACGTTTTGAAAAATACAGACCTGAATATTCAGTAAAAAACATAGGTATAAAAAGATATATCTTAGGAATAGTATATGGTATAGGTTCCAGTATTGTTCTATTTATTTTATTTGGTCTCTTTACCCAATTAAGTCATGTAAGCATAAGATACCATGACGATTTTTCTATGACCATAATCCATGATCAATTCACAAATTATTATTTTGTTTTAATGGGACTTACGGTCTCAAGCATGGGGTTTTTATTTTGCAATCAAATATGGTTAGGTTTCACAAATAAAATAAGAACCGTAAAACGCCGTCAAAGACATGCTCAAAATTTAGTGTTTTATGTGGTATTCTTAGTACTCATGTTTCTTACTCGTATGACTACTATATTCGTAGGACTTGATATAAAACTCTATGAAGATTTTCAAATAAGCTCTTATTTATTGCCATTATACCTATTTTTATATAGTTGGATTATAGTCTCAGGTGTTTTTAAAATCAAAAAACAATTTTTCTTTAGTTTACTAGGTTTCGTAATTCTAGGATTCCTACTAAGCATCGTAAAAATTCAAATCTAATTCAACTTCTAAGTACTATAATTAAGAGAAAAGACTTTACCAAAAGAACTATGCTTATTAAGATATTTAGATCTATAAAATCAAAAAAGTGACGTCAGCTGAGTTTTTGAAGACTATATGATCAACTCAATATTTTTAAATCTATCTTTAAATATGAGCTTTAAAGAAACACCTATGAATTCATTAAATAAACAAAACGCTATAAATTTCTATAGAACAGCTTATGAAGGCAATCCTCGTAAAGCGATAGAGCTTTATGTAGGTAAAGATTACATACAACACAATCCAGATGTGGCAAATGGAAAGCAAGGTTTTATAGATTATTTTGAAAGGATGCAAGTAGAGTATCCTGATAAATCTATCAAATTTGTAAGAGCGATTACAGAAGATAATTTAGTCGCTTTACACACACACCAAATATGGCCTGGAAACGATCAATACGTGACTATGGACTTCTTTAGGTTTGATGGTGATGGTAAAATTGTAGAGCATTGGGATTCCATACAGCAAATACCAGAAAAATCGGCAAACCCTAACACGATGTACTAAACATCTACTACATAGATTATGGGTTAAAATGTTGGTGTTTATTCCGCTTTCGCGAAAGCGAGATTAAAAATAAAAACTTAATCAAAGAACTGATCATTAGGTCTATGATTAAGTTTTTATGTGTTCTATAATTAGTTCAACACAAAATTAGCATACAGTAAAAATTTATTTTGGGATTCAACATCACCACCAAAAAGGTCTTGAACTATAGGCAATGTATAACTAGCTCCTAAAACAAATTGATCAAATTTATATTCGGTACCGATACTGCCGTTAAAAATATAACCATCTGTATCCACGAGTTGCTCGTCAAATTGCTCGATAGAATCATAAACATCTGCAGATAGGCCTAGAAATGGACTCAAAGCAGATTTAGTAAATGGTATGTTATAATACGCATTTGAAGAAACACTGAATTGGTTACCAAATCGGTATTCGTTTTTATTCTCTGTTTTAAAATAATAGGTGGCTAGTGTATTGATTCCTAACTTATTTTTAGAATAGGAATGAGATATAGATGCTAGTACATCTACACTACCAGTACCTACTTGAAAACCAGGATTGATACGATCTGTGAGTTCTTCTTCAAATTCTCCTGTCGGTAATTTTACACCCAAACCAAAGTTGAGTTGATGACCGGTAGGAACTTTATTTTCAAAAATCACTTTATAACCTTCTGGTTTTTCATAAAAAACATGCTGATACCATCCTATGACAGTCACATCTCCTAGTCCACTTATATGTTCTGAACCAGTATTACGTTTTCTTGATAAGTCTTGAAAAGGTACCATCGCATTTATGGAGAACTTTTTAGATAGAGGCACTTTACTCCATATTTGATAGGTATTAAAATTCTCCTCACTTGTAGGTGAATTTACAAAAATACCATCTCGAGATTCATAGGACTGGTGGATATAACGCAGTCCTATAAAACTTACATCATTGAGTGTCCCAAAACCAGAACTACCACTAGAGGTAGTACAGCCACAAAGGTCACAAAATATTTTTTCTAGATGCGGTGGGCAAGCCGCATAACTAGAGATACTGAATAATAGTCCTATGGATAGGGTAATAAAAGTTTTATTAAAATTCTGCAAAGCGGTCGTCATTTAAAAATTCTTGATCAGTTAATGTTTCTAAAAAAGCAATGATGCTCTCTTTTTCATAAGCTGTTAAATCGATACCTAGACTACCGTCTGCTTTTACTAGTGATGGATCTATAGTACCAGTATCCACCATACCTGAGGAATAGTGATCTAGAACAGATTCTAAGTCTGACAGACGTCCATCATGCATATAAGGAAAAGTGACCGCTACATTTCTTAAACTAGGCACTTTAAACTTATATAAGTCTTCTGGTATTTCTAGAAGATTATACCTTCCTAAATCATTTAATCTAGGATTAACAGCTAGACCATTGTTGCGGTAGCTTTGATCTGTTTGTAAAGAACCAGCATGGCAGCTTGTACATTTTTGGTTAAAAGATGCAAAACCATCAGCTTCTATAGTAGTGTAGACCGCTCCTTCATTGCGTTCTACTTTATCATACTTTGAATTTGAAGAAACCATAGTTACCATAAATTGAGATAACGCTTGTAATAGATGGCTAGAGGTAATCTCTCCATCTTCAAATGCTTTACTAAACATGTTTCTATAACCTTCGTCTGCCTGTAATTTACCTATAACGTTAGATAATGTCTCGTTCATTTCTAGCTCACTAGTAATAGGAATAATAGGCTGTAAATCGAGGTGCGATGCAGCTCCATCCCATGTAAATGCTTCTTGAAAACCTAAATTCTGAATAGGCTGTGCGTTTCTAAAACCTATATTTCCATTTACTCCATGACTTAAAGTATGTCCATGATGCGTAAAAGCTGATGCCTGCTCGTGACAAAAAGCACAAGCTATTGCTCCATTAGAAGATAAATCTCCTTCGTAAAAAAGAGCCTTACCTAAAGCTATACCGTCTTCAGTTAAAGGATTTACATCTAGATTATAAACAAGATCAGGAAAATTACTTGGTGTTTCAAAAGATACAGGAATAGGTTCGTAACCATTTTCTATATCATTTTCTGTACAAGAAATCATAAGGATCCCCAGTGCAAATAATATATACTTTTTCATATCAGATAAACTCATAGTAACAACTAGAAGGGTTTATGTAAAACCCTCCTAGCAGTATTACTATAAAAATTATTAGTTATGAATATGGTCTACACTGAAACTACCCATAAAGTTATTTGCGATGATAGGAGTTTCTATTTCATTAGTATGTACCTGATCATACCCATCTGAAAAATTCAATGAAGTTGCTCCATCTAGAATTTGAAGGATGTCAGTTACTAGGTGAATCTCTGCATGAGAATCTTCTCTTACTCTTGAAGTATTAGGTAAGTCTAATGTGATTTCTCTATAATTATCTAGAGATGTCCCTACACTACCCATGTGTATATTAACCGGTTGATCTGTTACGGTAGCGTCAGAATAAGTTCCATCTAGGCGCATAAATTTATATCCAGATGCCCATGACCAGAACATACCTGCGTCTTGCGCTACTGTCAAGAAATCTCCTTGACCTGCAGCACCTTGAGCAAATCTAGCCTGATCTACACCGATTCCAAAAGAGATCTTTGTATAGTTAGCAGCTGGTACATTATCTAGTTCTACATATATTTCACCTGCATTATTTGCATTTGCCTCATCAATAATAAAAATATTATCACTAGTTGGGTATTCAAACTCCACTCCATTCTCGTCTGTTAACTTGATGTTACTAACGATGTATTTAAGTGTTTCTAATTTAAAAGATTCTCCATTAGATTTAGAAAAAGAAGAGTTAAATATAAAATCCTGATTACCAACAGCATTATCAAACTTAACAGTAAGTTCTCCTGTTTGGTTAGATAGGTTTTCCATTGCGTCATCGTCAGATGAACATGATATAATAGCGATGCTTAGAGCTAGTGCTCCTATAGTTTTTGAAAAATTCATTTTTTAAGTTTATTGTAGACGCGATCGAAGACTCACGTCTAAAGTCTTTGTAATAAAAACGGAAAATAAACTTATGAAATGGGTGGCTTTAAAGGAGCTTCGTACCAGTTATAACTATATAATAATTGATAAGAGAAATTAATAGAGTGATCTTTATAAATGAAATCACTATCTATTTGTAACGTTTGTGGAGTTTCTAAAAACACAGGGAAAAAAGCATGTGCTTCTATGCTTTTAGAATCATCTGTTTCAGAGTCGTTAGCTGCGATAAGTTTTTTAGCAAGAAAACATTTACCATCACATTTTAATTGTGGTCGTTCTTTGTTTACACAGTAATTCTCTATAATGTAATCCATGTTTGTTCCATAATATACAAATTGCCCTACGTAGTACATAGGTCGCAATGCAAATGAAATAAGCATCAATATGATTATAAAATTTTTCAGGTTTCTTGAATTATTTTGCAAATATAATGTTAGCATCTAAAAAAAAGCTCATATTTCTTAGATTAAAAAACTATTACTTTTCTAGCTATACAAACCATTCTTAACTCTCATAATTTATAATCCAATACACTCTAGTTGATCTATAGAATAAAAGAAAAATCAGCAAAATAAGCTGGTTTACTATTCATCGCATTATATATAATGCAAGAAAAACACCTATTCTTTGATTGATTCTCAACAAAGTGAAAAATACCACATATTCCGTTGTTAATAATTAGGAATGAACATCATAAATCACTTTTTTTGTTATCCCTAAGTTTGAAAAGCAGGTTAATGAGAGCAAAAATCACTGGTGTAGGAAGTCATATTCCCGATGTAGTTAGAAAAAATGAAGAGTTCATGAATCATGAATTCTTAAATAATGATGGTAGTTCTTTCGGTAGCGATAACTCTACTATTATTAAAAAATTTGTTGCGATAACTGGAATTGAAGAGCGCAGGTACATGAGTGATGAACTTGTTACCAGCGATATAGCAACACTTGCTGCTATAAAAGCAATAGAAGATGCAAATTGTGATCCAGAGACGCTAGATTTTATAATTGTGGCGCACAACTATGGTGATATAAATTCTGATGGTGGTTCTAGTGATATGGTACCTAGTCTTGCGAGTCGTGTAAAGAATAAATTAGGTATTAAAAACCCTGCATGTATTGCATACGATGTTCTATTCGGTTGTCCGGGATGGATTCTAGGTGTTACTCAAGCAGATTCATTTATAAAATCAGGACTTGCTAAGAAAGTACTTGTTATAGGTGCAGAGGCTTTGTCTAGAGTTGTAGATCCGCACGATAGAGACTCTATGATATATTCTGACGGTGCTGGTGCAGCAGTTTTAGAAGCTAGCGACGATGAGCATGGTATTATAGGACAGGCTACAGCAACTTATACAGAAGAAGAAGCTTTTTTCATATTCAATGAAACTTCTTATAATAAAGAAATACAAGATAAGACCAAGTACATAAAAATGTATGGCCGTCGTATATATAACTTTGCATTATCCAAAGTTCCAGAAGGTATGAAAAGTGCTATGGAACAAGCTGGTGTAGATATTAAAGATCTTAAAAAGATTTTTATACATCAGGCTAATGAAAAAATGGACGAAGCTATAGTGGATAGATTCTATAAGCTTTATGACATGGAAGTTCCTAAGGACATCATGCCTATGATTATCCATAAATATGGAAACAGCTCTGTAGCAACAGTTCCTACTGTTATGGATCTAGTTATTCATGATAAAATGCCACAACACAAAGTAGAAAAAGGCGATGTAGTTATGTTTGCTAGTGTAGGTGCAGGAATGAATATAAATGCCATAGTTTACAGATACTAGAATCTATCTAAGATTTAAAAAAAAACACCCCTTAAAATCTTAGATTTTAAGGGGTGTTTTTTTTAAAACCTTGTCCCGTCCTAGAATAGCGATACACTAAAATCTTAGTGTAATGAAAACACCTATAAACATTGGTTATGTGAAACGTACCCAAAAAGACTACTCGCTTTCTTTTAAGCTTCAAGTAGTAGAAGAAATTGAATCAGGACGA
>NZ_JBDVDQ010000010.1:0-30655 GCF_039941875.1 Nonlabens sp. | reverse complement strand
CTATTCAAATGCACAAACAAAATCAATTAACAAGAAAAACATACAAATCAAAAAAATCTCAACGAAGCTAGCTTCATTGAGATTTAAATAATAAATTTAATCCTTTAATAATCTGTATCGGTTATTTAGGACTAGACATATGTAGGCAATTACTCTTTTTTTCTAAGAATATAAATAGCAAGTATTATTAAACACAATACTGCTGCACCTAAAACAACAACTATAGTTACAAATGGATTCATATATTATTTTCTTTTGTTGAGTAAATAAGTCATATACCTCATTACTATAACCACTAGTATAATAACAAAAAGTATAGCACCACCTAATATAAATAAAGCTGGAGTATCTACCGAGTCCATATAAATTACTTTAAGGCATTTATACTCGCTTCGATGGTCTCGATTTTAGCAAGAGTATCTGCTTCTTTTTTCTTTTCTATTGCAACTACTTGCTCTGGAGCACTACTTACAAAACGCTCATTTCCTAACTTCTTTTGCACACCTATTAAAAAGCCTTTAGCCCTTTTAAGCTCTCCTTCTAGTTTAACTAATTCTGCAGCTACGTCTATGTTTCCTTCTAATGGTATGAAGTATTCATTTGATTTTACTCTATAACTTGCAGCACCAGACAACTGTTCTGTAATCACCTCAACACTAGAAACATTACCCATTTTTTGAATCAATGGATTATAGGCTTCATTTAAGTTTTCATTATTGATAGTCTTTAACTCTATCTCGTTCTTAAAAGCTATTTGCTTCTCTTTACGTACAGTTCTAATACCAGATATCACATCTTGTACCAGTACAAAGTCAGATAACAAAGCAGTATCAACATCACCACCTTTAGGCCATGTATTAATACATAAGGCATCTTCTACCTTACGCTCTGAAATAGTTTGCCATATCTCTTCTGTAATAAATGGAGTAAATGGATGCATCAATCTCAAATTATCTTCAAAAAGCTCGATAACCTCAGCAAGTGTTTTTGCATCTATCGGTTGTTGATATTCCGGCTTAATAATTTCTAATAACCATCCACAAAAATCGTCATAAATCAACTTATACGAAGTCATTAATACATCACTAATTCTATATTTAGAATAATGATCTTCTATTAAAGCAAGAGTCTCATTAAAACGACTTCTATACCATGCTATTGCTTGTGCACTATGTGCTGGTTGTTCAAGTGAGTTATCAACATCCCACATTTGGGTAAGCTTAAATGCATTCCACATTTTATTTACAAAACCTTTTCCTTGCTGGCAAAGGTCTTCATCAAACATGATATCATTTCCTGCAGCTGCACTTAAAAGCAACCCTACACGCACACCGTCTGCACCATATTGTTCTAGTAAGCCTAGTGCATCAGGAGAATTACCTAAAGATTTTGACATCTTGCGACGTTGTTTATCTCTTACTAATCCTGTTAAATATACTTTATTAAATGGCTTCTCATCTCTTAATTCATAACCAGCAACTATCATTCTAGCTACCCAAAAGAAAAGAATATCTGGTCCAGTAACTAGATCACGAGTAGGATAATAATAATTAATCTCCTCATTTTCTGGCTCAAGAACACCATTAAATACACTTATAGGCCATAACCAACTAGAGAACCAAGTATCAAGAACATCATTTTCCTGACGTAGATCTTCTGCTTTCAGGTTATCGTTATTAGTTCGCTTTCGCGAAAGCGTAACAGCCTCTTCTAAACTATTTGCAACAACAAAGTCCTCTTTTCCATCTCCGTAATAATAAGCAGGAATGCGCTGTCCCCACATTAATTGTCTAGAAATATTCCAATCGCGAACATTCTCCATCCAGTGGAAATACGTACTCTTAAATTTAGGAGGTAATAATTCTACTATATCTTCCTTAACTGCTTTTATAGCTGGTTGAGCAAGGTCTTCCATTTTAAGGAACCACTGGTCTGATAGACGTGGTTCTATAACTGCCTTAGTACGCTCGCTAGTACCTACTTTATGAACGTGATCTTCTTTCTTGATCAAGAAACCTTTTTCTTCTAACTCAGCAGAGATTTCTTTACGTACTACAAAACGATCTTTACCTTCATAGTGAAGACCAAAACTATTTAAAGTAGCATCTGCATTAAAGATATCTATTACTTCTAGATTATGGGTCTCTCCTATTTTCTTATCATTTTCATCATGCGCAGGAGTGATTTTTAAAGCTCCTGTACCGAATTCCATATCTACATAAGAGTCTGCAATAACTGGTATCTCACGATTTACGATAGGTACAATAACAGTTTTACCTATTAAATCTGTGTAACGCTCATCTTCTGGATGCACACAAATAGCTGCATCTCCTAAAATGGTTTCAGGACGAGTAGTTGCAATACTTACAAAATCTTCACTTCCTTTAATTTGATATTTTAAATGATACAAGTGTCCATTACGTTCTTCGTAAATAACCTCTTCATCACTAAGAGTTGTTTTTGCTTCTGGGTCCCAGTTAACCATACGGTAACCACGATATATCAGTCCTTTATTATAAAGATCAATAAATACCTTTATGACAGATGCAGACATATCGTCATCTAGAGTAAACTTAGTACGAGACCAGTCACAACTAGCTCCTAATTTTTTAAGTTGCTCTAGGATAATACCTCCATATTCATCTGTCCAGTCCCAAGCGTGTTTTAAAAACTCTTCTCTAGACAAGTCATTTTTATCAATTCCTTGTTCCTTTAGTTTCTTAACTACCTTAGCCTCTGTCGCAATAGAAGCATGATCTGTACCAGGAACCCAACATGCGTTGTATCCTTTTAAACGAGCGCGACGTATTAATACATCTTGAATAGTATTATTCAACATGTGTCCCATGTGCAAGACTCCTGTCACATTAGGTGGTGGGATTACAATGGTGTAACTTTCTCTCTCGTCTGGTACAGATTTAAAGAAATCGTTATCCATCCAGAATTTATACCACTTCTCTTCAGTAGTTTTAGAATCGTATTTAGATGCTAAGGACATGTTTGGCTTAGTTTTTGAATTTACAACGACAAAAGTACTATTAACTTAAAAATTACACGCCATTAACGGCCACTTTAAGCTCGATAGTTTACTTTTATTAACTTAAATAAATAATGATGAAAAATTTACTACTTATTTTCTTGTTTACAGGACTCGTTTCTACAAGTATGCAAGCACAAGATAGTACTACTTTAGACCCTATGACTACCGTAGAATTTGAATCTTCTACTATCGATTATGGAAAAGTAGAAAAAGGAAGTGATGGTGTTAGAACTTTTACTTTTAAAAATACTGGTGAGAACCCATTGAAGATATATAAAATATACTCTTCATGTAGTTGCGACATATTATCAAAGCCAGAAGAGCCTATTGCCAAAGGTATGACCGGTGAAATAGTTGTTAAATACGACACTAAAAAAGTAGGGCCTATTGTTAAGACTATTACAGCCTACGCTAATATCGCAAAAAAATTAATCCCTTTACGTTTAAAAGGTGAAGTATTACCGGCTAAGGAAGGAGAATAACTTAATTAACGGATTAATGGAATATTTATAATCTTTACATTAAATACTGTTTCTCCTCTTTTTAATTTTATTTTCAACTTCTTATAAGGATTTTTATAAAACAGCTCACTGACATTATTTACAGTGAGCTGTTTTTTTTTGCGTCCATTAATAGAAATAATTTGATCTCCTATTTGAATACCTGCTTTATCAGCAGGAGAGCCTTCTCGCAAATAGTCGACATATATCTTAGGAATATATTGATAAGTCATTCTCGCCCTAGAAGTAAGCGTTATTTGACTGCTAGAGACATCAGTATTTCTATTTGTAAAATCTCTGTCTAATTGTGTAAACAATTCCAGTTCGCCTTTCTTAACACCTAAACCAGCCATATTATAATAAAAACCTTCTTCAAAACTATTATTAGGTTTCATACTTATTTTACCCTTAGGATAATCGATCACCACGTCAAATCTTCTTAATACCTCTCCTCCTATACTTCCATCATGAGAGATATCTGCTTTTTCTGTATTTTGATACTTTTTAAAAGGATAGGAAACGGCAACATTTTTTAAAGTTGAATTAAATAAATGAACCGCATTCACCTTTGTCCTTAATCCAAAAATCTCTCCATTAATACCAAAACCTAAATAGTCTTCAAAACTATTTTCAATAGTCATAGCATCATCTATGTCATCAAAAATCCATAAGGCATCTCCACTTCCTGAATCAAGAAGTAGTTTAAAATCACCTTTTACTAACCTATTATCTAACTCTAGATTTACAAACAACCTGCTATTATAAGTAGTAACATTAAACTGCTTTGCTTTTCTCAATGAAGATGGGAGATCTTCAAAGTTCTCATACATCTTTAAATAACTACTTTCATAATCTATATGAGTGACAAAATTCTCAAGAAAATTAACTCCAAGAATTCCATGTATTTCTACATCTAACTTTGGTGATATATCTATCTCGCTATCACTGAGAACAAGAACATCTGCATGAGTATCGCTTATAAAATCCCCTACTTCTATTTTATTCCCTCTAGAATAATAAGCACTTAACGCCTCATTACTACCATAACCATTTACTGAGATATACTTACCTTCCTTAATACTAAGAGAGTCTATACCTTTTAAATTAAATATAATAGTTCTTGCCGCACCAGTGTCTAGCATAAAGTTAAACTCTACATCATTAACCGTTACTGGCAGTACGATCAAATTAGAATATTGATTAAAAGCAATCTTCTCCTTTTTTATACCTTTATTAAATACAAAACCTTCTTGAGCAGTTGCACTACACAAACATAAAATCAAAGAAAATAAAAGAACCGTGTTTTTCATGGACAATAAATATAAGGTTTAGTCAAAGTCTTTTGAGCATCCTTACTCAAGTATTACATTTGTAGTAATAAAAATAAGTTATGCCAAAGATTTCTGAAAAAGGGCTTAAAATGCCTTCTTCCCCTGTTAGAAAATTAGTTCCCTATGCCGAAGCTGCAAAAGCTAGAGGTGTTCACATCTATCAACTTAACATAGGTCAACCAGATATTAAAACGCCAGAACAAGCAATTAATGCTGTTAAAGATACTGACATGACTGTCCTTGCTTATAGTCACAGCGCAGGAAACCAATCTTACAGAGATAAACTCGCAGCACATTACAATAAAATAGGCATGAATCTAACTGATGAAAACATAATAGTCTCTACCGGTGGTAGTGAGGCTTTAATGTTTGCCATGGGTAGTATTTGTGATAACGGTGACGAGGTTATTATACCTGAGCCATTTTATGCAAATTACAACGGTTTTGCAACAGCGAGCGGTGTTACTGTAAAACCTATCTCAACGACCATTGAAAATAACTTTGCTTTACCTGCAATAAGCGAGTTTGAAAAACTGATCACGGATAAAACTAAGGCTATCCTTATATGTAACCCAGGAAATCCAACTGGTTATTTATACACGCAAGAAGAGATGGACCAATTAACTGCTCTAGTTAAAAAACACGATCTTTTCCTTTTATCTGACGAAGTATACAGAGAATTTGCCTATGACGGCCGTAAACATCTATCAGTAATGAACATTGCTGGTCTAGAAGACCATGCTATCATGATAGATTCTGTATCAAAAAGATATAGTATGTGTGGTGCTCGTATAGGCTGTATGGTTTCAAAAAATAAAGAAGTTATGGCTACTGCAATGAAATTTGCACAAGCTAGATTAAGCCCTCCTACATTTGCACAAATCGCTGCAGAGGCTGCCTTAGAGACAAAACAAGAATACTTTGACGAGGTTATAGGAGAATACATAGAGCGTCGCGACGTTCTTATTGCTGGACTTAAAAAAATAGAAGGTGTAGAAGTAGCAAACCCTGGTGGCGCATTCTACTGTGTTGCTCAATTACCTGTAGAAGACACAGACGTTTTTGCACAATGGATGTTAGAAAACTTTGAACTAGATGGCGAGACCATTATGGTAGCACCGGCAGCTGGTTTTTACAGTACTCCAGGAATGGGGAAAAACCAAATAAGAATAGCCTATGTTCTAGAAAAAGAATCTCTAGAAAAAGCGGTACGTATTTTAGATCATGCATTGAAAGCATATAACGCATGATAGAAATTCAACATCATTTTTCTTTAAAAAGTTACAATACTTTTGGAATATCCGCTTTCGCGAAAGCGTACACAGCAACAACTACAACGCAAAAATTAAAAGAATCTCTAGGTTATTATGTAGGACAAGATGTCTTTTTATTAGGCGGTGGTAGTAACATGCTACTTATAAACGATATTCAAAAACCAGTAATTCATGTTCTATTAAAAGGAATGGAAGTTACTAGTCGAGAAGAAAATAATGTATTTCTTAAAGTCATGGCAGGAGAAAACTGGCATGACTTTATACTTTATTGTATAGAAAATAACCTAGCAGGTGTTGAGAATTTATCACTTATTCCTGGTAACGTGGGAACATCTCCTATTCAGAATATAGGCGCTTATGGTGTAGAACTTAAAGATGCTTTTCATAGTTGTGAAGTGATTGATCTTAAATCGCTAGAAGAAAAAACACTCACTCTAGCTGACTGTAAATTCGGATACAGAGATTCTATATTTAAAAACGATGCTGCTGGTAAATATGTAATTACGTCAGTAACATTTAAATTAACAGATCTTAATAAAACAACTGATTACGACTTTAAAATAGGCTATGGCGCTATTAAAGAAGAGTTAAACAGTCTACAAGGTGACCTTTCTATTCAAAAAGTATCGCAAGCAGTTATCAATATAAGGAGCAGTAAATTACCTGATCCTAAAGTGTTAGGAAACAGCGGTAGTTTTTTCAAAAACCCAGTGATTGAAAAAACAGTTTATGAAGACCTTATAAGAATGCATCCAGACATGCCATCTTATCCTGTAGATGAGAATCATGTAAAAGTTCCTGCTGGCTGGCTTATAGACCAGTCCGGTTTTAAAGGAAAACGATATGGTGACGCTGGTGTGCATGAAAGACAGGCATTAGTTTTAGTTAATTATGGAAACGCAACTGGAAAAGAAATTCTTGATGTAGCCCATAAAATACAAGAACATGTCATGAATCGATACGGCATTAAAATTGATACTGAAGTAAACCTAATCGATCAATAAACTATTAGAATAACTAATCATTGTATTTATAATTAAACTGTGGTTCTCATTAGAGACATATAACCATACCTTATCTTTGCATTATGGATTTAAAACTCGTACTTATATCGTTTGTAATATTAGCTATTGGCTTTGCAGGAATAGCAATAAAAATATGGGCTAAAAAGGATGGTAAATTTGCTGGAACTTGTGCCAGCCAAAGTCCTTTTCTTAACAAAGAAGGTGAAGCATGCAGCATGTGTGGTAAACTACCAGAAGAGCAAGATTGCAAAAATGAAGAGCTAACAGCTTAGGCCTTTTTTTAATGGAAATAGGTATATTCTTCTATGTATTGACAGGCTTTGCCCTGATCAATATAATTTATTATTTCTTCTATTTAAAAGCAGGTTTTGGAAAAACACCACAGCCACAGGGAGATTTAACAAAAGCTGTATCCGTAATTGTATGTTCTAAAAATGAACAAGAAAACCTTAAAACACTAGTCCCTCAACTACTAGAACAGGATCATCCTAATTTTGAGTTGATTCTAATCAACGATGCTAGTTATGACGACACAAGAGATGTTATTGAAGATTTTATGTCTCAAGATTCTCGTGTTAAAATGGTGGACGTTGTAAATAATGAAAGTTTTTGGGGTAATAAAAAATATGCACTTACCCTCGGTATTAAAAAAGCCGTAAACGATCACCTAATATTTATTGATGCAGACTGTTCACCTAATAGTAAGCAATGGCTTTCTCTTATGGCTGCTCATTTATCTAATGAGAAAAAAATCGTCTTAGGTTATGGTGGCTATCAAAAGGTCAAAAATTCACTTCTCAATGCATTAATAAGATTTGAAACTGGACTAACAGCTATTCAATATTTCAGCTATGCCATGAGCGGCAATCCATACATGGGTGTAGGACGCAACCTTGCCTATACCGCTACTCAATTTTATGATGTTAGTGGTTTTATGAGTCATATGAAAATTATGGGTGGAGATGATGACCTTTTTGTAAACCAAGCTGCTACTAAAAAGAATACCATCGTTTCATTAAATCCAGATTCATTTACGACTAGTGTTGCAAAAAAGAGCTGGTCCACCTGGTGGAAACAGAAAAAACGTCATATAAATACAGCGAGTCATTATAAGGGTTCTCATAAATTTCTATTAAGTTTATTTTACATATCTCAAATAGGATTTATTATTTCGGCTATTCTAGGATTTGTATTCGGTATTAACTGGATGCTTATCTTAGGAGTTGTACTTTTTAGATATTTGATATTTTGGATAGTTATGGGTAAAGGATTATCTCGCTTTCGCGAAAGCGATATCATTATCCTACTTCCTTTTTTAGAATCATTATTAATTTTAAGTCAGCTAGCGTTATTTGTTTCAAACATGGTTAATAAACCTAAACAATGGAACTAGTTAGGTATTCTTATTCAAACGACTACTTTATCACTAACTTTGTAATATGGAATCAGTAAAAACATCTGTAGCACCACCTAAGGCAAAGGGCAAACCAAAATGGTTGCGCGTTAAGTTACCTGTAGGTCAAAAGTATAAAGAATTAAGAAGTACCGTAGAGAAGTATGATTTACATACCATCTGTACGTCTGGTAGTTGCCCTAACATGGGTGAATGCTGGACAGAAGGAACGGCAACTTTCATGATTCTAGGTAATACCTGCACACGTTCTTGTGGTTTTTGCGGTGTAAAAACTGGAAGACCGGACACTGTGGACTGGGCAGAACCTGAGAAAGTAGCACGTAGCATTAAATTAATGGGCATCAAACACGGTGTTATCACTAGTGTAGATCGCGACGATTTAAAAGACATGGGTTCTATTATATGGAAGGAAACTGTTGCTGCTATAAGACGTATGAATCCTGAAACTACACTAGAAACTCTTATTCCAGATTTTCAAGGTAATACTCGTAATCTAGATCGCATCGTAGAGGCAAATCCAGAAGTGGTATCTCATAACATGGAAACGGTAAGAAGATTAACTCGTGAGGTGCGTATACAGGCTAAGTATGATACCAGCCTAGAAGTACTTAGATATTTAAAACAACAAGGTATTAACAGAACTAAATCTGGGATTATGCTAGGTCTAGGAGAACTCGAAGAAGAGGTAATCCAGACTATGAGAGATCTTAGAGATAATAATGTAGATGTGGTTACTATAGGTCAGTATCTACAACCTTCTAAAAAACATTTACCTGTAAAAGAATTTATTACTCCAGAACAATTTAAGAAATACGAAACTATAGGTCTAGAAATGGGCTTTAGACATGTGGAGAGTGGCGCATTAGTTAGAAGTTCTTACAAGGCTCACAAGCATATTTTGTAAAACTGTGAAGTTTTCTCTCAAAACATATGGAACCTTATTAAAGATAACCTCTATTGCACTGGTATCATTTTTAATAGGATCCATTGTTTCTATTTAAGATTTTGGATATTCATTTTGGTTTATCTTAATTTCAGTTCTAACTATAGAAGATTAAAAAAAAGAAAATAATCTTATCCAATGATTAAAGTTGCTATTAACGGATTCGGTCGTATAGGACGTACTTTTTTAAGAACGGTTTACAACGATCCTCAAATAGAAGTAGTTGCTATTAATGATCTCGCATCTACAGAGGTAATGGCACATCTTTTAAAATACGATTCTATTCACGGTATACTCAATGCTCAGGTTTCTTTTGACTCAAATTCTATAACCATAAATGACCATAGAATAGGCTTTACCCACCACAGCAATTTGGAAGAATTAAACTGGGACGGTATAGACACCGTAATAGAATCTACTGGTAAATTTAAAACTAGAACAGAATTACAAAAACACATTAACGCTGGCGCTGGAAAAGTAATCCTGAGCGCACCACCAGTAGAAGACGATATTAAAACAGTAGTTCTAGGTGTTAATGAGCATATATTAAATAAAGAAGATCTTATCTTCTCAAATGCTAGCTGTACGACTAATAACGCGGCACCTCTTATTAAAGTAATGAATGAGCTTTGCGGCATAGAACAAGCCTACATCACCACGGTACATAGCTATACAACAGACCAAAGTCTACATGATCAACCTCACAGGGATTTACGTAGAGCAAGAGCTGCTGGACAGTCCATAGTACCTACGACTACAGGTGCTGCAAAAGCGCTAACTAGAATTTTCCCAGATCTAAATGATGTCATAGGAGGTTGTGGTATCAGAGTGCCAGTACCTAACGGTAGCCTCACCGACCTTACTATTAATGTAAAACGTGACACTTCTATAGAAGAGATTAATGATGCTTTTTCCGCTTTCGCGAAAGCGAATCCTGCAACATTCTCCTTTACAAATGTTCCATTAGTATCCATAGATATATCAGGAAGTCCATATTCTTGCATATATGACTCATTAATGACTAGTGTGATAGGTAAAATGGTGAAAATTATAGGATGGTACGATAATGAAAGTGGGTATTCTCACCGATTAAGAGACATGGTAGTTTACGCCAAAAGCATAAAATAAGGCATAATCTCTCGTAAAAACATCGTTTAAAAGCATTTATGATAAGATTATAGACGTTTTTTATTTGAATAGAATCAAGTCCTTTTATATTTGTCTACCTAATTAAAAGATTTGTCTTCTAGAGTTTTATACTTTATTGTAATGTGTTTATGCACTATTAGTTTTCTTCAAAAAGCTAATGGTCAAGAAGATTATATTTCAAAATCTAATCAACAACTTGCTGTTGATTTAATGTTAGAAAAAGCACAACTAGCTCTACAAAGAGCTAATTACATCGAGGCAGACAATTTAATTACTAGCGCCACAGACATAGCAAAAGATTCTTCTATTTATGCTCAAACTCAATTATTAAGAATTTCTTACTTAAATAAAACTGGACAATTCAAAAATGCTAAGGAGGTAATTAAGACAATAGCTCCTTATTTTGATAAATCTTCTTTGGGCAATGCACAATTATTACTTTTAAAGTCAGATGCACTTATAAGCTCCAATCAATTAGTTAATGCAGAAGAGACTATTTCAACCGCACAAATAATTTTAGCACAGACTAAAAATGAGAATCTCAATGCTATTCTTAAACTTAGAAGAGCGCAATTAGATCTAAGGATTAATAAGGTAGATGAAGCTAGAGAATCATTCATAGAATTACTACCTCATCTTGAAAACAACAACCAGTACTACTCTACGGCACAAGTGACTCTAGAACTAGCTCAAATAGCTGCCGGAAAAGGAGAACTGAATTTATCCAAAGAATACATAGAACAAAGTATATCGATAGCAGAGAGGTATCAATTCAATGATATTTTAAAAAATGGTTTTCACCTCTATTCAGAGTTGTTCGAACAACAAGGCGATTATAAAAACAGCGTCTTTTATCTACAGAAATATACAGAGCTTACAAAGAAGGACATGAACTCTATGGTTTCTACTGCTGAGCTGTCAGAATTTAACAAACTTAAGAAAGAGAACGAAGCCTTAGTTGTATCTAACAATGAAAAAGCTAAAGAACTAAAAGGAAAAGACACATCTTACATATTACTATGTGTTTTTATCACACTACTTTCCTTACTAACTTTATCATTATTTAAGAATAATAAATTAAGAGCAAAGAGTAATCACGTTCTAGAGGATAAAAACTCTGCACTTATAGATGAAAGAGATAGAGCAAAAGATGCTGCAAAAATAAAGGCCGATTTCCTTTCTACCATAACACATGAGTTAAGAACACCTATGTATGCTGTAACTGGTCTCACTCATTTATTATTAGAAACAGACCCTAGAACAGATCAAAAAGAACATTTAGAAACATTACAATCTTCTGGAGAATATCTATTATCATTAATTGATAATATTCTAGATTTCAATAAATTAGAAGCTAACAAAGTAGAATTAGAAGCTATTCCATTTGATCTAAATAAAAGGATAAATGATATAAGCTTATCTTTAAAAGGACAAGCGACAGATCAAAGAAACAATCTTCATATACAGTATGATGATAACATTCCTTCTAGATTACAAGGTGACCCTGTTAAGATATCTCAAATTTTAATAAATCTCATGGGTAACGCCATCAAATTCACCAGAGATGGAGATGTATGGGTAAGGGCTCATAAAATAGATACTGCGGAAGATAAGTGTCTTATAAAATTTGAAGTAGAAGATAATGGTAAAGGTATTTCTGAAGAAAAACAACAAGCCATTTTTGAAAATTTTACACAAGAAGGATCTAGTACAACTAGAGAATATGGTGGTACAGGTTTAGGTCTAGCCATCGTTAAGAATCTAGTAGAATTAATGGGCGGCTCGGTTCAACTAGATAGTAAAGTGGGCAGAGGTAGTAAATTCACTTTTGACATATGGTTTGAATTACCAGATTCTAACAGATTCTTTAATGAGAATCACTATCCAGAGACAACTAATAAATCCCATTCTAAAATAACCACTATTACAGATCATAAAGAAGTCATTTTACCTAATATAAATTTAAATATTCCTAAAAAGAACGAATACAACGATCCTGAAGTAACAAAGTCAGAAAACACTAAAGACGAAGTTATAAGCTCAAAACCTGCCACACCTACTGAACTATTAAATAAGCGAATATTAATAGTAGAGGATAATAAGATCAATCAAATGATCACTAGAAAAATTCTAGAAGGAAAGAATTTTACATGCGAGGTTGCAAACAATGGTGAAGAAGCGGTGATAGCAGCCAAAACTAGAAAGTACGACCTGATACTTATGGATGTTCACATGCCTATAAAAGATGGAAAAGAAGCTACTAAAGACATCAGAAGCTTTGATAGGGAGATTCCTATTATTGCTCTCACAGCAGTTACTTTAAACGAGTCCGAGAAAGAATTCTATGAAATAGGCTTTGACGATATCATTCCTAAACCGTTTAAAATGGATGAGTTTTTTGAGAAGATTCAAAAAGCCTTCTCTAATTTTGAAGTTCTATAAACTAGGTTCCTTTCCTATAAACTTAGTCTGTATAGGTAAATACATAACATTACCCAGCTCAAAATTTCTTAATCTTGCGTAATCCTTTTCAGTAGTAATAACTATTTCCTTACTTCTTATAACCTCTACTTCTTCATTTGTAAAATTATGATGATCATTATATTTAAGATGATCGACGGTTATGAACTTCTTTAAATATTCAATGAATGGTGCAGGGTTTGCAATACCTGTCACAACCGTAACTTCTAATCCTTTAAAATCGTTAAGGTTTTTTATCACATCATTACCATAAATAAAATCATCATATGCGATGTAAGAGAAATACAAATTTTGAAATGGTAATAAGTCTAGTTTCTTCTCAATTTCTAGAGTTTCTTCTACACTAATAGAAAGTGGACATTTAGTAACTACGATAGTTTGTGCACGATTTGCACCACTGCGAGACTCTCTTAAATTACCAGCCGGTAACAAATAATCATCCTTATATAATTTACCATAGCTAGTCAATAGGACATAATGACTCGCCTTTACGTGTCTGTGCTGGTATGCATCATCTAATAAAATAAGATCTAAATCATGATTTTTTAACAGATTATCGATTCCATCTACTCGCTTTTCACAAACAGCGCTCACAATCAAACCTTTGAACTTGAGTTTAATCTGCAGTGGCTCATCCCCTACTTTTTCTACTGTATCATTTACATCCAGTTCTATATAACCAGACGTCTTCCTGCCGTATCCACGACTTAACACTCCTATTTTTAAACCTTGATTTTTCTTTATAAAATACTCGATCACAGGAGTCTTACCAGTACCGCCAGTACTTAAATTACCCACGGCAATTATAGGCATATCAAATTCGCGTTGTTCTAACACTCCTTTATCAAAAGCATAATTACGTAATGACGTAATACCATCATAAAGTATCGAAAATGGATATAATAAAAGTCTCAAATTTTGCATGACTTCAAAAGTAGGTTAATTTTACAACAGACATAAATAGTACCATTATGAAAATTAAAGATGTTATATCACATCTAGAACTACTTGCTCCTAGACATTATGCAGAAGATTTTGACAACACAGGATTATTAACCGGTGATAAAAACACTGCCCTATCAGGTATTCTAGTCACTCTAGACTGTTTAGAAAACGTCGTGGACGAGGCTATTGAAAATAACTGTAATCTAATTGTGAGTTTTCATCCCATCATATTTTCTGGTCTTAAACACTTACAGCCTAATGATTATGTACGCAAAGCAGTTGTAAAAGCCATAAAAAACGACATAGCTATCTATGCTACTCATACAGCTTTAGATGTCACAAAAGGCGGTGTAAGTTATAGAATGGCTCAAGAAATGGGCTTACACAACGTAAAAACTCTCCTACCCAAGTCTCAGTTAATTAAAAAACTGGTCACATATATACCGACCAGCTCTTTTGAAAAAGTAAAAGAAGCATTATTTAACGTTGGTGCTGGCTCCTTAGGTAATTATTCAGATTGTAGTTTTTCTATTTCTGGCTCTGGAACATTTAAAGGAGATAAAAACAGCAATCCTAAAGTGGGTGAGAAATTAAAACGTGAGAATGTAGAAGAAAAGATGTTATCTATTACTTTTTTACCACATTTAGAAGGTACAATAAAAGCTGCTTTAATCCATTCTCATCCCTATGAAGAGGTGTCTTTCGAAATTTCTACCCTAGAAAACAGTTACCAAAACATAGGAATGGGAACAATCGGTGAGCTGCCAGAAAGCCTGAGTGTGGAAGATTTTTTACAAAAAACAAAGACTGTATTTAAAACTGGGGTTGTTAGAAGTTCGCTTTCGCGAAAGCGAAACATTAAAAAAGTCGCGCTATTAGGAGGTTCTGGAGCATTTGCAATAAAAAATGCGATTCAATCAGGTGCAGATGCTTACATCACAGCAGATCTGAAGTATCATGATTTCTTTCAAGGTCAAGACATCCTATTATGCGATGTGGGACATTATGAAAGCGAGCAGTTTACAAAAAACCTTTTACATGAATATCTTACAGAAAAATTTAGTAGTTTTGCAGTCCTTTGTGCACAAGCGCGAACAAACCCAGTTAATTATTTTTAAAAGATGGCAAAAAAGACCGAGGCTACTGTAGAAGATAAGTTAAGAGAACTTTACAATCTACAATTAATCGATTCTAGAATAGATGAGATACGCAATGTGCGTGGTGAATTACCTCTAGAAGTACAAGATCTTGAAGATGAAGTAGAAGGATTAAAAACTCGACTGTCTAAATTAGACGCACATTCTGATGAACTTAGTGAAAACATTAAGTCCAAAAAGAATCTAATTGAAGAGGCTAAAGCTTTGATTGCAAAATATACAGAGCAACAAAAAAACGTACGTAACAATCGTGAGTTCAATTCTCTTTCTAAAGAAATGGAATTTCAAGAACTAGAAATGGAACTTGCTGAAAAGCACATACGTGAATTCAAAGCTCAAATAGAGCAACAAAAAGAGGTTATCGATAAAAGTAAGAAACGTCTTGCTGATAAAACTGACCACTTAAAACATAAGAAATCAGAACTTGAAGAGATTCTTAAGGAAACTCAAAAAGAAGAAGAGAATCTTATGAAAATGAGTGATGACTATGCAAAATCAATCGAAGAAAGATTAATCAAAGCATATACTCGTATTAGAACAAGCGTAAAGAATGGTCTTGCAGTTGTACCTATTGAAAGAGGTGCTTCTGGTGGTTCTTACTTTACTATACCTCCACAGGTACAAGTAGAAATAGCAAGTCGCAAGAAGATCATTACAGATGAGCATTCTGGTAGAATCCTTGTAGATGCTGCGCTTGCATATGAACAAGTTGAAAAAATGGATAAAGTGTTTGCTAAATTATAGTAAAGCTTTTCTCTTAATATCAAATCCCTTTATTAAAAAAATAAAGGGATTTTTTATTTAACCCTTTTTTAATACTATCCTTCGTAGGCTAATCATATTTTTACACTTTAAATTTATAGTAAATGAAAATAGTATCAATTTTAATTATGATGTTTCTAGCATCTAATTGTAACGAACAGGATAATAACACCTCACAAACAGCTGTAAATACAGACCCTATCGAGGTTCCTACTCAACAAGGTATGGAAAGAGCTTATTTTGCGAGTGGCTGTTTCTGGTGTGTAGAAGAAATCTATGAAGGAGTTATAGGTGTTAGTGAATCTATTTCTGGCTATTCAGGCGGGCATACTAAAAACCCTACTTATGAAGACAGTAATACAGGTAAAACTGGACATGCCGAAGCTAATGAAATCATATATGACCCTAGTGTTGTTTCTTTTAAAACCTTAGTAGACGTTTACTTTGCTTCTCAACACATAGAACAAGTTAACGGTCAGGGTCCTGATCATGGTTCTCAATACAGAAGTATTATTTTTTATCAAAACGATGATCAGAAAAAAATCATTGAAGATAAAATTGCTAGCTTAACAGAAGAAGGATACAGTGTTGGAGCCGAAGTAAAACCTTTTCAAAAATTCTGGGTTGCTGAAGATTACCACCAGGATTATGCAAAGCTACACCCTACACACGGTTATATAAGAGGTGTTTCTATACCTAGGTTTAGAAAATTTGCTCAAAAAATGCCACAAGTAATTAAGCCAGAAGCACAACATTAAAATTTAAGTGGACTATTTTTCTCAACAGAAACTTGTTCATTTCAACATTTTAATTACATTTGTCTTATGTCATTAAATAATAATATCAGAATCAATAATAATTCTTTACGAACGTAAGGGGTAGAATCTGGTATTTTAATATATTCAAAAGGTCTACTTAACGGTAGGCCTTTTTTCATTTAAAAAAACAAATTATGTGCGGAATTGTAGGGATGTTTCAGTTGAAAAAAGACAGCCAGGAACAAAGAGAAAAAGTTTTAGAATTATCTAAAAAACTAAGACATCGTGGACCAGACTGGTCTGGAATCTATTGTGGTGATAACGCCATTTTAGCACACGAGAGATTAACTATAGTAGATCCTCAGTCTGGAGGACAACCTCTTTATAGCCCAGATGGAAACGTAGTTCTTGCCGTTAATGGTGAGATATATAACCACCAAAATATAAGAGATAACTACGGTGATTATAAATTTAAAACAAAATCTGACTGTGAGGTCATCCTTGCTCTATATCAAGATAAAGGCGTTTACTTCATGGACGAGCTTACTGGTATGTATGGTTTTGCGCTGTATGATATGGAAAAAGATGTCTTTTTATGCGCAAGAGACCATCAAGGGATCATACCTCTTTATTATGGTTATGATGAGTTAGGTCAGTTTTACGTTGCAAGCGAACTTAAAGCATTAGAAGGAACTTGTAATGAGATTGCTCCATTTCCACCAGGACATTATTACTACAGTGAGACAGGTGAATTTGTAAAATGGTACGACAAAGAATGGAAAGATTACGATACAGTAAAGGACAACACCAGCTCTGTAGCAGATCTTAAAAAAGCAATGGAAGATTCTGTTCACAGACATTTAATGAGTGATGTTCCTTATGGTGTTTTACTTTCTGGTGGGCTGGATAGTTCTATAGTAAGTGCCGTAGCAAAAAAATATGCTGCAAAACGTATTGAATCTGGTGATAATAACGATGCTTGGTGGCCACAATTACATTCATTTGCCATAGGACTAGAAGGCAGTCCAGACCTAGCAGCAGCTCAAGAAGTGGCAGACCATATAGGTACCGTGCATCACAGTGTTAATTTTACTATTCAAGAAGGTCTAGACGCAATAAAGGACGTGGTTTATTTTCTAGAAACCTATGACGTCACTACCATTAGAGCCTCAACTCCTATGTATTTACTTGCAAGGGTAATTAAATCCATGGGAATTAAAATGGTTCTTTCAGGAGAAGGTAGTGATGAGATTTTTGGAGGTTACTTGTATTTTCACAAGGCACCTAGCGCAGAAGAATTTCATAAAGAAACCGTACGTAAATTAGATACCCTGCATCTTTACGATAACCTTAGAGCAAATAAATCGCTTGCAGCATGGGGTATAGAAGGTCGCGTTCCATTCTTAGATAAAGAATTTATGGATGTAGCTATGAGACTCAACCCTAAAGATAAAATGTGTGGAAATGGTAAAATGGAAAAACATATTTTAAGAGAAGCATTTGAAGATGACTTACCTAAAAGTGTTGCATGGAGACAAAAAGAACAATTCAGCGATGGTGTTGGGTACAGCTGGATCGATACATTAAAAGAAGTCGTAGAAGGTGTTGTAACTGATGAAATGATGGAGGCAGCTCCTTTTAAATTTAAAATCAACCCACCACAGAATAAAGAAGAATATTATTACCGTAGTATTTTCTCAGAACACTTCCCTAGTGACGCTGCAGCCAGCTGTGTACCTTCTTTAAAATCAGTAGCTTGTTCTACTCCAGTAGCACTAGAATGGGATGAAGCTTTTAAAAATATGAATGACCCATCAGGACGTGCAGTAAGCGGTGTTCATGATGAAGGTTATTAAAAAAATGCAAAAAAGTTGCGCTTTTCAATTAGCGTAACTACATTTGGCATTCAATGAAAAGAACTAATCATACATGGTGGTGGAATAATACAGCTCAACAGCCGTAAAGTCGCCCGTATGTTTATTAATAAACGATAAAGGTCTACTTAACGGTAGGCCTTTTTTCATTTAAATTAATTAGTAAAACACATCTAATGAACTCAGTTCAAGAATTGCATAAAGCAAAAACAACTCATAGAGTTATACTCGCAGACACACTCACCCCAGTGGCTATGTACATGAGATTAAGGGATAAATATCCTAACAGTATTCTTTTAGAAAGCAATGAGTACGGCCAGCGCAGTAATAGCTATTCTTTTATTTGCTGTAATCCAGTGGCTACTTTTGAGGTAAATGAAAATGAAATAAAATCTACTTTTCCAAACAATTCCACTACTTCTCAAGAATATAGTTCTACCTATGATTTAACAACAGGTTTAAATACTTTTAAAAATTCTTTTGAAAAAGTAACTGATAACTTCCCATTCCCTACTAATGGACTTTTTGGATACCTAAGTTATGATGCTGTTCAATTATTTGAAGATTTAGAATTCCGCTTTCGCGAAAGCGATACCAATAACATACCTCTTGCTCATTATCAAGTATTTCAAAATGTAATCGTTTTTGATCATTACCATAACCAACTTTATGTGTTTGATCATCAATATGCCGATTTTGAATCAAAACTAGATGAGATCGTAGCAGTTATTAATCATCGAGACGTTGCAAACTATAGCTTTGAATGTACGGAAGAAGAGTCTTCTGAAATGACTGATAATGATTTCAAAGAGCTTGTAGAAAAAGGTAAAGAACACTGTCGTAGAGGTGATGTTTTTCAAATCGTTCTTTCTAGAAAATTTGAACAACCCTTTAAAGGTGATGATTTTAATGTCTACAGACAGTTACGAGCAATAAACCCTAGTCCCTATTTATTTTATTTTGATTACGGTAATTTTAGAATATTCGGTTCTTCTCCAGAAGCGCAATTATTAATTTCAGACACTAAGGCTAGTATTCAACCTATTGCAGGTACTTATAAAAGAACCGGTAATGATGTTGCAGATTTAAAAGCTGCCGAAGAACTAAAAAAAGACCCTAAAGAAACTGCAGAGCATATCATGCTGGTAGATCTTGCAAGAAATGATCTGAGCCGTCATGCTAGAGATGTTAAGGTGGAAGATTATCAAAATATTCACTTCTATTCTCATGTTATTCACATGGTAAGTAAAGTAAGCGGTACCATCAATGAAAGTGATAAAATCAAACTTATAGGAGATACATTCCCTGCAGGTACGTTGAGCGGTACTCCTAAATATAGAGCCATGCAACTCATAGATCAATATGAAAAATCTTCTAGAGAATTTTATGGTGGTGCGATAGGTTACCTCGGCTTTGACGGTAATTTTAACCACGCCATAATTATTAGAAGTATATTATCACGTAATAATAAGTTACTATTTAGAGCAGGTGCTGGTGTAGTCGTAGAAAGTAATTTAGAAAACGAAATGCAAGAAGTTTACAACAAGACTAACGCACTACGCAGTGCTATCAATAAAGCAAATCAATATTAATTATGAAATTAAGATATTTATCAATCGCCCTTCTTTCTTTTAATTTTCTTTTATTCTCATGTCAGGATAGTAAAAAAGAAGACTTAATCGACATTAAAATAGTTGAAAAAGATGGTGCAACTGTTTTTCAATACCTCCCTAACTTAGAGTTCAATAACGCTATCGATAGCGCTGCTTCATTATTTGATAGTAAAGATTACTACAGAATAATGTCTAGCGAGATCAAAGTCGCACCTCCTATTTATCAAAATGAAACTTTCAGAGTAAGAGTTTTTACCAGACGTAGTGTTTCAGAAAACAGTTTCCGATATGGATTTCTTGTAAGAACCTACAGTAAAGATGGTAAAATAAAAGATGAAATGGTGATAGCCTCTAATCTTGACGGCTTGCAATGTGAAGGAAAAGTAACTGCAGACCTTAAAATAATTACTAGCTGCCCTGATGGAGAAGAAACCATAGCACAAATAGAATCTGATGGTAGTATCAAAACTTTGAAAGATGAATAAGAGATTATTATTAATAGACAACTATGATTCTTTCACGTACAATCTAGTACACTATCTAGAAGAATTAGGTGCTCAACTCACTGTGGTGCGTAACGATCAGATTACTCCCGAAGAATGTGAAAATTATGATGCCGTTGTATTATCTCCAGGACCAGGTATACCTAATGAAGCTGGAAATTTAATCCCTATTATAGATTATCTTAAAGATAAAAAACCTCTTTTAGGTATTTGTTTAGGTCACCAGGCGATAACTGAAGTATTCGGTGGAGAGATTATAAACCTAGATAAAGTATATCACGGTATCTCTACTAACATGACACATAACGGTAATGAAATATTTAATCACATCGATACTAATTTTGATGCAGGACGTTACCATTCTTGGGCTGCACAAAACAGTAGTTTTCCAGATGTTTTAGAAATCACTGCAACAGATGAAAACGGTCAGATCATGGCTCTTAAACATAAAGAGTTACCTATTTACGGATTACAATTTCACCCAGAAAGTATTATGACTCCGCAAGGAAAACAAATGCTTAAGAACTTTATAGAGACTTTATAGAATGAAAGATATATTAAATGAATTATTTAATCATCGTACGCTTTCTAGATTAGCTGCTCATGATATTTTAACCGCAATAACTAGTGGTGCCGTAAATGATGCACAAATCGCTGCTTTCCTAACAGTTTATGGAATGCGCAGTATTACTGTAGAAGAATTAGCTGGTTTTAGAGACGCGATGTTAGAACAAGCAAATCTTATAGACCTATCAGAATTTAACCCTATCGATTTATGTGGTACTGGTGGTGATGGAAAAGATACTTTTAACATAAGTACCCTAGCTAGTTTTGTAACTGCTGGTGCAGGTGTAGCTGTTGCAAAACACGGAAATTATGGAGTAAGCTCTGTAAGTGGTTCTTCTAATGTTATGGAACATCTAGGATTTGTTTTTACAAATGACCATGATGTGCTGAGAAAACAAATTTCTGAAGCAAATATTACTTTTTTACACGCACCATTATTTCACCCTGCGATGAAGGCGGTTGCACCTATAAGAAAACAATTAGGCGTAAAAACTTTTTTCAACATGTTGGGCCCATTAGTAAATCCGGCAAAACCTAAATTACAAAGTGTTGGTGTTTTTAATTTACAACTAGCTCGTAATTATGAATATTTATTTCAGTCTGAAACAGATAAGAAATACGCTATTCTTCATTCACATGAAGGTTATGACGAGGTAAGTCTTACAGGAAAAGTAAGACTCGCTAAAAACACAGGAGTAAGTGATCTATCGGCTAGTGATTTCGGTATGAAATCGTTAAAACAGTCAGATATATATGGTGGTGATACGGTGGAAGATGCTGCATTAATTTTCATGAAAGTATTAGAAAACAAAGCGACCGAAGCACAAAAAAATGTAGTGATAGCAAATGCTGCCACTGCTATTTCTGTGGCCCAAGATTTAAATTTACATCAAGGAGCTATAGTAGCTAGAGAATCTCTAGAATCTGGAAAAGCTTTAAAATGCTTTCAGAAACTTATGGAACTTAAAGCCTAATATTATTATTAATTATCAATTCAATTTTGAGTTCAATTTCAAGTAAAATGGAAGACATTCTTAAGAAAATAACTAATCAAACTGCACTAGACTTAAAGCGTAGAAAAGATAAAACATCTCTTTCTCAATTGAGAGAGATGCCTTTTTATTCTCGAAAAACACTGTCGTTATACAATGGTTTAAAGAATGGGAGCGGTATCATAGCCGAACATAAAAGACAAAGTCCTAGTAAAGGATCTTTTAATTGTCCAGCTAGCTTACAAGAGGTAGTTAAAGGTTATGAAGCAGCTGGTGCTAGTGCGATAAGCTGCTTGACTGATGAGCCATTCTTTGGTGGAACCTTACAAGATTTACTAGAGGCAAGATCACAAGTTAATATTCCTATCCTACGCAAGGATTTCATGATCGACTTATATCAAATTCATGAAGCCAAAGCCTTTGGAGCAGACGCTATTCTACTTATCGCAGCATGTTTGAATAATGAAGAGTTAAAAACCATGTCTCTAGAGGCGATCAATCTAGGTCTTGAAATTCTTTTTGAAGTCCATGATCTAGAAGAACTCAATCGTATTAAAGAGGTAACCACTTCTTTGAACACTACTAAATTTGTAATAGGTGTTAACAATAGAGATTTAAAACGATTTAAAACTGATATTCAAAACAGTAAAGATCTTTTACCACATTTTCCAAAAGATGTTCTTGCCATATCAGAGAGCGGTATCTCAGATCCTGAAATAGTAAAAGAACTCAAAAATTTAGGTTTTCAAGGTTTCTTAATAGGAGAAAACTTCATGAAAACAGAGCTACCAGGAGCAAGCTGTGATCAATTTATAAAAGCTATAAAATCATGATGATTAAAGTGTGCGGTATGCGCGATATAGAAAACATTAATCAGTTACAAGAACTGGATATTGATTTCATGGGGATTATACGTTACTCAAAGTCTAAGCGATTTGTAGACGATTCTCAAAAGGAAAAAGTTGCCCAACAGACCATGAATAAAGGAACGGTAGGCGTGTATGTAAATGAATCCGTAGAAAACATTTTAAAGGATATCATTCCATTGCAACTGGACGTAATTCAATTACATGGTGATGAGGATTCCGCTTTCGCGAAAGCGTTACTAGAAATAGACATCAAGATATTTAAAGCATTTCAAATCACCGAAGACTTTGATTTCGCTAGTTTAAAAGAATGGGAAGAACTTGCAGCACAATATGTTGGTAAACTCTTTTTCTTATTTGACACAGCTACTCCAAATTATGGTGGTAGTGGCAAGAAATTTAATTGGTCTGTTCTCGACTCTTATAAAGGAGAGGTTCCATTTTTATTGAGCGGTGGCATTTCAAAAGATGATGTCGTATTAGTAAAAGAATTTAAACACAACATGTTTTTAGGTGTAGATCTTAATTCAAAGTTTGAAACTGAACCTGGCGTTAAAAACATAGAAGAAATTAAAACATTCATAGAAAAATTAAGAAAATGAGCTATCAAGTAAATGAACAAGGGTTTTATGGAGAATTCGGTGGTGCATTCATTCCTGAATTGCTCTATCCTAACATAGAAGAACTGCAGGAGAATTATCTAGCAATAGAAAAATCACCGGAGTTTCAAGAAGAGTTTCATCAATTACTTAAAGATTATGTAGGTCGCCCTACTCCACTATTTTTGGCTAAACGACTTTCTGAAAAATATGGAGCTCAAATCTGGTTAAAAAGAGAAGATCTTTGTCACACTGGCGCACATAAAGTAAATAACACCATCGGTCAGATTCTATTAGCTGAAAAATTAGGTAAAAAAAGAATCATTGCAGAGACTGGTGCTGGACAACATGGTGTCGCTACAGCAACCGTATGTGCATTAAAAGGCCTGGAATGCATCGTTTACATGGGCGAGAAAGATATAGAACGTCAAGCGCCTAATGTTGCCCGCATGAAAATGTTGGGTGCAACGGTTAGACCTGCAACTAGTGGTTCTAAAACATTAAAAGACGCGACTAATGAGGCGATGCGCGACTGGATCAATAATCCAGAAGACACTCATTACATTATAGGCTCAGTAGTTGGACCACATCCTTATCCAGACATGGTGGCAAGATATCAATCTGTAATTTCTGAAGAGATCAAGAAGCAAATGGATGGTTTACCAGATTATGTCATTGCCTGTGTAGGTGGTGGCTCTAATGCTATGGGAGCTTTTTACCACTTCTTAGATGATAAGGAAGTGAAATTGATAGGTGTAGAAGCGGCTGGTTTAGGCGTTGATACCGATAAAACTGCAGCTACTTTAACATTAGGAACTCCTGGTGTATTACACGCGAGTCGTTCTATAATGATGCAAGATAAAGATGGGCAAGTTGTAGAACCTCATAGTATTTCTGCAGGATTAGATTATCCAGGAATAGGACCAGCTCATGCCTGGTTAAAAGTGTCTGACCGCGCTCAATATATGGCTGTTACAGATGCTGCAGCACTAGAAGCAGCTGTAGAGGTAAGTAGACTAGAAGGAATCATTCCGGCATTAGAAACTGCTCATGCATTTTCTGTCTTAAAAGACTTAGACTTGAAACCTACTGACAGAGTAGTGATTAACCTTTCTGGTCGTGGAGATAAGGATATGAATACGTATATGCAAGAATTAAAACTCGTTTAAAATTAAAATAACATAAGGAGCAACGCGAGTCTGATCAAATTTCTCTAGTGGGGAAATGTCCACAGGACAATAGGGCTTGTATAAATCAGTCGCAGGTGATTATCTTAAAGAGATTCCTGCCTGCGCAGGAATAATATGACAAATAAACTTACAGAATTACTTAAAAACAAGCCTCAAAACTTGTTAAATATATTCTATACTGCTGGATATCCTCAACTAGAGGACACCACTACTCTATTAACAGCACTTGAAAATGCTAGTGTAGATTTAGTAGAAATAGGAATTCCTTTCAGCGATCCACTAGCGGATGGTCCTACTATTCAAGAAAGTAGTAAAATTGCTTTAGAGAATGGAATGTCTATTGAAAAACTATTCTCGCAATTAGAAAATCATACTCCTAAGGTTCCTGTTCTTCTAATGGGTTATCTCAATCCTGTGATGCAATATGGACTTGAGGCATTTTGTAAACGATGTCAAGAAGTAGGTGTGGACGGAATAATTGTTCCTGATTTACCCATGTATATTTATCAAACAGAATTTAAAGAAGTTTTTGAGAGATATAACATCAGTAATATATTTTTAGTAACTCCACAGACCTCAGAAAAACGTATAAGAGAAATAGACGATAACTCTAACGGATTTATATATGCGGTAAGTTCGGCTAGTACTACAGGATCTAAAACAGATTTCTCTGCAGCAGCAGATTACTTAGGAAAGCTTAAGGGCATGGATTTAAAAACTCCTATTCTAACTGGTTTCAACATTAAGAATCAACAGAATTTTCAAGATGCTTGTAAATATGTAAATGGCGCTATTATAGGAAGTGAATTCATAAGACAAATCACTGATGTAGAAGACATATCAAAGGCAGCTACAGATTTTGTAATATCGATTAAATAAGATTAACTTTAAAGATTCAACAAAATCGGTTAAATTTTAAATTAAAGTTAAATCCTATTAATAAACTAGGATAAATTTTCAACATCCGATTTTCGGACTTATGTTTGCACTATAATGAAAACACAAAACGTACATCATCATCATTTTTTCACTTCCCGTCAGGCGAGCTAAAAATGTATTGATGTAACTCAAACATATTTAAAAAAACCGTCTGTTTCAGGCGGTTTTTTTGTTTTGAAAAAGTTTGAAATAAAAAACAGTTTGTAAGCAGCTTAAACAACATTCTCAAAATAGAATGGCAACAAAAATTATGATCAGAATAGCAGTACAAAAATCAGGAAGATTATCAGACAAATCTTTGCAACTCTTAAAAGATTGCGGAATCAAATTTGACAACGGTGGTCGCAAATTATCTACTCAAGCAAAAAATTTCCCTATGGAAATTCTTTTCTTAAGAGATGATGATATACCTCAATATGTTGCAAATGGCGTTGCAGACCTTGGAATTCTAGGACTTAATGAAGTAGAAGAAAAAGACCAGGAAGTAGATGTTATCAAGCAACTAGGCTTTGCCGGCTGTCGTTTAAGTCTAGCAGTTCAAAAAGATATAGATTATACAGGTTTAGAATGGTTTAATGGTAAAAAGGTAGCGAGTAGTTACACCACTATCGTTAAGAAATTCTTTGCAGAAAAAGGTATCGATGCAACTACCGAAGAAATAGGAGGATCTGTAGAGATAGCTCCAGGAATAGGTCTTGCAGAAGGTATTTGTGATATCGTTTCTACAGGATCTACTCTTATAATGAATGGTCTTAAAGAAGTGGAAACAGTAATGTATAGTGAAGCTGTTTTAATTTCTAACCCTAATTTAAGCGGTGATAAGCAAGAGTTATTAAATAAGCTTACCTTTAGAATTGATGCCGTGCAAAATGCACAAAAAAGCAAATACATCTTATTGAACGCACCTAATGATAAGATAGAAGAAATATCTGCCCTATTACCTGGTATGAAAAGCCCAACGGTTTTACCACTAGCTGAAGAAGGATGGTCCAGTTTACACTCTGTTATTGAAGAAAATGATTTCTGGAATGTAATCGACCAATTAAAAGATGCTGGTGCACAAGGCATATTAGTAAGTCCAATTGAAAAATTGATCGCATAATGAAAATTATTTCTAATCCTGACTATTCTCAACAACAAGACTTATTAGAGCGTCCTCAACAAGAACGTGCTAATGTAGAGACTGCTGTAAAAGATATCATACAGCTGGTTAGAGAAAATGGTGACCAGGCGTTATTTGCTTTTGCAGAGAAGTTTGATAAAGCACAATTAAATTCTCTAAGAGTTACAGAAAAAGAAATCGAGCGAGCGTCAACACTGGTTGCGCCAGATTTAAAAGCCGCGATTCAGACCGCCTATCAAAACATTTATAAATTTCACGTCATTTGTTTCACAAAAGACTATCCAGTACTAGAAACCATGCCTGGCATGGAATGCTGGAGAAAATCCTTACCTATTCAAAAAGTAGGTTTATACATTCCTGGTGGCTCTGCTCCTCTTTTTTCTACGGTATTAATGCTAGCTATCCCTACTAAAATTGCAGGTAATAAACGTGTAGTTCTTTGTAGCCCTACAGATGCAAACGGTGATATAAATCCAGCGGTATTATATACAGCAAGCCTTTGTGGAGTTACCGAAATCTATAAAGCCGGTGGTGCACAAGCTATTGCTGCCATGACTCATGGAACAGAAAGCATCCCTGCGGTAGATAAAATCTTTGGTCCTGGAAACGCTTTTGTAACTAGAGCAAAAGAATTAGCACAACAACAAGGTGTTGCTATTGACATGCCCGCTGGACCATCAGAGGTTTTAGTAATTGCAGACGAGGCTGCAAATCCAGTTTTTGTAGCAGCAGATTTACTTGCACAGGCAGAACATGGACCAGACTCTCAGGTAATTTTACTGACAGATTCCGTTACTCTAGCCGAAGCTGTAAATGAACAATTAACTATTCAATTAAGTACGCTTTCGCGAAAGCAAACAGCAGAAAAAGCTATTGAAAACAGTAAAACAATCGTTCTAGAAAGCATAGAAGAATGCATCAAATGGTCGGACGCATATGCACCAGAACACTTGATTATAAATACAGAAGATGCTGATGATGTTGCAGAACAAATTCAAGTTGCTGGATCTATTTTTATAGGTTCTTATACTTGCGAGAGTTTAGGAGATTATGCAAGTGGAACTAATCACACACTACCTACCTATGGCTATGCACGTAATTATAGCGGCGTGTCTGTAGATAGTTTTGTAAATAAAGTGACCTATCAAAAAGCTACACCACAAGGTTTAAAAAACCTAGGACCAGCCGTTGAAATAATGGCTACTGCCGAAGGTCTTGATGCGCACAAAAATGCGGTTACCTTAAGGTTAAACACATTAGATGATGAGTAATTTTAACTTAGAAAACATAGTCCGTAAGAACATCTGGAATTTGAAACCTTATTCTAGTGCACGCAGTGAATTTGATTTATACGGTAGCGATAAAAATGAGCTGACTTTACTAGACGCAAATGAAAATCCTAAGGGAGATTTAAACCGTTATCCAGATCCATTGCAGTCTTCTATAAAAGAAGAACTTGCAAAACAAAAAGATATTTCGCCAGATCAGATTTTTGTAGGTAATGGAAGTGACGAGGCTATTGATTTGCTATATCGCATATTCTGTGAACCAGGAAAAGACATTGTAATTACTTGTCCTCCTACTTATGGAATGTATGAAGTTAGTGCAGCGATTAATGATGTTAGTGTTTTAAAAATTCCGTTGAAAGAAGATTTTTCATTAGATCGTGATGAAATTCTAAATAGTTCCGCTTTCGCGAAAGCAAAACTATTATGGATTTGTTCTCCTAATAATCCTACTGGTAACGTATTACTCAAAGCCGATTTAAAACACGACTGGCAAGCACAAAATTACACTCGTGGTGGTATGATGGACATGCCTTTTGCTCCAGAGTTTGAAGCAGAAATGCTAGAAAATCAAAGACAATTAGATAAATTGTTCGGTAGTTTTAATGGTATTATCGTGATAGATGAGGCTTATCAAGATTTTACAGAGAACATGAGTTTTATAAAACGCCTAGAAGATTATCCTAATCTTGTAGTGTTACAAACCATGTCTAAGGCTCATGGTATGGCTGGTGCTCGAGTAGGATTTGCCTTTTCTTCTCCAGAAATTATTGAATTATTCAATAGGACAAAGCCGCCCTATAATGTAAATGAATTATCTCAAAAAGCAGTTCTAGAGGCTTTACAAAACGAAGAAAAAACAAAAGGCGAAATAAAAGAAATTATCAATAACAGAGATTTTCTTGTGGAGCATTTAAACAGTTTCGACTTCATAAAAGAAGTATATCCTAGTGAAGCAAATTTTATACTTGCTAAAGTAGAAAACGCTACGCAAGTTTATAATTACCTACGTGATAAAGGTATTATTATACGTAATCGCAGCAGTCAGATTGAAGATACGTTACGATTTACGGTTGGGACGATGATGGAATGTAAAGCGGTGATTACAGCGTTGAGAGAATATTGATTAACAAATAACGAACTCAAAAACACTAAGTTTTGAATCCAAATAAATTAAAATATAAATTATGAAATATTGGGTAGAGTATTTATTTATAGTATTGGGAGCATCAACTGCTCTTTTTTCAATTTACCGTTTAACATACGTCGATGAATATTTTAGTGAAATATGCGGAATAATTACAGGTGTTTTTCTGATTAAAGTAATGCTAGATAAAATTAAGTCACGCAAAGAAAAAGAATTAAATCAAGATTGATATAAATAGATAGCGAAGCCGTCCTGCGACGGCTTGACATAACAAAACAGTCATCGTTAAGTTGATGGCATTTAATCAAATAAAGTCGATTGCGGGAAGAGGTTTCCGCCTTCGCGGAAATACATGAAAAAAGTATTATTTATAGATCGTGATGGAACGATAGTGAAAGAGCCACCAGTAGATTATCAACTGGATAGTTATGAAAAGTTAGAATTCTTGCCTATGGCGATTACTCAACTGCATCGCATCGCTCGTGAGCTGGATTATGAACTAGTTATGGTGACTAATCAAGACGGATTAGGAACCGATAGTTTTCCTGAAGATACCTTCTGGCCGGTGCATAATTTAATGATGAATGTTCTAGAGAATGAAGGGATTAACTTCAGTGAGGTTTTAATCGATCGATCTTTTCCTGAGCAAAATGCACCTACTCGTAAACCACAAACTGGTTTATTAACGCATTATATAAAAGGAAATTACGACCTTGAAAATAGTTTTGTAATCGGTGATCGCAATAGCGATATGCAACTTGCTAAGAATTTAGGCTGTAAAGGAATACAGCTACCATCCATTACTGACGACTCTACTTTTGAAGACGAACTAGTAGTTCTTAAAACGGATTCTTGGAAAGAGATTTTTGAATTTTTAAAAGGACAACCTCGCAAAGTCACAGTAAGTCGTAAAACAAATGAAACCGATATCAACATCGTTTTAAACCTTGATGGATCTGGAAACGGAAAAATAGACACCGGTTTAAAGTTCTACGATCACATGCTAGAGCAGTTACAACGTCACGGCTCATTAGATTTAGATATTAAGGTAAATGGCGATCTTGAAATAGATGAACATCACACTATTGAAGACACGGCGATTGCTTTGGGTGACGCTTTCGCGAAAGCGTTATCCTCAAAAAAAGGAATCAATAGATATGGCTTCTTGCTACCTATG
>NZ_JBDVDQ010000009.1:0-225397 GCF_039941875.1 Nonlabens sp. | reverse complement strand
CTATTCAAATGCACAAACAAAATCAATTAACAAGAAAAACATACAAATCAAAAAAATCTCAACGAAGCTAGCTTCATTGAGATTTAAATAATAAATTTAATCCTTTAATAATCTGTATCGGTTATTTAGGACTAGACAATTACATCATCTTTGTTTTTTTATTCTATGGATAATTCTAGACTCAAATACGTTTACTTAGTTGTTTTAAGCCTTATTTGGGGTTCTTCTTTTATTTTAATTAAAAAGGCTCTGGGTGAGAATAATGGAGAATTAGTATTGCAGCCATTACAATTAGGCGCAGTACGTACCATGATTTCTGGTGTTATACTTATCGCTATAGGGTGGAAATCTTTTATAGCAACTAAAAGAAAAGACTGGCCATGGCTAGCTGTCTCTGGTTTACTAGGTACATTTTTTCCCGCTTTCCTATTTGCCTATGCGCAAACAGAAATAGATAGTGCGATAAGCGCCATTCTCAACTCTACCGTTCCATTAATAACCCTAATCATGGGTGCTGTTATTTTTGGAATTTCATTTTCTAAAAAACAACTTCTAGGTGTGATTATTGGGCTAGCAGGTGCTGTGGGATTAGTTCTGACAGGAATGGATAGTCATCCAGATCAGAATTATCTATTTGCTGGGCTTGTGCTTATAGCGTGTACTTGTTATGCGAGTAATGTGAATATCATAAAGAGGTATCTTCAAAACATTAAACCACTCGCTATTGCGACAGGTAATTTTGTATTCATCGCTCCGCTTGCAGCTATAGTGTTTTTCAGTGCAGACGGTGCTTCTCTAGAGTATTCTAGTCCAGCAGTACAACGTAGTTTAATGTATATGGTAGTCTTATCTATTTTTGGAACCGTTGCGGCAAAAATTATGTTTAACAAACTGGTCCAGATCACCTCTCCGGTTTTTGCTAGTTCTGTTACCTATTTAATGCCAGTTATAGGTCTCACATGGGGAATAATGGATGGAGAACAATTCCATTTCTGGCAAGGAGTCTCGACAAGTGTTATAATTCTAGCAGTAGTTTTAGTAACTAGAGAGAAAAAGGTAGTGGTTAAATAAATTAATCTATAACCTCACTTACTACCATATAGTTTACGATAGCTTCTTTCATTAATAAAGATTGTTCTCCAGCTTTAAGAGGTGGCAAATTTTCCTTAACGATATAATGTGGCCATTTATCATCGTCATAATGAGAAAATTCATAATAACCATACGGTTCTAAAACTCTACATATAGCAATATGCATCAATTGCAATTTTTCATCTTTTTGAAACTTGCGATGTAACTGTCCTAGTTCCTGTAGGCCTATTATAAATAATATAGCATCTAAGTCCATCTCATCACCATCTGCAAATCGGGATTGAAAAAACGCCACTGTACGTACCCATCTATCTTTTAATTGCTCATCTCTAGTCATGGAACAAAGATACCTCTAGATTGCTTTATTAAGGAGTATATCTTTGTTTTAATTCCGCTTTCGCGAAAGCGGAACACCAATAGCCATCTCTATAAAAAGGCACTGTGTTATCTAAAATGTTAGAGATTTAAAAGTCATTTCTTACATCTATACTTCTTTATCTTTGTAAAATAAATAAGACACATGAAACTTTACCTCGTTCCTACACCTATCGGTAATCTTAAAGACATGACCTATCGCGCGGTAGAAATATTAAAAGAGGTGGATATCATTCTAGCTGAGGACACGAGAACTAGTGGTAAATTATTACAGCATTACGGTATTACTACTCAAATGCTTTCTTACCACATGCATAATGAGCATAAAATAAGTGATGTTATTGTAAAAAGAATACAGGCAGGTGAGACCATGGCGCTTATTACTGATGCTGGCTCTCCAGGGATAAGTGATCCTGGATTTTTACTGACTCGCAAGCTTATTGAAAATGAGTTAGAAGTACAGTCGTTACCTGGTGCTACGGCTTTTGTGCCTGCGCTTACGGTTTCTGGAATGCCATGTGATAAATTTATATTTGAAGGATTTCTTCCCGTTAAAAAAGGAAGGCAAAAACGTTTAGAATTTCTCAAAGAAGAAACGAGAACCATAGTGTTCTATGAATCGCCTCACAAATTATTAAAAACCCTAGCCGACTTTAAATCTCATTACGGTGAGGAACGTCAGGTTTCTGTATCTCGTGAAATAACAAAACTCTACGAAGAGCATTTTAGAGGTACGGTCACAGAAGCTATTGCTCATTTTGAGCATAAGAAGCCTAAGGGAGAATTTGTGGTGGTGCTGGCAGGTAAAGCTTGAGTTTATCAAATTATTATAAATGGTAATTTAACTTAACTACCAAGCACGATTGAGTGTTTTGTTTAAGTTGATTGTCATGCTAATCCTATGCTTACCAACATTATGTAAGTTCTGATCATTGAAACTTATTCCATATCCATAGTTCAGATTTATTAAAGTGAAAAGACTCAATCCTATTTCCGGTAGTATTCTGAATTCAGATTTCGCATCCTGAAAATAATTTACTGCACTCAGTCTAAAGCTAAGAAGTTCTGGGGTATACTCGTAACCTATTTTGGGTGCAAAAGTATAATGGTCAGTACTCAAATTAGATTCAATACCTATTCTAAATCCGCTGTAATACATTATGGGTATTTTCCCAGGTACATTAACTACGTTACCGTAAAGTAAATTAGCTTCTACAAACATATTAGATTGTAGAATTATTCCAGGTGAAAATACAAATCCTTTATTTTCAGTAGGTTTTTCCACTTCTTGAGCTGTTATACTGTAAGTAGCAAACAAAAGCAATAAAATAAGAATGAAGTTTTTAATCATATTTTATTTGAATGGTCATCCCAGAAAATTTGGTAATGAACAGCTATTTTTAATATAGAAGCCTTTCCCAAATTTATCAGGGATCGGCTCGCTATATCTTAATTTATTTTCAAAATCTTAATCAATCTCCACCATCACAGGACAGTGATCACTATGTACGGCCTCACTTAGGATTACAGCGCGTTTTACTCTGTCTTTTAAAGAGTCGTTTACCATGTGGTAGTCTAATCTCCATCCTTTATTTCTTACACGAGAACCACCACGATAACTCCACCAGGAGTACTGGTCAGGCTCTTGGTTAAACATTCTAAATGTGTCTATAAAACCACTTTCTACAAAACGGTCCATCCACTCGCGTTCTTCTGGTAAGAAGCCAGATGTTTTCTTGAGTCCAACAGGGTTATGAATGTCTATAGCTTTATGGCAAATATTATAATCTCCACAAACTAATAAATTAGGACGTTCTTTTCTCAATTCTTTAGAATACTCTAGAAACTGCTCCATGTATTCAAATTTAAAGCCCAGTCGCTCATCATTAGTACCGCTAGGTAAATACATAGACATTATGGATAGATCTCCAAAATCGGCTCTAATATTTCTACCCTCAAAATCCATGGTTTCAATACCAGTTCCATATTCTACGTGATCTGGTTTTATCTTAGAAATGATAGCCGTACCAGAATATCCTTTCTTTTGCGCACTGTAATAATATTGGTATTCATACCCAGCCGCTTTAAAAGCCTCTGTATCTATCTGGTCTTCTTGAGCTTTTATTTCTTGTAAACAAAGTACATCAGGATTTGCCGTAGTAAGCCATGCAATAAATTCTTTCTTCATCGCTGCTCTGATACCGTTTACGTTATAAGATATTATTTTCATTTTCTTTTATTTTTTTAATCGTGAGACCTAATCAAAAATCTGATATCGTTAATCGATCTACTCCTTATACATCCCAATGGTAAGCTGCCCATCGTCATCCATCATGGCGCGATACATTCCTGCGGTGTTGAATTCCATGGAAATGTTTCCTAATCGATCCAGTGCAACTATACCGCCGGTACCACCTAGATCAACTAGTTTTTCTTGGATTACTTCTTCTGTAGCCTCTGCTAGTGTGCGGTCACCATATTCCATTAATGCGCTTATGTCGTAAGCAACTTGTGCCCTAATAAAATACTCGCCATGTCCAGTACTCGATACACCACAAGTTTTATTGTTAGCATAAGTACCGCTACCTATAATAGGAGAATCGCCTATACGACCATGTTTTTTATTGGTCATACCTCCAGTACTCGTTCCTGCTGCAATATTTCCATTTTTATCCAGAGCAACACAACCTACGGTACCGTATTTAGAGTCTTTGATAAATGGATCTTGTAATTCTAAAAGAGACGCCGTTTTTTGATCCTTAGCTTTTTCTCGTTCTATAACTCGTTGTAAAGATTGGAATCTTTTCTCTGTATAGAAATATTTATTATCCACTATTTCAATGTTCTTGTCATCAAGAGATTTTGCAAAAGAGTCTGCTCCTGTACCACTTAATAACACATGTTCAGAATCTGACATTACTTTTCTAGCTAGTGAGATAGGATTTTTAACTGTTGTCACACCGGCGATTGCGCCTGCATTGAGTGTTTTACCATCCATAAAACTAGCATCTAGAGAATTGATACCGTCATGGGTGAAAACAGCTCCTTTACCAGAATTAAATAATGGAGAGTTTTCCATGATTCTTATGCTCGCTTCTACGGCATCCATCGCGCTGCCGCCATTCCTTAAGATTTCATGACCTGCTTTTATCGATTCTGTTAATTTCTCTTCGTATTGCGCTTCTAATTCTGGAGTCATGTTATCCTTTTTTATGGTACCTGCACCGCCATGAATAACTATAGCAAACTCATTAGTTATTTCTTCTATTTCTAGAGTCTCAACATCTGGAGTGGCTGTGGTAGCATCGTTAGTTTTCTGATTGCAAGAAATGAGTAAAATGGATATTAGAATGTATAAGAAGTGCTTCATGGTAAAGGGATTTAATATCTATAATTGCGATCTTTCTTTTTATCGCTTTGTTTCTTTTTGTCGTTAAGACGTTTGCGCTTTACAGACTTAGGTACTGTTCTTTTTCTGCGTACTTTAATAATAACACTAGCTTTAGAAAGTACAGCTAGTAATTTTTTAAAAACCAGCTCTTTATTCTTGGCTTGACTTCTCGATTCTTGACAATTCACTTGGAGAATTCCCTCGGTTGTGAGTTGGTTATTTAATGCTGTTATTATTCTTTCGTGTTCCGCTTTCGCGAAAGCGAGACTACTCAAAACATCAAAATACAATTGAACCTTTGTGGCAACTTTATTCACATTTTGCCCACCAGGGCCACTGCTTGCAACAGCTTTGTACTGAACTTCTTTATGTAATTGTTCTATATTCATTAATCTAACTGGTGTGCAGACTTTAATAAGTCGTTAACCGTTTTTACAGGGTTGAAAGTAATAAGAGGTACTTCTACAAAGATGGTGTTCCAATAAGCCATGCCACCATTCCATAAACCAGGTAACTCTTGTGCTTTTATACACATGCCGTTGCGAGATTTATGGGTTATAAAACCGGTTTCTTCATCACAAAAATCCATCAGATTAAATTTGTTTCCTTTGTAATCACGTACGCTGCATATAAGGTCTACTGGGTTAAAATGTGTAGCTTTTACGGCAATCGCTTGCTGACTTTTATTTTTAGGATCTATTTGCGCGCTTTCTATAATTTGAAGAGAGAGTTCTCCCTTTTGATTGTGAATCCAGAAAGGGCCACCTCCAGGTTCTCCTTCATTTTTAACCATACCACAAACTCTCAATGGGCGATTAAGTTTTTCATATAAATACTCTAATTGGTATTCATAAGCATATTTCTTATAATCTGTCGGTAGTACATTGTCGAGCTGTTGGGTGATAAAATTTTCTATTTCTAGTTTTAATTCATCACTTACTTCCTTGCTGTCTATAGCTTTGAGGTAGTCATATGTTTTATTCCTAATTTGTATTAAATAACCGGCAAGAAACTTTTTATATTCACTCACCTGTTTTTCATATGCAGACGTAGTTACGTTATCAATATTTTTGATGAATATCAAATCAGCATCCAGCTGATTTAAATTTTCTAGTAACGCGCCATGTCCAGCAGGACGGAAAAATAAACATCCGTTATCTAGAACAACAGCCTCATTATTATCATCTACAGCAATAGTGTCTGAGCTAGCAGATTGATGTGAAAAACTGATTTTAAATCTAGTGTTTGTTTTCTCCTCTACTATTTTTTGTATGCGATCAAATTCTTCTTTAAAGTGATTTTTAAAAGCTGGTGCTATAGTAAAATGAAGTCTGGCTACCTGATTACTGCTAGCATATATAGAAGCTTCAAATAAATGTTCTTCAAAGGCAGTTGCTGTGTGGTCTTTATATTTATGAAATGGAACTAAGCCTTTGGGCATTGAGCCATAGTTAGAACCGTTTTCAGAAAGCATTTCTTTGATGAATAGAATCTTTTTAGACTGCACAGGTTTTGCAGCCCAATCAGAATGTTTCTTTTTCAAAGATTTTATTATCTTTTTGTAGAAAGGAAATTTTTCCATTCCGATAAAAAAGGTGAATAATTCTGGTGCTTTATTAAGGTTGATATAACTATTTATAGAATCTTCTTGTGGGTCAAACCCATTTAAAAATTCATGTAAAAATTTAAACATACGTGTGGCAGCACCACTTGCAGGGACAAATTTTATAACATCTAGTTGTGGTACTTGCTCTTCATAAAATTTAATCAGCTCTGTTTTGTTAAGTTGTTTCAAAGAGACAATTCCATCGCCGACTGTAGCAGGGCGATTTAGTCTAATGACTGGGAATCCGTTTTTAAATCGATCTAACTGTTTATGTAGTACTTCTTCAGAAATACCTTTTTCTATAAGTTGTTCTTTATTTTGGTCAGTTAACTTCATTAATTTGTAATATTTTCAATGGCGGCTAGAGCATTTTTAAATCGATTTTCTCCAGTTCCTGATATGATTACGTATTTTTTATTAAAATCTTGTAATCCTTGTTTAAAATATTGAAACATTCCTTTGCGATCTTCTGGTTTATCTCTTAAATCGTCTGCGACCCATGGAATGTCTACATCTAGGAGTAAATATAAGTCATAATCACTTTTACTTACAGCTGTTTTAAGCTCTTCTGGTGCTTTGTCAAAATAGGCTATGGAATACACGTAGGTTTCTAAGGCGTCTGTATCGCAAAATAGATAACCAGTAGCTCTTTGAGCGGCATCATTTTCAGTAATGCGCTGACCTATAGCTATGGGTAGAAGATCGTGATATTCACATATTGTTTTAGTCGCGTCATATTTATCTTGTAAATAATCACGTGCAAACTCTTCAACATGAGCAGTTTTAAAATGCTGTGTAAGTTGTTTGGTAAGCGTGCTTTTTCCCGTACTTTCTGGTCCGTAAAGAACTATTTTAAGGCCGTTGAAGGCTTTTTGTTGAGGTATTTTTTCCATTCTTGATAGCCGAAGATGGCAATAATAAAGAGAAATATGTAAAGTATCGCGCTGAAACTATAGCCTTTGTAAAAATACAATGGTATCGATATAAGATTACCTAGTGCGAGAATAAGCCAATGCTCTAGTTTACGTCTGGCCATGAGCCACATTCCAGCAAAAAATATTCCTGTGGTTATCATGTCTACATAAGAAACCCAGTTCTCTAATCTATCTGTGATGTAATAGAGTAAATAGATCGCTAGTCCGGTAGTTATGGATATTACTATTGCTGTAATCCATTCTTGCCTTAATGTTTTTGATATGGATACTTCTTCCTGATTTTTGTTTCCATATAGCCAAAAGTACCATCCATAGACACTCATTATAAAATAATAAGCGTTAATGACCATGTCGCCCAGTAAGTTCCATTGAAATAATAAGTAGACAAAAATTAGAGTACTAATTATTCCAAAAGGAAATACTAGAACACTGTTTTTGAAAGAATAATAAACACTTATTAAACTAATTATCAGTGCAGCTATCTCTAGTACAATATGTGAGGTACTATATTCTCTATATTGTCCAAAAATAAATTCTAAAACCTCCATTAAAAGAAAGGTTCATAATCATGACGATCTGTCTTAACTACTTTCATGTAGAAAAGAACTGCTTTAGTCTCTTCCATACTTTTTTCCATTGCCTTAGTTAAGAAACTCATCATTGGAGTAAAGTCACCATAAATTTGTGTTGCTAATGGGTTTTCTAATACTTCAAATTCAGAATCACGTAGCACCTTTATAAAATCGATGATGTGTTGCTCGTAATCATCTTGTAAAGGCGACATAGTAAGTTCAATAGATGCTTTCATTTTTTATTTTTTTTGGTTTCGGTGTTACAAAGCTAGCCTTTCCATTTGATATTCTCTTCAATTGCCGTTCCTACTACAGCCATTTGAGCGCCTGCATCATAAATAGAGCGTATATCTTTAATAGTTCTCAAACCGCCGCCTACTATTAATGGTATACGAAGTTGCTGAGCAACCTCACGTACTATTTCTGTAGAAACCGATTTTAGGGCGCCACTACCAGCTTCTAAATAAACTAATTTGTTTCCCATAAGTTGCGCTGCATATGCGTGGTTAGTTATGTTGAGAATATTAGTTTGTGCTAGAGGTTCTGTTTTGGATATACGTTGTACAGCAGTTTCTTTTCCACCATCTATTAATATATATCCAGTAGGAATGACTTCTAGATTTGAATCCTTTAATTTATTTGCAGCATGAACTTGTTGTTCTATTAAAAAATCAGAGTTGCGTCCTGAGACTAGATTTAAAAATAATAATCCGTCGGCATTTTCTGATAGTTGATGGTGTGATCCAGGGAAGATAACGATTGGTATGTTGCTGTTTTCTTTTAGTTCTTTAATCCATTTGTCAAAATCTACATTTTCCATGGTGCTGCCACCTACAAAGAAATAAAATTGATCTATTTGTAGTTTTTCTTCAAGGGTGTGGATGGTTATGGAAACCGCTTTCGCGAAAGCGAGAATCGTACCTATCTCCATTTTTTCTGGATCTATAAGAATGGATAAACAGCGATTTGATTGCTCAATTGTTTTGAGAATATCAGGCATTGCGAGATGGAATTACATAAACTAGCATGAAATTCTCGATTTCTTGAAAATAAACATCGAACTTTAAATTGTCATCTTCATAAACAATACGAGAGATGGTCAGATCGCTATTCATTGTAAAAGGCTCTACTAAACAATGAGCTTTAAAGCCCAAACCTTTTTTGCCGTAAAGTTTATACATAGATTCTTTTGCGCCCCAGACTACAGTAAGTTCTTTTATGGAATTTTCTAAAGAAGATATGAAACCTTCTTCGTAACCTATAAACTTAGGAGCAATGCGTTTTATTTTATCACGTTGCTTTTCTATATCTATCCCTATGGGTACGTCACTTATGATAATAGCAGTAAATTCATAACTATGTGTTATAGAAATATGCTTGCCATCTTCTAGATGTGGTTTTCCATTATCTGTGTAAAATAGTTGTAAATCACTATATCCAGCAATTTTAAGTAAATGTCTAATACTTAAAAAACCTCTTCTATGTAGGTCTGAACTCATGGTAGATAACCTGTTCTTAGAATTTTCTGATAGCTCTATATCAGTTCTTAGAAAGGCTTCAGTTTCAGTGATTTTCCAGATGTAAACCTCTGTATTCTCACGGTTGTTAAGGGAATGAAAAAGTGGCATAAAAATCGGTTGATTTTTTGTAAGTTTGCAGCCGCAATTTAATAAATAAAAAATGCTTTTAATTTGTTGATTTTGAATAGAATCAACGACTTATATATTAAAATAAAATTCTATGAGCAATAAAACAGTTCCTTACGTACCTAATAAAGTAAAAGACATGTCTCTTGCAGAGTATGGACGTTTAGAAATTCAACTTGCCGAGGCAGAGATGCCTGGTTTAATGTCATTAAGAGAAGAATATAAAGATGAGCAGCCACTTAAAGGTGCTCGTATTGCTGGATGTCTTCACATGACTATACAAACTGCAGTTCTTATCGAGACTCTTGTCGCTTTAGGAGCAGATGTTACTTGGTCTTCTTGTAATATCTTTTCTACTCAAGATCATGCAGCTGCTGCTATCGCTGCTGCTGGTATTCCTGTTTATGCTTGGAAAGGTATGAATGAAGAAGAATTTAACTGGTGTATCGAGCAAACTCTTTTCTTTGGAGAAGATCGCAAGCCATTAAACATGATTCTTGATGATGGTGGTGATTTAACTAACATGGTTTTTGATGAATATCCAGAACTAGCTGCTGGTATCAACGGTTTATCTGAAGAGACTACAACTGGTGTGCACAGATTATACGAGCGTATGAAGAATGGTACTCTAGTAATGCCAGCCATCAACGTAAACGATTCTGTTACTAAATCTAAGTTTGATAATAAATATGGCTGTCGTGAGAGTGCTGTAGATGCTGTACGTCGTGCAACAGATACTATGCTTGCAGGTAAGCGTGTGGTAGTTTGTGGATATGGTGATGTAGGTAAAGGTAGTGCTGCTTCTTTTAAAGGAGCTGGTTCTATAGTTACTGTTACTGAAATCGATCCTATTTGTGCATTACAAGCGGTTATGGATGGTTTTGAAGTGAAGAAACTTGAGAACGTAGTAGGTAATGCAGATATCGTTATTACTACTACTGGTAATAAAGATATTATACGTGGTGAGCACTTTGAGGCTATGCGTGATAAAGTAATAGTTTGTAACATCGGACATTTTGACAATGAAATAGATGTTGCTTATTTAAATACTAATCATGGAGATACTAAAGTAGAAATTAAGCCACAAGTAGATAAGTACACGATAAACGGTAAGGATATTATACTTCTTGCTGAAGGTCGTCTTGTGAACTTAGGTTGTGCAACTGGTCACCCTAGTTTTGTAATGAGTAACTCATTTACTAATCAGACACTTGCGCAAATCGAACTTTGGAATAACAGAGATGCTTATGAAAACGAAGTATACATGTTACCTAAGCACCTTGATGAAAAAGTAGCTGCATTACACCTAGAAAGAATGGGAGCAGAGCTTACTGAGTTGAAGAAAGATCAAGCAGAATATATCGGCGTAAAAGTAGAAGGTCCTTTCAAGCCAGAATATTACAGATATTAAGAATTCTTAAATATTCTAGCCTTTTGTTAGGAAATTCAAATAAATTGACTAACTTTTGGCATCGTAATTGCTTTTAAATAGTTACGCTTTCGCGAAAGCGAGATAAAATTAAAGAAGAAATGGATATAATAAAAGACGCAAATGAATGGCTAGGAGCATCGATGAGTAATATGTCGACTAGTGATAGGGTACATTCATCAAGAAAAGCAAAAGAGCTTATTCTAGGCCTTAATGAGATTTACAAGGAAACGAAAGATGTAGAGATAATGGATCTTATGAAACTGCTTACTGCAAAAAAACAAAAGATCGAAAAACGTCTTAAAGGAATTAGAGTATAATTCTCTATGAAAGTTAATAGAAATCCCGATAAAATGTATATGACATTTTATCGGGATTTTTTTATCTCTTAAGTTTTACAGTTTGTTTCTTTCTAGAATAAAGAAACTTTATATTCGTTAATTCTAAAGAATACCCTTAACATGAAGCAGTTTTTTATAGTTATATCGATCGCGATGTGTATTACCTCATGTAGTACAGATTTTCCCAAAAAAGAAGTGCATACCGATCACCTTAATGGTTTTATAATGGGTGGAAATGCAGCAGGTGTTTATGGTAAAGCAGGTCTTAAAATTACTAGAGATTCTATTAAAATGAATGACTGGCCTGTTTCTAGGCTCGTTACAAGTCTTAATACTCTTAGAGACACCTCTATAGTCGATCAGACAGGTTTTGCGGACGTCTATAGTATTCAGATAGCAAATATAGGAGAGTTGGAAGAAGGTGCTTTTTGTGACTCTCTTATCGTAGAATTAGGCAGAGCTGGGTTAGCTAAGTGATCGAGCTTCATTTTTAGCTAACACATCAGGGAATTTCCCACCTAATTCAGAAAGGTGTTATATGTCTAAGCCTTTCTTATTTTAAAAATATACCAATTCATAACTAGCTTTGATAAAGCTTATATTGTTATGGTATTATTTTAAGATAGTTACTCTAAATAGGTGTGGTTTTTACAATCTAGTAAGAGTATGATGAGCATAGAGTGCTGTTTAAAACGGTAATTTTAATAAACATAAAAAATCCCAAACCGAATAAATCGATTTGGGATTTTATCTTTTAAAAAGAATTGTTTCTTAAGCCTCAGCTACAGGAACGATAGATACGTAAGATCTATTATTTCTTTTCTTGGTAAACTTCACTAGTCCGTCTACTCTTGCATGTAATGTAAAGTCCTTACCAGCATATACGTTTTCACCTGGGTGGTGTTCCATACCGCGCTGACGGATTAGGATGTTACCAGCGATTGCTGCTTGACCTCCGTAAATCTTAACGCCTAGACGTTTTGAGTGAGATTCCCTTCCGTTTTTCGAACTACCTACTCCTTTTTTATGAGCCATGATAATTTATTTTATGATCTGTATAAAATTCAGATACGGTTAAACTTATTTTTCTACTCCTCCGTCTAGACGGTCTTGTAATTCTTGTAATTCATCCCATTTACCGTCCACTGCAAGTTGAGCTTGTTGTGGCCATGTAGTTGGTACGTGATTACCTCTTACGTCAGCAATGATTTCAGAAATATTTGCTGGGTCTGCTTTAGCAAGATCTGCAAATGTTACGATACCAGCTTCTACTAGAGTAGATGCAATTTTAGGACCGATACCTTCGATTTTCTTAAGATCGTCTGCTTTACCAGCAGCTTTCTTAGCTGGAGCTTTTTCTGCTTTTGCAGGTGCTGCAGCTTTCTTAGATTCAGACTTCTTTCCACCTGATGCAGAAATGCTTGAAATTTGAATTTGAGTAAGGTACTGACGGTGTCCGTTTTTCTTACGGTATCCTTTTCTACGTTTTTTCTTAAAAACGATTACTTTGTCACCTTTAAGGTGTCCCAGAACTTTTGCTTCTGCAAATGCTCCTTCTACAGCTGGGGCGCCGAGTGTGATGTTGTCACCATTACCTAAAAGAAGAACTTTGTCAATGTTAATTGACGCACCTTCATCTTCTTGTAAACGATGTACAAACAACTTTTGATCTTTCTCGATCTTGAATTGCTGCCCTGCTATCTCTACGATTGCGTACATAATTGTTGCTTATTATTATTAATTTCGGGCTGCAAATATAGTTCTATTACCTTAGATACCAAAGTTATCAACAGATTATACAATTATTTTCTAATTTACTGATTTAGTGGTTTTTGCTTTTCTCTAATTTCTCTGGTATTCCACGATTTTTTATATAATGGTAGAATAACTAATGGAATAACAATCGAGGTAGCAAGTCCAGATAAGAATATAAAGAGCAATAGAGCTATTTTTATACCTTCACCTGCTATAGCAACTTGTTCTTTTAATTCTAGGCATAACTCTGGGTGTATTTCAAATAAATATATTGCCATAAAAATGGTATATAATATTGTAGCGATAAAACCTGCTTTGATACCAGCTACAAAGCCATCCATGTATTTAAACTCCTTCTTATTCTTGTAGACATCCTTAATAACGAGGTAAATACCAGCACCTACTATTATAGCATTGAAAAAACTAAGATAGCTTTGTCCTGCATAACCTATAATGTCGATCAATATAAAGTAAATGATTAAGGCCGAAGCTATGAAGAGTGCGTACTTTATTGTATGTGTAGTGTTCATAATAATTGGTTTACTTCTAAAGTTCGGACATAGCTGTCTATTTATCAGGTATTTTGATTTTACTTTAACTCAATTATTGTAAAAAGCTTTTATTTTTGGGAAGTCTTTAATTTTTATGTAACATTTTATATAGATAAGACACTAACCACAATAAGAAACATAAAAACTATCAAATGAAAAAAATTGTTTTAAGTCTTGCGGTTGCTTTTGCATCAGCTACAGGTTTTGCTCAAGAGGTACAATATACCGAGTATGACCTTGATAATGGACTTCACGTTATATTACATCAAGAAAACGGCGCACCAGTTGTAACTACAGGTGTTATGTATCAAGTAGGTGCAAAAGATGAAGAGCCAGGAAGAACTGGATTTGCTCACTTCTTTGAACACTTGCTTTTTGAAGGTACAGAAAATATAGAGAGAGGTAAATGGTTTGATATTGTTTCTGCAAACGGTGGTAGCAATAATGCAAACACTACTCAAGACCGTACTTATTATTATGAAACTTTTCCTTCTAATAATCTAGAAATGGGTCTATGGATGGAAAGTGAGCGTATGCTACATCCTAAAATCGAACAAATAGGTGTTGATACTCAAAACGAAGTTGTAAAAGAAGAAAAGCGCCAGCGTATTGATAACGCACCTTATGGAGCTATTATTTACAGAACTGGTATTGATAAGCATTTATTCAAATCTCATCCTTATGGACAGAGTGTTATAGGATCTATGGAAGATTTAAATGCGGCAAAGCTTTCTGAATTCCAAGATTTTAATGATAAGTATTACAATCCTAACAATGCAGTTCTAGTTGTAGCTGGTGATATCGATATCAATGCTACTAAGAAAATGATCAAGGACTATTTTGGTCCTATAGAGAATAAAGCGCCTAGAAATGTACGTAAAGCGATTGTTGAGCAGCCTATTACTTCAACACGTTTTGCAACAGAATATGATGCTAACATTCAGATTCCTGTAAAAATATTCTCTTACATCACTCCTAAGTCTACAGATCGTGATGCTTATGTAATCGACTACATCTCTGCGGTACTTACAGGTGGTGCTAGTTCTAGAATGCAAAAAAGAATGGTAGATGAAGAGCAAATAGCACTTCAGGTACTAGCTTTCGGACAGTCTAATCAGGATTATGGTACTTACACTATGGGTGCTCTTGCAAAAGGAGATATTGAGTTGAGTAAGTTAGCTGAGGTAATGGATGAAGAAATTGTAAAACTTCAAACAGAATTAATCTCTGAAAGAGAATATCAAAAATTACAAAATCAATTTGAAGCTCAGTATGTAAGCTCAAATTCTCGTGTAGAAGGTATTGCAGCCTCATTAGCTCGTTATAATATGTTAATGGGTGATACAAGTTTAATTAATCAAGAGTTAGACGTTTATAGAGGTATCACTCGTGAAGATATTAAGCGTGTTGCAAATCAATACTTAATGCCTAATCAAAGATTAGAATTAGATTACCTAGCAGGAAGCGCTCCTACAGAAGAGGAAATGAAAGATGCTATGGACGATGTTAAAGTGGTAGATAATAAATTACAAATCAACAAAATTTACTTTGATAACGATAAGGCTACAATTACAGCTAGTGCTAGTAAAGAATTAGATCGCATTGTTAACATGATGAATAAGAATGCATCAATGGAAATTCTAGCAGAAACGTATACTGATACTAAAGGTAGTGACGCTTATAATAAGACTCTTTCTCAAAAACGTGCAGATGCTGTAAGAAGTTATATGCTAGCAAAAGGTATCGCTGCTAACAGAATCAAAGCAGTAGGTCGTGGAGAAGAGAATCCTATTGTAGATTGTGAAAGCAAAAACTGTTCTGATGAAGAGTTAGAACAATCTAGAAGAACTGAATTTACCATTACAAAAAAATAATTACCACAATGAAAAAGCAACTTATATTTTTAATGGTACTATTCCTTACTGGAGCTACTGCCATTGCACAAATAGATAGATCACAAATGCCTACTTCTGGACCTACTCCAGAAATTAACTTAGGTAAACCCTACACATTTGAATTAAAGAACGGACTTCAAGTTCTTGTAGTGTCAGATAAAAAACTGCCTACTCTTAACATGAGTCTTGACCTTAATAACCCTCCTATTTTTGAAGGTGATAAAGCTGGAGTACAGTCTTTAACTGGTGCTTTAATAGGTAAAGGTTCTACAGAGACTTCTAAGGAAGATTTTAATGAAAAAGTAGATTACCTAGGAGCAAATATCTTTGTAGGTGTTAACGGTGGTTTTGCTGGTGGACTTTCAAAGTATAAAGAAGAAATTTTTCAACTTTTTACTGAAGCAGCTTTTAAGCCTAATTTTACTCAAAAAGAATTAGACTTTGAAAAGTCTCAGGCTATTGAAGGATTAAAATCTGGAGAGAACAGTGCTGCTGCCATTGCTGGTAAAGTACGTAGTGCTTTAGTTTATGGTAAAAATCACCCAGCTGGTGAGTTCTCTACAGAGGAGACTATCAACTCTGTAACTCTAGAAGATGTTAACGCGTTTTACACGAATTACTTTAAGCCATCAAATGGGTATTTAATCATCACTGGTGATATCGAGAAAAAAGAAGCTAAGAAGTTAGTAAAGAAATATTTTGGTGACTGGAAAAAAGGAATGGCTCCTAAGCCAGTTCTTCCAGAATTAGCTGATGTTGAGGAAACTCAAATCAACTTAATTGATGTGCCTAACGCAGTTCAGACAGAGCTTGCTGTTATGAGTCTTTCTGAATTAAAAATGAGTGATCCAGATTATTATGCTGTTCTTGTAGCAAACTATGTATTTGGTGGTTCTTTCGGTTCTTACCTTAATATGAACTTACGTGAGGCAAATGGTTATACATATGGAGCACGTTCTAATATAGGTACAGGTAGAAATTATAAAGGGACTTTTAGCGCAACTGCAAAGGTTCGTAACGAGGTTACGGATAGTGCTCTAGTAGAAACTTTCAAAGAATTGAACAGAATTAGAGATGAGTATGTAGAAGATGAAATGCTTTCTACTGCAAAGGCAAAGTTCTTAGGTAACTTTATCATGCAGTCAGAAGATAAGTCTGTGGTTGCAAGTCGTTCTATTAATATTGAGAAGAATAATCTTGATAAAGATTTTTACAAGAACTTTATTTCTAACATTGATAAAGTAACTAAAGAAGACGTTAAACGCGTTGCAAACAAGTACTTAAGTCCAGATAACTTGCGTATCGTATTAGTAGGTAAGGCTGCTGATATCCTTGAGCCTCTTGAAAAAATGAAATTAAATGGTAAAACAGTACCAGTTAAATTTTATGACAAAGATGCAAACGAGACAGAGCGTCCTTCTACTATAGAAATTCCTGCTGGTTTAACTGCTCAGACGGTAGTAGATAGTTATGTAAAAGCTATAGGTGGTAAAGATGCTGTAACTGCAGTAAATTCTACTTCTTACTTTGCTATTTATACAACACCTCAAGGTGATCTTATATTAGATATGAAAGCTGCAAAAAATGATAAGCTAGTAAAAACTCTTAAAATGGCTGGTAATACTATGATGCGTCAGGTTGTTGCAAACAACAAGGCAAGTGTAAGTGGTATGGGCGGTAGTCAGGAGTTATCTGGTGCAGATTTAGAACTAGCACAAGTGGAGGCTATGTTTATTCCAGAACTTTATTCTGCAGATAAAGCAACTCTTGCAGGTGCTGAAATGATGGGTGATAACCAAGTTTATGTAATCAAGTGGTCTGATAATAAGAAGGCTTTTTATGATGTAAATACAGGTTTAAAAGTAGCTGAAGAAACTACTCAAGAAGCACAAGGTCAGAAAGTAGCTGTTATGATTAAATATTCAGACTATAAAGAGACTAGCGGTGTTAAGTTCCCAATGACTATAACGCAACAAATGATGGGGCAAAACCTTGCTTTTAAAGTTGAAAAGATAACTGTGAATACGGTTAAAGATGCAGACTTTGAATAATAGAGTAAGATAGATAGGTGTTCCGCTTTCGCGAAAGCGGACTAAACATCAACTAATAATAACTAAAAATGGCTTCTAGAAATAGAAGCCATTTTTTTATGCGGTCATTTGAGAATCTACCAGCCACTAAAATTAGGTGGTGTGATGTCTTTAAGATTAAGGTAAACCAGTAACTGACCACGGTGATGTGTTACATGGTCCTGGAGTAAATTCATGAGCTGTAACTTTGATTTAGGACCAGCAAAGAATTTTACTACGTCCTTTAAACTCTTCTCTGGTGTCGCTTCTATGCTGTTGTATGCTTTATTAAAAGTATGCTGTAATAACTCAATGATTTGCTTTTTATTAAAGCTGTAGTAATCCTGAGACTCGGTTTTTACTTCTTGACTTGAGAAATGGGAACTGTCTATCCAGTTAATGTTCCCTTGTATGTGGACCAGTTGTTCTTTAAAAGACTTTTGTCGTGCTGTAGGTTTATAGTCATAAAACTCTTCTGGCATCGCCTCAGCAACAGCGATAAGATAATCGCGTGAGTTATTCCATTTTTCTAAAAAAGCGCCTTTAACGGTTGTTTGTTGTGCCATGCTAATAGTGCTTGTGAATAATAAGAGAGCTATAAGTAACTTTTGCATTTCTAATTTTTAGTATGCTAAAAGTAATTATTTATTCTGAGCTAGATTATTTAAGTGTTAACTACACCAGCAATAATGGCTACTATACCTACTGCAAAACAGTAGTAAGAAAAGTAATGAAGTTTTGCTTTACGTACTAAGGATATCATCCAGGTGCAGGCTAGTAAACCAACTATAAATGCTGCAAAAAAGCCAACGACTAATGGAGTGGTAGAAACGTTTTCTATAACGGTATCTCCTTTTATTACGTCTAATAAATCCTTTGCAATTTTACCAAAAATCAATGGGACAACCATTAAGAATGAAAATCGAGCGGCTTTTGCTCTGTCATTACCTAATAATACAGATGTTGAAATAGTTGCGCCACTTCTAGAAATACCTGGTAACATAGCTATGGCTTGTGATGCTCCTATAATTAAGGCATCTTTCCAGCTTACTCCTTTCTCCGTTTTCTTTGCGCGACCTGCTAGAAATAACAGTAAACCGGTTATGATTAACATGAAACCTACGAGTATTATTTTGCCTTCAAAAAGTTCTTCCAGTTGTTTCTCAAATAATAAACCTACAATAACAGCAGGTATCATGGAAAGAACAATTTTAGAAGCAAATTGTGTCTCTTCATTCCACTTAAAAGCAAAAATACCTTTAAGTAATTCCATAATATCTTTTCTGAAAACGATAATGGTACTTAGCGCAGTAGCAAAATGGACCACCACTGTAAAAAGTAAATTCTCCTCTTTGTTTGCTATATCGGTTCCTAAAACAGCTTTCCCTAATTCTATGTGTCCACTAGAAGAAACAGGTAAAAACTCTGTCATTCCTTGAATAACTCCTAAAACAAATGCGTCTATAGTCTCCATTTACTTTTTATCTGGATTTAAAAGAATAGCATACATCTCGATCCCAAAACCTGCAAGAACCATCATAGGTGCTAGTCTAATGCGTCTCCATGAAAAAATATCTTCATTAAAAACAGCAGGATCTTCACTACCACCGCCGGCCATAAGGGTAAATCCAGCAGCAATAACTACTAGTCCTATAACCATCCATAGATAATTTTTCTTCTTAAAGACAAATTCAAAATTAGGCTTGATATTTTCTTCTATTACTCTATCTTCAGGAGGTTGAAACGTACCTTTGGCTTTATCTCTACTTTCTTTTATTGTTCCTTTTTTCATTGTAATATTTTTTTGTTTTCAATATCCAGCCCTAGAGCTTGAGAAAACTTTACTTTAAATCTTTCCTTATAGAAACCTTCCCTTTAGGGCTAGGGAAAGGTTTCCCTTGCTAGTAATACAACTGATCTGTTTTTAAATTCAAATAGCGAGTTGTTGCAAAAAATGTACTGATCAAACTTATTAATATTCCAAAAACTAAAACACCAACAAATAGGATAGTCAGCATTTCATAATTTTCAAGTATTTCTAATTCTGGCACAAAACCGTCGGCATAATATACCACTACGGCTAGTAAACCTAGAGCTAGTATGGCAGCGATTAGTCCTAATTTTATGCTAGTCATGATAAATGGTCTGCGTATAAAACCTTTGGTAGCGCCTACCATTTGCATGGTTTTTATAGTAAAACGTTTCGCATAAACGCTCAATCTTATAGAACTGTTGATTAATAAAAATGCAATCAACACAAAAATTCCAGACACGATAAGCATCCAGAAAGAGATGCGTTTTACATTTTTATTAAGTAGAGAAACCAGTGGTTTATCATAGCTTACTTCTTGCACATATTCTTTTGCTGCAAGATCGTCTGCGATTTGTTGTATCTCGGTTGCGGTAACAAAATTTGCATTGAGTCGCACGTCGATAGAGTTGGGTATAGGGTTAAAACCGTCTAATTTGGCAATAAAATCTTCTCCTAGATCTTCTTTGGTACGTTGTGCACCTTCTTCACTGCTTACAAAAACTGCATTCTTGGTATAGTCTGCCATTTGTAATGTCTTTTCTAGTTGTCGCATGTCCACATCCTTAGCTGTATCTTTAAAATAGATAGACATTGGCACCTGCTCACGGAAATAATCGGCTAGTTTCTGGCTGTTAAGCAAGAAAAAACCTTGTAAACCTAGCATGAATAAAACTAGAAACAAACTGATTACCACCCAAAAATAAGAGCTGAATAAACGACGTTTCTGATAACTGGACTGTGATGACATAAATTTTACAACGACTAGAATTGATTTACAAAAATAACAAAGTAACACACCTAGAACGATTTCCAGATAGTTATTTTATCTCACAAACGGTATAACTCGTTTTTTAGTCTTTTATTATTGATAAAATGGGATGGATATGGTGCTTAAAAACCATTTTCTATCTCAAAACTTATTTAATACTACAATTCACAAACGCTTTAGTATTTTTGCTACTTAGAAGAAGAAACTATGTTACTCTACGATCACAAAGCAATAGAAGCAAAATGGCAAAAACATTGGGCAGAAAACAAGACCTTTAAAGCCAGCAATACATCAGATAAACCTAAATTCTACGCACTCGATATGTTTCCATATCCTAGTGGTGCTGGGTTGCATGTTGGGCATCCGCTGGGTTATATAGCTAGTGATATAGTCTCTAGATATAAGCGTCACGCTGGTTTTAATGTATTGCACCCTATGGGTTACGATAGTTTTGGACTACCTGCAGAGCAGTATGCGATACAAACTGGTCAGCATCCTGCAGAGACTACTAAAACTAACATAGAAGGTGGAACAGATAAATCTGGAAACAAGATCGCTGGTTACCGCAATCAGATGGATCGCATCGGTTTTAGTTTTGATTGGGATCGAGAGGTAAGAACTTCTTCACCAGATTACTATAAGTATACGCAAGAAATTTTCATCATGCTTTTTAATAGCTGGTATGATAATGATGCAGATAAAGCACAACCTATTAGTTTGTTAGAATCTCGCTTTCGCGAAAGCGGAACAAACAACATCAACGCTGCCACAGAAGAAGATCTGAGACAGTTCACCGCTGCAGAGTGGAACGCGTTTACCGATAAAGAGCAACAAGAGATTTTATTAGATTACAGATTAACTTTTCTTGCAAATACGGAGGTGAACTGGTGTCCTGGATTAGGAACCGTACTTGCAAATGATGAGATTGTAAATGGAGTTTCAGAACGTGGTGGACATCCTGTAGTGCGCAAGAAAATGCGTCAATGGATGATGAGAATTAGCGCGTTTGCAGAGCGATTATTAACAGGTTTAGATGGATTAGACTGGGCAGAATCTATCAAAGAAATTCAACGCAACTGGATCGGGAAATCGGTAGGTGCGATGGTTTCTTTTCAATTAGGCGAGCATAAAATAGATGTTTTCACCACACGACCAGATACTATTTATGGAGTAACATTTATGACTCTTGCTCCAGAACATGAGCTAGTAGATCAAATTACTACTGCGGCACAAAAAGACGCGGTAGAGGCTTATAAAAAAGCAACAGCTGCAAGATCAGAAAGAGAACGTATGGCCGATGTGAAGACTATTTCTGGTGTGTTCACAGGAGCTTATGCTACACATCCATTAAGTGGTGAGCAGGTGCCGGTATGGATCGGTGATTATGTGTTGGCTGGTTATGGTACTGGTGCTGTAATGGCAGTGCCATGTGGTGATGAGCGTGATTATGCATTTGCCAACTACTTTGCAGGTCAGGAAGGAATGCCTGCTATCAAAAACATTTTTGATGGTGTGGATATATCTGAAGAGGCTTATGGAGCTAAGGATAAAACACCGCTTTGTAATAGTGATTTCTTAAATGGAATGAGCTACAAGCAAGCGATGTACACAGCAATTCAAAAACTTGAAGAAATAGGATCTGGAAAAGGGAAAACCAATTACAGATTGCGTGATGCGGTATTTTCTAGACAGCGTTATTGGGGTGAGCCTTTCCCAGTATATTATAAGGATGGTTTACCACAAATGATAGATAACAAATACTTGCCTATCGCATTACCAGAAGTAGATGAATATTTACCTACCGAAGATGGTGCACCACCATTAGGTCGTGCGACCACATGGAGCTGGTGTACTCAAGAAAATAAAGTGGTTTCTAACGATGACGACCGCGATTGTGTGTATCCGCTAGAATTGAACACCATGCCAGGCTGGGCAGGTAGTTCTTGGTACATGTTCAGATACATGGATGCTACTAATGAAAACGAAATGTTCTCAAAAGAAGCACAAGAATATTGGAATAACGTAGATCTATATATAGGTGGTAGCGAGCACGCGACTGGTCACTTGTTGTACAGTAGATTTTGGGTTAAGTTGTTACATGATCTAGGTAAAGTCACGGTAGAAGAACCGTTCCAAAAGATGATCAATCAAGGGATGATTTTGGGTGAAAGTGCTTTTGTGAATTACTTAGATATAGGCTACAAAAATCAAGAAGGACAATTTAAGCAGTTGGTTTGTCAAATAATTATTAATTCTTCTTATGCTAAAACACTACCTGAAGAAGGGTTTATTACAGGGTTACCTCAAATACTGATAGATCATATTATTGAAACAACAGATTCATATCGAAAATTTAATAAGGTGCCAGATGATATAATTTTAATATTTAAAAATTTCCGATCATCACATTTGCCAGTTGAGTATGTCAATTTAGATAACACTGTAAACCTTTCGGACATACCTGTTTCTGAAAGATTTAGATGGACACAGAATGCTTATTATTTTAATGACAATACTTTAACTAGAAGTGATAAAATCGATACTCTACGTGAAGTTGAAAAAATGTCTAAGTCTAAGTTTAACGTTGTGAATCCAGATAATATCTGTGATCAGTACGGAGCAGATACTTTGCGTTTATACGAAATGTTTTTAGGTCCGCTAGAACAGGCAAAACCATGGAATACGGCTGGAATTACAGGAGTTTATGGTTTTATGAAAAAGCTGTGGAAACTCTATCATAACGATGCTGGTTTTTCAGTAAGTGAAGAAAAAGCGTCTCCAGACAGTATGAAAACCTTGCACAAGACTATTAAAAAGGTGCAAGATGACATAGAGAGCTTCTCATTTAATACGAGTGTGAGTAGTTTTATGATTGCCGTAAATGAGTTAACGCAACAAAAATGTAGCAGTCGTGAGGTTTTAGAACCACTTGCTGTTCTTATATCACCATATGCACCACACATTGCAGAGGAATTATGGTCGCTATTAGGTCATAAGGAATCTATAAGTGAAGCGCCTTTCCCGGTGTTTGATGAAAAACACTTAGTAGAAAGTAGCAAAACCTATCCGATATCATTTAATGGTAAAATGAAATTTACACTGGACTTACCAGTAGATGTTTCAAAAGATGAGTTGGAGAAAATGGTTCTTGCAAATGAGAAAGTACAAGAACAATTAGAAGGTAAACAAATACGTAAAACGATTATTGTACCAGGTAAGATTGTGAATTTTGTGGTAGGGTAGTCTTTTAATTATTTATAAAGTGGAAAAGGGAGCGGTTTATAACTGCTCCCTTTTTTTGTTTATCATTTGGTAATTAATCATGATTAAATGCCGTTAATCTTAAAATAAAATTTAGCAAAACAACTTTTAATCGATTAAATAAGCTGATGATCTATATTAATTAATATTGATATATTATTTAATATTCATAAGGTTACTTATTTTCTTAGTTTTATAGTACCCCTGAGATAAATTACATAAATACTTTAAAACTAAAAATTATGAAGAAATTTACTCATATCATGTTGATAGCTATTTTCATGGTTAATTCAATCCAAGTCTTCTCACAATGTGCTCAAGTAGATATTGCAAACCCTCCAACTGGTTCTAATTCTCTTTCAATAGATGTGGGCTTGTTAGATAGGGTAGGACAGTCCTTTACTTCTCACCCAACTAAAGTTTCCTATTTAAATTCAGCAGCTTTTGATATAGATTTATTGGTAGCTGGTGTTGGGCTATCCATACAGGTTAGAGAAGGTGAAGGTATTAATGGTCCTTTACTGGCTTCAAATACTAGCTTAATTGTGGTTTTAAGTACAGAGTTAAAAGCTGTTTTCTCCACACCAGTTAGGTTAGAGCCTAATTCTAAATATACTGTTGTTGTTAATGGTGTTGCTTCTGTTGTTACTAATTTAGGAACCTCTACAGATTCATATGCTGGAGGTAGAGCATTATCAGCAGGTGCGATTCAAGATTTTAATTTTAAATTTGAGACATCTCTGGCTACAGATGCTCCAGTGCAAACTGCTGTGACTAATATGACAAGCGATGCGGTAAATTTGAATTGGAATGCCGTTCCTGGTGCTACGAGCTATCAATATGAAATTTATACTACTGGCGATGATCCAGATGTAGATTCTCCTGTTGTTTCAGGTAGTACTAGTGATACTTTTGTTGCACTCGCTGCTGGTAGTCTAGCTGCAGAAACTACCTACGATTCTTATATAACCGCTAGTTGTGCTTCTGGTATTTTAAGTGATTATTCTAACCTAATCTCTTTCATGACCTACAGTGTTGGTCCTTATGACTACACATGTATGTCTGGTGTATGGGTAGACCATCCAGAGGGTGATTTCAATAATCCTCCATCGAGTGTTAACGACGTGGTTACTGTAGCTGCAGGTGTTGCTGTTTTAAGTTCAGAAATAACGACCAAAGATTTAGTTATAAGTAGTAATGCAGAATTACAGAGTGACTTTGGTATCAATATAAGTGGAAATCTAGAGGTGGAAGGAACGGTTGATGGAGAAGGAACTATTGTTTTGTTACCTAGTGGTGCTGTTTCAGAAATTCGTTACGATCAGTTTTCTCAAGGAGTAAATAATTTGCGCATTGAAAATCCTTTAGGGGCTTCTATAGGTGCGCCTTCTGTAGGAGTCAACGGTGCTACCGGTGATGAGCCTTTTGTTATTTCTGGTGTTTTAGATCTAGCAGGTGGTGGTATTGTTAAGTCTTTAGATCCAGCTTTTTCTACATCTAACATAACATTTTCTAGTGATGTGAATGCTACAGGGTCTATTGTTGGTACAGGAGGTACTATTGACTCACAAATTAATGTTTGTGTAGAGCGTTATATATCAGGTCAACGAGCTTTTAGATTTCTTGCAGGTCCTCTTGCGGGACCGTCTGTTTTTGAAAGTTGGCAAGAAAATGGTGCTTCACCAGTGGGTTACGGTACTCATATTACTGGTGTGGCAGGAACGCCTAATACAGCTGCAGATGGAGTTACTGGATTTGATCCGACCTCTACAGGTAATTTCTCTATGTTTGATTATGATCCGTCACAAGGTTGGGGTAGTATTGATAACACTAAAACAGAGTTGCACAGTATAGGTAAAGGGTATAGATTAATAGTGAGAGGAGATAGAAATGTAGATATTTCTGTTAACGATCCTATGCCTGTAGAAACAGTATTGAGAATTTGCGGTCCAGCATCTGGATTGCAACAAGCTGATTTTACTCAATCACTTGCTACAGGGTATAATTTAGTAGCAAATCCATACCAAGCAAGTGTAGATATGGCATTTGTTGCAAGAACTGCAGGTATTGATGCGATGTATTATTGGGATCCATTGCAAGGAACAAGAGGTGCTTATAGTACCATATTAATTCCTGATGCTGGTATAGCACCTGGGGAATTAGAGGTTTTGGGTACTGTGGGTGATGCTACAAATATTATAGAGCCAGGGGCTGCATTTTTTCTGAATTCAGTTATAGGTGGTAATGTGTTTTTTGAGCTAGATGATAAAGTTTCTCGATGTACTGCAAATAATATTTTTAGATCTTCTAATGTGGTTAGTGACATCAGAGTAAAATTATATGAATCAAATAGATTTGCTACAGGATTAACTGCTCAAGATGGATTAATTATAAGATTAGGTGACGGAGAAAATGATGCAGTAGATGGAAGAGATGCTGTAAAGATTTCTAATCTAGATGAGAGTATTTCTGTAAAGCATAGTTCTGGAGAGTTGTTAGCTATTGAAACGCGCTCAATGCCGTTAAGTAATCATGTAATTAATTTAAATGTAGCAAATTATACTTTTTCAAATTATTCGTTAGATCTTTCAGTGCCAGTTATTCCAGGTATGGAGATCTCATTAAGAGATAATTATAGTGCAAATATGACGCTGCTTAATCAAGGTAGTTCTTCACAAATTACGTTTCAGGTAGATCCTAATATTCCAGAAACAACGGCTGCAGGTAGATTTGATCTGGTTTTTACACCAGTTACACTAGGTAATGAAGACTTAATAGTAGGAAATGAGTTATTGATTTATCCTAACCCTGTACGTGCGGGCCTACTTAATATTAATGTAGGTAACACCATGGTTGGAAAGTGTAATGTTACTTTATTTAATACGGTAGGTCAACAAGTGATAGAAAAAGAAGTTGAAATCGCTTCTAACGGTGTTATTGTCATGGATAAATTGTCTAATTTAAATAGAGGGGTTTATATCCTTAATTTAAATGATGGGAAAAATACCGTTTCCGAAAAAATTGTAATTGAATAAGAATTGCGTGTTTTAATTTAAAATTAAATTTATGAGAAATAAGAAATATGTACTATTGATTTTAATGTTGTTGGTGATTTCAGTATCCTATGCTCAGCCAGGTTTTGATGATGATATTGAAGATACAGCACCTATTCCAGGTCTGGTTGTTGCTGTTGTGGCGGCGATTGGATTAGGAACGGCAAAATTAATTAAGAAAAAATAGTTGTAAAATTCAGTTATATTTAAAAGAGACTCTCATTGAAGGGTCTCTTTTTTTATTTCTATTTCTATTTCTCTGATTATTGAAATTCCGATTTCGCGAAAGCGAGACTTATAAAATTCCATTATTGTTAATTATAGCATTGATTTTTATATTATTAATTCTAAAATATGATAATATAATTCGTTAAACGGACTTTATAATCTCCTCGACGAAAAGATTTTATTGTTTTCTTAAAACGCTTTCACGATTGATATGTAAATGAGTTATTTGCCCTGAATTAATTTTAAGAATTATGAATAGGGGAATTCTAAAGGCCATCATCTTGATGGTCATGACCTCTTGTGCAATAGGGAACGCACAAGTATGGTCTAATGCCGTTATGGCACCAATGCTACCTTCTGGAGCAGATAATGTTAACATTTCAATTGATCTCGTAAGTGATACAGATCCTACCTACGATAGTGCTAGGTCGGGCATCTTTTACTGTTTAGGCGCTGGTTGTGATCCACTGACTGTACCTACAGGTATACGTGCGACGCCAGAAGTGTTGCCACTTAGTTCTACTGATGGTTTAGGTACGTACTCTGGAACGGTACCTCCATATTATGGAACGGTAAGATGGGTGGCTAGAAAAGTATCTGCTTTGCCATCAGAACGAGTAACAGATTCTCCTATACAGGAGTATACTACACCATTGCCTAGCGGCGTGCGAGTGGAGATGGTTACAGCTAGTGCTCTAGAAGGTGATAATGCAACTGATGGTGGTACTTTAGTTTATAGATTTGTAAATACTAATATGGGTGTTACTACTATTAATTATTCTGTCTCAGGAACGGCAAATACTATTCCTGGAGAGGATATTGTAACTAATCTTACAGGTACAATTACTACCGATGCAGATGGTGTTGCATTGTTAAATGTAGGTATTAAAGGAGATGAAGTTTTTGAACATCATGAAACCATTGTTTTAAGTATAGTGCCAGACGCTTCTTATGTGGTGGATTTAAATTACAATAGTGCCACAGGAACTATTACTGATGATGAGGTAGGTAATTATGTTTATAGAAACGATATCATGGGATGGGTTAATGATCCTACTGGTGCAGACGGTGGTAGACCATCTTCTATGCAGGATGTTGTAATTGTAGAAGCAGGTAGTTCTGCTGGGATAAGTGGTTTTCTTTGTAAAGATCTAACGATAAATGATAATGGTACTCTTAATGTTTCATCTGATGTATACGTGGGTAGAAACATTGTTCTAGGTGATAATGCTGCTGTTATGGGTAGTGGATATTTGGTACATGGAGATCGTAATGATATGGTAGATGCTGTCTTGAGATCTACTGCTACTGCCTTTGAGGTATCTTTAACTAATTATAGAACTGCCAGTGATAGAAATCAAATATTATGGTTAAGTGCTGTAAGTGGGCAGACTGTTCTTAATATAGGTGGAGAAATAGATCTTGCTGGTAATGATGTGTCGACTACTGGAGACGTACTAGAGCAGGTGATTTTTAAAAGTAATTCTGTACAAACGGCGCAGGTAGTAGGTGATGGTAATTTTAACCCTAACCCTTTAAACGGGATAGAAGTTGAGCGTTACATTTCTGGAAATCGAGCGTTTAGATTTTTAACATCTTCAGTGTCTGGAGAGTCTTTATTTAATACATGGCAAGAAGGTGGTAATACACCTGTAGGATATGGTATGCAGATAACAGGTATATTAGGTACGTTAAGTGATGTAGGTGGTCCTGCAGATGCTGCTACTGGATTAGATTTCACTACAACTGGTAATCCTAGTGCATTTGAATATACTGGTGGTAGCTGGAATGCAGTTACTAATACTAAAACTACATTACACAGTATAGGTAAAGCTTATAGGGTTCTAGTAAGAGGAGATCGTAATCTAGATCTTAATAATAATAGTTCTGGACAAGGTATGACTACTACTCTTAGAACTCGAGGGATTTTAGAGCAAGATGATATTTCTTTACCTCTTACTACAGGATTTAATCTAGTAGGTAATCCATACCAGTCTAAGGTAGATTTAGGTCTGGCAACTTCTGACACAGCAATAGGGTTTGCTTACTACTGGGATCCAACTTTAGGTACTAGAGGAGCGTATACTACTATTACATTACCTAGTGGTAGTGCAACAGGAGCGTCTCTTGCTAGTAATATTGTAGAGCCAGGACAGTCTTTCTTTATAGAGGCTCTTACTCCTGGGACTATAGATTTTCACATCGATGATAAAGTTTCTTTAATGGATGCTGGAATATTTTCTGCACCTGTTTTAGATAATATGTTAACTGTTAATCTTTATGAAACTAGTAGATATGTAAATAATTTAACTGCCCAAGACGGTGTTTTAGTAAGATTTTCTGATACAGAAAACCTTGCAATTGATGAGCGTGATGCGGTGAAGTTTAGTAATCTAGACGAGACATTATCTATAGTAAGTAACTCTGCTAATCTTGCAATAGAATCAAGACCATTACCTGTTAATGCAGATGTGATTCCTTTACGTATTACTAATTACATGAGTGCTAATTATACCCTAGCAATTAAGATGGAAGCGGTACCTGGTGTAAATGCATTTATCAGAGATAATGTTACAGGTACAGTAACGGCTCTTAATTATGGTGTAAATAATGCTATCGATTTTGTAGTAGATCCTGCAGAGATGGAAGAGCGTTTTGAAATATTTTTTGAGAATGTGACATTATCAAATGAGTCTGTTACAGATCTTGCAGTCTCTGTATATCCTAATCCGGTAACAGGTGATGTGATTCATATAAATACTGGTAATGTAGTTTCAGAAAAATGGACGGCTCGTTTATTTAACTCTCTAGGACAAGAGATTTTGAAAGAAGAACTAGATGTAAATCAGCAAACATTAAGTCTTTCTAACATGTCTAGTGTACGTTCTGGATGGTATATTCTTCAGGTAGAAGGTGACGATAATGTGTTTACTGAAAAGATCATGATTCAATAATTAATATTGTTTTCCATAATAAAAAGCTGTTTCTTGTTATAAAGAGGCAGCTTTTTTTTGTTAAAAAATGTTGTTGAGGTCTGGCTTTCGCGAAAGCGGAACATCTATAAAATTTCATTTTAAATCAATTAATCGTACAATTAATATAAATTAGACCGAAAGCTTTTTAAAACCTTTGCAACAAAGTAGTTGTGAGGTATCTTTGCACTCCTTTAAAAACAGCTTTTTTGACAGAAGTAAATGCCATAGAACGATCTCCTAGTATGTTGAAAAATTACATCGAGATTACTAAGCCTAGACTATCCATAGTTGTGGTGTTTTCATCTATAGCTGGATATTTTCTAGCTGCAAATACATATGAATGGCAAACCCTTGTTCTTTTATGCATAGGTGGTTATTTTCTGGTGGGTTCTTCAAATGTTTTTAATCAGATTATAGAAAAAGATCTAGATGCGTTAATGAAGCGCACCCAAAACAGACCGTTACCTACCGGTAGAGTGTCTGTTAAAAATGCTTGGATTTACGGTATTGTAATGGCTTTGAGCGGTATTTATATGCTGTTTCTTATCAATTTTGCTACGGCATTTTTTGGCGCGTTAAGTATCTTGCTATATGCGGCGGTTTATACTCCGTTAAAGACTAGGACTCCGTTATGTGTGTTTGTAGGTGCCTTTCCAGGAGCGATTCCTTACATGTTAGGTTGGGTTGCTGCTAGTGGAGATTTTGGTATAGAGCCAGGAACTTTGTTTATGTTGCAGTTTTTTTGGCAATTTCCTCACTTTTGGGCGATAGGATGGATGTTAGAAGACGACTATAAAGCCGGAGGGTTTAAAATGCTTCCTACTGGTGCGGCAGATAAAGGTACAGCAGTGCAAATTATATTATATACTATCTGGACAGTTATGGTTTCTTTAGTGCCTGTTTTTGGTGTTACTGGAGATTTATATATGACGCCATATAGTGCCGTGATAGTTGGATTATTAGGAGGGTGGTTTTTATACTACGCGATTAAATTATATAAAGAGAGAAGTAATGCTATTGCAAAAAAATTAATGTTAGTAAGTGTCAGTTACATCACACTTATTCAGATAATTTATGTGGTAGATAAATTTATTAGATAAAAATGACTGATATAACTGAATTACCTTTTAAGGAAAAAATCGCGAGATCTAAGAAACAGATGATGTGGTTTGCCATCATGAGTCTTACCATGATGTTTGCAGGGTTAACTAGTGCTTATATTATAAGTAGCAGCCGTAGAGACTGGGTAGATGTAGATTTACCTACAGAGTTTTTCTATAGCACAGGAGTTATCTTACTGAGTTCTCTAACTTTATTTTTAGCAAAGAAAAGTTTAAAAAGTAATAACTTATCTGGTGCTGCTATTCTTACTTTTATCACTTTTTTACTGGGGACAACCTTTGTAATTATGCAATTTATGGCTTTTGGGTCATTAACCGATGCTGGAATTTTCTTTACAGGAAAAGGAAGTAGCGTCGCTGGATCGTTTATTTACATCATGGTAATGGCGCATCTAGCGCATATAGTTGCAGGGCTTATCTCCCTAACAGTCATTACGTTTAAGGCTGTGACAAAAAAATATTCTAATGAAAAAATGTTAGGTTTTCAATTAGGAGCGATCTTCTGGCACTTTGTAGATGTGCTATGGATTTTTCTTCTTCTGTTTTTAGTTTTTGCTAAAGATATTTTTTAACCTATTTTTGCAATATATTACAACTAATCTAAAGTTATGGACACAACAGTAGCTACTACTGGTACCGAAGGTCAAAAATGGGGTGGAGCGTCTAAGCCGCTTAACGTCAGCTACGGGAAAATGATGATGTGGTTTTTCATCCTATCGGATGCATTAACCTTCACAGGATTTCTTGCAGCCTACGGTTTCTCAAGATTTAAATTTATAGAAGAATGGCCTATCGCAGATGAGGTGTTCAATCACTTCCCATTCTTACATGGCACTGATGCGCCTATGTTCTATGTGGCATTGATGACCTTTATTCTTATCGGTTCTTCTGTTACTATGGTACTTGCAGTAGATGCAGGACACCACATGAATAAGAAAAAAGTATCTCTTTATATGTTACTTACTATTATCGGAGGTTTGATATTCGTAGGCTCTCAGGCTTGGGAATGGAAAAACTTTATCGCTGGTGAGTATGGTGCAGTAAAGACTAAAGGTGGTAAAATACTTCAGTTCTTAGATGTTAAAACTGGTGAAAGAGTCGCTTTAAATGAGTTTGTTGAAGTAGGTCCTAGAGATGTAGATACTTACGGTAATAGCGAAGGTATCTGGTATACTACTTCTGGTGAGTACAATGCTACTTATACTATTGAAGAGGTTAAGAAAGGTTTTGTAGATAATCCTAATGTTACTATAAGAACACAACAGTTAATCGTAAATGAAGAAACTGGTGCTAGTGAGAAATTAGTTCTTTCTAGAGAAGATGCTTTAATAAAATTAAATAAAGACGCTGTAGGTGTTGTGGAAGGTGCAAACCTTACTGAAAATGAATACGGTGCTCCTCTATTTGCAGACTTCTTTTTCTTTATTACTGGTTTTCACGGTTTTCACGTTTTCTCTGGTGTAATTTTTAATATTATCATTTTCTTTAATGTTCTTTTAGGAACATATGAGAAAAGACGTAGTTATGAAATGGTAGAGAAAGTAGGTCTTTACTGGCACTTTGTAGATTTAGTTTGGGTATTTGTATTTACATTCTTCTACCTAGTTTAATTTTTTAAGATATTCAAATGGCAGATCACGCAGCACACGACGGACATAAATTAGCGATTTTTAGAGGGACTTTAAAGTTCAAGTCTAATACGCAAAAGATTTGGGGTGTATTAATATTCCTTTCTTTGATTACGATTGTAGAAGTAGCTTTAGGTTACATTAAACCAGATTTTTTAAATGGGAAAATTATAGGTCTCAAATTATTAAACTGGATATTTATAATTCTTACTTTAGTAAAAGCTTATTATATCACATGGGACTTCATGCACATGAGAGATGAAACGAGCGGCTTAAGAAGATCTGTGGTATGGACTTCAGTTTTCTTAATTATATACTTAATGGTTATTCTGTTAGTAGAAGGAGAGTATATCTATCAAGTTTATAAAAATGCAGCTGTAAGTTTTGACTTCTAGTGGCTACTAAATAAACATATAAAAAAGGACGGTTTTTCCGTCCTTTTTTATACCTCATTTTTAAATAAGAATTATGTCTAAATTTCCTGAAGCCGAAGGGATTAAGCAAACTAATAGAGTTGCAATTATTAGTGTATTAGTTATACTGTTTGCTTTACCATTACTTACTTATTTGTTTTTCTTAAATGGAGAACATCATTTTAAAACTTTGCCTATTGTCACAGAAAAGATTTCAGGTCTAGATGGTTTTAAGAATTTAGATGGCGAGCCTATTCATTTAAAAGACAGTGTCTCTATTATTACTTTCTTAGGTAGTGACCCATATAAAAGAATAGGGTATGTTTCTAACGTAAATGAAAAGGTTTACAAGGACTTCCATGAGTTTGATGGATTTCAAATGATAAGTATTCTTCCAGAAACTGGGGTGGAAGATATAGAAGAGATCAAACTGCAAATGGAAGAAAGTACAGATCTCAAAGATTGGCATTTTTTAGTAGGTAGTGAAAACGCGATAAATAAGTTATTTAATTCTTTTGAGTCTGACTTAAGTCTTAATAAAGATCTGTCTTCAGAGCATGCGTTTATAATCGATAAACAAATGTCCTTGAGAGGTCGCAATGACGATCCTGAACTAGGAATGGTTTATGGTTATGATACATATCTTATCGCAAATCTTAATAAAAGAATGATGGATGATATGAGAGTCTTGCTCGCAGAGTATAGATTTGCATTTAAGAAAAATAGAGATCAAAAAATACAGAAAGATGAGCGATAAGAAAAGCGATACTCCTTACTACGTTGGATTAGGTATTATAATTATCATTTTCGGTTATTTTGCTATTACTAACGTGGTTCATTATGTGAATAAAGATAAGATAGTAGATAGCAACAGGTCAGAAGATCGCGTGCCTGTGGGAGATAAGTTTCTTAAAAAATTCAATAAGGTTCCAGATTTTAAATTTGTAAACCAAGATGGTGATACGATTACAAATGACTCTCTTCTTGGTAAAGTCTATGTAATTGACTTCTTCTTTACTACCTGTCCTACCATCTGCACACCTATGAGTATAAATATGTCTAAGGTTAGTGAAGCACTTTCTAGTCACGAAGATTTCAGAACTGTTTCCATAACTATAGATCCAGATCACGATCAACCAGCTGTTTTAAAAGAGTATGCTGCTAAGTATCATGCAAATGATCACTGGCAATTTCTAGTAGGAGATAAAGAAGCTACTTATAAACTAAGTCGTGAAGGGTTTAACGCTTATGTAGGTGAGAGTGATGACGAGGCGATACGTTTTGAACACAGCGGTAATTTTGCATTAGTAGATCGAGACGGTTACATACGTTCTCGTAAGGTGCGTATCGATAAGGATAATGAAAACTGGATATATCACTATAGTGGTGTTCAGGAAAATGATATACCTGCTCAATTAAACGAGATAATTGAGGATGCAGAAACACTTTTAAATAAGTAAGACATGTTAGAGAAAAGAGGTCCGGCAATTATTATAATCATATCGATTCTAGTACCGCTAGTAGTAGTTTTTTTAATGCTCATGCCAGAGCGTTATAACTTTTTGGGTATAGATTCTGGTTTATTACCATTATTCCATGCTGTTATTAATGGTATGACTGCTGTATTATTAACTACAGGTTTTATTCTTATTAAAAAGCAAAGTAGGACGGCGCACAGGTGGGTAATGACTACAGCTTTTTTGTTGAGTGCTGTGTTTTTAGTTAGTTACGTGATTTCTAAAATAAGCAATGACCCAGTACCTTATCCAGATGAAGCACCGCTCAAAGCACTTTATTTATTTATACTTTTAACTCACATCGTTCTTTCTGGTATTATTTTACCATTAGTGTTGTACACGATGTACTTTGCATGGAATAAAAAGTTTGAAAAACACAAAAAGATAGCTCGTTGGACATTTCCTATTTGGTTATATGTTGCTGTTACTGGTGTTTTAGTGTATGTTTTCATGCAGCCTTACTACTAATATTTTACTATGAAAAAGTTATTTATTCTAGTTATTGTTTTTAGTTTTCCCGCTTTCGCGAAAGCGCAATGCGCCATGTGCCGTGCCGTTATAGAAAGCTCTGGAGATACCGCAGCTGCCGAAGGACTTAACAACGGAATTACCTACTTAATGGTGTTTCCATACTTGTTAGTCGGTGCGATTATTTACATGATTTATAGAAATACCCAAAAGGGGACTAAGGAAAGTGATTCGTAATAATCTGTAAGTCACTATCTATAGAGATTTCAAATAGATGTCGATTTATAGATATTAACATTTTATTATAATTTTTAGTGTAACAAGTGCGCAATTTTAGGGTCTATTAGAAATAGGCCTTTTAATTAGGTTTCATAAACACTAGCCATGATCGAAATTACTAATCTGCAGAAGTCTTACGTTACAGGAAATACCTCATTGCATGTTTTAAAAGGTATTGATTTTTCCGTAAAAGAAGGTGAATTAGTTTCTATTATGGGATCTTCAGGATCTGGAAAATCTACACTTCTTAATATATTAGGTATGTTAGATGAGGCAGATCAAGGTACTTACCTGCTGGATAATACTCCTATAAAAAATCTAAATGAAAAGATTGCTGCACAATATCGCAACAAGTTTTTAGGATTTATTTTTCAATCTTTTAATTTGATCAATTATAAAACGGCAGTTGATAACGTAGCGTTGCCTCTTTATTATCAAAAAGTAGGTCGTAAAGAACGTGATGAAAAAGCTATGCACTATCTAGAAAAAGTAGGTCTTGCAGACTGGGCAAATCACTTGCCTAACCAGCTTTCTGGTGGTCAGAAACAACGTGTTGCTATAGCACGTGCTCTCGCTAGTGATCCTAAGGTTTTACTTGCCGATGAGCCTACAGGAGCTCTAGATACAAAAACTTCTTATGAGGTTATGGAACTTATTCAAGGTATCAACGATGAAGGTAGAACTATTCTTATCGTAACTCACGAACCAGATATAGCCGAAATGACTAAGCGTGTCGTGAATCTTAAGGATGGGAGAATTATAGACGATAGATTAGTAAATCAGGTTAAAGCATCTGCTCATGTTTAATATTGAGAGATGGCAAGAAATTTTTGAAACCATAAGTAAAAATAAGCTGCGTACTTTTTTGACCAGTCTGTCTGTCGCAGCAGGTATATTTATACTCGTTATTCTTTTAGGGTTTTCTTCTGGTATAGAAAATGGTGTTCGCGCTCAGTTTGAGGGAGACGCTACTAACCGCATACAGGTAAGTACGCGTACGACTACCAAAGGTTACAATGGTCTTAACCCTGGTAGGCAGTTGCAAATGACTAATTCTGATTATGAGACTCTTAATAGTAAGTATGAAGATCAAATAGAATACAAGACTAGTCTTTATAATACATGGGGTGGAGAGGTTAATTATAAAGAAAAGCAAGGGACTTACCGTATAGAAGGTGCCTTCCCAGATCAACAATTTATTGAAAATGCAACTTTAACTCAAGGACGATTCTTAAGTCAGTCCGATGTGGATGAGTCTCGTAAAGTTGCCGTGTTAGGATATCAAATGAAGGAAGATCTTTTTCCAGATACGGATCCTATAGGAGAGATTATTCTACTCAATAATAATATTAATTTTACCGTAGTCGGTGTTTATACAGATCCTGGTGGTAGTCGAGAAGAATCTAGGTTATTCATCCCTATGACAACAGCTCAAAAGGTTTTTAACGCAGGTCAAAATATCAATCGTATTGCTTATACCATAAAGATGAGTGATGACTTTGATGAGGCTGTGGCTTTAAGCGCTGCGCTGACTAAATCCATAGATCAAGATTTAAGAACAAAATTCAGTGTTGCGCCAGATGATAGAATTGCGGTAAGAGTTGATGATACTCTTGAAGAGGCTAAGAAAATTTATAGCTTAATAGACACGATAAGAATGGTATTTTGGTTCATAGGTATAGGTACTATTATCGCAGGTGTAGTAGGTGTAGGGAATATCATGTTGATCGTTGTAAAAGAGAGAACAAAAGAGATAGGAATACGTAAGGCTCTAGGTGCGCTGCCTGGTGAAATTGTATGGATGATTTTGCAAGAGTCTATTTTTATAACCGCGCTTTCTGGTTTAATAGGTCTATTTGCTGGTGTAGGATTATTACAGTTGATCGCGCCATATGCAGAGACTGATTTTATAAATAACCCTACAGTAGATTTTACTACTTCTATAACTACAGTTATTATACTAATTGTCGCAGGTACATTAGCTGGATTTATACCTGCTAGACGAGCAGCAAATATTAAACCTATAGAAGCCTTAAGAGACGAGTAATATGTTCAATAGAGACCGCTGGATAGAAATAATAGAAGCACTTAATGCTAATAAGTTGAGAACATTGCTTACCGCTTTTGGTGTGTTTTGGGGTATATTTATTTTAGTAGCATTACTAGCATTAACTAATGGATTGAGAAATGGTGCTACTGCAAATTTTGCAAATAGTGCTACTAACTCTATGTTCATGTGGGGACAAAGTACATCCATACCTTACAAAGGAATGAACAAAGGTCGTAGAGTTCAATTTAAACTTTCTGATGTAGAGGTTCTAAAAGAAAAAATACCTTCTCTTAAATATGTTTCTCCGAGACAACAATTAGGTGGTTATCAAGGTGCAAACAACGTGACTCGTGATGAGAAAACTGGAGCTTTTCAAGTAAACGGTGATTATCCAGAATACATTTACCAACAGTATATGGATATTGTAAAGGGCAGATGGCTCAATTACTCTGATATTCAAAAAGAAATGAAAAGTGCTGTAATAGGTACTGATGTAGTAAAATCACTTTATGACATAGGTGAAGAACCTATAGGAACATATATAAAATTACAAGGAGTAAATTTTAAGGTAGTAGGTGTTTTTGAAAATCCTAATACGCAAGGAGATAGTGAGGAAGAGGCTAATACTATTTTTATACCATTTACGTCATTTGCCAAAGCATTCAATACTGCAGATAATGTACAATGGATGGCTATAACAGCTCGTGATAATGTAAGTATAACAGATGTTAAAGAGCAGGTTCTCTCTGTTATGAGAGAGCAACGTAGTGTCCATCCAGATGATAAACGTGCGATAGGTAATTTTGATAGAGCAGAGCTGTTTGCAAAATTCACAGGCTTATTTGATATTCTCTCTTTCGTAGGGTATTTTGTAGGTGCATTGGTTCTACTTTCCGGTGGTATAGGTATTTCTAACATTATGCTTATTGTAGTTAAAGAACGTACTAATGAAATAGGTGTACGTCGCGCTTTAGGTGCTACTCCTTGGGCTATTAAATCTCAAATTTTACAAGAGTCTATCGTATTGACATTAATTTCAGGGCTTGCAGGTATTGCGTTTTCGGCAGGGCTTATTTGGTTTATGAATTATTTCTTAGATAATAATGGTCCAGTAGAAAACTTTGCAAACCCTTCAGTAAATATTGTAGTAGTAGTTATTGCTTTAATCATATTAAGTATAGCTGGACTACTCGCTGGTTTTATCCCAGCCTCTCGAGCTACCACGATGAAACCGGTAGATGCTTTAAGAACAGAATAAATAAGAATCATCCATTAATAAATCATAAATGAAACGTACAGGAACCGTCATAACATTATTAGTAATCTTGCTTGCAGCAGCAGCAGGTATCTGGTATATCTATACTAAAGATCTTGAAGATCCTATGGAGTATAAGACAGAGCAAGCTGAGAAGAAAACTATTCTAAAAGAAACAGTTGCTACAGGTAGTATAGTCCCTAAAGAAGAGGTGAATATTAAACCTAATATTTCTGGTGTGATTGATAAAATACATGTAGAAGCAGGTGATTATGTAGAGGCTGGTGATTTAATAGCAGAAATTAAAGTAGTTCCTAATGTGAGTTCTCTTACTACGGCAAAAAATAATATCGCCGGACAGCGTACAGCTGTTGAAACTGCACAACTTGCTAGAGATAATCAAAAGGCTATTTATGATAGGCAAAAGGAGTTATTTGATAAAGGAGTAATCGCAGCAAATGACTTTGATATAGCACAAAATGCATACAATAATGCAGTACAGCGTTATAAACAAGAACAAGTGAGTTTAACTAGTTCTTTGCAAAACTATGACATTATTAGAACAGGAACTACTTCTGGATTAGGTGAATATGCCAATACTAGTGTACGTGCAACGGTTTCAGGTATGGTCTTAGATGTACCAGTAAAAGAAGGGAATCAAGTAATAGAAGCAAACAACTTTAATGACGGTACTTCTATAGCTGTTATTGCAGATGTTAAGAAAATGATTTTTGAAGGTAAAGTAGATGAGAGTGAAGTAGGGAAGATAAAAGAAGGACTACCATTAGAGATTACAGTAGGAGCTTATAATAATAAGAAATTTGATGCTGTTTTAGACTACATTGCTCCTAAAGGGCTATCAGAAAATGGAGCTATTCAATTTGAAATTAAGGGAACATTAAAAACTGTTGCGCAAGATTCTACATTTATACGTGCAGGTCTTAGCGCAAATGCAAGTATTATCTTAGATAGAGTAACTGATGTGCTAGCAGTTAAAGAGGCGCTTGTGCAATACGATCCTAAAACTAAAAAACCTTTTATAGAAATTCAGACTGGTGATCAAGAATTTGAAAGAAGAGATATAGAACTAGGTTTAAGCGATGGAATCAACGTAGAAATTAAAAATGGCGTTACAGAATCAGATGAGATTAAAGTTTGGAATCCTCTTAAAGCGCCAATTGGGCGTTAATTTTTAGAGGCTCCTATTTTTTCTGTAACAAATTACATTTTTAATCTACATATAGACATTATCACATTATGAAGAAGTTAATAATTTGCAGTATTGTTCTTTTAAGTTTCGCTTTCGCGAAAGCGCAATCGACAAAAGTCTGGACCCTACAAGAATGTGTCCAGTACGCTATTGAGAATAATATAGATATAAAACAAGCAGACCTGAATACGGAAGTTGCAAAGTTAGATAAGAAAGACGCCTTAGGTTCTTTCCTGCCTTCACTTAATGCAAGTGCTAGTAATTCATGGAATACAGGTCTTACTCAAAATATTACAACAGGAGTTTTACAAACTCAAACTACACGTAACTCCTCTTATGGAATTACATCTGGTGTAACACTATTTGATGGTTGGGCAAATGTTTATAGACTACAAAGAGCAAAGATGAGTATTCTAGCAAGAGAATATAATTCTGAGTTAATAGAAGATAATACCTTACTTAACGTAGCAAACTCTTATCTAAATGTTCTTTTTAATAAAGAAAATTTAAAAAGACTAGAAACTCAACATATACTGACTAAGGCTCAAATAGATCGCACTTCTCAACTAGTAGAAGCCGGTTCATTACCACGTGGTGATTTGTTAGAGATAGCAGCTACATATGCAAATGAAGAACAGCAAATTATATCTGCTACTAACAATATCGTTAATTCTAGAATCGCTTTAGCTCAAATTTTAAACTTAGATGATTTTACAAATTTTGATGTGCAGGACCCTAATTTAACTGATCCTAATGGTTTTGTTCTGGATAAAGCGGTGACAGATATTTATGAAAATGCACGTTCAAAAAGATTTGAAGTAAAAATAGCCGAACAAAATACGTTACTTGCAGAGCAAGATTATAAAATTGCAAAGGCAGCTGTGTTACCTAGACTTTCAGCTTTCTTTAATTACAATACGAGAGAGTCTGGACAGGGTAATTTTAATTCTTTTTTAGATACTAATGCACCTACTAGACAGATAGGTATTGTAGAAGGTACTAACCAGAGTGTTGTAGCTCCTAACTTCACATCTACGGTAGGTAACCCAGATCCATTTTTTGATCAATTATCTCGTAATGATGGTATCTCTTATGGACTAAGCCTTAGTGTACCTATTTTTAATGGTTGGTCTGTGAGCAATAATATTGCGCGTAGTAAGATTAATGTAGAAAGTAATAAACTTACAGAAGACCAGACTAAACTGACTCTAAAACGTAATATTTATCAAGCATATAACGATGCCAAAGGTTCTAAGGCAGCTTATGAAAGTGCTTCCTCTGCATTAGAGGCGAGAGAGCAGGCATTTGATTATGCTAGAGAGCGTTACAATGTAGGTCTTATGAATGCCTTTGACTTTAATCAGGCACAGACGGCACTTACTAATGCTCAAAGTTCTTTGTTAAGCAATAAATACGATTATATCTTTAAGCTAAAAGTATTGGAATTATTCAACGGCATAGCTCCAGAAGAATTAAAACTTTAAAACCCAACCATGAAAAAGGCGATAATAATTATAGTAATACTTCTAGCTATTGGAGCTATAGGCTTTTTTGGCTACCAGAAGATTGCTGGTTCTAGCGATAAAGGTATTTCTGTAGAGGTTATGGATGTGCAATCCATGAATATTATAGAAACGGTAAGTGCTACTGGTAAAATAACACCAGAAGTAGAGGTGAGTATATCGCCAGAAGTGCCAGGTGAGATTATCGAATTACCTATAAGAGAAGGACAGGCAGTTAAAAAAGGAGATTTACTTGCAAAGATAAATCCAGATTTACTGCAGTCTAACGTTAGTAGGTCTAGAGCTGGTCTAGCAAATACTAGAGCAGGTTATGAGCAATCAAAAGCAACTCTTGCCGAAGCTAAGGCTAACTACCAGCGTAGTTCTACCCTTTTTGAAAAAGGAGTGATTTCACAATCAGATTTTGATACAAGTACTGCATCTTATGAAAGAGCAAAAGCTGCAGAACGTTCTGCTTATTATTCAGTTCAAAGTGCTGGAGCAACAGTCAATGAAGCTACAGATAATTTAGGACGTACTAGCATTTTTGCACCTATGACAGGTACTATTTCTTTGCTAGCAGTAGAGTTAGGTGAGAGAGTAGTAGGTACACAACAAATGGCCGGTACAGAATTACTACGCGTTGCAGATCTTTCTCAAATGGAAGTGGAGGTAGATGTAAATGAAAATGATATCGTTAAGATAGAAGTAGGTGACAAAGCTATAGTAGAAGTAGACGCTTATCTTAAAAGAGAATTTAAAGGTGAGGTTACAGAAATAGCAAACACCGCAACAGGTACATTGAGTGCAGACCAGGTGACTAATTTTAAAGTAAAAGTTAGAATCTTGCCAGACAGCTATAAAGAGTTAGTAGAAGGTAAGAGTGAGAACTATAGTCCTTTTAAACCAGGTATGACCGCTACGGTAGACATTATTACTAGAGAAAAGAATGATGCAATCGCAGTGCCTATTAGTTCTATAGTTATTAAAAATGATACGGTAGAAAAAGCATTTCCATCTAAAAACGATGTTTCTACTAGCGATGAAAAATTTGAATGTGTTTATCTGGAAGTTAACGGTAAGGCAAAATTAAGAGTAGTAACAACAGGTATTCAAGACGATAAAAATATCGTTATACTTTCTGGTCTTGATAAAGGTGATAAAGTAATTACTGGACCTTATAGAACAGTTACCAAGACATTGAAATCAGGTAAAGCGGTAAACTCAAAGAATAACGATACTTCTAGAGAATACTCTACAGAAGAATAAGTAAACTAGCACATCTATCCCTATGGCTTTAATTTTATGTGTAGAAACTACCTCTACTAATTGTTCTGTTGCGCTAGCGTCAGATAATGGAGGTTTTAATAATCAGTATGGCATTGTTCACTGTCTAGATCTACTAGAAGATAATAGTGATGGTTATAGCCATGGAGAGCGACTACATATTTACATAAATGAGATCTTAACACGCAATAATATCACTGCAAACGATCTAGATGGTATTGCCGTTAGTGAAGGTCCAGGTTCTTACACCGGTTTACGTATAGGAGTTGCTACTGTAAAAGGATTGTGTTATGCCTTAGGTATACCTATGATGGCTGTGAGTACCTTAGAGTCTTTAAGTAAACAAAATACCAGTTCAAATATTTCTATCGCGATGTTAGATGCAAGAAGGATGGAAGTATATGCAGCGATATTTGATGGTACTGAGCAACTAGAATCTCCTGCTGCTGTTATATTAGATCAAGAAAGTTTTTCTCGCTTTCGCGAAAGCGGAACCGTAACATTCATCGGGACAGGTATTACTAAGTTCGAAGATCTTATAAAGGAAGAGCAACATACCTATACCACTTCTAATCCCACAGCGTTAACATTATGCGACCTAGCAATGGATAAGTATAAAAAAAGCGACACCGTAGATGTCGCTTATTTTGAACCTTTTTACCTTAAAGAATTTAAAGCAGGTTAAAATTAATTAACCTCAAAAGTGATTTTTACATTCACTCTGTATTCAGATACTTTACCATCTTTTACCTGAGCACTTTGCTCGTTTACGTAAACAGACCTTATGTTCTTGACACTTTTTGCAGCGTGTTCAACTGCTTTATTTGTTGCTTCTTCCCAGCTAGTGTCACTGTTTGCTAATACCTCGATTACTTTTAAAACTGCCATGGTTGTAATTTTTTATGATTATTTAATCATAAAAGATACACTTTTTAGCCATTTAGTGCAACTACTCTATCTATTTTACCTGGTATCATATCTTTAAGCATAGTCTCAATACCATTGCGCAAAGTCATGGTAGATGATGGACAGCCGCTACATGCACCTTGTAAAATCACTCTTACCTCACCACTACTTTCTTCATAACCTTCAAAGACTATATTACCTCCATCACTCGCGACAGCTGGTTTTATATATTCATCTAGAATTTCAACTATCTTTTTAGAGATGTCATCTAGGTTTTCAAATTTAGGTAGGTCTGTAGACTCTCCTTTTTCTTTTACAATAGCAGCACTTTCATGCTTAGTTTCACCTATAGAATTACCGTTTTCTATCGACTCTCTAATAAAAGAGCGCACCTCGTGAGTTACTTCGTCCCAAGAAATGACATCGTGCTTTTGAATAGAGATATAGTTTTCATCTACATAAAGCTCTTTAATAAAAGGGAATTTGTATAAATCTCTGGCTATTGTATTCGCTTCAGTATCATTAATGCTTTTAAACTCTTTGCTATTTACAGTAAGTTTTTTATTAGCAACAAATTTCATTGCATTAGGATTAGGAGTAGCCTCTGCATAAACAGTTACTGGCACTTTCTTCTTTTCTTGGTCTGTGGTAACTAGAGTAGCATCACTATTAAGAAAAGTCTCAATTTGCTCTGCCACCTCTGTTTGTACATCTGCCCATTCTACAATATCGTATTTTTCTATTGCGATAAAATTCTGTGCGATATAAACAGTTTTTACAAAAGGAAGGTAAAAAAGCTGTTGTGCTAGAGGTGATGGCTTTGCGTCATCTATATTTTTGAACTCGTAACTATGGTTTTTTACTAAGAAATGATTGCTTTCAAATTTCACAATCGACTCATTACTAGTATTTACAACCTTAATTTGATGATTTTCCATAACTATTTTTAATCTAACACAAAGATAAGGCGCTTAAGAAGGTAAAGCTTCATATAAATCAATCGATTAATTTTATGAGTGTTTTTGTTTTACCAATTCTGTAAGTTTATATCACAAATTTGTGATTTTATTTCATTAGTTGTTCAACATAATCCTTATAAACCCTTGTTCTAAAACAAAAATTTATATATTTGAAACCTTGTCATCTAATCCTAGATTTTTAGACGATGTTTTTCAGAAAATGCGCCCAAACAATTCATTTGTTTCATTTTCGAAAAATCAATTAACTAACAAGGTATAAAACATTTTTAACGTTTATAACGTTAGAGAGTTACACAAAACTAAACATGAAAAAACTATTCATTTTACTAGCTATCGTTTTTAGTGGTCAGCTAGCCATCGCACAAGAAGGTGTTCCAGTTTATTTAGATTATCTAACAGATAACTATTACTTACTTCACCCTTCTATGGCAGGAGCAGCAGCATGTGGTAAAGTAAGAGGTACAGTAAGACAGCAATGGTTTGATCAAGAAGATGCGCCTAACTTACAAACGTTAAGTTTTAATACAGGTATAGGAGAGAATAGTGGTATAGGAGCAATATTATTTAATGATAAGAACGGTTACCATTCACAGACTGGTGCTTATCTTTCTTACGCTTATCACCTACAGATAGGTGGTGGTTTTGAAGACTTAAACAGAATTTCCTTCGGTATGAGTGCTGGTCTAGTACAAAGTAGACTAGATGAGTCAGACTTTAACCTTGCAGACTTTGACCCAATTATCACAGGAGTTCTTAGAAGTGATTCTTACTTTAATGTAGATATAGGTATGTCATACTTCTACAAAGAATTTTATGCACACTTCACTGTAAAGAATGCACTTTTCCAAAACCGTGAAATCTATTCAGAAGGTTTTGAAAGTACTAACCAGCGTCGTTATGTTGCAACAGTAGGATATTTATTTGCTCCACGTAATAGTGACTGGCAGTGGGAACCATCTGTATTATATCAACGTACAGACCGTACAGGAGAACAGTTTATGGATATCAACGCAAAGGCTTATTATGACCTTAACGATACTAGTGTAATTTACATGGGACTTTCTTATCGTCAGAGTTTTGATGGAGCTGAGTTCTTAGATGGAACTAGCGTACAAGAACAAAACCTTTCTCTTCTTTCTCCTATTCTTGGTGTAAAGTACAAAGAATTTACATTCGGTTATAACTATAGTTACCAGTTTGGTGATGTACAGTTTGCAAATGGTGGTTTTCACCAGATTACTTTAGGTATCGATTTCTTATGTAGAAAAGATAGATGGAGTTGTAACTGTCCTGCAGTTAACTTGTAATCTTACATAACATTTTTATAATATAAAAGGATAGCTTTATGGCTATCCTTTTTTTGTGTTCCGCTTTCGCGAAAGCGGAATAATTACAACTCTTTACGCAAATAAAGTTTCTATAAAGAAAAGACAACTTCTTACCTTTGACACATGATGAGAAAACTACTTAACGAAGAACTGGATCGCCTTACTACTGAAGGTTTTAAAGAAAGTGATAAAACACCTTTGATAATTGTTTTAGATAACGTGCGTAGCTTAAATAATATAGGTTCTGTTTTCCGTAGTGCAGATGCTTATCGAGTTGAAAAAATCTATTTATGTGGAATCACTGCACAACCACCGCATAAAGACATTAGAAAAACAGCCTTGGGAGCTACAGAAACTATAGAATGGGAATATGTAGAGAATACTGTAGATATAGTAAACAAACTTAATGAGCGAGGTTATACGACTTGTGCTATAGAACAAGCAGAGCGCTCTCAAAATCTTTACAACTTCTCACCTTCAAAAGGTGATAAAGTTGCCATCTTTCTAGGTAACGAAGTAAAAGGTGTACAGCAAGAAGTAGTAGATGCGTGTAAAGAAGTTATAGAGCTAGATCAATACGGCACTAAACACAGTTTAAATATATCCGTTTGTGCTGGTATAGTGATTTATGATATCTTCAATAAAATTAGTTTACTAAGAAAGTAATTAGATGGAAGAAGGCCAAGAATCTCAAATTCTGGAAAACATACAGGAAGATATAAGTATAGGATTTTATAGTCATGAAGATATTTATGAAAGGGTATGGGATTTATGTACTGATGAAGGTCATACTATAGATTCAACGTGGCTCAATGCTAAGATTTCTCATGAAATGAAGCTCCATGAAAAGAGTAGTTCAAAATGGAGTAAGCCGACAGATTTTCAGAAACTAGTAAAAGCCTTTAATTCTCTTAGAAAATTAGGTGTGGTAAGTTTACATCATGCAGGTTTTACTAAGCAAGAAGGAGATTATGACTGTCGTGTGCTTTTGGATGAGCTAGTTGATTTAGGCTACTTGCTCAAAGGATACTGTTTTTATAATGAACAAGATATTACCGGTGTGATCGATAACATCGGCACGTTACATATAGGTTTTTACAGCAAAGAGAGTAACGAACAAGAAGCTATTATAATTGGACAGTTGATTATTAAAGAGCTGCAAGCTGTAGGTTTTGAAACCATTTGGAACAACTCTGTTGATCAACGTATAGCAATTAATAATTTTCTCTGGCAGAAAACCTACGATGGAATAGACTATAACCTTGAAGAAATTAATTCGTACCCTAGACAGGAAGTGGAGATGAAGCCAAAAGATAGCCAAAAACCATTTTGGAAATTTTGGTAAACGAGCATTTCAGATTTTAGTCATCAACAATTCCCATTTTTCTCAATAAGAAACTCGCATTCATATTAGTAGCGATACCATCTTTAAATTTATAATCAAAGGTGAGCTCGTCATTAGTGATGTCTGCGTCAAAGAAATAATTAGAGATCGTATCGTACTCATTTGCAACTTCAGTAAGACTTAAATCGTGTGTAGCGATAATTCCTGTCGCATGTTTTCTAGAGAGTTTCTCAATAAGCTTGCGAGAACCGTTAGCTTTATCCTGGCTGTTCGTCCCTTTAAGAATCTCATCAAGAACAATAAAATACCGATCGGTTTCTATTTTATCAACTATATATTTAAGACGTTTTAATTCACTAAAGAAGTACGATTCATCATCAGTTAAGGAATCACTAGTTCTCATACTTGTAATAAGCTTAATCGGGCTATAAGTAGCTTCTTTAGCACGTACTGGTAAACCTACATTAGAGAGTACTATCTTCATAGATACCGTTCTCAAGAATGTGCTTTTTCCTGCCATGTTTGCACCAGTAATGATAAAGAACTCACCAGAGGATATGTCTATATTGTTACCTATGGACTTATTAGGATCTAACAAAGGGTGATGTGCCTCTGTTGCTTTTAATTGAAAATCACCTGATACTATTTTAGGATAGGTAAAGTCAGGATGGTTGTAAGCAAAGTTACCTAACGAGCTCATCGCATCTATTTCTGCAGCGGCCTGTAACCAGTTCTCTATATGACTCGCATTTTCTTGCAGCCAGTTTTCTATAGTATGTACTTGTTTTAAATCCCAAAGTCCCAAACCATTTGCCATAACACCAAAAAGCATGTTATTTCTTTGGTCCAGTCTTCCTATGGATCTTGCTAGTTCATAAAAACGTTCTGAAGCCGGCGCTCCATCAGTTGTAATTTTTGATTTCAATTCTACTAGCAATTCACTTTCAAAATTTTCATTTTCTATCGCTAGTATTAACTGACTGTACTGACTAAAAAATAATTCCAGACTACTTATGTTACCAGAAAAAGCAGTGATTCTTTTAATGTATTTACCAGTAATTCCTAAACCTGCAAAAAACACAGCAGATGGTACATAACCGGTAACTAGATCGTAGAAGTATAAGGCAAATGTTGATATACTTAACGCTAGCCATAACCAGCACAACCATGAGAATATCTTAGGGACAAAAGATTCATAACCTTTTACCCATTCTAACATCGATTTAGGATTGCGCTCATTATCAAGCAATGTAGCTGTTGCCCAGAATTCCTGTCTAAAATCGACTTTATTTGCTAGTTCTTTTACAGCACCTTGCTTTTTCTCTATTTGAGAGATGTCGTTGCTGTTCAGTTTATGAGCAAGAGATTTAATACCATCTTTAGTAACACTTCTATTCAGGTATTGAAATATAGACCCTGCACCGAATAAATCAATGTCACGTCCATATTCGTGGTCTTCTGTTAGAAATTCTTTACCATCAGGAAAACCATGAAAATCACGATCTAGAATTTGTAATTCCTTACCATTAATATCTCTCAACGCTATTTGAAAATCGCGTTTGCGTTTTAAATTCTCATGTCTAGAAACTAAAAATAAGAAAATACCGAATATTACAAATGCAGCTAATAATGCATATTGCCAATAATCAAAAAGTAAATAAACGGCAGCACAACCGCCTATAAATATTAGAAACCGTATGGTGCTAGATAATCGCAATTGATTTTGTAAACGGTTGCTAGTGTCTGTAAACTGAGCAATGCGCCCGTTATAAAAGGTGTGGAGTTTTGAATCCAATTAGCTGTTTTTTAAAAGTTCTTTGTCTTTACGAGTCAGTTTTGCGACCACTAGATCATAACTGTGATCTATCCATTGTTGCAGTTCTTCTCGTGGCATATCACGGTCTGTGTATATGGTATTTCAGTGTTTTTTATTAGAATGAAAACCACCTATTACAGTGCCATCATATTGTTCTCTTAACTCTATAGCTTTGTCAGGGTCGCATTTAAGATTTATAGTTTTCTCTCCACGTTCCCATTTTTCGAGACCAGCGAGACAAAACATCTTATTCATAACCTTAAAAACTAAGGTCACTTCGTCAAATGGAAACTCTTCTGTAGCACCTTTTTTAGAAAGACAGTAGTCTCTTAGTTGATCTATTTCCATTTTATGAATCTAGCTTTTTAATCTTTTCAGATTCCTCTAGAACTAGAGCGTTATAATCTAGAGTCCATCCTATGGTAGCTGCGAGCCCTTCCATCATTTTAATGGCAAGAACAGCTTCTTTACGAGCCTGTTCCATAAGGCCACTTTCTGGTACTTTATCAATAATGTGTTGCTTTGCGTTGCGTGTTACCTCAGTAAGGTCGTCGCTAGTAAAGTAATTTGCCCATCCTTCTGACTTATCATAGTAACTAAAATCGGTTTCTATGCTCAAAATTTGCGGCTGTGGAAAGTTCTTTAGGACGATCGTTTTTTTCTCAGGATCACTATCCATTTCTATTTTAGTGAGGTCAAAGCCTATGTGTGCCTTTGCATTAATTAAGATAATGGCTTTTTTCTTTCCTAATAGAAAGTTGGCAATTTTATCCTTTACATTTTGATAGTGGTAGATTTCAGAAAAATCCCCTTCTACGGTTATGAATTTACAAACCGAGCGTATTTTCTCCATAAGAACAACACTTTGCTCGCGAGTGTTCTCTTTTTTGCCATTTTTAAAAAAGAATTTAAAAATAAAAAATGAAGCGACTGCTCCTAATGCCAGTCCGAGAAAAAATAATAATTCCATAAATCAAAGTTACAATATCTCGTAGAGAATAGGACGAGAAGGTGCAGCATCATTTTCTATAGGTGCTACTTGAAGATCTAGCATGTAAAAGCCGTCTTTTATCACATCAGGTACATAAATCAACTCGGTAATAGTAGCGTCCAGTCGTTGCTCACCATTAAAATTCCAAAATTCTTTATGCGCCAGCAACGCACCATTATCTTTTTCTTTATCCACACTAGGTAAATCTATGAGAATGTGTTGGATTCCGCTTTCGCGAAAGCGTAACATTAATCCAGCATCTACATACGGTGGATTGCTATTAGAATAATTCTTGCTCTTATTACTTTCTGGATTAGGCATGGTACGCAACACGACAGCCTTTATTCCAGTAGCTAAAGGAGTTGTTACCGATTCATTAATGACTAGATCGCCATCTATTTCTTGTGGTGTTACACTTATTAACTGCGCTTTAAAGAAGGTCTCATTTAGTACATTATTCACGCTGTGAAACTCTTCTGTAATGTGCCCAATACATTCCGTATGTGTTCCATGACTATGCGGATTAAAATTAACGTCATTAAAATTAGTCGAGCCGCCCAATTTAACATTACCCACATATCCATCTACTTCTACATGTTTAATAACAGGTTGATCTATGTACCACGCACCAACCCCAGCATTATTTTGTACCGCTAGACTAATATCATGTGGTTTTGAAAGATCTATAGATATTTGCTCTGCTTCTAGCTGTATGGTTGTTTTCATGTATGATATTTGTGGTTCAGATTTCTTTTGTTCTGTGCAACTGGTCAATATAATGGTAAGTAATAGAAAGTAATATTTCATAAATAACTTATTAATTTACATTTCGATAACTGAGTGATTCTAAATCTTTTTTTTACGAATTAAAAACTCTGATAGTTGATGTTTTAAAATATTAGACTCTTCGTAACTTATCTTTAATTTTGTTAAAGGTATTGATAGTTGTTGATGGAGATCGATTACTTCTATAACTGAATTATTTCCGTTATAATTTATGGTTTCAAAATCAGAAAAGAAATACTCTTTATGAACTTTATTTCTAATGATTACAATTATTCTTTTTTCAGTTAAAATGAGATGGTCAAGTTTCTTTCGACTTAAAAAATATACGGCAGAAAGTAGGGAGACCCAATTATTAAGAATTACCTCAAAAAAGGTTTGATCTGAATCTTTGACCAATAAAATAGTTCCAGATTCCTTCTCAATAATGTGATCGATCTCTTTCTTTGTCATTTTAGAAAAGCAAATACTTTACTCCACTACTAACTCCTGACTAGCACTTCCACCGTTACCAGATAATTGAACCGTATAAGTTCCTTTAGGCAGGTAGTACTTTCCGTTTTGTGCTTTTACTGGTCTGTTTTCTTTGTCAAATCTTTTCAAAGCATATTCTCCTACAGTACCATTATAAGTGTAAAAGTTAAGACCATTTGTACTCATACTAGCATTTTCATAAATGGTTTTTCCATCTTTGTTGAGTACTTCTATTTTTACTTTTCCAGCCATAGGAGTGTAGTAAGAAAGTTTTATAGCAGGTTCTGGTCCTTTGCTCCACATAAATCCTTGTGATCCATATCTAGACGAGGCTCTGATTTTATCAATTTTCGCGAAAGCGAAACTATCATTATCCATCAATGCAAGGGCATCTAGATTTGCAGTATAAATAGAACGACCGTGCGTACCGATCAATAGATCATTTGCAACTGGTTGTATTTTCATATCGTGAACGGCAACTGGCGGCATACCGTTATTTAGAATATCCCAATTTGCTCCACGATCTGTACTGATGTAACTACCGTTATCTGTTCCTACAAAGAGAGTGTTCTTACTTTTAGGGTGCTCAATAATCACGTTTACAGGAGAGGTAGGAATGTTGTTGCCTATGTTTTTCCAGGTAGTTCCATAATCATCACTCATGAAAACGTAGGTAGTGAAATCATCAAATCGATAACCGTTTAAGGTAACATAAACACGTTCTTTTTTGTGTTGAGAAGCAACTACACGGCTTACCCATAGGTTTGCCGGCCAGTTACCTTTTATGCTTTTCCAGGTTGCACCGCTATCTTGAGTAAGTTGCACTAAACCGTCATCTGAGCCTGTATAGATTAATCCAAACTCAAATGGAGATTCACTAATAGTCGTTAACGTTCCATAAGCTACGTTTCCTTTTTTACCACCTTGAGTAAGGTCTGGTGAGATAGCGGTCCAGTCTGTACCGTTGTTCATAGAACGGTGTAATTTATTGCTACCTAAATAAAGAATGTCTTGGTTATGTGAACTCAATAAAATAGGAGTTTGCCAGTTGAAACGGTATGGAGATTCTCCTAATTCATGTTTAGGTTGTATGTACGTGCGCTCTCTAGAATCGCGATTTATTCTATAATAGTTACCAAACTGGTATCCCGTATAAACGATGTCACTATTTCTCGCGTCTATTTGAACTTGCATACCGTCGCCACCCATAATGGTTTCCCATGGGTAGTGACCTCTTTGATGCCATGCTCTGTTTTCTCTTGCGTTGTGCGCACCTACCCAAACGCCATTATCTTGTAAACCACCATAAATATTATAAGGTTTTTCTGTGTCGTAATTAATAGAATAGAACTGACCGACACTAGGAGAATTGTTTTTAATCCACGTCTCACCATCATCATAAGAGATGTTAAGCCCACCATCGTTACCATTGATAATATGACCACGTTTGTTAGGGTTTATCCATAAAGCATGATGGTCTGCATGTACGTTTTCTCTTGAAATGTTGATCCAGTTCTTACCGCCATCTACAGATTTAATGATCGGCACGCCCATAACGTAAAGGTGATTTACATCGCTAGGATCTACACGTACTTGTGCAAAATAGTATCCATAGCTATAAAAAACACCATCTATCTGTCCTTCATGAGTTTTGTTCCATGTTTTACCACCATCGTTAGAACGATACAATTCTGCTCCTTTTACCGGTGTGTCAAAAAGCTGTGTATTTGCCGTTTCTAGATATTTTGCGACATCCATAGGAGTAGCATCTCCTGCGCGTACCATGTTTTTTAGATTTTGAGCGCGGTATTTTTCTTGAAAACCGTTTTGTTTTAAAAAGGTATTTAGTTTTTTATCGTCTAGTTTTAAGAAACCTTCTTTAGACATCGATTTAAAGTCGTCTTTAGAAAGTTGATTACTAGTCGTTTTTTTAGAATCTTTTTTTTCTGCTGGTCTTCTAAATTGGGAATCATGAATAGCATATACAGTGTCCTCATCATATACGGCTAGTCCTATGCGGCCTGTTCCACTTCCTACAGGAAAGCCACTTGCTTCTGTAGTGATTTTAATCCAGCTCTGTCCAGCATCGGTACTTTTATAAATGGCACTTGCTGTTCCATTTCCATCAAAATTCCATGCTTTGCGATTTTTCTCCCAGCTAGCAGCATACATGATATTAAAATTATCTGGTGCTGTGGCTAGATCTATAAAACCTGCAGTACTGGTGGCAAAGAGAGTTTTATCCCAAGTTGTACCACCATCTTGAGTAGTATAAATACCATGGTTATCGCTTACAGAATATAAAGGTCCTGTTACGGCAACGACTACGTGGTCTGTGTTTTTAGGATCGATTAAAATACGTCCTATATGTTGAGAGTCTGTAAGCATGGGTTTACTCCACGTTTTACCCCAGTCGGTAGATTTAAGTAATCCTATACCGGCATAACTACTACGGCTAGAGTTGTTTTCTCCTGTTCCTGCCCATATGGTTTTAGAATCCCAGTCTGCAGCTATATCACCTAGATTAATGGTGCCAGCATTATCCATAATAGGAGTAAAGCTAGTACCGTTATTGTTAGTATACCATAAACCACCACTAGCATATGCGACTAGCATTTCTGTTGGGTCTGCTGGGTTAATGTCTATATCTACTACACGACCAGACATTACTGTAGGTCCTATGTTTTTAAATTCTAGATTTTTGAAAGGAGAAGATTCTGATAATTGCTCTTTTTTATCTAGACTACTTTGCACATCTGTACCGCTTGTGGCAACTGGATTTTGAGCAAAAGTGAAGATGGAAGAACTGATAAATAGAAAAGACAAAAGCTTTTTCATGAAGTATTTTTTAAGTGGCGTTTAAAGATAAGGACTTTGAACTATAGTTTTAATCCTCATGTTTCTATACAGCAAGAATATAATATTTTTCTATAGGGTGGTTTTCTTCTAACTTAATTTTATAATATCCCTAACATAATCGTGATACTCTTTATTTATTTTCAGCACATGAAAAAAATAATACTAGCCTTATTTGTAGCGACATTGTTGGTGTCTTGCAAGACTGAAGAAAAGAAAGAAGTTTCTGTAGAAAAAGAAACCGTTGTAGAAAAAACTATGGTAGACCTATCTAGATATCCTCAGGGATTAAAAGATGTACTTGCCGCTCATGGTGGACTTCAAAAATGGTCTGAAATGAGAAGTCTTACTTATTCTCTAGATGAAACAGAAACTATTGCAGACGTGCAGACTAGAGATATAGTTGTAAAATCACCTACTCATACCATAGGTTCTCTAGATGGGAAAGTATGGATCGCACAGGATAGCGCTTATTTTCCAGAAGCTAGAGCAAAATTCTACCATAATTTAATGTTCTATTTTTACTCTATGCCTTTCTTACTTGCAGATAATGGTATCGTGTATGAAGAAGTAGCGCCATTAGAATTCGACGGAGTTACTTATCCTGGTATTAAGGTAGGATTTGAAGCTGCAGTAGGAGATTCTCCTGATGATAATTACCTCATGTATTACCACCCAGAAACTAAAAAGATGACATGGTTAGCTTACACAGTTACTGCTGGAAATAGAGGAAAGTCAGATAAATTTAACTTTGTCCACTATAATGAGTGGAATGAGGTAAATGGTTTATTGTTACCTACACAACTTACCTGGTATAAAGTAGAAGATAATAAACCTACAGTACCAGCTGGTAAAGTAAGAGAATTTAAGAGTATAGATATAGACGGCGGTAATATGGATACAGCAACATTTGCAAAACCTGAAAATGGTGTTTATGTAGACTAGTTAAAGTCATAAAATATTTTAAAGTCCTGTTTCTTAGTCTAAGAAACAGGACTTTTTTTATTGCTAGCTTTTCTATAAATTTAGAAGACTAATCAAAATCATAATTATTATGGAAGTTGCCAGGTATTTTATCATCGGTGTTACCCTTGTAATTGTACTGCTTTTAGTAGTTACTTTTATTAAAAATCGTAAAAAGAAACGTTCCTAATTGCTCTTGTTATTATTTAAAAAGGATGGGAGATCTTGGTGTTAATGAATTCTAGTTTTCTTTGCCGTCTATAGAGCTATTCTTACCTTGCGGTAGGTTGTAGTTCCGCTTTCGCGAAAGCGGTATAAAAACCATTATCATAACTCAATTATAGATTTTACATATGAAATATCATCCTATAAATCCGGCTCTTTTTATTAAAAACCGTAAGAACTTCATGGCCAAAATGAAGCCGTCTAGTCTAGCTGTTTTTAATTCTAACGATGTTTTTACAACAGGAGCTGATAGTACGCTGCCATTTAAACAACACCGCGATATATTTTATCTAAGTGGTGCAGACCAGGAGAATACTATTTTAGTTCTTTTTCCAGATAGTCCAGATCCAGCGCATAAAGAAGTACTTTTTGTTACAGAAACTAATGCGCACATCGCTGTATGGGAAGGTGAAAAACTGACTAAAGAAAAAGCAACGGAAGTAACAGGTATAAAAACTGTGTACTGGTTAAGTGATTTTGATAAGAAGTTTTTTGAAATGATGACGCAATGCGATACCATCTATTTCAATACTAATGAGCATTACCGCCAGTCTGTAGAACTAGAAAGTCGTGAAGATCGATTTATTAAAAAAACCAAAGCTCAATATCCAGCGCACAATTATGCAAAGTCGGCACCGATTATGCAACGTTTAAGAGCGGTTAAGGATCAAATCGAGATAGATTTGATTCAGAAGGCTTGTGATATTACTAATGCAGGTTTCCGTCGTGTATTAGATTTTGTGAAGCCTGGTGTGATGGAATATGAAGTAGAGGCAGAGTTTTTACATGAATTTATAAGAAGCCGTAGTGATGGTTTTGCTTATACACCTATCATTGCGAGTGGTAATAATGCAAATGTGTTGCACTATATAGAGAACAATCAAGAATGCAAGAGTGGTGATTTAATTCTTATCGATGCTGGTGCACAGTATGCTAATTATGCAAGTGATATGTCTAGAACTATACCAGTAAATGGTCGTTTTACAGATAGACAAAAACAAGTGTATAACGCGGTGCTAAGAGTAAAGAATGAGGCGACTAAAATGCTTGTGCCAGGTACTTTATGGAAAGAATACCATGTAGAGGTAGGTAAGATAATGACCAAGGAACTTCTAGAACTAGGTCTTATCGATAAGGCAGACGTTGCAAATGAAGATCCTAACTGGCCAGCGTATAAAAAATACTTTATGCACGGTACGTCACACCACATGGGGCTAGATACTCATGATTATGGTATTTTATGGGAGCCTATGCAAGCAGGAAATGTATTTACAGTTGAGCCTGGTATTTATATTCCAGAAGAAGGATTTGGTATACGACTAGAGGATGATGTGGTTATCAATAATAGTGGTGCGCCATTTAACCTTATGAGAGATATTCCTATAGAAGCAGAAGAAATAGAAGATATTATGAATGCTTAATTTTATAGTATTTACATTTTTCGTCTAAAATATATATTATAGGCAGTTCTTTAAATAGTGCTGCCTATTTTTTTTAATTTAAAACAGAATCATGAAAAAGGATATTTTAAAGACATCGATTATCCAGACTTCTCTGGTGTGGGAAAATCCGAGACAAAACTTGAATAATTTTTCTAAGAAGATGGAGTTGCTCAATGGAAAAACAGATCTAGTCGTACTTCCTGAGATGTTTACCACAGGTTTTTCTATGAAGCCCGATGGTCTTGCTTGTGACTCTGGCATTATCGATTATTTAAAAGACCATGCGATAAGAGGTGGTTTTGCTATTTATGGAAGTGTCATGTTTCAATTAGGTGATACATTTGTAAACCGAGGTATTTTTATGCGTCCTGATGGATCTTCTACCATTTATGATAAAAGACACACGTTCACACTTGCTGGTGAGCATGAGGTGTACGAGAATGGTGGGGAAACCGTAGTGGCGGAATATCTAGGCTGGAGATTTAATTTACAAATCTGTTACGACTTGCGGTTTCCTGTTTTTGCTAGAAATACAAGTAATTATGACGTGTTGTTATATGTTGCTAACTGGCCCGTACCTAGAATAAATGCTTGGGATGCTTTATTAAAAGCTCGTGCCATTGAAAATATGAGTTATTGCATAGGTGTTAACAGAGTAGGAAAAGATGGTACTGGAATGGATTATAATGGCCATTCTCAAATTTATGATGTCTTAGGGAATGAATTGCTTGATCAACCTTGGGAAGAAGAAGGAATACAAACTATTGAGATTCATAAGTCTGAAATTAAGAAATACCGTTCTAAATTGCGGTTTCTAGAAGATCGTGATCTTTTTACTTTAAATTAAGGTTGTAAACTCTGTCCCAATTAGGTTTTAATTCTACTACTTCAGGATGGTAAACCACCTTTTCAGGTTGTATACCTTTTAAGAAATTACCTGCGTCATATTTGCCATTTTTGTTAGTGTCATAAACGACTCTTATATAGTAATTTCCAGGGTTGAGGTAGAAGAAGTTATAAGTACCATTTTTATCCACAGACTTTTCTAGCTCTATGGTCAGGTCCTTTTTAGTAATTTGAATAAGGATAGGGAAATCTCTTGTGTTATTTATGGTAACGCTTATGTTACCTAGAGATGTTGATTTTACTGTGTTGAAATTATAGCTTAATGTATCTGCGTTTTTCTCACCATAAAAATCTGTTACAGCACCTGGTAGAAGGGTTAGATTATATTTTTGAGACTCTTTTCTTTCAAAATCTACGATAGCATTATTTTTAAGACTGTCTAATCTCGTAGTAAAAGATATTTGTAAACTGTCTTTATCAATAAGTTTCATGAAATTAGTATCCACCTTTTCTATAGGAGTAGATGCTGAAAAAGTAAATGGTTTATTTAGTGAGAAATCATTCCCTTTCTTTATGCTCAAGGTATCTTTTGCAAGCTCTTTTAAACGTACTTTAAATTCTTCTTCTTGATTAGAAACTGTTGTGTTGATCATAACAGAATCTTGCTTAATAACTGGTTGATACCAATACTGTAACGTGTCTTTCTTCTCTAATTGCGTTAAGCGACTTTTGGTAATTAGTGATTTATCAGTTGGTTCTATTTTTAAATCGTCTACGTTACCTGTGTAACCTACATAAAGTCTAGATTGAGCTTGTTGTGTAATTTTTTTAATGCTAGGATCTAGTTCTTGCTGGTACATGTTAAGTTCATAAACTTCGTCGCTTGGAATGGTTATATGTTCTGTGATAAAACCTATTTTATCTCTTGTTACATCAAAGCGTAAATCGTAATTTTCTTCTTTGAGTGCTACCATTTTATAAGCACCTTCTTTAAGGTTTTCCATAGTAAAGGTAGTCAGACTGTCTAGGGTGTTTAATACATATCGAGGTTGTTCTTTATACACGACACTATCTGTATATTCTTCATTTACTTCATATAGTAAAACGTTTACAAATTCTTCTGCCTCATAATTTAGGGCGTCAGTTATTTTACCTTTTAAGGTCAAGGAGTCTATCACAGTCCCAGTACTGAAAACGTATTTAAAAAATGGGTATGGATTCCCTTCATTGTTGTCTACTATACTTTGTCCAAAATTAAAAACATAAGTAGTATTATCCTTTAAAGTGTCGGTAATCTCTATGGTTATTTTTCTTGATGGAGTTCCCTGTGGTGTAATAGTAGGACGCGTTTCTAAAGGCGGTGATATAACCAGTTGTTTTTGTAAATCATTAAGTTTCACAAATTCGTCAAATTCTATCTCAATAAAGCGACTCTTGAAATTACGAGTATAATTATCTGGATACATGCGTAATATTACTGGCGGCTTTTCATCCACTGGACCACCTGTAGGTGAGCCTTTTTTTGCACATTGAACTAATGTGATGGCTATTAATAGAACTGCGAGTATATTTAAAAGATGTTTTTTCACTGGTATATTTAACGTGTGCAATTTAAGATGATTGTTTTAAATTAGGTCTATTAAGTTTTAATTTTGCTATTTATGAAGTTTTCCACTCTTTTTGTCCTCGCTTTTACCTTCTTGAGTTTGTGGAGATGCGCTAGCGATGTGAATGATGTTGAGGTAAATGGAGTAGTGCTAGATGGTAAAACAGATGTTCCTGTGGTGGATGCTACTATCTATATGGAATGCTGGTACTATGGTAATAGTGCAGATGAAAGCTATAAAGGTAGTGTGATTAAATCTGTTAAAACAAATAAAGATGGAATTTATAAATTAACCTTTACTAAAGGTGCTTTTCTGAGTTTTACTATTCATGCAGAAGGATATAAAGATCAAGATTTTGGTGAATACATAAATAATGAAGAAATTGATTTAATTACTAAACTAAAATAAAAAAATCCCTTTGTATCAAATGACAAAGGGATTTCATATAATAAATAAATAAATGAAGCAGTTTAACTCACTGCTTTTAATTTTTGAATAGCACTTTTGTCTAGCTTAGATGCAGCATATTCCTTAGTAACTACTAACTCTTTAATATCTCCACCTGGCAAGTCAAACATTGCGTCTGTAAGTATAGCTTCACATAAAGAACGTAGTCCACGAGCTCCTAGCTTGTACTCAATAGCTTTTTCTACTATATAAGTAAGCGCATCGTCGGTGATCGTAAAGTCAATGTCATCCATGTCAAACAATTTTTTGTATTGTTTTACAATGGCATTTTTAGGTTCTGTAAGTATAGCTCTTAACGTATTTCCGTCTAACGGATTCATGTATGTCAATACAGGTAAACGACCTATGATTTCTGGAATCATACCAAAATCTTTAATGTCTTTAGGTATAATATACTGTAAAAGATTGTCTTTCTCTACCACACCATCGTTAGACATACTCGCGCTGAAACCTACAGCTTGCATGTTTAATCGCTTACGTATTACTTTTTCAATACCGTCAAAGGCACCACCGGCGATAAATAAGATGTTCTCTGTGTTTACCTCGATAAATTTTTGATCTGGATGCTTACGACCACCTTTAGGCGGTACATTTACAACCGTTCCTTCTAGTAATTTAAGAAGTCCTTGTTGCACACCTTCTCCAGATACATCTCTAGTAATAGATGGATTATCACTCTTGCGAGCAATTTTATCTACCTCGTCTATAAAAACGATTCCAGTCTGTGCTTTTTCTAGGTTATAGTCTGCTGCCTGTAATAATCTAGTTAAAATGCTTTCTACATCTTCTCCTACATATCCAGCCTCAGTAAGTACGGTAGCATCTACTATAGCAAGAGGTACGTTCAACATTTTTGCAATAGTTTTTGCAATAAGTGTTTTACCAGTTCCTGTTTGCCCTACCATCATGATGTTAGATTTTTGTATCTCTACATCATCATCGGTGTTTTTTTGTAATAATCTTTTATAGTGGTTATAAACCGCTACAGACATTACTTTTTTAGTGAACTCTTGCCCTATGATGTATTCATCAAGAAAAGCTTTTATGGCTTTAGGTTTTTTAAGTTCTAATTCTGCGCTAGAAACTCCAGGTTTATCAACTGTAGTATCTTCTAGAACTATTCCATGAGCCTGCTCTATACAGCGGTCACAAATATGTGCGTCCAGTCCTGCGATAAGCAAATTAGTTTCTGCTTTATTGCGTCCACAAAAGCTACATTCTAGTTGTTCTTTACTCATATTTCTGTTTTTGACACGATAGTTTGTGTCTTTTTAGATAGGAGTCGTTTTTCTATAAAGTTAGAAATGCGATTCTTAATTTTAATATAGGCAGTTTAAATGTTGTGGGTTCCGCTTTCGCGAAAGCGGAATAATCACAATTATATTGCAATAGACGTTCTTAGTCTCTTCTTAATACTTCATCGATCATACCGTATTCCTTAGCCTCATCAGCTTTCATCCAGTAATCACGGTCAGAGTCTGCATAGACCTTATCATAAGTCTGTCCAGAATGCTTTGCTATGATGGTATATAATTCTTCTCTAAGTTTTACAACCTCACGTGCCGTTATCTCTATATCACTAGCCTGACCTTGCGCTCCACTAGAAACCTGGTGTATCATTACACGACTGTGTGGTAGAGCACTACGTTTACCCTTCTGACCAGCGCATAATAAAACAGCTCCCATACTTGCAGCCATACCGGTACAGATAGTGGATACGTCTGGTTTTATAAACTGCATCGTGTCATATATACCTAGTCCTGCATAAACACTACCGCCTGGTGAGTTAATGTAGATCTGTATGTCTTTCTTTGCGTCTGCACTTTCTAAGAAAAGCAGTTGCGCCTGTATAATGTTTGCTACATGATCGCTTACTCCTTGACCCATGAAGATAATTCTATCAGCCATTAAACGAGAAAATACATCCATCGGTTGAACGTTCATACGACGTTCTTCTAGAATGTATGGAGTCATATTTGTAGGAGTTACTGCTCCTACCATCTTGTCGTAATACATAGGATTTACTCCTTGATCTTTTACGGCAAATTTTTCAAATTCTTTAGATATATCCATGTGGTAATGATACTATATGAGTGATAAAAAAGGCGTTAACTAATTGATAAAATAGTCAACGCCTAAAGATATGAATTATTGACAGGAATAAATTACGCTTGGTAAGCTTCTTTGATGAAGTCTTCGTAAGTCATTTCTTTCTTTTTCAATTTTGCGTTTGCTTTAAAGAAATCTAGCATTTTCTCATTTTGAAGTTGCTCGCTCATGCGTTTTACTTCTTCTTGATTGCTCATGATACGTGCTACTACACCGTCTACTTCTTCATCTGTCGCACCAGTATGACCATATTGTGCCATCTGTAAGCGTATCATTTTGCGAGAATATTCTTGTAGATCTTCAAACTTTAATTGTAACTCTTCATTGTTTTGAACAATGTTAGATTCAATAAGCTGGTATCTCAATCCTTTTTCAGAACGCTCGTACTCTGCTGCAGCTTCTTCTTCTGTTAATTGATTCTCGCCGTTACTTGCGATCCATCTTTTAAGGAAGTCTGCTGGAAGATCAAATTTTGTGTTCTCAATAAGTGATTCCGTAACGTCAGTTAATAATTTCTGATCCGTTTGTTGAGCAAATTGCTTCCCAGCGTCTTCACGTAGTTTTTCAACTAGTTCTTCTTCACTCTTGATAACATCTTTTCCGAAAAGCTTATCAAAGAATTCTTGATTTAAGTCTGCTTTTTCACGCTCGTTAACTTCAGTGATTTCAAAAGATACAGGTATTTCAAGTCCTTTTGCTTTTTCTTGATCTATTTTAAGGTAGCTTATTAAATCATGATCTTCATTAAAAAGACTTTTAGTTTTAAGCTCTAAAGTATCGCCTACTTTTGCACCTACAAATTTCTTAAGGTTTGTCTTTCCTTTGATTTTTGATGTAGAAAAAGTAGCGTCAGAATTGATCTCTTCGTCATCGTTTCTGAAAACTCCAGTTACTTCATTTCCTTCTTCAACTTCTTTCTTTGCAATTAACTTACCATATTGCTCACGTATGCGGTCTATCTGGTCGTTAATTGTTTTGTCATCAGTTTTGATTTCGTATTGTGTAATGGCTTTTTTACCTTTTACATCTACTTCAAATTCTGGTGCTAGACCTACTTCAAATTCAAAAGTAAAATTGTCTTGATCCCAGTCAATGTCTTCTTGAGCCTTAGGAAGTGGGTTTCCTAAAAGGTTCATTTTTTCACTAGTGATGAATTTATTAAGTTGAGATTGAGTCAGTTTATTGATCTCTTCTACTAATACGGGAATGCGGTACTTCTTATTGATTAAGCTAGCTGGAACATGTCCTTTTCTAAAACCAGGTATGTTTGCTGTCTTACGGTGAGTTGCAAGTACATTATCTACTTGGTGGTGATAATCTGCCTTTTCAATTTCTATGGTAATTGTCGCATTTAATGCGTCTGTGTCCGTACGTTTTATATTCATTTAAAGACTTTTTTATGCTGTTAAAATTGGGCTGCAAAATTAAGCTTTATTTACTAGTTATCAAAGTGTTTGTCTTATTGCTATTGACCTACGTGGTGGTTAGGTGTTCTTAGTTATCTTCTTTGTCTAATAGTTTAAAGAGAAAAGATCGTGCTGCTGCGAGTAATAGTGAAAATATAAATGCCCAAAATACACTTGTTACCGTAAAACCGCCTACAAACCAGTCTGCAAGATAGATAATGATGACGTTTATAAATAATAGAAATATTCCTAAGGTGACTATGGTTATGGGTAATGTTAATATGACAAGTATGGGTTTTACTATAAAATTTAATATAGATAGGGTTAGAGCTACTAGAATGGCGCTTACATAATTAGTAATGCCTATACCTGGTAATAGTTCAGCAAGCCCCATAACTAGAGCTGCTGTAATAAGTAATTTTATAATGAATCTCATAATATTGAATTTGTGTAAAAATAAAAAATCTGCTGAAGAACGAGTCTTAAGCAGATTGATATAGAAAAGATATGTTCTATTTATTAAAAAGAATCACTTACTTGAACAGAGTCGTAAGCACCTATGTCTACCTTAGGTAAGGTAGAACTGTATTGTGCGTTTATAGCGTCTATAATAGTGTTAGCAGTTAATGCATAACCTCTAGGTGTAGGGTGAACAGCATCTAGTGAAAAAGCACCACCTGAAGCGTATGTAGAAGTTAAAACACCGCCATTATAAGAAACTCCGGTAGTTGCTACAGCAGATAGCGCTGTACGCACGTCTACATAAGCAAGACCGTTTGCTGTAGCAAGCGCTTCTATAGTTGCGTTATATGCAGTTTGTGCAGTAGTTACTGCATCTTGCTCATCATCATCTAGTACAAATTCATCACCTAATGGGAAGGTGATACCATTTGCCGTTAGGGCACCAGCTAATTCTACTGGTACTCCAGCACCTGTTAATGTCCCAAATAGTTGTTGATTGTTTCCGCCAAGTAATGACGCCGCTGTAAAAGTTATTAAGTCACTTGGTGTCGCTTGACGTATTTGACCGAATTGAGGTGCCAAAATTTGTGCTAATCCAGTAGCTTGAGCAGTATCAAGTGTTAAATTAAAAGAAGCAGCAATACCTTGAACTAAAGGAACTAAAGCGCTTACAAAACTTGGGTTTTGTGATAAATCAGCTAAGTCATTGTCTCTAACGACAAGTCCACTAGCCGCGGTAGTAGAAAAAGAAATTTGACGTTCTGGTTGACCGAACGCTACAAATATTTGATTTAGTCCACCGTAAACCTGATTAAGTAAAGGTATTTGTGGTCCAAAAGATGGGTCGAGTGGGCTAAGAGCTTGTGATGGTACCGTTGTAAAGAAAGGAATAGAAGTAACATCTGGGATATTAACTAGAGCTCCTTTTGCACCGTTTGCAGTAAGTCCAGCGACTAGTTGTTGGTACACTCCAGCAAATACATTATTGTTAGTTATGCTATTATCTCCTTGAGCAGCTGGGTCTATATTGTTTAATTCGTTATTATCAACGCCTGAACCACCGCTAGTGGCATATCCTAATATGTCATTATTACCTATCCATAAAGTAAAGAACGTTCCATTTGCAGCAACAGCGTCTTCTATTACTGTAGAAGATTCTGAACTAGAGAAACGAGCATAATATGGATTTGCAGTTCCTGCAGCAACTCCAGCTAAAGATCCATAACCTGGAGCGGCAAGATGAAATACTCTTGCGCCTGGTACACCAAAGTTGTTTAATGGACCTGTTACTTTGTTAGTTATATCCGTTGTTGGTGTTGCGTCTAGAACAACTGGTCCAGCAGGAGTTCCATTACCATCAGATGCTAGTACAAAACGATTAGGTAGTATTTGTACTCCACCGGCAAGTAGTCCTCCAGCGTTATCATTAACTAATGGTTGATTAAATTCACCACCACCAGCAAACTGCATTTGACCTGCAATAATGTTTGGGTAAGAATTTAATTGTCCATTTAGGTACAATGCGTTATCAGCAAATCCTGCCGTTAAAGAGTTACCTACAGTTACAAATTTAGAGAAGTCTGCTTCTCCAGATGTGTAGACTCCACCATCTTCGATAGCGTTGTCAAATTCGTCATCACAGCCTATTACTGCAGCACCTGCAAGAAAAAGAGCAATGAATTTTATATTTAAGTTTTTCATTATTTTATTTTTTTACATGCTATAAGTTATACCTAAACCACCGATAAATGCTGATGATTTGTAGGTTCCTGCAAATGGAGCGGTAGTAGTTGCGCCAGTGTCAGAAAAGAAATCATAAGATTCATTAATTTCTTTAAATTGAACAAATAGGAATGAAGTGTCAATAGATAACTTTGAATTTACTTTGTAAGAAAGTCCAAAAGTGTAATTATTAGAATCGTTACGTGGTGTCTCTGGTGCAAAGAACCCAGATTGTACAGGAGACTCATCAAAGTAATAACCTCCTCTTACGGTTAGTTTTTCAGTAAACTCATATTGAGCACCTAATCTCCATGTAGAAGCATCTTTATAGTTTCTTGGGTTAATAGAAGTCACACCATTACTAAATTCTAAATCTAGACTGTTGTATTCACTCCATAGAGTTCTATTGTAATCAAAAGCTAGAAGTAATTTGTCCCATTTATAAGACATACCTATAGTAAGCTCTGCAGGTAAAGGAAGGGTTGCATCGAAACCAGTCGTTGCGCTTCCATTTTCATCAACTGCTACACCTGTTAGGCTTGAGTTAGGGAAGTTTGAGAAAGTAGCAGTACCTTCTGTACTATTAATGTCTATTAAAGAACGGTAGTTGAAACCTAAAGTAAATCTATCGTCTGGAGTAAACATAAGACCAGCAGACCAACCCCAAGCTGTAATACCAGAATCTTCTATTTCTATGTTAGAACGAACACCTTCTTCATCAGTAAGTGTTCTACTTGCGTTTCTATTAAATGTAACCGCTCCTATAGCTAGGATAGGTCCACCACCTATACTTACACTATCAAATAACTGATAAGATAAAGTAGGCTGAATAAAAATAGCACTTAAATCTATTTCATTAACTAGGTGAGATCCTGCCCAGTCAGTAGGCCATGTTACATTACTTCCATAAGGAGTGTAAACACCTAAACCTACAGCAAAATCTTCAGATACTTTGTAAGTAGCATAAAGATAAACAGGTGTGCTAACTTCACTTTCCGTTTCAAATGTGGTTCCAAATTCTTGATTTTGGTACTTTACATCAGAAAATACACCGAAACCACCGGCGCTTATATTTAATTTGTTTTCCAGGTGTACTATTCCAGCTGGATTAAAGAATAAGATGTCTGCATTATTAACGACAGCGACACCAGTATGTCCCATTGCTAGTTGCGTGTTACTTTGTGTGCTAACACGATATCCACCTGCGTATGCAAACGTAGAGATCAAACAAAGTACAACAAAAACTTTCAGTTTGTTCATAATCAAGGGTTTGAGGTATAAGTTAAATTTGTATGTGCCAAATTTAATATTAAATTAATATTACGCAAGCGTTTTCGTTATTATTATGCAAGCATAACAACTGTTATTTTACGAATTCCGTAACATATGTTAAGAATTCTTGCGGTTTCTCTGCATGAAGCCAGTGTCCTGCATTTTCTATTGTTTTTAGTTCCGCTTTCGCGAAAGCGTGCTCTATAAGCATCACATCGCTATCTAATATATATCCTGAGTTGCCACCTCTTATGAAAAGGGTAGGTGTTTTTATAGGTGTCGTGATTGGGTCGTGAATACCTACTTTTTCTTGAGACTCACCTAAAACATCTAGATTAAATCGCCATCCATAACGCCCTTTCTCGACGCGATAAAGACTTTTTAATAAAAACTGGCGTGTACCAAAGTCAGAAATTACTTTTTCTAACATCTCGTCTGCATCATTGCGAGAACTTACCTTATTAAAGTCGATGCTTTTTAGACCGTTGATAATATCACTATGGTGCGGTGGGTAAACTTTAGGAGCGATATCTGCTATTATTAGTTTGTCTAGATAACTCTCATTCTCTGCAGCAAACCTCATAGCTACTTTACCACCCATGCTGTGTCCTAAAAGAATAATGTTTTTAAGTTCGTGTTCATCACAATATTCTTTTATGTCTTGCGCCATTAATGAATAGTTAAACTCATCACTATGCAAACTGCGTCCATGGTTGCGCTGGTCGATAAGGTGTACTTGAAAACCGTCTTCACTCCATTTGCGACCTAGAGTTTTCCAGTTATCTGCCATGCCTAAAAAGCCATGTAGGATTAAAAATGGCTGTCCTTCACCTAAAATTATAGAATGTAACATTATACTAGTCTTGATTTATACATGTTAACCACATTTTCTAATCCTAGATAAAGACTTTCTGAAATTAAAGCATGACCTATGGATACTTCTAATAAATCTGGTATTTGCTCGCTGAAAAACTTTATGTTTTCTAAAGATAAATCATGACCAGCATTTATTCCTATGCCAAGTTCTGTTGCTTTTTTTGCTGCTATTATATAAGGAGCGATAGCTTTATCTCTGTCAGTATCATAATTACTAGCATAATCTTCGGTATATAGCTCAATGCGGTCTACACCGGTTTGTGCAGCGCCTTCTATCATTTCTATGGTAGGGTCTACAAATATGCTGGTGCGTATTCCTTGATCTTTAAAGTGTTTTACAGTTTTAGTCAAGAAGTCTTTATGTTTAATAGTGTCCCATCCAGCATTAGATGTAAGAGCATCTGGTCCATCTGGTACTAGGGTGACTTGTGCAGGTTGTACCTCGTCCACTAGTTTAATGAAACTTTCTATTGGATTTCCTTCTATGTTAAGTTCTGTTTTTACTACCTTTTTAAGATCTCTAGCATCTTGATATCTTATATGACGCTCGTCTGGCCTAGGGTGGATAGTGATTCCTTGCGCACCAAAAGCTTCTAGGTCGATTGCTACTTTTAATAAATTAGGGACGTCGCCACCTCTAGAATTACGTAAAGTTGCTATCTTGTTGACATTTACACTTAAAATTGCCATGTTGTATTTTTATTTCAAAAATACAAAGGATTGCGTCAGACGCATAAGTGTAGAATTGATTAATTTGCGTTAAATTTTTGCACTCTATGGATATTAAGCAATACATAATTAATGATGTAAAGCCTTTGGACATTTCGTCAGACATGAAAAAAGCTCAAGAAATATTCTCGCAGCTTACCTATTCTCATTTACCTATAATGGAAAATGGTATTTATATAGGGTGTCTGTCAGAAAATGATGCGCATTGTTTTGAGTCAGATCAAAAGCTGCAAACGGTTAAATATTCTATGACTGCATTTCATGTAAAAGAAGAAACGCATTGGTTAGATGTTTTAGAGGCGTTTGCACAACATCAGTCTAATATGATGCCTGTCTTAGATGGTAAGAATGGATATTTAGGTTATTATGAGCTCAGAGATATTATGGAGCTGTTTAATGACGCGCCATTTATGTATGAGTCTGGTGCGGTAGTAGTGGTTCAAAAAGGGTCTAATGATTATAGTTTTAGTGAAATTGCACAAATAGTTGAGTCTAATGATTCTAAGATATTCGGTTGTTTTGTAAGTAATTATAACGACCATATGTCGGAGATTACTCTTAAACTGAGTCCTCAAAATTTAAATACCGTTCTACAGACTTTTAGAAGGTATAGTTATGAGATAGTAAGCGCTGCCGAAGAAGATTCTTATCTAGATACCTTAAAAGAACGCTCAGATTATTTGAATAAATACCTAAATATGTAAATGAAAAAAGTTGCTATATATGGTCAGTATCTTCATGATGACACAGTGAAAACGTGTCAGAAGCTTATCGATCTTTTAAAAAGTAAAGATTGTGTTGCGCTAGTGGAGTCTGGATTTCATGAGTTACTTAAAAATCAGGGTGCTGCTTTGGATTTAGCGTCCTTTGATCAATTAGATAAATCCTTTGACCTGCTTATAAGTATGGGTGGAGATGGTACTGTTTTAAGAGCTGTTGCTTATATAGGTAAAGTAGATATTCCGGTAATAGGTGTTAATACAGGTAGATTAGGTTTTCTAGCGACCTTGCATAAAGATCAGTTAGAAGAAGCAGTTGATGCTTTGCATAATGGAGATTATACTTTAAGTAAGCGTAGTTTAATAACGCTGGTTTCCACGCATGAAGAGAACCATCCAGAGCCGCGTAATTTTGCACTTAATGAGGTGACTGTAAGTCGTATGAATACTACTAGCATGATCCAGATAGAAACTAAGTTAAATAAAGAGCTGTTAACGGTTTACTGGGCAGACGGTTTAATAATATCGACACCTACAGGTTCTACAGGCTACAGTTTAAGTTGTGGTGGTCCGGTAATATCTCCAGATACAGATGCGTTTGTGATAACACCTATTGCACCTCATAATTTAAATGCGCGTCCACTAGTTATTCCAGATCATACAGAGATTACTATTAAAGTAAGTGGGCGAGAAGAAGAGTTTCTTGCATCGCTAGATAATCGTATAGCATCCTATCCTAATGAGACACAATTGACCCTTAAAAAAGCAGATTTCACTATAGATCTCATAGAGTTGAAAGGTCAGAGTTTTATCAAGACCATAAGAGAGAAGCTGCTTTGGGGTGAAGATAAACGCAATTAAACAATAAAAAACATCAATACTAGTTCTGTATTACTAGAATCGAGCATGTAAACATCATGCTGGGTAAAGAGAATTGTTATATTTGCACGTTTTAAAAATTCCATGCGTTTAGTTTTTTTATTTATTGTTTTTTTTAGTTTCGCTTTCGCGAAAGCGCAAACCTATGAGTTAGGTATTTTTGCAGGAACCTCAAATGTTGTGGGTGATGTAGGGAGTACACAGTACATTCAGTTTAACGATATCGCGATAGGTGGTATATTTAAATGGAATCGTAGTCCGCGACATAGTTTTAGAGCTACCATAATATCTGCAAATATGGTAGGTGATGATAATGATAGCGACGATATTTCAAGAGATTTAAGAGGTTTAAACTATGATTACAATATGCTAGAAGCAAGTGTAGGTATAGAGTATACCTTCTGGGATTGGGAATTATATTCAGGTAGACCACAGTTTACACCCTACTTATATACTGGGCTTACTGCGTTTCATTATGAGTTGTTTGCACTAAATAACACAAATGAGTTGGAAGAATACGGTGAAACAACTGATATTGCGGTGCCTATTATTTTTGGAGTTAAGATGTCTCTTACTCCTAAATTAATACTCGCAGCAGAGGTAGGTGCTAGATATACTTTTACTGATAATCTGGATGGTAGTAATCCTGTGAGAAGTAAAGATTTTGACAATTTGAAATTTGGTAATTTAAATAACAACGACTGGTACGTGTTCAGTGGGATAACCCTTACTTACGCATTCGGTCGTAAACCTTGTTATTGTAACTTTTAAGTATGGCACAAGAACTACTCGATCGTACTAGAATCCCTAAGCATGTCGCTATTATCATGGATGGTAATGGTAGATGGGCAAAAAAACAAGGTTTAATGCGTGTGCGTGGACATGAAAAAGGCGCAAAAGCAGTTAGGCAGTCTGTAGAGGCGTGTGCAGAGTTAGGTGTGGAGCACTTAACGTTATATGCTTTTAGTACAGAGAACTGGAAAAGACCTAAGTTAGAAGTGGACACCTTAATGAGGTTGTTAGTTTCTAGTCTTAAAAAAGAGCTTCCTACTTTACAGAAGAATGATATTTCTCTTAAAGCTGTAGGTGTTCTAAGTCTTTTGCCGAAGTCTGCCCAAAAAGAGCTGGCTGAGGTTATTCAGGCGACTAAAGATAATAAAAGAATGAATTTAACTCTAGCCTTAAGTTATGGGTCTAGAGAAGAGTTGATATCAGTTATAAAAAATGTGGCCGGTCAGGTAAAGGAAGGTTCCTTAGAGATCAATCAAATAGATACAGACGTTATTAATAAACATCTATATACGAGTTATATGCCTGATGTAGATTTATTAATACGTACCAGTGGAGAACAACGTATTAGTAATTTCCTTTTATGGCAAATTGCTTATGCAGAATTATATTTTACAGAAGTGCTTTGGCCAGATTTCAGAAGAGAACATCTGTTAGAAGCAATACATAATTATCAAGATAGAGAAAGAAGGTTTGGTAAAACAAGTGAACAATTATAGAATGATAAAAAAGTTAGCAAACTCGCTACTACTGGTAACATGTTTACTATTAAGTGCAGCTACATACGCTCAAGAGAAAAGAGGAGACCTAGCTATAGGTGATGCCACCAAATATAAAATAGGTGAAATTACTGTTACAGGAAGCCAGACTTATAATGAGAATACAGTAATCGCTTTTACAGGGCTACGTAAAGGTGAAGAGGTTTTCGTACCAGGTGAACGTATAAGTCAGGTAGTAAAGAAAATGTGGGATCTAAAACTATTTAGTGACATAAGAATTTTTGCTACAGATATAATAGGAGATCCAGAAGATGATGTGATGGATACTATTAATTTAGAAATTAATATAATCGAGGTGCCTAACCTTAACGAGGTAACTATAGAAGGATTGCGCAAAGGTCAGACTAAAGATCTTAGAGAAGAATTAAAGTTAACCAAAGGACGTAAAGCTACTGAAAACCTTATTACAACTACCAGATCTTTTATAGAAGATAAATATAAAAAGAAAGGTTTTTTGTATGCAGATGCTAAGGTGAAAACTCGTACTCTAGTGGATACCACAGGCAAGAATAGAGTCGATATGAAAATAGATATCGATAAAGGTAAGAAGGTTAAAATAGCAGAGATAAATTTTGAAGGCAATTCCATGCTTACCGATAAGGAACTGCGTGGTGCAATGTCTAACACCAAAAAGAAGAATTTTATAAGACTTCTAAAAAGGTCTAAATATATTGAGGACGATTTTCAGACTGATTTACTTGCTGTTGTAGATAAATACAAAGAAAGTGGTTATCGTGATGCTCGTGTTATATCTGACACCTTAACTAAGGTAGATGAAAAAACCATCTCTCTAGACATTAAAGTAGAAGAGGGAACAAAGTATTATTTTGGAGATATTAAGTTTATAGGTAATACTGCTTTTTCTGATGAGCAATTAAAGAGGTTACTGAAGATAGAAAAAGGAGATGTTTATAATGGTGTTGCTTTTGATGAGCGAATTAGTAATCCGCAAGATCCAGATTCTGACGATTTAACTAATTTATATCAAAACAGCGGTTATTTGTTCTCTAGCGTAAACGCAGTGGAGACACGAGTTCAAAATGATACGATTGATTTTGAAATTAGAATAGTAGAAGGTAAAGAAGCTTATTTTAATAACATAAGTGTAAGTGGTAATACAAGAACAAATGATCATGTTATCTATAGAGCGATAAGAACATCTCCAGGAGAGAAGTATTCTCGTCAAAAGATTATTAATTCTATTCGTGAATTAGGTCAGTTAGGTTTCTTTGATGCTCAACAGATAAATCCACAATTGAATAATGTTAATCAAGAGGATGGTACCGTAGATGTGGATTATGAACTAGTAGAATCAGGTGCAAGTCAGATAGAGTTGCAAGGTGGTTACGGAGGTGGAGGTTTTGTTGGAACCTTAGGTTTGAGTTTTAGTAATTTCTCATTACGTAATTTATTTAATGGTGATGCATATCAACCAGTTCCAATGGGTGATGGCCAGACCTTAGCTATAAGAGCACAGGCAAGTACTATTTTTAGAACTTATAGTTTAAATTTCACAGAACCATGGTTGGGTGGAAAAAAACCAGTTTCTTTTAATGTTTCTTTTTCACACAGTGAGCAATTTAATGTGAGTTCTCTAGATTTTAGTGAGGTAGATAGAAGTCAAAGATTCTTAATTACTGGAGGTACGGTAGGTATTGCTAAGAGATTAGAATGGCCTGATCAATACTTTCAGTTCTCACAGGCTATCTCATTTCAACATTATAACTTAAAAAACTATCAGACTAGTTTGTTTAACTTCCCTAATGGATTTTCAAATAACCTCGCATATACGGTAGGTTTGAGTAGAAATAATGTGGGTGTAAATCCTATTTTCCCTACTTATGGATCTTCATTTTCGCTTACTGCAAAAATGACTTTACCTTACTCCGTATGGAATGGAGTTGATTATGCAAATTTAGAGGACGATCCAGAATTCCAAACTAACGGAATCGCAGATCAAGGAAAAATAGATCAAGAAAAATTTAAGTTTTTAGAATATTATAAAATTAAATTTGATGGAACTTGGTATACACAACTATACGAGAAATTAATTTTACAGACTAAAACTGAATTCGGTTTCTTAGGAGCGTATAATAATGATCGTGGTCTAGTTCCATTTGAAAGATTCTTTGTAGGTGGTGATGGTTTAGGTTCATTCTCTTTAGACGGTCGTGATATTATTAGAATGCGTGGGTATGATAATAGTGCGTTAACAAATAGTACTGATGGAGATACAGTTTATAACAAATTTTCAATGGAATTACGTTACCCAATTTCTTTGGAGCAAGCAGCATCTATCTATGTACTGACTTTTGCTGAAGCAGCTGGGTCTTATCAAGACTTTAGGGCTTATAACCCTTTTGATGTACAGCGCTCCGCTGGTGCAGGATTACGTATATTTATGCCAGCATTTGGTTTATTAGGTGTTGATTTTGGTTATGGATTTGATAGTGTTCCTACGGTGGCAAGTGATGAACCTAGTGGCTGGAATGTTCACTTTATAATCGGACAACAGTTTTAAATATGGCATGATTATTTCTTTAAACAACTAGCTTATGAGAACTAAGATTTTAATTATTGGAGTAGTAGCTTTTTTTAGTTTCACTTTTGCGAAAGCACAAAGAGGAGCAAGAATAGCCTACATAGACATGGAATATATTTTAGAAAGTGTTCCAGAATATCAAGAAGCATCAAAACAACTTGAGCAAAAAATGCAAAGATGGAAAGGTGAGATTGATCAAATGTCTAACGAGATTTCTCAAATGAAAGCCTCTCTTCAAAACGAAAAGGTTTTACTTACTAAAGAGCTTATTGAAGAAAAGGAAGAAGACATATCTTTAAGAGAACAAGATCTAGCTGATTATCAACAAAAACGATTTGGTCCACAAGGTGATTTTCTATTGCAAAGACAACAATTGATACAGCCTATACAAGATCAAGTTTTTAATGAGGTGCAAAAGATAGGTAAACAGAAGAAGTACGATATGTTAATCGATAGTTCTGAAGCAGCATTGTTATATAGTGCAGACCGTCATGATGTTAGTGATTTAGTGTTAAAAGCTATTGGTAGAACTGGTAAAAGAAAAGAGGCACAAGAAAAACAAGATGCAAGAAACAATCCTGTACAAGATGACGAGCCTTACTTATCTGTTGTAGAGGCAGAAGAAAAAGAGAAAAAAGAACAAGCAAAAGAGGACAAAAAAGAAGCGGTTCAAAAAGCTATTTCAGAGCGTGACGCAATCCGTAATGAACAAAGAAGAGTTCGTGACTCTGCAAAAGCGGCAAAAGCAGCTGCGTACAAAGCTAGAAGAGATAAGCTTATGGCAGACCGCAAACGCAGAAAAGATAGTGTTCTCGCGGTAAGGGCAGAGGCTAAAGCAAAGAAACAAGCTGAGATAGACGCTAGAAACGCAGAGAAAAATAAGAACACACCACCTGGTGGTGAATAATATAGGAACTCCTTATATTTGCAGCCGCCTCACTAGGCTGATAGAATTAAAAATTGATAACAATTAATAAAGAAATGAAACAAGTAAAAACACTAATAGCAGTAATCGCATTCATATTTGCAGGTATTAATTTAGGTCATGCACAAGATGCACAACCTACTAAAGTATGTCACGTAGCTTCTCAATCATTAGTAGAGTCGTTACCTAGTGCTATCGCTGCAGATAAGCAATTAAGAAACCTTGCAAAAACTTATGAGACTAAGTTAACTGCAATGGATAAGGAATTGAAAACCAAATATCAAAATGCGCAAGAAGCTGCACCTCAAAGAACTCAAGAAGAAAACGAAAGAATTCTTGCAGAGCTTGCAGAAGGTCAGAAAAAATTAGAAGAGTATTACCAAAATTCTCAAACTGCAATGGGTCAAAAAAGAACTGACTTATTAAAACCGCTTTATAAGCAAGTAAGAGAAGCAATATTTACTGTTGCTAGAAGAAAAGGATTTGATTACGTTCTTGATTCAACTACAGGAACTGGTATCATCATGGCAGACGGTTATGATCTTACTAATGATGTAAAGGCAGAATTAGGTATTAAGTAATACTTTACTTTAAACACATTTTAAAAAGCCGTTGTAGTCATACAGCGGCTTTTTTATGGGCTGCAATTAACAACACCCATACTCTTTATTATATAAAAAAAATCCCAACTCATTTAATGAGTTGGGATTTTGATTTTTTTCTATAGAATGAAAAATTAATCGACTAGTCTTACATTAACTGCGTTCATTCCCTTTTTTCCTTCTTTCTCTTCATACTCTACGTGATCACCTTCTCTTATCTCGTCGATAGTTCCTGTAACGTGTACAAAGCATTCTTGGTTAGTTCCTTCTTCAATGATGAATCCAAATCCTTTTGATTCATTAAAAAATTTTACGGTTCCTTGTTTCATGGTTTATTTTAATAATAGTTTAGATCATAAAAGTAAAAACTTTCATGGTTTTAAAATTAAAAATGTAAAATTATTTTAGGTCTATAGGTGACTCTTTAGGAACGCCATTGATGTAGACATGATTTCCTTTCACGCTTCTATCATACATAATAATACTTCCTGCAACTGCCACGTTTAGGCTTTTAGGAGTATTAAATTTCACTACATGATGTGATTTTGTGATGGCCTCGTTAGTTAACCCATGGTCTTCTGCACCCAATAAATAGACACAATTACGTGGGTGTTTAAAATTTTCTAATACCACAGCGCTGTCGGTTAACTCTATTCCCACCACCATTGCGCCTTTAGGTAAATGATTATAAAAATCTTCAAATGTTTTATAATGAAAATAAGGGATAGCACCTACAGCGTTGTGAGTGTCACAGGCTTGTTTTGCATAGCGTTTACCTATGGTGTAAATGAAATTTGCTCCTAGATTTTGTGCCGTACGCCATAAAACACCTAGATTTTCTGGTGTCTTACCATGCATGATTCCTATTCCGTAATATCCTTGCTCTAGATTATCTATTTTCATGATGCAAATCTATTAATTTAAGTGATTATATGCAGTCTGTCCTCGCACAGAGTTTTATGGTCTCTTTATAGATGGATGTTGTATTCGCTTTCGCGAAAGCGGAATTAAAACCTCATTCATTCATAAGATTTAATATTTTTTTACAACTGGCTCGGTTATTGTTATTTTTACCTTAATGAAATTGTATAAAAATAGCCTTAGAAATCGCATCTTCTTCTCTATGATGGTGCTAACTATTATTGCAAGTGTTTTGATTGCTGGTATGTCTATATATCAATTTCAGGAGCAGGCAAAGGATTATCATGAAAAGCGATTGTTACGTAAGGAACAGGCTATTAAGGAACACATTGCGTTTATTCTAGATGAAACTACTTATGAGGTGGTGACTCGTAATTTACCTTATATTTTTAAAGAAGATATTTATGATTTGAGTGCTGTACACGGTATGCCTATTTATGTGTATGATTTAAACGGAGTTTTACTTAAAAGCTCAAAGGCACAATTCATTAGTGACAGTTTACACAATCAAATATCGTCAGGTATTATTAAAAGACTTAAAAATGCCGAAGATGATCGTTACGTAGAGCAATTTGAAGTAGACGGCGAGAGTTATCGATCTAGTTATACCTACTTAACAGATAATAAATTTAAGAATATTGCTATCCTTAACTTACCCTATATAGAGAATGATGATTTTATGAATCATGAACTAGAGGAATTTCTTAAGAGACTGGCATTAGTTTATGCACTTATGTTCGGCTTTTCTATAGTACTGGCATATTTTCTTTCTAGATATATAACTAGATCCATTAGAAATATATCTGATAACCTGAAAGAGTTGGATATTTCAAAACGCAACCGTAAGCTAGAAATAGATTACAAAGGGACTGAAGAAATAAATACTCTAGTAGAGTCTTATAATAAAATGGTGGATGAGCTAGAAGAAAGCGCGGTAAAACTGGCTACCAGTGAGCGAGAACAAGCGTGGCGAGAAATGGCAAAACAAGTCGCACATGAGATTAAGAATCCGTTGACACCTATGCGACTTACGGTGCAAAGTTTTCAGAGAAGATTTGATCCAGAAGATCCAGATGCTAAAGAAAAATTAAATGAATATTCTAATTCTATAATTGAGCAAATAGACGTTATGAGTAATATAGCTAGTGCGTTTTCTACCTATGCAACCATGCCTGCTCAAAAAAATGAGGAGACAGATGTATGCATGGTTACCCAACTAGCGCTGGATATATTTAATGAATCTAATATTAATTATACAGAAGATACGGATTCTCTAATGGCAGTTTTTGATAGAACTCAGTTAATACGTGTAGTTACTAATCTTGTGAAAAATGCGATACAAGCTGTTGATAAGGATAGAGAAAACCTCATAGAGGTCTCCATTACTCACGATGATCTAAGAATTTATCTAGAAGTTAAAGATAATGGTACTGGCGTGCATCCAGATAATGAGAAGAAAATATTTGAGCCTAAATTCACAACTAAAAATAGTGGTATGGGGTTAGGTCTCGCTATGGTAAAACAAATCGTAGAAAACTTTAATGGAAAGATAGAGATGAATACAGTCTTTGGAAAAGGGACCACTTTTACAGTAACGCTACCTAGAAGTTAAAATATTTAATTTTTATTAGATCTTGTTCAAAGTAATTTCAAAGGTAGTTCCTAGGTCTTTTTTACTATCGGCTACTCTTATTTTACCGTTATGATAGTCTTTGATAATACGCTTAGCAAGTGATAATCCCAGACCCCAACCTCTTTTTTTAGTAGTAAAACCAGGTGTGAATATTTGATTCCATTGCTGTTTTGGAATTCCTTTACCAGTATCTTTTATTTTAATGAATACGTTGTACACGTCTGCCTTGAGGTACACAGATATATTTCCTTTTCCCTTCATAGCATCGATACCATTTTTAATCAAATTTTCTATCACCCATTCAAAAAGAGGCTCGTTTAATTTAACCTGTATAGGTTGATCTGGTAAGTCTATGTCAAATTTTATAAGCTTTGAAGACCTGTTTGCTATATACTCTACGGCTTGTTTAGTTTGCTGGACGATGTCCACTTCGGTAAGAGTAGGGATAGAGCCTATTTTAGAAAAACGATCTGTAATCATTTTTAAACGGTTTATATCTTTTTCCATCTCATCTATGTAAGATGGATCTACGTCTGTATCTCTTAAAATAGTAGTCCAGCCTACTAGAGAGGAAAGAGGTGTGCCTATTTGGTGCGCACTTTCTTTGGCCATACCAGCCCAAAGTTTGTTTTGCTCACTTGCTTTACTAGAACGGTAGAAGAACCATATAACCGAGAAGAATAGAAGCATTATAATTACCAGAGCCATTGGGTAGTACTTAATCTTTGTAATTACATCGCTATTACCGTAATAAATCGTACTAAAAGGCTCTCCTTCAAACTCAGTGACTATGGGGTCATTTTCTTGTTTAAAAACCTCGATTAGTCTTTTAAGTTCTTCTGTATCGCGCTCTGCTTTTTCTGGTAAATTACGGGCACTCATCTCACCTTTATAATTAACCACTATCATAGGTACTGATGTAGTGTTACCCATTACAGTAAAACCTAAATCACCTAAATCTGCATTAAGAGACTGATTTTGAAGATCTGTTGCTGCGATACCAAACTCGCGTATATTCTTACGTTCATTCTCTTTTAATTGCTGGAAAAAATCAAAAGTATTCCATAGAATTAGTGAGGTGATAATGACTGCGACTACAATCATGATCCATCGATAGATGTCTTTATTAGAAGTAAAATTCATGTAAGAATTAGATGTTTTATAGAGGTAATAACGTGCGTTTACTTGTTTTATTGATCAATCGCGTTTAACAATTAAGTAGTGATCATCGTCCATAGGTAGATAGCCCTGGTCGTATACAAAGTAATAGACGGTACCTTTTTTAGTAGTGTAGATACTAGTGAAAAAATTAAAATCAAACCCTCCAGCAAGCATTCTATTTCTAGTCACCTTGGTCTTGTCTGTAGGGTTAAGCTCCTGTAATATCCTATGGTTTTTGCGCAATCTATTATTGATATTGCGCATTAAGGCGTTGCTATCTCTATTAAGTTTATTATTAGCCACATTACGACAGTAATCGCTGCAGTAAATCTTATCAGCTCTGCCGCGCACTTCTTCCTTACATTCAGGACATTTTTTTCTAGCCATAATTACCTTACTATCTATTTTTTAAAGATACTAAACATTTGTAAACGGTTAGGAATGAAATTAGAACAGAAACAGGTCTTTATTAAAAGTTTACTGATGTGAGTAAAATAAATAGGTAATGATTGTTTTTTATAAATTCACTCACCAACTCACTCAACTATACATAAAAGCATTCTTATAATAAACTTAAATGATAGGATTGCTATTTTATAAAGAGCTAGAAGTCTTTACCTTTGTAAAAAATTAATAATATGTACCCAGCAGAATTAGTTCAGCCGATGCGTGACGATTTAGGTAACGCAGGATTTGAACACTTATATACAAAAAACGACGTAAAAGAAGCACTAAGTAAAGAAGGTACAACACTTGTTGTTGTAAACTCTGTATGTGGTTGTGCGGCTGCAAATGCACGTCCAGGAGCAAAAATGTCTCTAGATAACTCAAAAAAGCCTGATCACATCGTGACAGTTTTTGCAGGAGTAGATCGTGATGCAGTAGATGCAGCAAGAGCAGCTATGATTCCTTTTCCACCTAGTTCTCCATCTATGGCGTTGTTCAAAAATGGTGAGTTAGTTCACATGTTAGAGCGTCATCACATAGAAGGAAGACCAGCTGAAATGATCGCTGAAAACCTTAAAGAGGCTTATAACGAGAACTGCTAGTCGGTCTTAGTTTAAAATTTTTAAAAGTGCTTTTGTGAAAACAAAAGCACTTTTTTTATTTAAGATGTATCACTAGATGTTTTAAGTATTTAAATAACAAGCAAGGTCATCTTTAAATTCACAAGTAAAATAAATCCCATTTGTTCTTGTGTTATAATTTTAAAAATTTGATTTTCCTAACTCCTAACTCCTAACTCCTAACTCCTAACTCCTAACTCCTAACTCCTAACTCCTAACTCCTAACTCCTAACTCCTAACTCCTAACTCCTAACTCCTAACTCCTAACTCCTAACTCCTAACTCCTAACTCCTAACTCAAAAATACTATGCACGCATATCGATTTAAGCAGTTCTCGTTTTTTGATGTACATTAACAAATTATCTTTGCAGCATGCAAAAAATCATCTCATATCCATTAACAGTAATTCACTTCATACTGTTCTTCTTGTTTCTGGTTATTTTCCATCCTATACAGCTTATTTGCTATAAATTAGGCGGCTATAATGCACATCGCAAGAGTGTGTACATACTTAACTGGTTCTTAATGCAGTCTCAGTTACCGTTGTTCAATACCTTTAGTATCAATTATAAAAGTAAATTACCTGTAGGTCCATCATACGTATTTGTATGTAATCACCAGAGTATGTTTGATATACCGCCTTTAATTTATTATCTTAGGGATTATCATGCAAAATTTATTGCAAAAAAAGAGCTGGCCAAAGGTATTCCTAGCATCTCACTTAATTTAAGAATAGGAGAGAACTGCGCCATAGATCGTAAAGATCGCAAACAGGCCATAACAGCACTAGTTAAATTTGCGAAAAACGTACATGAAAAAAAACGTAGCGTAGTGATTTTTGCTGAAGGAACTCGCAGTAGAACAGGAGTGCCTAAACCATTTCAAACTAACGGTTTAAAGACTATTTTTAAATATGTCCCAGACGCTGTTATCGTACCAGTTACAATTAATAACAGTTGGAAAGTAGATCGTTATGGAAAATTCCCTTATGGTTTAGGGAATAAAATAGCACTAACCATCCATAATCCTATTCCTATTCAAGGTAGGAATATGGACGAGGTAATCCTAGAAACACAAGAAATTGTGCATAATGGCGTTACTTCTACAGCGGTATAGAGCTAGATAACATTTTCGCTTTTGCGAAAGCGGAACAAATTCAAAACGACTACCTTTACATAATAAGCCATACTTATGAGCAAGCCCCTTAAAAATATACGCATCGAGGTGATGCAATCGCTAGAGAGTAAAGTTGAATCTTTTATGGATCAATTTTTAATACCGGTTGAAAAAATCTGGCAACCTACAGATTTCTTACCCAACTCTCAAGAAGATTCTTTCTTAGAAGAAGTAAAAGAGCTAAGAGAGTTAGCAAAAGAATTACCTTACGACTTTTGGGTAGCCCTAGTGGGAGACACCATTACAGAAGAAGCGCTACCTACGTATGAGTCTTGGTTAATGGATGTAGAAGGTATTAATCAAGTAGAAGGTAAAGGAAACGCTTGGTCTAAATGGGTGCGTCAGTGGACAGGTGAAGAAAACCGTCATGGAGATGTGCTTAATAAGTATTTATATCTATCTGGTCGTGTAGATATGCGTCAGGTAGAAATTACTACACATCATTTAATAACTGATGGTTTTGATATAGGAACGGATCGCGACCCTTATAAGAACTTTATTTATACTAGTTTTCAAGAGCTAGCAACTTACATCTCACATAATCGTGTTGCAAAACTTGCACGTGGTTATGGTAATGTAGCCTTATCAAAAATGTGTCGTATCATTTCAGGAGATGAAATGCGTCACCATAAAGCTTACAGTACTTTTGTTTCAGAGATATTTAAAGTAGATGCTAGTAACATGATGGTAGCTTTTAAAGAAATGATGGTGCATAAAATTGTAATGCCTGCTATGTTTTTGAGAGAGTCAGGACAGTCTATAGGTGCTGCATTTGAAGACTTTTCTAACAGTGCACAACGTATAGGTGTTTATACAGCACAAGATTATATAGATATCATGCAAAAACTCATCGATCAATGGGATATCGCAAACATGACACATCTTACAGAAGAAGCAGAAAAAGCACGTGATTACTTAATGAAATTACCTGCTCGTATGGAGCGTATTTCACAACGTGTTAAAATACCGACAGAGTCTGCTAAGTTTAGTTGGGTAAACCCTGCTATAGTAGGAGGATAGATTTCTATCTTAATTTTTCTAACAGATTATTTATAAAAAAGCAGCTATTTTAAATAGCTGCTTTTTCATTTAATAAAGTCAGACCTAGTCTCAAAGATCCGTAATCTATCTTACCGTCAAAATGCTCAAAAATACTTTTAAGACTCTCAGCATCTTTTATTTGCTCAAAGTCTGCGGCTATTAAATCATAATCCTTAGGATCTATTAATTTTTCTAAATCTATATCATTGTGGCTTTCATAACGCTTAGTAAGATGATTTAGGATAGTGCCAGGTTGATAATTTCTAATTTTAGCTATTTCTTGAATGGTTTTACCTTCTCTAAATAGATGTACCGTTTCCATTACAGTATCCTTTTTAGGACCGCTGCTTTTCTTTTTGGTTTTTTTTGGTTTTACTATTTCATCTCTATAGACAAAGTCTTTTTTACGGTCATCCTTAAATTCTGATATCATTTTTAAGAACGGTGCACCATAGGTGTCGTGTTTGTGTGTTCCTACTCCAGTAATATCAGCAAATTCATTATCGTCCAATGGTATTCTAGCTGCCATATCTTTTAAAGTTGCATCACTAAAAATCATATAAGGAGCTAGATTTCCAGCATTAGCTAGTTGTAATCTAGTTTTGCGCAATGCTTCATAAAGATCGCGATTTACCTCTGTAGGTAATTCTTCTTTAGTGCGTTGTGCTCTACGTGACGCTAGTTCTTCTGGTTTTGGAATTACTGCTAGAGATACCTTGCGACCGTCAAAAAGCACCTCCTTACCTTGAGGTGTAATTTTTAAATGATTATTTTCATGAAAAGCTATTTCTACTAGACCTTGATTTATCATTTGTACAATGTACTGTTGCCAGTTGTTCCAGGTGATTTCTTTACCAGCGCCATAAGTTTTAATATGCTGGAAACCACTTTCCATAATCGCTGCATTTTGCGCACCTCGCAATACATCTATTAATAGATTAAGAGAGGCTGTTTCATTAGTGCGTATAATGGCGCTCAATGCTTTTTGTGCCGGTAGTGTGGCGTCAAAGAAATCTGGTTTGTTTAGACATACATCACAGTTGCCACAGTCTTCATCTAGATATTCATTAAAGTAGGAGAGAAGCATCTTCCTACGACAAGTAAGCGCCTCGGCAAACTGCTTCATGCGCTCCAGCTTTGCAATTTGTAAGTCAGCATTTCCACTTCCTTCGGCAAATTTGCGCAGTTGGATCACGTCTGCATAACTGTGAAATAATAGCGCGTGTGAGTTGATACCATCGCGTCCAGCACGACCTATTTCTTGATAATAGCCTTCTATGTTTTTAGGCATGTTGTAGTGCAGTACAAATCGTACATTAGATTTATCAATTCCCATCCCAAAGGCAATAGTAGCACACACTATTTTAAGATCGTCTTTGATAAATTTTTCTTGTACATTTTCTCTTTCTTCATGACTTAGACCAGCATGATAAGCTGCTGCATCAAAACCATAAGCAGTTATCTTACTAGCTAATGATTCACAAGTTTTACGGCTTAGGCAGTAGATGATACCAGATTCGTCTTTATTCTTTTGTAAAAAACGACGTATTTGCTGCAGTCTATTGTTTCCTGGACGTACTTCTAGAGTTAGATTAGGGCGATCAAAGGAAGAGACATATTCCTGTGCATTCTGAATTCCTAATTGTTTTTTGATGTCTGCCCTAGTGGCTCTGTCGGCGGTGGCAGTTAATGCTATTAAGTTAGCGTTTGGAAAGCTTGTTTTAAAATATGATAACTGTGTATACGCAGGTCTAAAATCATGTCCCCATGTAGAAATACAGTGTGCCTCATCCACAGCAATTAAAGAAACAGGAATCCCTTGAAGGTGATTATTCAGTAAACCGATGCTTTCTGGAGCTACGTAAATTAATTTGAGACTTCCAGAGCGCAACTCTTCTAGCATTTCTTGTTGCTGTGTAGCATCTTGCGAGCTATTAAAGTAAGAGGCTGGAATACCATTAGCCCGCAACGCATCTACTTGGTCTTTCATTAAAGCAATAAGAGGTGACACCACTAGGGTAACACCGTCTAGAAGTAAAGAAGGCAATTGAAAACACATGGATTTACCTCCACCAGTAGGCATGACGACCATAAGGTCCTTTCCAGCAATAACGCTGTCTATAATTTCTTCTTGTAATGGGCGGAAACTGTCGTAACCAAAATATTTTTTGAGTAGTTCTAGCTTTTTCATGATATTGATTTGAATGGCGTGTAACGTCTTAAAAGACAAGTTTCAAAGGTAGGGTTTCAGTGTGTTTTTATAAAGCTTTGTTTATAACTTGATGAGGCCACTTCCTGATTTAGCTAGGGAGATAGACACTTTTCTATCTAGTTAATTTGTATTTTTCCGCTTTCGCGAAAGCGAGATTTCTAACAACATATGTACGTGTATGATCGTTATTTAGAAATCTTATAATTCATTTGAAACGAGTTTATGAAATATCTATTTACATTTTTATTTATTACAATAACATTTTTTGCAGGTGCTCAGAATCAGGATTTAAATCAATACAAATACATTGTCGTAGAAAATCAGTACGATTTTCAGGGAGAGGCAAATGAATATCGATTAAACGAGTTGATTGTTTTTGAGTTTAAGAAGCGCAATTTTAATGCCTTTAGAAATTTAGAAGTATTACCAGAAGATATGAATATAGGAGTGTGTAATGCGCTTCAATTAAAAATAGATAAAAGTGGTAGCCTTACTAGAAATTTAATTTTAAGACTTGTTAACTGTGCAGGTGATACTGTTTTCACAACTAAAAAAGGAATAGGAAGGACTAAGTCTAACGACAAAGCCTACTTTGAAGCACTAAGAGATGCGATGACTTCTTTTGATGATGTGAATTATGAATATGTAAAGCCTAATAATATAAAAACACTTCCAAATAGTGAAGCAGTAGCTATAGGAATTGATAGTGTGCAAGCTATGTCTAGTCAGCCTAGTAATGTCGTAAAAGGAACAGAAGAGGTTAAAAGAGCAACCCCTAACTCCTTAATTACAAGGATAGCAACGGATGAATCGCCAAAGTTTGAAAAGAATGTGGTAGATGATGCTGAGCCGTCTAGTGAATATGAATTCACTTCAAAAGATGGGTATGCATTAATGAAAAGCACCAAGGGTTTTTTAATCTTTGATAATAATTTACCTATAGGTGTAGCACTTAAGAAAAGTAATAATGCTTATTTAGTCCACACGTCTGTGTTTGCAGGTGTGGGATATATGACAGGTGATAAATTTGTTATCGAGTACATAAATAACAAGAAAGAACAGATTATTGAATTTGTAAATGTTCCTTAATAGAGAGATGTATAAAGAAAAAGGGTGCTGGTTTAAACCGGCACCCTTTTTCTTTATAAGAAGGTTTGTGAAATTTTAAAACAGTTTAAACATGTTTACCTACTTCAAAACCATGTTTTCCTAAATATTGATCTCCACTTTTTATTGCGTCTCCTTCTAGAGTTGTTCCCATAGAATCGTTCCATCTATTTAAATAACCGAATAGTGAGATCACACCTAGCATTTCTACGATCTCTCCATCATCCCAATGCTGGTGCAGTCTATCATTTATGTCTTGATTAACAGCGTTAGGCACCTGACTTGCAGCTAGTGAAAAATCTAATGCTGCACGCTCTGCATCACTAAAAGCTGAGTGTGTGCGGTACTCCCATATATTATCCAGTTGTTCCTGTTCTGCTCCATAACGTTCTGCAGCTCTTATAGCATGCGCCTGGCAGTACCTGCAGCCTGTTGCGTTACTAGATACCCAAGCGATCATTCTTTTTAAAGCGCTGGTTACACGACCTTCGTTTGCCATTACCGCTTTGTTGAGATTAATAAAAGCTTTGGATATAGCTGGGCGTCGTTGCATGGTAAGGACAGAATTAGGACAAAAACCTAATGTTTCATTAAAGAAATCTGCTAGTTGAGCGGTTTCTGGATCATGACTCGCGTCTAATGGTGTAACTAATGGCATGTGTAGTTTTTTAAGAATTTACCTTGTAATTTAAGTACTAAAGATAAAGAAACCATCACAAATGCCGAAGGGGACTATTTTTTAGATCTTATCTTTACCAAATGCGCTGGACTTTAAAACCAATACCAGATTCTCAAAAACAACAACAATTAGCCCAAGAACTAGGAGTAGATCCTTTTCTAGCAGGTTTATTAGTGCAACGTGGTGTGGACGCTTTCGCGAAAGCGAAATCCTTCTTCAGACCTGATTTAGAAGAATTACATGATCCTTTTTTAATGAAGGATATGGAGCTGGCGGTTAAACGTATTCAAAAAGCTGTAGGGAATAATGAGAATATTCTAGTTTACGGTGATTATGATGTAGATGGGACTACTAGTGTTGCACTAATGTCTACATTTTTAGAAAGTTTTTATGATCGCGTTTCTACTTATATACCAGACCGTTATGATGAGGGTTATGGGGTAAGTTATAAAGGAATTGAGTTTGCATCAGATAATGATTTTACATTAATCATTGCCTTAGATTGTGGAGTTAAGGCTGTCGATAAAGTTGCGTATGCAAAGGAGAAAGGTATTGATTTTATTATCTGTGATCACCACCGACCAGGTAAGGAACTGCCAGATGCTATTGCTGTTTTAGATCCTAAACGAGCAGACTGTATTTATCCTTATGATGAATTATGTGGTTGTGGCGTAGGTTTTAAACTGTGTCAGGCACTTGCTGTTGCAAATGATTGGGATTTTGATATTTTGATTCCTTATCTAGACCTAGTAGCTACGGCAATAGGCGCAGACATTGTACCGATGACTGGAGAGAATAGAATACTAGCGTTTCATGGTCTTAATGTTATAAATACTAGTCCGAGAGCCGGTTTTGAGGCTATTATTGAGAATTTAAATAAAACGGTCCTTACTATTACTGACGTTGTTTTTACTATTGCGCCACGTATCAATGCGGCTGGTAGAATGAAGCATGGTCTTCATGCAGTAGAATTACTGACCGAGACGGATCTTGAAAAGGCTAAGGGATTTGCCGCTTCTATTGAAAATTATAATTCTGATAGAAGAGAACTAGATCGATCAATAACAGAAGAAGCGTTAGATCAAATTATAGTAAATAAAGAAGAAGAGAATTTTACCAGTGTTGTTTATAATGATGGCTGGCATAAAGGAGTTATTGGAATAGTTGCTTCTCGTTTAACTGAAACTTACTACAGGCCTACTTTAGTGTTTTGTAAATCTGGTGATAGACTTGCAGCAAGTGCTCGTAGTGTGAGAGGTTATGATGTTTATAATGCGCTAGAACAATGCACGGAATATATAGAACAATTCGGTGGGCACATGTACGCGGCTGGACTTACCTTGTTACCGGAGAATTATAAGAAGTTTAAAGCAAGATTTGAAGAAGTAGTTTGTGCTACTATAGAGAATAAACATCTTACCCCAGAAATACACATAGATTCTAAGCTGCCTTTAAGTGCTATTACACCTAAATTTTATCGCATACTACAGCAAATGGCTCCATTCGGTCCAGGTAATATGACACCTGTTTTTATGACAGAAAACGTGATAGATACTGGTTATGGTAAACGTGTAGGGAAAGATGAAGACCACCTTAAAATTAAGGTGGCCTCAAAAAAAGGGGAGAAGAATGGCTTTAATGCTATAGGTTTTAATATGGGTGATAAGTGTGATCAAATTACCAATAGTAAAAAATTTCACATAGCTTATTCTATTGATGAAAATGAATGGCAAGGAAATGTCTCTTTACAATTAAGATTAAAAGATATTACTTCTTAAAGCACAGACGGTAAGGATTCCACCTTACCCATGAATGTGAGTAATTTCGATTCATGATAGAGTTCTTGCCAATTATTATCTATAACATCGCTAAATGATGGGATAGAAGCAGAAATTTCACTTCTAAATTTATCAATATCACCTTTACTTAGTTTTGCAGCTTTGCGCAGTGCTTTCTTATTGTTGATAAAAATGGTATTGTCTTTAATGGATGACTTTTTAACGGTTATGGTAATTTCTTCTAAAGAATTTGATAATCTATTCGTTGTTTTTTCAACTTCTTGACTAAGGGCTAACAAAGCGATAAGTGAAAAAATAATGCTTAATACTGCAGTTTTTCTATTTGAGATTTTCATAACTATACGGTTTTGAGATTAAACTTTTAATTACCATACAAAGATCGGTAGATTATCGAGTTTAATGCTTAACTATAGTTCTTTAAGAATGTTATATTATTCCCTGATTATAAGAATTTCTCAATCGTTGATCATGCTTTTTAGATCGTCTAGTCTTAGGGGTTTTTTATTTATAGATAGCAATGGTTTTGTAACTTTAAATTCTTTAAAATCCTTATTAGAATACAGCTCGCTAGTCATGTGAAATTTGATATCCAAATTCTTCTTCTTTTCTGACATGTCTGTAATAAGATCCCATCCATTTACTGCATTAGTCTTGTTTTCTGTGATGACTAGAATGGATTCTTTTGAGTCTGTAATGTTTAATTTATCTAAATTTTGTAGAGCTTCCTTATTATCAGAGAATACTTCTATATTACTTGCTAGATCGTTTACTTCTAACATGGTTTTTATCACGTATGAATCTATAGGATTATCGTCAATTATCCATATTTTAGATGTGGTCATAAGACTTGTAGTTTTGAAATATAAATTTCATACTTTTAAACTACGTTTTGAGAATGGACGGTTAACTTAATTTGTAATCGTTTAAATGTTTGTAATAACGGCTGAAAAGCACTTTTTAAAAGACGCGTTATACCATTAGTAGATTTATAATTCTATCGTGAATTTTGTTCCGGCACCTATTTTACTTTGTACAGATATATTTCCTCCCATAGCTTCTACTTGGTTCTTGGTCATAAATAAGCCTAAGCCATTTGAATCCTTGTGTTCATGAAATGTTTTATACATTCCGAATATTTTATCTTTATTTCTATCTAGATCTATCCCTATCCCATTATCAGACACGATTATCGTGCAAGATTCATTGCTAACCTTTGCAGATATAATAATTTTTAATTGCTTTTTAGGATCTCTATATCGTATACTGTTAGTAATGAGATTAAGTAGAATACTTTCTAAATATGCAGGGAAAGCCACGATCTTTGTATCGCTTTTTATGTCTATTTCTATGATGTACTCATTTTTCATTACTTCTAAAGAGACACTTTCTAAGGTGTGAAGAACAAATTCTTTTAGGGCTATATTTTTTAATTCTATTTTATTAGAATGTACAGAAACGACTTGATTAAGATCTTCTATGGTCTGATTTAAGTTATCACTAGAAATGTCCAACATAGATATTATTTTAGAACGAATTTCTTGTTCTTCACTTTCTTTGTAAAAATCAATAAGACCTTTGAAATTACTAGAGTGTGATCTTAAATTATGAGAAACTATGTACGCAAAGTTGAGCAGCCTTTCATTTTTACTCATTATTTCTTTATGAAATATTTTCTTTTCTTTTTCGACCTTTCGTTCATTGGTAATATCTAGTATTTGTATAACTAGATTTTCTGGATCACCATGTTCATCATGCAATACGTTACATATAGTTTGGGTATAGACTATCGATCCATCAGACGCTCTTAAGGTAATAGTTTGTTTAATATGATCAGTTTTCTTGTTTAAAACCTTTTCTAGATGATCGAACCATTCAGTAAAATCACTTTCATCGATGAGCTTATCAAATGTAGTTTTTAAAAGATCGTTATTTTTTAGTTTAGTTATTCTTTCTAGTGTAGGGTTTACGTTAAGAAATTGAAGTGTAGCGGTGTCTAATATGGCTACTCCTAAATTTGAATTAAAGAATAATTTTTGAAATTTTTGTGAGGTAACCTTTATTTCATGTTCCTTCTTTTTACGCTCACTAATATTTTCAAACGTACCATATTGCGCGACACATAGTCCATTTTTAAACTCACTTTGACCTGTTGCTCTTACCCAAATGCAATTACCCTTTGCAGTTACTAATTCTAATTCTAAATCGTATGATTCGTTTCTCGTAATAGAGTTAAGGAAAGCTTCTGATATTTTATTGCGTGACTCACCACTCCTATAAAAATTTATAGCTTGCTTAGCGTCTGGCACATAATCATCGGCAACTTCATGAAGTTCTTTTGTTGCATCTGACCAGTATAGTTCCCTCGTCACATTGTTGTATTGCCATGTACCTATATTTGCGTGAGAGCATAGGTCTAGTAATATTTTAAAATCTAGTTGATCACGTTTTTTAATAAGAACCTGTGAGGTAATATCCTCGGTCATCATGACTATGCCAGCTATTTTGCCGTCATGGTAGTACCAGGGTTTTACACTCCATTTCAGCCATTGTTCGGTTCCGTCTTCTCGTATGAAAAGTTCTTCATCTCGTGATTCCTCAGCGCCTTTTAATACTCTTTGATGTTTGGCTCTCCATTCATCACTTATTTCAGGAAATATATCATAATGATTAAGACCTCGTAAATCAGACTTTTCTAGTTTATAGTCAGTACACCACTTTGCAGAGTGTGCTACGTATCTCAATTGATTATCTAAAAAAGCTACTGCAATAGGAGCCTGAACAATAATATTGATCTGATCGTGTACTTTATGATTTTCTTGATGCTCCATTATTCGAATTTAGAATAGTAATCTAGATAACCAGCAATTTTCCTAAAAAATTGTTAATTTATTAAGAGAAAAATTCGATTAACGGCACGTTTGTATGATCAAAATGGGTGTTTTTGTAAGTTAAAGTGTTTTCCATCGAACACTCCATAGGTATAATGATTTATCCAGTCTCCTAGATTTATGTACGTAGATGATTCTCCTACTTTTATCTCCATAGGTAAATGCCTGTGACCAAAAATAAAGTAATCAAAATGTTCTGTTTCTAGTTTATGCTTTGCATATAATGCCAGCCATTCTTGATCTTCCCCTAAGAATTTAGCATCTTCATCACCAGAAATCAGTTTGTTTTTAACTGATAAATATCTGGCTATACCTACTCCTATATCTGGGTGCAACCACTTAAAACACCATTGAAAGAATTTACTAGTGAATATCTTTTTCATGCGTTTGTAACCTTTATCACCAGGTCCTAAACCATCTCCATGACCGATAAGAAACTTTTTGTCATTGAATTCAAAAGTTTTTGGTTTATGATACACAGGAATTCCTAACTCTTCTTCAAAATAACCGAACATCCACAAATCGTGATTTCCAACAAAGAAGTAGATAGGAATACCACTATCTGCAATCTCAGCAAGTTTACCTAAAACTCTTACATGATTTTTTGGGACAACATGCTTGTATTCGAACCAGAAATCAAATAGATCTCCTAAAAGAAATATAGCAGCAGCATCTACTTTAACTTCATCTAACCATGCTAGAAACTTCTGTTCACGTGGTTTACTTAGTTCTTGAGTAGGCGCTCCTAAATGGTTGTCGCTAGAGAAATATATTTTTTTTCCTTCGGGAATTTGCATAGGTACAAAGATAATACACTTACCTCTATCTGGCTTATGGATCAGGTTATTGTATAGGTGTGATACTGCTATTTATTTAGCTCAATATTTACATTACATTCATTTGTACTTCGCATAAAGAGAGTATCTTAGGCTTGATGATTAATAAACGACTTTTAGTTAAGAACTTGCTTGCTCATAATGACGAGAATAGTTTCTATGATAAAAAGCTAAAAATAGACCTGAGTAATAAAGAAGGAAAGGCTAAGTTTTTAAAACACATCTGTGCTCTATCAAATTCTAATCCTAAAAATAATAGCTATATAGTTATAGGTGTTGATGATGTAACTAACGCTATAGTAGGGGTAGATTTTTTTGATGATTCAAAATTGCAAAATTTGATTAACGCCTACTTTACTAACGCTCCTATAATTCAATATGAAAATATTCCTTTTCCTCACTTACCAGTAGGTAAAGTAGTAGGATTAGTTACCATTAGAGCACAAGTAGGACTCACATCACTGCGCAAAAACATATGGAAATACTACGGTGGTAGTGTGTTTTTTAGGGATGGAAGTATCTCCATGCCTAAAACTTTTGACCTAGAGATTAAGGATGTCAATTCAGAAATAGTTGAAAAACTAGAACGACAGGCTAGCAATAATATAGAACACACCTTAGATAGCGTTGTAGAATTTTTAAACCGTAAAAATGAAGACCTAGAAACCCATTACAAGGTGTTTAAAGAGCAATTTGTTATCTGCTGGTCAGGAAAAGTAAAGGTGAATAAAGGACAGCGATATTATCATCGAGTGGACATTGAAATGGTAAATGAACAGGTTAAAATTTTTTATAGCACACTAGATGAGGTTCAAATCACTTATGATGAGGACAGTTTTAGTATCTTAGAGTTTGTAGAACTAGGTATAGGAGATCGACAGCGCTACCATCCTTTAGAGAGACAGACGCTCCGGTTTTTTCATAATGGAACCTATTTGTTAGAGAATAAGATTTTATTTAATCCTCCTTATTATGATCGTCGTACCTTGCATCATATTTATAATACTAACTTGTCTCTTTTGCATAAGATCGCAAATGGTATTCTTTTAAAAGATCAAGAATTAATTGATCTTAGACAGTTGCCAGAGACTATGTTGATATGCCAGTTTAATAATGTAGGAGAACCCATAGAAAAGATGAAATCTCACAAGAGTTTTCTCAAAAACTATTCGGATACCTATAAATCATATAAAGAAGCACTACGCGTTTTGCGCAAAGTAAAATACAATTCATGAGAACTATTGCAATAGGAGATATTCACGGCGGTTATAAAGCTCTACTTCAACTTATAGAAAGGATAGGTTTAAAAGATGACGATCAGTTAATTTTTCTAGGTGATTATGTAGACGGTTGGTCAGAAAGTTTTGAGGTAATAGATTTTTTGATCTCGCTTTCGCGAAAGCGTAAACAAAACAATCAAATAGCACCTATTTATTTAAGAGGTAATCATGATGAACTAGTCGTGGATAATTTACAAGCAAGCTCACCTAGCGAAATGTGGTTGTTTCACGGTGGGCAAAGCACAGTAGATAGCTACAAGAATAGAAGTAAAGCCGAATTAGAAATGCATTTTAATTTTTTAAGAAACGAACTTCATAATTTCTATGAGCTAGACGGCAATGGCTTTTTTCATGCAGGGTTTCATAACTTAAAAGGTCCGCATCACGAGTATTATGCAAATATTACCTATTGGGACCGTACTTTATGGGAGCTCGCACTTGCTGTAGATCCTAATTTAAAAAAAGATAACGATCGGTATCCAGATAGATTAAAAATTTATAATGAAGTGTACATAGGCCATACTCCTACAGATCGTCTAGGTTCTCATCAACCTATTAACGCGGCCTGCGTATGGAATATAGATACTGCTGCTGCTTATAAAGGTCCCTTAACAGCAATATGTGTAGAAACTAAAGAGGTATGGCAAAGTGACCCAGTGCATACATTTTATCCTAATGAAAAAGGGAGAAATTAATCTCCATCATTATCATTAAAGGTAATGATTATGCTCGCGGCACTAGAAAAATCTACTTTCAGCAATCTAATGATGTTCTGAACGTCTTCTGCAAGAACTTCTAGTTGATTAATGTCCGTTATAGCGGTGTTTTCTAGAGAGCTATTTAAGTTATTTAAAGTGCTATAAGCTGCAGTAAAAGCAGACTGTAATTCGATATCTATATCTTCACGATTAAGAATTTCTGAAGTATACTCTTCGATGCCAAAACCTTCTATATTATTAAAATCACCTGTGTAGGTAAAGTAAACAGCATCTAGATTTGCTTTTATAGCCTCTTTACTTATTTGACTTCTATAGTTTTCAAAAAGAGTAATATCTGTAGGAGAACTGTTTAATACTTCTTCTACTTTACGTCCTTTGATACTTTCTAGGCTCGCTACCATCGCGTTTATAGCTCGGTTAAAGTTACCGTTAACGCCAGACTCTAGATTAGTCTTAAAATCTGTTTCAAAATCAATCCATAAGTCTTGTGATTCTCTAGCTCTAGCTGCTAGATTTTGTGACAGTGCATTTAAGTATGCTTTTCTATCTGCAGTTGTTGCTCCTGTAGTGAATTGATCTATTACTACCTGATCATTTTCATTGAACAACATATACTCTATAGCTGCATAGCCTTTAATGGTAGCGCCTATAGTATCTACATCATCACTGTTTTGCACAGTGGCATCTATAATCCTACTTTCAATACCTGTACTGCTTACTGGCCATGTATGCACTCGTGGAATTAAGAAAGCGTTTTGGATAGGTCCTATGTTAAATGTCTCTATGTTTTTCCAGGTTAGATATGCTGCTTTCCAAGAAGCACGTGCTTCTACTAGAGTTACGGAAGTAGGATTAAGGGTAAATGCGTTACTAGTATTAATTAACTCATTTGTTTGATTTACATGCTGTTGTTGCAGTACGGTAATATAATTATCATATAAATGAGCCATTTGCGTCTCGCGAGCTGCGGCAATACCACTATCGCTAGAGCTGTCATCACTTTCACAAGATATGATAGCTGTTATAGCTAGTGTAAAAAGGGCGAGTATTCTTAAAAATGAAAATTTCATAATTATAGTGAATTTATAAATGCAATGATTTTACTACGCTCGCTCGAGCTTAATTCTTTAAATCTTTCTTTGGCTGGGCTCGCTTCTCCACCATGCCATAAAATAGCTTCTTCTACATTACGCGCTCTACCATCGTGTAATAGATTGGTATGATCGTTTACAGTTTCTATAAGTCCTGTTCCCCATAATGGTGGTGTGCGCCATTCATTTCCAGTAGCCAAAAAGTCTGGAGTATTGTCAGCAAGATCATCACCCATATCATGAAGTAATAAATCTGTATAAGGTCTAATGGTTTGGTTCGATAACGCTGCAATTTCATGGTTACCGGTTTGCAGTAATGCTACGTGGCAAGAGGTACAGCTTATCTCATTAAAAAGCTGTTTTCCTTCTAATACATCTTGATCTTCAAAATTTCTTCGTGCTGGAACAGCAAGTGTAGAAGAATAGAAGGTCACTTTATCTAGATTTGTATCATCTATTTCTGGTGATCCACCATTAGGTATTTGAGAACAATCTACTCCTGTAGGACAATTTTCATCAGGAAATAGGGAAGAGGTGATTCCTATATCACCGGCAAATGCACCTGCCACCTGCTGTCTTAAGTTAGGCTGGTTTGCTTTCCACCCAAAACGTCCTAGAGTGTTAGTTCCACTCGCAATATCATATACATAGTTTGCTTTTCCAGAAATACCATCGCCATTAGTATCAAATTGATCTGCTAGGGCTAGAATAGTAGTCTCAGGAACCGCTTCTAAGAGACCTAAACCTATCATTTGATTTGCTACTCGTGGTGATATTTGTACATTACTAACCATCGCTCCGTAATTGAGCAAAGGAAATGTGTACGTAGGATTGCGTAAACTAACTGTGGTTCCATCAGCATATGTAACTATTTTAGGTTCATAGACAACTTCAAAAATTCCTTCGTCCATTTGGGATAGAATGGAGTTGTCTTGAAACTGTCCGCCATAAGTAGGTTCTGGCAAGTTACCTCCATAAGGTCCAGTCCCTGGCGTACTTAATCTTAATAATAATCCATGAGATAGCTCTCCTGCAAATGCACTTGCTCTACCTCTTCCATCTTTAAAATGACAGCCAGAACAATTGCGAGCATTAAAAAATGGACCTAAACCATCTCGTGCTGTAGTAGATGCTGGCGCAGTCACCCAGCTCTGATTAAATAATGAGTTTCCTACACCAAAGGTGACACGCTCATCAAAACTTAAATTAGGAGCTGCAAACCCAAAAGCCTCTGCAGAAAAATTGAATGATGTATTATCTCCACCAGATAACTCTACTCCTATTTCTGCTGTTAGAGCCGTGTAAGAGTCATCAGTGTTGCAAGAAATGATGAGCAACAATAGAGGTAATAATAACTTGTAATAAACGCGCATGAATGATAATTTGTATGAATCAGAAAACTGGACATATAGAAATATGTCCAGTTTTAAATAATTTATTAATCTAGTAATATGCGGTGTCGTCTTTTAGTTAAGACCTAAAACTACCTTTGCATCTAGTAATCTGTCTCCAAAAGCAACAAGCGCTCTCACTGCATTTTGTACTTTAATACCTTCTGTACTTGTTGGTCCATTTACAATAGCTAGATCAAATGGAGATAAAGTTGCCTCTACATCTGTAATTGCTGTTGCAAGTAATGCATCTAGTTCTGCACCTAAATCACTATCTGCCTCTGTAATAATGTCTTTAAGAGAAGCGCCATTAACTGTAGAATAACTACCGTTATATACATTTACTATACCTTCTAGGTTAAGACGTATATCACGATCTGTATTATCGCTGAAACAAGAGTGTTCATCTTCTTGATCTTGATTTTGCAATGCAACAGACATACGTTCTATAGCTAGTTCACTACGTGATAATTCAGATACACTGTTAATCATGTCAGTTAAAGAAGTATCTGTGTCTTGTGCAAGAAAAGTGTTTTTATAATCTCCAGTCCATTGCTCTATCATTACTTCTAGGTGGTCGGTGATTAAGTCTGCACACACATTGATATAGGTTCTTCTTCTATCTTGATTAGACGCAGTTCCTGCATCTACAAAATCAGTGAAAGGACGCTGTCCTGGTAGGCCTGCGCTAGGTGCAGTGTTATCCTGTCCCCATAATAAAAACTCGATAGCGTGGTATCCTATAGAAACCTTTTCTTCACCACCATTACCATTTTGATTAATTAAGGTGTTTTTATCAATCGTTGGGAATAATGTTGGGTTATTAATGATACCAGAAGTTAGATCACCATCTACATAATCTACATGTGCCTCGTCCATAGGCCATGAATTTAAATATCCTTCTATATCTTCTGTGCTACCTGTATCGATAGGTCCGTTTGCAAATCTGAAAGCCTCTGTAGTACCATAAGATTCTCTAGCTGTAAACCATGCGTTTTTTGCAGCAGTAAAGTTAGCATCTGTAGGTGTGGTGGTAAATGTTTGTAAAGCAGTTTCTAGAGATTGTGCGTCAATAAGTGCATCTTGATAATTTGCAAGAACAAGATTTGCATAATTTGTTGTTACTGCGCTTTTTTGTGTTCCTGTAGATAGGTCATCGTCGTCAGAACAGGCTGTGAATACTAGTCCGGTGGCTAATAAGGCTGCAGTAAGATAGTTGAATTTAAAGTTCATTATATAGTTATGTTAATTAAGACTAATTATAAATAAAGCGCAAATATAGTGGGACATTTCATTTTAACAAGACTTTATTAAGATTAATTCTAGATAAGAAAGTTAAATAGTTGTTTGTTAGAGGTATCAAGTTGTAACAATAAAGAGATGTGATAGACGTATAGAGGTGGATGGTGTTAATTCCGCTTTCGCGAAAGCGGAATATTTAAAAAAACTGTACCTTAGAAATTCAAATTAAAAACAAACCAGCATGAGCATATTTGATAAGATTAAAGAGAAATTAAGTCACGAATTTATTGATATAGTCGAATGGCTAGATTACACTGATGACACCATTGCGCATAGATTTGAACGTTATCAAAATGAGATTAAAAATGGTGCTAAATTAATAGTACGTGAAGGGCAAATGGCTGTTTTCATTAATGAAGGTCAACTAGCAGATGTTTTTAAGCCTGGTACTTATGATCTTACCACTCAAAATCTTCCTATTCTAAGTACGCTTAAAGGATGGAAATACGGTTTTAATTCGCCATTTAAAGCTGAGGTTTATTTTGTAAACACGACTCTATTTACTGATGAAAAATGGGGAACCAAAAATCCTATTACTTTAAGTGATGACCGTTTTGGTTTGGTAGAGATTAGAGCATTTGGTACCTATGCGTTTAAAATAGCCGATGCTGGTAAATTTATCATAGATATAGTAGGGACAGATAATAATTTTACCAATTTTGAGATCAACGAGCATCTTAAAAGTCTTATCGCAACTAGATTTACAGATACCGTAGGAGAAGCAAATCTACCTATAGAATTATATGCTGCAAATACAACGGAGCTTTCTGAAACCTGTCAGGAAGTAATGAAAACCGAATTTTTAAGTGTAGGTATATCTTTAGAAAAATTCTATATCGAGAATGTTTCTATGCCAGAAGAACTCAAAAAGGAGATCTTTGAATACAGTAGATTAGATAAAATAGATCTAGATAAACTTACTAAGTTTAAGACTGCCAAAGCTATAGAAGCTGCAGCAAATAATGATGGTGGTACTGCCGGTGCAGGTATGGGAATGGGAATGGGCTTTGTCATGGCGCAACAAATGGGTGGTATGATGTCTCCTCAAATGGGCGGGCAGCAACAAATGCCTCAACAACAGCAACAGTACCAGCAGCCTCAAGCTGCTGCTGTGCCACCACCTATGCCGCAAGCAGTTAGTTATTTTTATGCTTTAAACGGTGCGCAAGCTGGACCAGTTTCCTTTGATCAATTAAGATCTCTTTTTGCTAGTCGTACAATTAATAAAGACACGTTAGTATGGAAAGCAGGTATGGATGGCTGGAAAGCTGTGAATCAGGTAGAAGAATTAAAAGTTTTTCTAGGTGGTAATACACCACCACCATTACCGATGTAGAAATATAATTCTCAAATATGAATTGTCTTTTGCCTAATTTATAAATGTATAGTTCTATTACATGGCATTCCGCCGTATGGCGGAATCGGCTTGTGCTTTTCCAAATGATATTTTACAACTTAAATCTTAATTTTTGTTTAAGTTGTAAAGTATAAATCGGCAAATTATAACCTTAAACCCTGAACCTTTTCCATCTTGAACGAGACCGCTTCCATAAATTCTGAACGTAAAAAATCCTGCATCAATTGTGGTGCAGAGCTTACTTATGAACCAGGGACAGACCTTATAACCTGTGATTATTGTGGTCATAAAGAAGTTATTGAGCAATCTGACCAGCCTTTTAAAGAACTGGAACTTAATAAATACATGGATCAAATGGGTGCCCAGTCGCACTCTATGGAAATTACCATGTTGCATTGTGATAATTGTGGGGCAAACCAGCATGTAGAAGAGAGTTATAAATCCTTACATTGTGTGTACTGTACTATGCCGCTTATTATTGAAGAGGCGTATAAAGACGATTGGATTCTACCTGGAGCTGTTGTGCCTTTTGATTTTAAGTCTGATAAAGCACATCAAATATTTAAAAAATGGGTTTCTGGTTTATGGTGGGCACCTAATAATTTACAAAAAGCAAGTCTAAGTCCTGAGAATACAAAAGGTCTCTATGTTCCCTACTGGACTTTTGATGCAGAGTTAGATGCTCAGTATGAAGGAGAACGTGGAGAGTATTATTATGTCACAGTAACACGTGGTTCTGGGAAAAATAAACGTACCACGCAAGAACGCCGCACGAGGTGGTATGACGCATCTGGTGAAATTTCTGGTTTTGTAGATGATACACTAGTAAAAGCGTCTCAACAAAAAGGAGGTCAGATTCCATCTCAAATTGCGTCATGGAATCTAGATCATCTCAAAACATTTGACACTAGATTTCTAGCCGGTTATGTAACAGAAAAATATACCATACCTCTTAAAGATGGGCATCTAGATGCCAAAGAAAAAGCAAGAGATATTGCCGCAAATTGGGTGCGACGCGATATAGGTGGTGATACCCAGCGCATTCATAAATTAGAAATGCAATTAAGTGACCAGACCTTTAAGCATATTCTATTACCAGTTTACATAAGCTCTTATAAGTTCAATGGAAAACGTTATAACTTTTATGTAAATGGACAGACAGGTGTCATTCATGGAACAAGACCTTATTCTTTTTGGAAGATATTTCTAGCTATTCTAGCTGCATTGATTGTTATCGGTGGGATAGTTTATTTTATAAATACCCAACAGTAATAAATTTATTTAAAAATCAAAAATGCCCGATAAAATATCGGGCATCTTCTAGTAACATAAATTATGGTTTTATTCCTTACCTCCTTTATGTTCATCTTGCCATTTTGATAATTGAGACCATTCACCTTTAAAAGCCATTGCTGCTTGTTTAGGCCAGCTACCAGGTTTATGTACCTGAAATCTAGGGCCGCCGTTATTTAAAATTTCTTTTAATTTAGTAGGGTCAGTTTGTGATAATTTATACCACGTTCTAATTCCTGCTGCATGAAATAATTCAGAAATTTTAGGCCCTATTCCCTCCACTATAGTAAGGTCGTCTGGTTTTATTCTTTTACCCATTGCGGCCTTTGCTACATCGGCATCATATTTTAAATTGCTGTCCTCACTTACATTATCGATAACATTACTAGTTACTGCTCCTGCTACAAATCCGCTAGCTAGATTTGCTGTATTTGTTGCATTTACTGTAGATGCTTGGTCTAATTTTAATTGAAGTGATTTTGCATCGGCCACTGCCTTTGATGCTTTTATTTTTAGATTGTTTGAATTTTCAGTTAATTGAGATACTTTGTTTTTTAAGCTAGAAGAGTTGATCTCACAACTTTTTAATTGATCTCTTAGTTGGTCTATTTCTGTCTGTAATGATTTATTTTTATCTATCCAGTCGTCACAATCATTAGTAACTATAGAATTAGATTTACCCCAGTAATAAGCTATTATTGCCGAAATAATACATGCTAATAATGGTAATAACCAGCACCACATATTTGATAAACTCATAATTTTAATTTTTAGTTGGTTTTATTTAATTGTTACTTCTACACGTCTATTTTCTGCTTTTCCTTCTGCTGTATTATTATTTGCAATAGGAGCGTCTGGACCTTTACCCACAGTCTCTATTTTAGACTCAGGTAAACCATTTTCTATAAGGTATTTTTTCACCTCTACGGCACGTTTTTTACTTAGTATGATGTTAGAGTTTCTATTTCCTACATTGTCAGAGTGTCCTATGACTAGAATTCTATCTTCAGGTCTTTTATTAGTGTAATAGTTGATGTCCGATATTTTCTTACGTTGTACCGCTGTTAATTGTACCGTATTACTTCCTGTCTGAAAATGTAGGATCAAAGGATTTGCTTTTATTTGAGCTTTTAATTCATCCAGCTTTTGGTTCTCCATTTTTGCAGCATCACCTTGCGGTATGAACGCTGTGGAATAGGTAATAGGTCCTTTAAAAATACTATCAGTAGCTGTCATCTCATCATTTAAGCTGCCATAAATATCCATTTTAGCACTATTGAATCCCAAATTCGTTAAATGGTTTTTTACATCATTAGCTCTCGCCTCGCCCAAGTTAGTAAAGGCACTAGAATTAGTTTCTCTACTTGTATAAAGACCAGTAATATTTAATTTTTTATCAGGGTTATTTTCTAGATAACTTTTAATAGTATTAAAGCTAGTAGTTGTGTTATCTGATACAGGAGTGATATGATGATAATCATTGGTTTTAAAATCTAGATTATCATCTGATCTTTCAATTAATTCTTGATTATTATCAAAGAGTTCAATTCCACTAAAACGACCTTTTTTTGATGCTGTTTCAATTTGAGAAGAGCTGTCGCCATCTGTTGTGATGGATGTTTTTGTTTTCTCCTGACCATCACAATTTCCACTATAACATTTACCACAACACAACCACATGGTGAGTAGTATAGCGATTATAATAGTTAGAAGAATTCCTATCGGATATTTTAATTTTCCCATTATTTAGTTGATTATTAGTGAAGTACTAAAATTAGGATAAAATCAGAGTAAAAGTATAAATCGTACTCAACAGCAAGTTAAAAACCGTTAAAAGGTGTTTTTAATCGATAAGATGTGTTTTGTTTCCGCTTTCGTGAAAGCGGAAACAGTTATGAATATTTAAGAAGATTGATAAAATCTAAATCCAGTCTATAGGCTGTTGCAACACCTTAAGTAATTTTTCTTCTTCACTACCAGACTCTGGATGGTGATCATATACCCACTGGACATGTGGTGGTAGACTCATTAAGATACTCTCTATACGACCGTTTGTTTTAAGACCGAAGAGTGTTCCTTTATCATGCACTAGATTAAATTCTACGTAGCGGCCGCGACGTATTTCTTGCCACTTGCGTTGTTCTTCTGTATAAGGTAAGCTTTTTCTCTTTTCTACTATAGGTACATAAGCTTCTAGAAAATGACTGGCCATGTCTATTTGAAAAGCAAGCCAATCTTGCATGGAGAATTTTTCTGATACTTTACAGTAATCATAAAATAAACCGCCTATTCCGCGAGCCTCATCACGATGTGAGTTGTGAAAATAGGCATCACACTTCTCTTTAAAAAGAGCGTAGTCTGCAATTTCATGACGGTCGCATACATCTTTACATACCTGGTGAAAATGACGGGCATCTTCTTCAAATAGGTAATAAGGTGTCAGGTCTAGTCCACCACCGAACCACGAGTCTACTATAGTTCCTGACTGATCGTACATTTCAAAATACCTGAAATTTGCATGTACGGTAGGTATCATAGGGTTTTCTGGATGTAAAACCAGACTTAAACCAGTGGCAAAGAAATTACAATCTTCTACTTTAAAATAGGCTTGCATTGCTTGTGGTAAATCACCATGAACGGCACTTATACTCACGCCACCTTTTTCAAATACATTACCATTTTGAATAATGCGAGAAAAACCGCCGCCACCTTCTTTGCGGTGCCACTCATCTTGATGAAAGGTTGCACCACCATCTATTGCTTCTAATTTTGAAGTAATGGTATTTTGAAGCTCTACTATAAAGGAGTAAAATTGATCTTTCACGATTCTAGTTTTGGAGTGTGTGATTGTTCTAACTGTTGCTGTTCACGTTGTACCAGCATTTTACGTTCTCTTAATAATTCTAGTGTTGTTTTGCTAGCTGCTGTAACTGCAACTGGTAAAACCAGTATAATACCTATAATAGGCAGAAATAACATCGCCATAAACACGATTCCATTTCCTATGGCATAACCACGACTTTTTTTAACAAAATTGACACTGTCTCTATATTTATAATGACGTTCTAGAGTATAATCCATATTACCAAAACCTGCATAATATGCCTGTACTAAAAAAAGTAAAGGTGTGGTGATTAAATTAACTCCTGGAATGAACGACAAAAAGAGAAGAGGTATGCTTATAAAAATCTCGTAAAGTAAATTTCTTATGTTGATACGTAAACCTCGCAATAACTGTTCGGTATTACTAGTTTTGCGATGTTTAATGTCTTCATGTAAATCGGGATAGAGGTGTTTTTCAATACGCTCTGAAACAGGTGACATGAAAGGAGCACTTAATGCCATTACCACGTGTTTATATAATATAAAACCTAAAACGGCTATCGCTAGTCCACCTATCCATGTGGCTATGTCGGTAAATGTTTCTTTACCCCATTCCCAAAACCATATTCCTGCAATAAAACGGCCTAAATTGTCTGATAGACCGTAAATCGCTAAGAATATACATGCTCCAAAAAGTAAACTTATACCCATAGGGACTAGAAAAAACGACCAAAGTTTTAACTCATTGATCAGTTTAAAGCTGTCTTTATAAGATTTAAGTCCTTTAAGGATGTTTTTAAACATAATAAATTTTTATTGTCCGTATTCCTTCACAGCATCTACAAATGCTTGTGCGTTCTCTACAGGAATATTAGGTAAAATACCGTGACCTAAGTTAGCAATAAAACGATCTTTACCGAACTCGTTAATCATTTGCGTTACCATTTTTTTAATCTCAGCAGGTGGCGAGAATAATCTAGAAGGGTCAAAGTTACCTTGTAAAGTAATTTCTCCACCAGATAAATAACGTGCATTTCTCGCACTACATGTCCAGTCTACACCTAGTGCACTTGCACCACTCTTTGCCATATCATTAAGAGCAAACCAGCATCCTTTACCGAAAACGATAACCTCTGTATGAGGTTTAAGAGCATCTACTATTTGCTGGATGTATTTCCATGAGAATTCTTGATAGTCTGTAGGAGATAACATACCGCCCCAAGAATCAAAAACTTGTACAGCATTCACACCGTGATTTACTTTTTCTTTTAAGTAAGCGATCGTAGTGTCTGTTATTTTTTGAAGCAATTGGTGTGCTGCCTCTGGTTGTGTGAAACAAAATTCTTTTGCTTTGTCAAAGTTTTTACTTCCCTGACCTTGTACACAATAGCAAAGAATAGTCCATGGAGAACCTGCAAAACCTATTAAAGGTACTCTGTTATCCAGTACTTTTTTAGTCATATCTATGGCTTCATACACATAACTTAAGGAGTCTTTTACGTCAGGTACTACCACACGTTCTAGATCTTTTACAGATCTTATAGGGTTAGGTAACCATGGTCCTATACCGTTTTTCATCTCTACATCTATATTCATCGCTTGTGGTATCACAAGAATATCAGAAAATAGAATAGCTGCATCTGGACCTATTTGATCAATAGGCATTACGGTAATTTCTGTAGCTAGTTCTGGAGTTTGACATCTAGTAAAGAAATCATATTTTTCTTTAAGCTTCATGAAGTCAGGTAAATATCTACCTGCTTGTCTCATCATCCATACTGGTGGACGTTCTACGGTTTCACCTTTTAATGCTCTTAAAAAAAGATCGTTTTTAATCATTACGTAATGCTTTTATTGCTGTTATCAATGTGTTTTCTATAGTCTGTTTATTTGCGACTGCTATATTTTTAAAATAGAGCTTTGCAGTGCTAGCTGTCGTTTCTCCTATACAAACTGCGATTAGAGGTTTGTTGTTAGGATTCGCTTTCGCGAAAGCGTGCACACCACGAGGACTATAGAAAGCTATGGCTGCAAAAATACGATCAAAGCTTTTCATGACCGCAATAGAACTATAGACAAAAACTTCTTTTAAAGGTATTTTTTTGTCAAGAAAGAACGTAGGAAGTTCATCCCGACGTTGCTTGCTGCATAAATAATAAAAGTTCTCACCAGAATAATTTGAAGTTAATTCTTCTGCAAGGTCTGCTGCATTGAGGGCGATATAGCTAGGGTGGAGGCCATTTTCTTTAAGTAAAGCAGCTGTTTGATCTCCCACGCAGTAAATATTTTTAACTCGATTTAAATGAGGTAATATCGCAGGGATTGCATTTTTACTAGTTATGATGACATGATCCCATATAATAGTTTCTTTTAAAACTATGGACTCTGTTTTTAGTATGTCATAATGTGTTAACGCTATTCCTGTATTAAGAACTAGTTCTTGCTGTGCTGGTGTAAGGATTTTAGTAGAGAGTAAAGGGTTCTTCATAAAGGGAACAATATATTATTTTTGAATGATTTATCCGATTTTAGATTCATCAAACCTATTTTAATGTCCGAAAATTGATTTTTTATCAGATTCTTTTCTTAGAAATTGTGTTAATTCCTTGTGGAAAATAATTTGCGTTCAGTTTTAAGATTTATGGTTCAAATTTCATCAAATTCAAGATAGTTAGTGACTTTTATTCGATGAGTAGCATAGCTTTAATTTTCTTGATTGATAAGTTGTATTTTATTAGTTATTGATAATCAGTTAGTTAATATTTAAAATTTGTCTAATGATTAATATTCTATGCTTGATAAGGTCTTGAACTTTGTATAATTATTAATTTTATCGATATTTACTAGTAAACGAGTAAATAAATCTAATCCATATTATGGAATTACCATCATTTTTATACGATTTAACTGGAGAAGGTGATAAACCTTCATTAGAGTATGCAAATGAAATTTTTAGCATGCTCGAAGTGTCCAAAGTGCGCAAAAAACAGGTTTTACTTCATTTAGGTGAGGTTGCTGACTGTATTTTTATCGTTAAGTCTGGAATACTGAAGGGAAGTATTATTGATGAGTTCGGTAATTTACATACGGTACGTTTTATTGCAGATGGTAATGTCATGGCATCTATGTATAGTTTTATAGATCAAAAACCATCTGAACTTCAAATTACATGTGTAGAAGCAGGCGAGGTATTGTGCTTTAAATATCAAGATTTTGAGTACATGAGTAAATTGTATTCAGGTCTGTCACCGGCATTTCATAAAATCATGCTGAAAAGATATCACGACATGGTAGACGAGAAATCTAGAATGATAAGCCACGACGCTACTACTAGATATCTTAAGTTTATTGAACGTTATGCGCGTATAGTAGATAGATTACCACTTAAAGAGATCGCATCTTTTCTAGGCATAAGGCAGCAGTCCTTAAGTAGATTGCGCGGTAAGATCGATGAAACTAAAGCATAAACAAAAATCCTTTTCTTAATTGTTATCTTTGCCAAAAAACTAGGGAATGGTTACTTCTATGACTGGCTATGGTAAAGCAGTCAATCAATTATCAGACAAAAAAATAACTATTGAGATAAGAACTCTTAATAGTAAAAATCTAGATCTTAATATAAGACTAAGTTCTTTATATAGACAGCAAGAGTTGCCTTTAAGACAGTTAGTTGCAAAATCTTTATTAAGAGGTAAAGTAGATTTTTCTGTGCACATCGAACAAACAGGTGTCGCAGCTACTGCAAAACTCAATCTAGAGGTAGTAGAAGGTTATATGAAACAAATGGCGCAACTTGATGGTGTTTCATTTGATAGTCCAGAACATAAATTACAGTTGCTCGAGATGGCAACTAGATTTCCAGACGTTTTTTCTCAAGAAAGCAAGGAGGTAGCAAAAGAGGATATTGCTGCAATCCAACAAGTTGCTGCACAAGCTATTGCGGCGGTTCAAGATTTTAGAAAAGAAGAAGGTAATGTGCTAGAGCTAGAATTTAATAAGCGTATTACTAATATTAAAGTACTTCTAGACCAGGTGCTAGAAGAAGATAAGGATAGACTAGCTGGTGTTAGAACTAGATTAGAAAAAGCTGTGTCAGATCTAAAAGAAAAGGTAGATCAAAATAGATTTGAGCAAGAGCTTATCTATTATCTTGAAAAATATGATATTACTGAAGAAAAGGTACGTCTAGAAAATCACCTCAACTATTTTATGGATACCATGAGTATTACAGAGTCTCAAGGTAAGAAACTAGCTTTTATATGTCAGGAGATAGGTAGAGAAATAAATACGATAGGTAGCAAAGCAAATGATGCTAGCATGCAACAACTAGTCGTACAAATGAAGGACGAGTTAGAGAAAATAAAAGAACAACTGCTTAACGTATTATAATGAAAGTATTACCTAAACTAATTGTTTTTAGTGCTCCTTCTGGTGCTGGTAAAACCACTCTAGTAAGACATTTATTGACTCAAGAAGATCTTAACCTTGCCTTTTCTATTAGTGCCGCTTCTCGAGAGGCTCGTGATGGTGAGGTTCATGGAAAAGATTATTATTTCTTAGGGACTGATGAATTTAAAAATAGAATCAGAGCAAATGATTTTCTAGAGTTTGAAGAGGTTTATAAAGATCAGTTTTATGGTACTCTTATAGAAGAAGTAGAAAGACTTTGGGCTCAAGGTAAACACGTTATATTTGATATAGATGTAGTAGGTGGTCTACGTTTAAAGAAAAAATTTCCTAATCGTACACTGGCTATTTTTGTTAAACCACCATCTATTAATGAGCTGCAAATACGTCTTAAAAAGCGTAAAACAGAAACGGCAGAAAAAATCGCTATGCGAGTAGCAAAGGCTAGTACAGAAATGGCTACTGCACCACAATTTGACGTTGTTATTGAGAATGACGATCTTGATGCTGCAAAATTAAAAGCGTTTCAAACGGTTCATGAGTTTATAAATAAAGAAGTCAGTGATGACGAAGAGGAGTAAGATAGGTCTGTACTTCGGTACATTTAATCCTGTACATATAGGACATCTAGCTATTGCAAACTACCTAGTAGAAAATAGCGATCTAGATGAAATATGGATGGTAGTAACACCTCATAATCCTCATAAGAAAAAGAAAACATTATTAGATGACTACCAGCGTTTACACATGGTACATCTTGCCACTGATGATTATGACAAGATAAATGCAAGTAATATTGAGTTTAACTTACCGCAACCTAATTATACAGTAAATACGCTTGCATATCTTTCTGAAAAGTATGCTACCAAAGATTTTACTCTCATAATGGGAGAAGATAATTTGAAAAGTTTGCATAAATGGAAGAATTATCATGTGATTTTAGAAGATTATAGCATCATAGTTTACCCTAGAGTTTCATCTGGTGATGTTCCTGAGCAGTTTGTGAATCATCCTAAAATCACACTTATTCCTGCACCCATTATGGAAATTTCTTCTACCATGATACGTAACGGTATCGCGTCAGGTAAGGACTTGAGATATTTTATGCATCATGATGTGCAAAAATATGTGGAAGAAATGCATTTCTACGAATAGATTGAATTTTTAAGTGCTATCGTTTCTTTTGATTTAATTTTTAGATAAGACTAAAAATTATTTTACCTAAATCAAATAAAAACTTTACCTTTGTCGCATGCATTCAATATCCGAAGAAAATTATATCAAAGCTATTTATCACCTACAGGATGGTAAAGCTCTAGTGTCTACAAATGAAATTGCTGGGCGCATGAATACAAAAGCATCGTCTGTGACGGACATGCTTAAAAAGCTAGCAGATAAAAACCTGGCAGAATATGTCCCTTATAAAGGTGCGAGACTGACGGATAAAGGAGTACAATGTGCCAATCAAATTATTAGAAAACATAGACTATGGGAAGTGTTTCTAGTAGAGAAACTAGATTTTTCTTGGGATGAGGTTCATGAAGTAGCAGAGCAGCTGGAGCATGTTCAATCTATAAAATTAACTAATGAATTAGATAGGTTTCTAGAGTATCCTAAACACGATCCTCATGGAGACCCTATTCCGGATTCTAATGGTCATTATGAGCAGCATACTCAAATAGCGCTATCGCAAATAGAATTAGGACAACATGGTGTTTTGACCGGTGTTGTGAATACATCCAAAGATTTCTTACAATATCTAGATAAGCATGATATAAAGTTAGGCTCTCAAATACAATTGTTAGAAAGAGAAGAGTTTGATGGCTCGTGCCGTATAATTTCAGATACTGATGAGATCTATATATCTAAACTAACAGCAGAAAGCTTGTTTGTTAAAATATAATTTCAAAAATAAAAGAGTAGAATGAAGAATTTAATTTGGTTGGTTTTATTTACACCTTTGGTAGTTTTCTCTCAAGTAAATGAAGGACTAGAGATTCAAGGAGTGGTAAAAAGTGGTGAGGAGACTGTGCCTTTTGCTAATGTTTATATAGCGTCAATTAAGAAAGGTGTTTCTGCAAATCAGGATGGGCAGTTTAAATTAACTAATCTTTCTCAAAGTGTATTAAAAATAAGTGTAAGTGCTGTAGGTTACAAGAGTGTTGTAAGAGAGGTGAATTTAACAGGTGATAATAATCCTTATATACTAAATGTAACGCTAACAGAAGATTTAGGAAATTTAGATCAAATAGTTGTTACCGGTACCTTAAAGCCTGTTAGCAAGTTGGAAAGTCCAGTTCCTGTAGAGGTTTATACGAAAAGTTTTTTTAAGAAAAATCCAGCTCCTTCTATTTTTGAATCTTTGCAGAATGTAAATGGAGTGCGACCACAACTTAATTGTAATGTGTGTAATACTGGTGACATTCATATCAATGGATTAGAAGGGCCATATACATTTGTTTTAATTGATGGATTACCTATTGTAAGTGGACTGTCTACGGTTTACGGTTTAACAGGGATTCCACAAGCTCTTATAGAAAGAGTAGAGGTTGTAAAAGGGCCAGCTTCTACCTTGTACGGCTCTGAAGCTGTAGGTGGAGTAATCAATATCATTACTAAAAAACCTACAGGAGCAAATAAACTTAGTGTAGATAATTTTACAACATCTTGGGGAGAAGTGAGTACAGATGTCGGTACAGGTTATCAGTTATCTGATAATACCTCTGGGATTCTTGGTGTCAGTTATTTTAATTATCAAAATCCGATTGATAATAATGGAGACGGTTTTACAGATTTAACTCTGCAAAACAGAATTTCTATTTTTAATAAAATTAATTTTAATAGAAAGAACGGTAAATTGTTTTCTATCGCAGGTAGATATGTCTATGAAGATCGATGGGGTGGTGAGCTGGACTGGACTAGTGAAGATCGTGGAGGTGATGAGGTCTATGGAGAAAGTATTTATACAAGCAGGTGGGAAGCCTTTGGAGTGTATGATCTTCCTACTGAAGAGAAATTGAGTTTTCAATTTAGCGGTAATGGGCATTCACAAGATTCTTTTTATGGAACGACTTCTTATGATGCAGAGCAATACATAGGATTCGGCCAGCTTACATGGAATAAGCAATTAGGGACATCACATGATCTACTTATGGGAGCTGCCTATCGTTACACTTATTATAACGATAATACCTTTGCGACTACGGCTCAAAATGGTATTGACGACTTACCTTCTGTAATACATTTACCAGGTGTTTTTGTACAGGATGAAATAGCACTTACAGATCGTAAAACACTGCTATTAGGTTTAAGGTATGATAATAATAGCATACACGGTAATGTGTTTTCTCCACGTGTGAACTATAAATGGACGTCTCGCGATAAGTCAAATGTACTACGTTTAAGTGCTGGTAATGGATTTAGAGTCGCAAACGTGTTTACAGAAGATCATGCAGCTCTAACTGGAGCTAGAGAAGTAGTTTTTGAAGGGGAACTTGAGCCAGAAACCTCCTGGAATGCAAACGTGAATTATGTGAAAACATTTAGAACTAAAAACAATACCTTTTTTAATTTAGACGCAACAGCATTCTATACCTATTTCACTAATAGAATACTTCCAGATTATGAAACTGATTTTAATAAAATCATTTATAGCAACCTAGATGGATATTCTGTATCTCAAGGTGTCTCTTTAAATGCAGACGTTTCCTTTAGAAATGGACTTAAGATTCTTGCAGGCGTTACTTTTCAAGATGTATCCATTACAGAAGATGGAGAGCGTAGAAGACAGTTGTTAACAGAAGGTTATAGTGGTGTCTGGACCATTAGTTATAAAATTAGACCATGGGGTTTAAATATAGATTATACTGGTAATTTATATGGACCTATGCGATTGCCGCTTATAAGTGATACCGACCCTAGGGATAGCATGTCGCCAGTGTTTAGTGTACAAAACATACAGTTTTCAAGAAAATTTGGGACGCAATGGGAGGTTTATGCCGGTGTAAAGAACTTACTTAATTTTACTCCAGCATCTAACAGTATTGCTAGATCTTTTGATCCATTTGATGAAGATGTACAGTTTGATTCAAGTGGACAGGCCATCGCTACTCCTAATAACCCAAATGCAGTTACCTTTGATCCTAGTTATGTATACGCTAGCAATCAGGGTGTAAGAGGCTTTTTAGGTTTTAGATTTAATATATATTAGATGAGATACAATAATATTTTTTCAATCTTATTCGTAGTTTTTGCATTCCCTTTACTGGGTTTTACGCAAGAACCAGATACTCCTGCAGTATATAATTTTGAACAGTTAGAACAAGCTTTTACTAAAGAAGATAAACCTGCTGTGATCTTTCTGCATACTAATTGGTGTAGGTATTGCAAAGGCATGAGTGAAGGAACATTCGGCGATAGTGATCTCATTAAACTGATTAATAAAGACTTTTACTATGTTCCATTTGATGCAGAAAGCAAAGAGACTATCATTTTTAGAAACGTGCAATTCGGTTATGAATCTACAGGTGTTAATACTGGAATCCATCAATTAGCAAAAGAATTACTTAGTCATAGCGAGGATAAATCTTATCCTGTACTTTTGATTATCAATAAAGACCTTGAAATTTTATATCAGTATTCTGGTTTTTTAGACCAAAAAGAGGTGACGGATATATTGAATAATTTAATTTAATAGAGCTTTGGTCATTCCGCTTTCGCGAAAGCGGAACATTTAAAATATGCAACATGAAAAAAATAATATTTCTCTTAACAGTTTTATCAATAGTAAGTTGTGGAGAAAAAAAAGAAGATAACGGTAAGTTACAAGTAGTCACTACCACTACCATGATTACCGATCTAGTAGAAAATATAGGTGGTGATTTTATCGACGTAAATGGTTTGATGGGTAGTGGTATAGATCCTCATTTATACAAAGCAAGTCAGGGAGATGTGAGAAAATTAGATAACGCAGAGGTTATTTTTTATAACGGTTTACATCTAGAAGGGAAACTAGTAGAGGTTTTTGAAAAGATGAATGAGCAGGGTAAAACTACTATTGCGATAAGTGATGGAGTATCCCAGAAATCTCTTATAGGTAGCGAGTATTTTGCCAGTAATTATGATCCACACATATGGTTTGACCTTACTTACTGGAATGAAATTACAGATTATGTCACTGAAAAGCTTATTGAATTAGATCCTGAAAATAAACTAGCTTATGAAGCAAACAGAGATGCTTACCGACTCAAATTAGTAGAGCTTAGAGCAGCGTTAAATGTTAAAATACAGGAGCTTCCTAAGGAGCGTCGTATTCTAGTAACTGCTCATGATGCTTTTAATTATTTTGGTAGAACATTTGATTTTGAAGTAGTAGGCTTACAAGGTATATCTACTGCGACAGAGGCTGGTGTTAAAGATGTTCAACGCATTACAGAATTTATAATAGAAAATAAAATCAAAGCGGTATTCATAGAAAGTAGTGTTCCTAAACGTACAGTAGAAGCTTTGCAAGCTGCTGTGAATGCACAAGATCATGATGTGAAAATAGGCGGAGAGCTTTTTAGCGATGCATTAGGTAGTGCAGGAACTGTAGAAGGTACTTATATAGGAATGTACAAACATAATGTCACTACTATTGTAAACGCACTTAAATAATGGAACAAAAAATAGCAGTAGCGGTAGACGACCTTACGGTAGCTTATAATTATAAGCCAGTCCTGTGGGATATAGATTTATCTATTCCAGAAGGTGTGTTAATGGCTATAGTAGGTCCTAATGGTGCAGGGAAATCCACGTTGATAAAATCTATTCTAGGTATTATAGATCCTATAGCAGGTTCTGTTGCGATTTATGGTAAGCCTTATAAGAAACAACGTGATAAAGTGGCTTATGTGCCACAAAAAGGTAGTGTAGATTGGGATTTCCCTACTACCGCACTAGATGTGGTCATGATGGGTACTTATGGCGCCTTGGGCTGGATTAAAAGACCAGGTGCAAAGCAAAAAAAACAAGCTCTAGAAGCACTGGAAAAAGTAGGAATGCTTGCTTTTAAAGGAAGACAAATATCTCAGTTATCTGGTGGACAGCAGCAACGTATATTTTTAGCACGTGCGTTAGTTCAAAACGCAGCCATCTATTTCATGGATGAGCCTTTTCAAGGAGTAGATGCTACTACTGAAATAGCGATCATTAATATTTTAAAAGAACTTAGAAAAGCTGGTAAAACGGTAATAGTTGTTCATCATGATTTACAAACAGTTCCTGAATACTTTGATTGGGTTACTTTTTTAAATGTAAAGCATATCGCTACAGGTCCTGTAAAAGACATTTTTAATGATGATAACCTAACTAAAACTTATGGTATCAACTATAAAGTAGCTGTTCAAAAATAAGCAGATGGAACTAACAGATTTCTTTACAGATTATACGTTGCGTACCATAACATTAGGGACTGCTGTCCTAGGTGCTATTTGTGGTATGTTAGGTAGCTTTGCTGTGTTGAGAAAACAAAGCTTATTAGGTGATGCGATTTCTCATGCCGCGTTACCAGGTATTGCTCTAGCGTTTTTGTTCACTGGATTAAAAGATTCTAACGTCCTTCTTTTAGGTGCTTTAATTAGTGGTTTCATAGGTACGGTGTGGATACGTGGAATAGTGACCAAAACACACCTTAAAACAGATACAGCTTTAGGACTGATATTAAGTTTGTTCTTTGGCTTTGGAGAGTTGGTATTAAGTTATTTAAAGAAACAACCAGATGCAAACCAGGCAGGGTTAGATAAATATTTATTCGGGCAGGCGGCTACACTGGTACAAAGCGATGTGATAGTAATGATTATTGTCACAGGGATAAGCCTTGTGGTAATGTTGCTGTTCTGGAAAGAGTTTAAGCTTTTGTTGTTTGATAAGAATTATGCCATGACTCTAGGTTTTAATACTCGATTCATAGATGGTCTTATCAGCTTTTTTATTGTGTTAGCGATAGTTATAGGTTTGCAAACGGTAGGTGTAGTTCTAATGAGTGCCATGTTGCTAGCTCCAGCAGCTGCTGCACGACAGTGGACTAATAGTCTTGGGATGATGGTAATTCTAGCAGCTGTTTTTGGTGCTTTTTCTGGTGTTTTTGGTACAGGAATAAGTGCTAGTTATAATAACTTGTCTACTGGTCCAGTGATTGTTTTAGTGGCCGCAGTTTTTGTAGGTGTGTCATTTATTTTTTCACCTAGTCGTGGAGTTTTATTTAAACAAATACGTTTGATAAGAAACCGTAGAGATCTAGAGTTAAAAAAGACTTTGTATTTCATGTATGGTATTGTAGAAAAGCATGAAGATATTTCTAGACCTCACTCTATTAAAATATTAAATGGTTTTCAAGGTTTTACGAGAGGTACTTTAAAAGCGCTGTCAGATAAAAGCTGGATAACCATAAAAGGGCAAGACTGGTCACTGACAGAAGAGGGTTTTCAAACAGCAGAGAATTTATATAACACTAATATGCCTGAATCATGAATGCAGAATTAGCTATTATCTTAATTGCCTGTCTTACTGCTGTAGCATGTGCTATTCCAGGTGTGTTTTTAGTTTTACGTAAAATGGCTTTAATAAGCGACGCGATAAGTCACTCTATTCTTCCAGGTATAGTAATAGGTTTTTTTATTACTGAAGACCTTGCCTCACCATGGTTGATATTGCTTGCCGCATTCAGCGGTATTATAACTGTTGTGCTGGTAGAGGCTATTCAAAAAACTGGTTTAGTAAAAGAAGACACTGCTATAGGGTTAGTATTTCCAGCCTTGTTTAGTATAGGGGTTTTATTAATTGCTATTTATGCAAACGATATTCATCTAGATACCGATGCTGTATTAGTAGGAAGATTAGAATATGCCGCATTTGATAAGTTAATGATAGATCATGTAAGCTATGGACCTAAAAGTATGTGGACCATTTCTATAACTCTAGCAGTAACACTGGCTTTATTATTTGCTTTTTATAAAGAGTTGAAGTTAAGTACGTTTGATGTAGGGTTGTCATCTGCATTAGGTTTTTCTCCTGTTATATTACATTATGGTCTAATGAGTATTGCATCAGTAACAACAGTAGTTTCTTTCGATGCAGTAGGAGCTATTCTTGTTGTAGCGTTAATGATCGCACCAGCTGCAGCAGCCTATTTACTAACTACAGATTTAAAAAAGATGATAGTATTATCTGTTCTCTTTGGAATAATGAGTGCGATAGGTGGTTATTATTTTGCACTATGGTTAGATGCTTCTATTAGTGGTTCTATTACTACAGTTTTAGGATTGATTTTTCTACTGGTCTATCTTTTTGCACCTACTAATGGTTTGATAGCGGTCCTATTCCGTCAGAAAAGGCAGCGTGTAGAGGTTTCTTTATTGACCTTTTTACTTCATTTAAATAATCATGATAGTATAGAAGAAAGAAGAGTTGCTCATTTACAAGAACATATCAATTGGGGTAAAGTACGTGCTAAAACAGTTCTAGAATTAGCACAAAAAAACAACATGATCACCATGCAAGGTGAGGTGGTTGCTCTTACTAATAAGGGTCTTAAGTTCACCGAGAAAGCACTAGATTATATCATCACAAATAAGGATGAGCAAATCGAAGACATGAAAGATGACTTCTTCTTGTTTAGAGGATAGAAGTCTAGATGTTTAGATAACTATGAGTAGAATCAATTCTGCACATTGTGATGTGTAATTCATATCATTTTTTTGTAGTGCTATTTTTTACGACTAATACTAATGGAATAGAAATACCAAAACCTAGCACAGATTCTAAAAGGCCAAAACTTAAAACTTTAGTAAGCCAAAAATAGATTACCATAAAGATCACAAACCAGAGTATGAATCTAAAACCGCTTAGTAAATATTTCTTGTCTTTTTTATAATCATAGTAATAAGCTATTACTATTAAAATAAAAACCGGTGATAATAATAAAGGCAACAAGTTGAGTAGGATAGAATTCATGATTTTAGTAAACACTAAATATCAGATAATAAATTAACATCCATATACCACAAAGGGCAGAATTAATTCTGCCCTTTGTGTATAAAATAAGAATTCTATTTCTAGAACTGTGCTTTACGCTTTTCTAAAAATGCTGTTGTCCCTTCAGTAAACTGTTCTGTGCCAAAACAAGATCCGAAGTTATCGATTTCCACCTGGTAACCATCTGTCCCATCTATATAGCCAGCGTTTACGGCATCAATCGCGGCACTTATCGCCATCGGGCTATTTTTAATGATCTTAGAAGCTAGTTTTTCACACGTAGGGATCAACTCTTCTAGAGTCACTACGTGATTTACAAGTCCATAAGATAGAGCCGTATCTGCATCTATCATTCCTGCAGTCATGATCATTTCCATAGCACGACCTTTACCTACTAGTTGTGGTAAACGTTGAGTACCACCATAACCTGGTATAACACCTAGAGATACTTCTGGAAGTCCTAACCTAGCGTTATCGCTAGCTACTCTAAAATGTGCCGCCATAGAAAGCTCAAGACCACCACCTAATGCAAAACCATTAATGGCAGCAATAACAGGTGTAGAGCAATTTTCAATAGCGTCAAATAATGATTCCTGACCTTTGCCAGCTAGTTTCTTACCTTCTTCTGGAGAGAAGTCTGCAAATTCTGAAATATCAGCCCCAGCCACAAATGCCTTTTCACCGCTTCCAGTAAGGATGATAACACGTGTGTTAACGTCTTCTTCGGCAGTAGATATAGCCTGACTCAATTCCTCAATGGTCTCTTTATTAAGAGCATTCAGTTTTGTAGGTCTGTTTATAGTTATGGTTGTAATTTTATTTTCGGTAGCAACTAGAATATTGTTCATAGTAAATGTTTAAAAACAAAAGTAAAAAGAATATTAAAGCTATGAATAAAGAAAATCATAAGTTTCAGATGGCAAAACTCTACCATACTTGACTTATGATTTTGAATTAAGAAGCACAATGTTAATCGTTAGCCTTACACAGATATGGCCATGGTAGCAATAGAGATTTTAATATCAGGATTTTTGTGCAGTTCTTTGGCACAAAGAGTTAATGTCGTTCCAGTTGTAATAACATCGTCTACTAGTAAAACATGAGTGCCTGGTGCAATTTTCTCTACCAGTTCATATGGAGATTGCGTCTCGTCACTACGTTTTGCCTGCCCTAATTGAGCTTGATTTATGGTGTTACGGTTTTTTATGAGTACGCTTTCGCGAAAGCGAGCCCCAAAAACAGCCGCTAGTTCCTTTCCAAAACCATCTACCTGATTATAGCCTCTTTTTGCGCGTCGTTTAGGATGCACAGGAACTGGAATCACAAGATCTATATTTCTAAAAGCAGGATCTTCCTTAAGACTGGTAGCTAGCCATTTTCCTAAAAAAGGACTTACTTCTTCATGGCCATTGTATTTTAACTGGTAGATCAATTGTTGTACAACGCCTATTTTTTCATAATAGAATAAACTGGTGGCAGTCTCGATATTTACTCTAGCAAAAAAAAGTTCTTTTACTTTATCGTCTAACTGTAAATGATTGAGAGATATAGGGATTTCAGCACGGCATGTAGTACAAATAATCTCTTCTCCAGTGGTTAGACTGCGGTCACAACCCATACAGACGACAGGAAAAAACAAGTTAATAAAATCAGAAATCCACCTCAGAATAAAATATTTTAGTCATATTTATTTTAATTATTAATGTCGTGTTCATAAATCAAATGGACGAGAAGTGAAAAAAACAACAATATCTTGCAAAGTCATTACCGTAAGATATTTTTTTAATGCATTTACACTTTAAGGCAACCGATTTATAGGCGATATTTATAATTGAAATAGGTATTATTACGTTCTAAAGATAAACAACCCAACATGGCACAGCAAAAGGATAATCGAATATTTAAAGTTTTACTAGCAGTTTTACTGTTGGGAATCATAGTATTAGGAGTGTGGTCTTATACTACATATCAAGAAAACGAAGGTATTAAGGTAGCTTTAAATGATGAGAAAGCACAGATTCAAAAAGAACTAGAAAACATCTCTACGGAATATAGTATAGAAATAGATAAAGGGAATGCACTCAATGCAGACCTAGTAGACGCACGAGATCGCATCACAAGATTAGTAGACAGTGTAGGTAAGTTAGAAACAGATGTAAGAGTACTGTCTAGAATGCGTACAGAGCTATCTAACATAAGAAAAGAGCGTGATTTATTACAGGACAGAATAAATACTCTAGAGATAGTTAATCAAAACCTATCTAAAGTGAACGACAGTACCTTATCTGCTTTAAATAGTGAGATATTAAAAAATCAAGATCAAAATTCTACTATAGAAAACATGAATGCTAACATGGCACGTGCGGCTGCTTTAATACCGACTAACTTTGAACCGGTGGGAATAATAGTAAGAAACTCAGGTAAGCAAATAGAAAACGATAGAGCGCGTCGTGTAGATGACATTAAAGTATGTTTTACATTACCAGAAAACCCAGTGGCGGTTACTGGAGTTACTTCTTTCTACCTACAAGTTATTAATCCAGATAACAATGTGCTAGGACTTAATAAAAAACAGGTTTTTGATGGTCAGGAGCTCACTTATTCTAAGGTGATACAATTTAATTATAAAGGTAAAGAGCTAGATATGTGTGATGTAGTAGGTGCAAATGAAGACGATATTATAAAAGGACGTTATAGGGTGAATCTTTATAATGGACCTATACGTGTAAGTAGTAATGAGATTACGTTGAGGTAATTTTAAACTATAAAATCATATTCTAAAGGTGTAATATTTTTATTACACCTTTTTTATTTTGTGTTCCTTTTCTATGATTAGGTTTAAATAAAGAGTTTGATGAATCAATAGTTTTAGATACTAGTAAATAATTGATGTTTTTTCTCGCTTTCGCGAAAGCGAAATACACAAAATCACAACGTTAACTAATCACATTTTTTTACATTTGCAGCTATGGCAAAGAACAACGACCAAGATCAGTTTAAGAAAGTACTCTCTCATGCAAAGGAGTACGGATATGTATTTCAATCTAGTGAAATCTACGACGGTTTAAGTGCCGTTTATGATTATGGACAGAATGGAGTTGAGTTAAAGAAAAACATCAGAGAATACTGGTGGCAAGCGATGACTCGATTAAATCAAGATATAGTAGGAATAGATACAGCGATATTTATGCACCCTACGGTATGGAAGGCTTCTGGTCACGTAGATGCTTTTAACGATCCATTAATTGATAATAAGGATTCTAAAAAACGTTACCGTGCAGATGTACTCGTGGAAGACTACTGTGAGAAGCATTTACAGAAGGCAAATAAAGAAATAGCTAAGGCAGCAAAACGCTTTGGTGAAGACTTTGATGCAAAAATGTATGCGGAGACTAATCCGCGTGTGGTGGGTTACATGAAAAAAGCTACTGAGCCTACAGCTAGACTGGCCCAATTACTAGAGGCTGAAGATCTAGAAGGTGTAAAAGCTTTAATAGAAGAACTAGAAATAGCAGACCCTGATACAGGTTCTAAAAACTGGACAGATGTACGTCAGTTCAACCTTATGTTTGGTACTAAAATAGGTGCTAGTGCAGACACTGCTACAGATTTATACCTTAGACCAGAAACGGCTCAAGGTATTTTTGTAAACTTTTTAAATGTACAGAAATCTGGTCGTATGAAGATTCCTTTTGGGATCGCACAGACTGGTAAAGCGTTTAGAAACGAGATCGTTGCGCGTCAGTTTATTTTCCGCCAGCGAGAATTTGAACAAATGGAGATGCAATATTTTGTAAAGCCAGGTACAGAGTTAAAGTGGTTTGAGATATGGAAAGAAAAGCGCATGGCGTGGCACAGATCGTTAGGGATGGGTGATGAGAATTACCGTTTTCACGATCATGAAAAAATGGCGCATTATGCAAATGCTGCGACTGATATCGAATTTGACTTCCCATTTGGTTTTAAAGAATTAGAAGGGATTCACTCGCGTACAGACTTTGATTTAAAAGCTCATGAAGAGCACAGTGGTAAAAAACTACAGTTCTTTGATCATGAAGATAACAAGAGTTATGTTCCTTATGTTCTAGAAACCTCTATAGGTCTAGATAGAATGTTTCTTGCTGTATTTTCTAATTCTCTAGTAGATGAGAAGCTAGATGGTGGTGGCGAGCGTACGGTTCTTAAATTACCTGCGGTTCTTGCACCGGTTAAAGCTGCGATTCTACCATTATTAAAAAAGGATGGACTTCCAGAAATAGCAAACGAGATCGTAGACGAATTAAAGTGGTCTATGAACGTAGCTTATGAAGAAAAAGATTCTATAGGTAAACGTTATGCACGTCATGATTTAAATGGTACACCGTATTGTGTAACTATAGATCATGATACTAAAGAAGATCACGCAGTAACAGTAAGAGATCGTGATACCATGTCTCAAGAACGTGTAGCAATTAAAGATCTTAAAAACTACTTAGAATCTCGTGTAAGTATGAGTGAGTGGTTGAGGAAGATCTAATCTACCAAACGTAAAAGAATAGATTTATTCTTGTTTAACATAGAGCAAATTTTTGATAAAATTAAAACGGCACAGATTTTAAAATCTGTGCCGTTTTTTCGTTCCAAATAGGGTGGTGGAGTGTCAGTCCTTATGGTATAATCGCATCTAGAACAACACATAGCTCACCTTCTAGGCCGTTTGTGGTCACTACGTCAAATCTGAATTCATCTCCTACTGCAGTTCCGGATCGCTGGCAGGTTACAGCTACCGTATAATTAGTATTACCTAATCCTAGTGTACCACCGTCGCTAGAGTTAGCTGTTACTGCCTTAGTAAGTAACCATATATTACCAGGGTTAGTCGTTTCATAAATCTCTATTTCTGGTATGCCATTACCACTACCGTTAAGAAAAAGTTCGGTAGTTAATTGTGATTCTGGGATAAGTGTTTGTGTAGTACCGTCAAAGAAGGTAAGACCTTCATAAGTACACACGTTTTGATTGTCTGCCATTCCATCATCATTATCACAACTAAAAAGTAGGACGGATATAAAAATTAAAAGGGATGTTTTAAATAACTGTTTCATGAGTAAGTTTATTAAATGAGTATGTAATTGAGATGTGGAAATTAATTATAACCACTTGTTAAATCTACACTCAATAGATATGCACTCACTCTCGTACTATGAAAGGCGCACTTGATTAGTTTAAATGCGTAAAGACTATCTCATCGCAAGTATGGTTTCCCTTAACAGCAATTTTAACTAACTTAGCCCGATGAATTGGTTAGATATAATTATTTGCATTGTTTTATTGATAGGTCTGTATAAAGGTTATTTAAACGGCTTTTTTGTAGAACTTACATCTTTAATAGCGCTGGTAGCAGCTATTTATGGATCTATTTATTTTTCTAACTATGCAGGTGACTGGTTGCGAGAACAGGTGCAGTGGGATGATGTTTATATTACCATCGCTAGTTTTATAATTACTTTTCTAGTCATCATATTGGTAATTACTTATGTAGGTAAATTGATTACCAAGGTGATTAAAACCGTTAACCTTAGTTTTATTAATAAGCTAGCTGGTGCCGCTTTTGGATTGGTGAAAATGGGATTTCTTGCCAGCGTGATTTTAATGTTTATTAATTCGGCTAGTGGTGAGTTTCATATTATAGGTAAAGATATTAAGGAAAAAAGCATCGTTTATGAGCACGTAGAACCGCTTGCTCCATTCTTATTGCCCAAAATTCTTGAAGAGGCAGACCGTGTAGACAGACAGTTACGTGGTGAAGATCCCATAAAAGTTGATGAAAATGAAAATCAGGAACAAGATCTAGAGCAACCTAAAGATTCTACAGGGTTTAATATATTCTAGAGTTTTATTTTTTAATTCTTAGACTATTTTTATTCCGCTTTCGCGAAAGCGGAACTATCAAAACGCTTTAAATCAGTAGTTTAAAATTACGGCATGGTTTTAGAAAACCACTTAGTAACTTTTAAATATTACTATTATGAAAGCAATAACTACTTTTTTAGCAACTGCATTACTAGCTTTTTCAATAACGAGCTGTGATACAGAAATAGTGATAGGTGACGGATTTAACACTCCTACACTAAATGAGGTACTTGCTTCTAACGAGGTGTGGTACGTAGATTTAAACAGTACGCAAGGAATGCCTAACGTGCCGTTTATGACCAGAGCGTTTACCTTAAGTTTTGATTTTGGTACGGTGTATGCAAATAATAACCTAGTAGGAGTAGGAAGTGCGGGCGCAGGACTAGGAATCGATGTAGGTTCTTATAATGCTATTAATAATCAACTCGCTATTCTTCATGATATAGATGGGTTGCATGATTTTGAGGTTATAGTCAGGGCATACGACCGTTTAGAATTAAGAGATTTGCATAACAATACGCGATATTTTCTAGATGGTTATGACAGGTCAAATTTTGATTATGATCAGTTGTTTTATGATAATGTGCAGTATTTTTTACAGGAATATCAAGCTTGGGAAAAAGTGTATACTAGTAATGTGGGCGCTATCAATGATTTTGACAGAGAAAATTACCTGAGATTTTTCCCAGGAAATAATGAAGATATTTTTGAAAGTTCTAGAGATAGAAACGGACTAAGTTCAAGTAGTTTGTTTTGGGACTTTAGCGGAGATTATGCGGTCCGTGATCAGTCTCCTGGAAGTATTAACAAGCAATTAACGTTGGGTTATGATTTTATATGGAATGATTATTTCGATCTTTACATCGTGGATGATAACACCATAGAATTGTATCATATCGATAGTGGTACCACTTATAGATTTAAAGGTCGTGGTTACATACAATTAAAGAATACATCTACCGTTAGTAGTGTAAAAGATAGAATGCTCGATTATAATAGAGCAGTGAAAAATATAAAATAATCAGGTAAAACTGATTTAAGATTTGGTTGGTTGGAAGCCGCCTGTTGAGCAGTCTTTGCTCGCAGGCGGTTTTTTTTTATTCCATGTTTCCGTTTCCCAGCTCTAAAGTGTGCGGATACATTTATTTTTTATTTGGATTATGAGAAAGCTCATCCTTTAGGGCTGGGGAAAAGGTTTTGCAATATGTTAGATTTTAAAAACTTTTACTTTTTCAAGTTTATTCCTATTTCCCAGAAATATATTTCTTAGGTGTCGTACCATATTTCTTTTTAAAAGCACTTATAAAATGACTACCAGTAGAGTAGCCTACCTTTAAACCTACTTCGTTTACGTTGTGCTGACCGCTATCGAGCAACTGGCGAGCATAATCCATTTTATGACTCAATGCAAAACCAAAAACGGTATCACCGTATACCTCTTTAAAACCTTCCTTTAATTTTTTAAGTGATAGACCTATCTCTAGAGCAAGTTCTTGCAAAGAAGGCAGGTCTGTCATGCGTTCTATTACTATTTCTTTTGCATGTTTTATTTTGCGCATATTTTCCTCGTCAGCTAGAAATGGACACGCCTCTAGATTTGCTTCTTCTTCGGTATTAAAATATAAAGAAAGCAACTCATAGGACTTACCTTTAAAGTATAACTGTTTTATGGTGTCGTTGAGGTTGTAATTCATTAATTGGTGTAATGCAACTGCCATAGATGGAGATATTTTCCCGTCTACGTAATATTTTTTATCCTTATTATCGGCACTTAAAAAACTAACATGTTGTGCATCTGGAGAAAATAAGGAGTGAAATTTTTTAATAGAAACCAGTACAGAAATAAACCACGTATTAGGCGCTATGCTCAAGTCCATAGGTAAATCTCGTGATGGGTTATAGAGCAAGTATGAGTTTTGTTCTTTTAAGTCTAGTTTATAGCTACCTTCATTAAAAGCAAGTTGTACATTTCCTTTGATACAGTAATGAAATTGTAAAAAGCTGCTATCTACATGATGTGAGAAAGTTGTTTTTTCTGCGCTATCGTTTTTTATACGTATCACGTGAAAACCTTCTTCTATGATGGTTATTTCTCCAGCACCTTTAGCGATGTTTTCCATTTTTATTGTTATTTAAAACGACTCTAAATAAGTGTTGTTCCGCTTTCGCGAAAGCGAGATAAGCACTATCAATAGTCTATTATACAGTTTGATAAGGCAAAGATAACTCATAGCGACGAAAAAGGATCGTTAAGCGTTATTTTTAAAGCTAATCCTCTATTAATTTTGCCGACTACTACAGAAAGTTATTTATGGCCGCGGCAGCAGCAACACATTTCACATTTTACGCAATAGGAATCAGTTACCGCAAGGCAGACGCTATCACGCGTGGCTCATTCTCATTGAGTGCAGACGCTGTTGATAACCTGCTGGTACAGGCAAAGGCAGAAGGTATTCCTTCTCTTGCTGTTATCTCTACTTGTAACCGTACAGAATTGTATGGATTTGCTCAACACCCTTTTCAATTAATTAAACTGTTGTGTGAGCATTCTCATGGAACGGTAGAAGAATTTGAGAAAATAGCTTACATATATAAAAATGAAGCTGCAAACGACCATCTTTTTACAGTAGGTACTGGTCTAGATAGTCAGATTTTGGGTGACTTTGAAATTATAGGTCAGCTTAAAATGTCATTTAAGAAATCAAAATCTTATCAATTGATCAATCCATATATGGAGCGATTAATTAATGCTGTTATACAAGCTAGTAAACGTATTAAAACAGAAACCGATTTAAGTAGTGGTGCGACATCTGTTAGTTTTGCTAGTGTACAATATATTCTAGAGAATTTTGAAAAAGGATCTAATCAAAATATAACTTTGTTCGGTACTGGTAAAATTGGACGCAATACTTGTGAGAACCTTATTAAGCATACTGATAATAAGGAGATTACTCTTATTAATAGAACAAAGGATAAAGCAGAGCGTATTGCAGGTAAATTTGACCTAGTCGTAAAGGATTATGCGCAATTAGAAGAGCAAATTGCTCAAACAGATATTCTTATTGTTGCCACTGGAGCACAAAATCCTACGGTCTCTAAAGATCTTATATTTACCAATAAGCCTTTATTGATTTTAGATCTTTCTATACCTAAGAATGTTAATGAGAATGTCAAGGAGTTAGGAAATGTTAGCTTAGTGCATCTAGATGAGCTTTCTAGAATTACTAATCGCACGCTTCAAAATCGCGAGAATTTTATACCACAAGCGCATCAAATTATCAAAGAGATACATAGCGAGTTTAAATTATGGCAAGAGTCACGTCGTTTTGCACCTACTATGAATGCTCTAAAAACAAAACTGTCTACTCTTAAAGAAGCAGAAATTAAAAGTAATAGGACTAAGATTAGCGATTTTAATCAAGAGCAAGCAGATCTTATTGCTGATAAAATTATACAGAAAATAGCAGGTCATTTTGCAAATCATTTGCGCAATGAAGAAGAAAGTACGGAAGAGGCTATCGAGTTACTGAATAAGGTTTTTAAGCTAGAGCAAATAAATTCCTAATAACCGCAGATTCTGGTTATGGGAATACTCTCAAATATTCAAGAGTTTATTAATGCAAACTTCGTTCGTCTGGGCTTTGTAATTATTCTATTTATCTACTTCTTATCGTTACTACCAAGAATATCTGGTAAGATAGCCTTACAAATAATGAGATTTTTGATTCTAATTAACTGTACATTCAGTTGGTTACTGGTAATCACTTCATTCTTTACGGACCAGGTAGTTTTTAGCTTAAATAGATTAAGCGGTCCTTATTCTTCTTTCTATATAATAATGTTGTTAGGAAGTTTGATTCTTCCTTTAGTATTATTTATTCCTAAGATGGGCAGTAAAGTATGGATTCTTTTCCTTGTAAGTCTCTTATCTAATATAGGTTTTTGGATGGAGTGTTGGGTTATTATGGTGACTTCTATACATCGCGATTATTTACCACCTACGCACTCTGCTGAGATAGATCTTATGTTAGGTACACAAGCATTAGTTTTAGCTCATTCCTTATTTATTGCAGTTATATTTGTGCTTTTAGGAACATGGTTAGAAAACCGCGCTGAAAAACTTAAAATGAAAACCACATTTTTTAAATAGATTTAAAAGTATGTCTAGTATAATAAGAATAGGAACCAGAGATAGTGAGCTTGCTATGTGGCAAGCAAAAACAGTGCAAGCACAGCTAGAGGCTTTGGGGCATAAAACGATCTTACATCCCGTAAAATCTCAAGGAGACCTCAATTTAACAGAGCCTTTATATGAGATGGGTATCACTGGTATTTTTACTAAAACACTAGATGTGGCGCTGGTAAAAGGAGAAATAGATATTGCCGTGCACAGTTTAAAAGATGTTCCTACACAATTGCCTAAAGGAATGGTCCAAGCAGCGGTTATGGAACGCGCGTCTTCTAAGGATATTCTGGTTTATAAAAGTAATTTTAATCCAGATGAAGAGACTACTATCGCAACTGGTAGTTTGCGTCGTAAATCACAGTGGCTGGACTTATACAGTCATCATAATGTAGTGGATCTACGTGGTAATGTGAATACACGATTATCTAAGTTACATGCTAATAATGAATGGAGTGCTGCCATATTTGCCAAAGCTGGTCTAGATCGCATAGGTCTACTAGCAAAATTAAAAGCAAATTACGGTTTTGAATATACCGACCTCGATAGCTTTATCCCTGCGCCAGCACAAGGTGCTATGATGATTACAGCTATGGGTAGCAATAAAGAAGTTTTCACAGCTGTAGCTGCGCTTAACCATGAGCAGACTGCTGTGTGTGTAGATATGGAGCGTGCTTTCTTGCGCGATCTAGAAGGAGGTTGTACCGCGCCTATAGGTGCAATTGCTGTTGTAAAAGAAGATCAGCTATCTTTTAAAGGTACGTTGATGAGTCTCGATGGTAAGCAACGTATAGATGTAAACGATTCCATGCCTTGGTTTGATAATATAGATAAAGATGCATGTATCGCTTTCGCGAAAACGCAATCTCAAAAAGTGTTATCACAAGGAGGAAAAGAATTAATGGCAGAGATTAAAACAGAGTTAAAATAACTATATGAAAAAAGTATTCCTCGTATTGCTATTATTGATTGCCACTAGTTGTGGACAGTCTGGGAATACGGACCGTGTTATTGACGGTAAAGCTGTTGATTATATACCTGAAAATCAAGAGATAAAAGCTAATGAAGAAGTAGATTATACGGCTATAGCTTCTCAAAAAGCTGGTATAGATTGTAATGATGTTTATCATAGGTTACGTTTTAATGCAAAGCAATTAGATTCTATAATTTCACTTATCGTAGAACAGAATATGGGTACGCCGCAAGTGAACACTCAATTTCTGAAATCGTTGTCAAAAATTGAAGATAATGAATATGAGTTTTCAAAACCTATTGCTGCAATTATTGGTGAGAGTAATACTGAAGCTGGTATTTATGAAGATTTTCAACACGCTAAAACTCAAGATGGATACAGTGTTTCTAATAAAGGATATCGTTTTTTTAAAGATAAAAATGTAGAATTTCCATTTGCAGAATTTCTTAGTTATGAGTGGGATGATACTATTTCAACGCATGCAGAACATAACAATTCATTATTTATACATTCTATTGATTCTAGGTTTGAAGCGAAAGTAGATTCTATTCACTTATATATGGATGAATGTTTAGAATATGTGAAATATTCATTCTCCAGTAAAGATGAAAAAAAATTGATGATCGGCAGTCCGTTTAAATTAGAATTAGAATATAATAATTATCAAAATATTGATAAGTTAATAGCTGCTTCATTTAGTGATTCATGTCTAGATTGTCCTGCAGAATTAGAAAGTTATAAAACATTTGCAACTTTAAAAGGCTATCCAAGTGTGTACTTTACGTACAATGATAATTGGGACGATAACGGTAAATTATATGCTCCTGGGCGTTCTTTAATTTGGGTAGATGGAAAAGATATTAAGGTCTTATGGAATGTGTATGCAGATCAATTTGGTTGCCCTTGCTTATAATAATTACGTACCTTTAAACTCCTAAAAAACGATAAATAAATGGCTATTCAAGCACCTTTTAACCTTAATAAGTGGATAGAAGATAATAGAGATCTTTTAAAGCCACCAGTAGGCAATAAGAATTTGTATAAAGATGCCGGTGATTATATAGTAATGGTAGTGGCAGGTCCTAATGCTCGTAAGGATTACCACTATAATGAAACTGAAGAGCTTTTCTACCAGCTAGAAGGGAATATAGAAGTTCACATTCAAGAAGATGGTAAGAAGCGTACTATGAAGCTAGGTCCTGGAGATATGTATCTGCATCCTGCTAAAGTGCCTCATTCTCCTGTACGTCATGAAAACTCTATAGGTCTGGTAATAGAACGTAAGCGGTTAGAAGCTGGTGCGATAGATGGTTTATTATGGTATTGCGATAATTGTAATCACAAACTGCACGAGACATTTTTTACTCTAGAAGATATAGAAAAGGATTTTCAGCCTCGTTTTAGAGAGTTTTATGCAAGTGAGGAATTGCGTACCTGCGATAATTGTAACACGACTATGCCTACAGATCCTAGATTTGTCGAGTAAGAAGGTTTAGTTTTAATAATAAAAAAAAATCCCAAACTTTATAAGTTTGGGATTTCTTGTAAAATATAAATAGGGATTTACATTTTAGGTAGTAATACGGCGTCTACTACGTGTATAACTCCGTTAGATTGAGCTACATCGGCAATAGTAACTGTTGCGCTACCACCGTTTGCGTCAGTTACAACTACTTTGTCACCTTTAAGAGATAAAGTAAGTTCAGATCCTGCTACTGTTTTTACAGCTGCTTTTCCGTTGTTCTTTTTAATTAACGCAACCACATCTGCTGCATTAAATTTTCCTGCGATGACATGGTAAGTAAGAATACCTTGTAATTTTTCTTTGTTTTCTGGTTTTACAAGAGTTTCTACTGTTCCTGCCGGTAATGCTTCAAAAGCGGCATTAGTTGGTGCAAATACAGTAAAAGGTCCTTTACTAGATAATACATCTACTAAGTCTGCAGCTTTTACAGCAGCTACTAGAGTTGTGTGGTTTTTTGAGTTCACAGCGTTCTCTACAATTGTTTTAGAAGGATACATTTCAGCACCACCTACCATTACTGTTTTTTCTTTCATCATTTTACCCTCTTGAGCAAATGCGGACTGTCCTGCAAATAATGCAACTGCTACGAGCGCTACGCTCAAAAAATTTGACTTTTTCATAATTGTTTGTTTTAGTTATGTCGTTAATACGTATGATATACTAGGTTAGTATGCGTGTGGTTTTCTAACTAACGTGTTTTAACGCTCTATTAACCTAAAACGGTATTTTTTAAGACACTTTGTGAAAAACAAATGATTTTAATCAAAAACACCTTAATTAAATATTAATTAAGGTGTTTAAAGTATTGTAAATAAGTCAATTGCAACTATTTTTAGCAGTGTAGATTGATCCTCATGATGAGGTTATGATGAGAAATATAGAGATTTAAGAAAGTAATATCCCTTCTTCTTTCATTATAGGTAAAGCAGTGAATCGGTCCTCGCTTATAGAGTGTGGTGCAGCGGTAAATACCTGATCATATAAAGTAGGTCCAATAAAATAGGTGAGAATAAACTCATTTGTAAATGGAAATACGTCTTCCATGATTAGTTCTACTTTCAACGCAGATTTTGCAGCGACTAGTTTAAAAGCGTGTCTAAATGTAGAAGTCTTGCGACCGTCTTCATGTTTACCACGACTCATGATCATGATAGATTCAATAGGTTCTAGACCATCATTAATTAAATATACGATCCAGTCTTGTGCTGTTTTTTCTTTATTGTCTTCTTTTACGATAGCGATGTAAACGTCCTTTACCACTGGTACAACGATGTCTTTTTTCATAAATTCATGTATTGATTAGTATCTATAAAAGATAGTATGACAGCCTTATTAAATGACTTTCATTTTAGATTCTAGCGCATTAATAAGGTCTGGTGTGGTGGTAATTTTATTCATTTCACCTGCGCTCATAAAAATTTCAAAACCAGAATCTGTCTCAGGAGTTTTTAAAAGAATACAAGGGTATTCATATTTAGGCAACCACTTTGAGGCATATTCTTTCTCAAATTCATCTATGTGTAAGAACTTTAATTCTATCGATGGATAAGTGTTAGTTACGCTTTCGCGAAAGCGTGCCCATTCTGCATTTTCTTTAAAAATACCATAAGTAAGATCGCAAAGTCTGCACTCATAAGTTTTGGGACTTATTATTTTATGCGCGCTATCTAGCCATGCGTTAAGCTTACCAGAATTTGCATTGTAAACAAAAATGAGTTCTGATTTCACGATACTAATTTTTATAAAGCGTTAGAAAATTGCTTCAAGAAACGTACATCGTTTTCAAAGAACATACGTATATCTCCTATTTGATATAGCAACATCGCGATACGTTCTACACCCATACCAAATGCAAAACCACTATATTCCTCTGGATCGATACCACAGTTAGTTAGTACAGCAGGATCTACCATACCACAGCCGCCTATTTCTAGCCAGCCTGTACCTTTTGTTATTTTATAATCAGTTTCTGTTTCTAGACCCCAATAAATGTCTATCTCGGCACTAGGTTCTGTAAAAGGGAAATAAGATGGACGCAAGCGTATTTTAGACTTACCAAACATTTCTTGAGTGAAATACAGTAAAGTCTGTTTCATGTCTGCAAAGCTTACATCTTTATCTATGTAAAGTCCTTCTACCTGATGAAATATACAGTGTGCACGAGCACTTATCGCTTCATTACGGAAAACACGACCTGGAGAAATAGTTCTTATAGGTGGTTTGTTGTCTTCCATATAACGCACTTGTACACTAGAGGTGTGCGTTCTTAATAATACGTCTGGATCTGTCTGAATGAAAAATGTGTCTTGCATATCACGAGCTGGGTGATGTGCAGGCAAGTTAAGTGCTGTAAAATTATGCCAGTCATCTTCTATTTCTGGACCTTCACTTACATTAAAGCCTATACGAGAGAACACTTCGATGATTTGGTTTTTTACTATAGATATAGGGTGTCTGGCACCTATTTCCATAGGGTAAGCGGTACGTGTAAGGTCACCATAAATACCAGCTTCCTCTTCCTTAGATTCTATAGTTTCTTTTAGAGATTCAACCTTTTCTTTCGCCTTTTCTTTAAGTTCATTGATCGCCTGACCGAATGCTTTCTTCTGCTCGTTAGGAACCTCCTTAAACTTTGCAAATAAGTCCTTGAGTAAACCTTTACTACCTAGGTATTCAATTCTAAAAGCCTCGATAGACTCTTTAGAATCTGCTTTAAAGGCTTGTACTTTCTCAATATGTTCTTTTACTTTATCCAGCATGATCTCACGTTATAAGCTGGCAAATTTAATCATTTTTAAGGTGCTTTCTAGTCATATATCGCTCAGAATTCTCGTTGTCCATATAAATGTATCGCATTAAGAAAAACACCGCGATACCGCCGAAGGTGTGCCACAACCAGTGAGTACCCATATATAGAAACTCTATGTCGTATTTTTTATCTAGAGTTCTAAAAGAAACTGCGGTTATAAAGGAGAATAAAGCAAATGCTATAAATTTAAAATGCTTCCATTTATGACGGTAGGCATATAGAAAAATAGGAAGTAATACCGCAATCGCAGTACCTATGTAACCTATAGAATTGCGATAACCTTTAGGTATAGGTAATATTCTAGGGATAATGTTAAGTCCTAAGATGGTTAGACCTAATGCGATCTTTTCCCAAATACTTACAGGAGACCTAAATATGAAATATAGGGAGCAGGCAAAACATAGCACGACTATGGGAACCCAATCTAATAAGAGCCAAAACTCATCACTGCGAGTGGCGTGATAGATGGTACCGCCTATAAATCCTGCTAGAAAGACAGGCATACAACAAAATAAAAACCAGTGTTTCTTTTCTGACCTATAAATTAAAATACTAAAATATATAATGGAGGCAAGAAAAACAAGATTACTAGCCGTATTGAATGGCTCCACTGGAAACCGTCCCATTATGGTTTCTTTATATATAGGACCGCTATCATTTACTTGTTGCAGCAAGAAGTTGATCATTTGTAGGCTGTTTTTTGGAACAAATAAAGGGTTTTTGATAGGTATTTACGGTTAAATGAATGTAAAAAGTTACGCTTTCGCGAAAGCGGAAACGTTAAAAATTAATGAGTTAGATACGTTGTCCTCAATTTCTTAATAACTAGTTACACCAACTGCTTGATCGTTTTGTTTTAATTTTTATGTTTGTGACATGCAAATCGCTACTTACATATCAGATTTATTGTACCGCCACGAGTGTGTAGTTGTTCCAGGTTTTGGAGCTTTTATCTCGCGTCGCGTTCCTGCACAACATTTTGCTAGCAGTCATACTATTTATCCACCTAAGAAAGGATTGAGTTTTAATGCTCAAATTCAACAAAATGATGGGTTACTGGCTAACTATATATCAAGTGTTGCAAATCTGACTTATGATGAGTCTGTTCAAAAAATACGTAATTATGTACGTTTTCTAGATTTAGAAATGGACAAAAATGGTTCAATAACCATACATAAAGTAGGTCGTTTTTCTCGTAATGAAGAAAAAGCATTACAGTTTACACCTATGTATCTGGTTAACTATTTACCAGAAGCTTTTGGACTTACTTCTCACGAGACATTTGCGATCGATAGACTTCCAGATACACCATTAGCAGTTGGAGAAGAAGAGGTCGTAGAAGATGAAGTTGCTGTTGTAGAGTTAGAAACTGCTAAAACTAATTCTGGTTCTTGGATACGCTATGCTGCGGCAGGTGTTATTCTTTTAGGATTAGGTCTTGGTTTTAAAGGTTATCAATCTCAAGTAAAGATAGACGCTCTAGCAGTAGAACAGTTAGCTGCTGATGAAGTAAATTCTACTATAGAAAGTGCGAGCTTTTTAATTAATGAACCTTTACCGACTATAACTTTAGATGTAGCTCCGTTAACAAAAAACTTTCATGTAGTTGCTGGCGCTTTCCGTGATCCTGCAAATGCAGATAAGCGTGTTGCTCAATTAAAACGTAAAGGTTTTGATGCAAAACGTATAGGTGTTAATTCTTATGGTCTCCATAATGTAGCATTTTCTAGTTTTGTAGATCGTGATGATGCAACTAATGAGCTTAATAAGTTAAGAGCTTTAGGTTTTGATAAGGCATGGTTATTTACTGGTAGCTTACCTAAATAAGTTTTCAATTACTTTTATCTTTTTATAATATGAGCTACCTACTTGCAGGAGAATCTACGGTGCGTTCTACTTTCAGACTCTTGAAGAGAGGAGATTATCAAACCTGGTTACCTATATTTAAACAAGAGGATACCGGTCGGTTTCTAGGCATGAAGCATGGCCTAACTGCCCAAGAACAGTGTGATGTGTGGTTTGAAAAAGCTTTCTGGCGTTATGAGAAAGGTACCAGCGGTATGAATGTGATGATCCATAAAGATACTAGCGAATTTATAGGTCAGGCTGGTTTATTAGTTCAGACTGCAAACGGATTAAAACGACTGGAAGTAGGATATTCTATTTTACCTCATTTTTGGAAACAGGGTTTTGCAAAAGAGGCTGCGGTAAGGTTGAGAGACCTTGCGTTTGAAAGAGGATACGATAAGAGTTTCGGTGACAGTCTTGTTTCTGTTATTCATGAAGAAAACATAGGTTCCATAAAAGTAGCATTGCACAACGGTATGTCTCTAGAGGCGGACTATATAGATAGTACAATTACCGATCGGTTTCTAGTTTATTCTATTACTAGGAAAAAGTGGGAGCAAATTAAAAAGGGCTAAGAAATAAGGTCTTAATAACAAATTAATAATCACAGCAGTAGAATTGTTTATTTTTACGTGATCAAATCAACTTATCATGACATTACTTATTATCTATGCCGTTGTTTCTATTTTCTTCTCATTTCTGTGTTCTATACTAGAAGCAGTTTTGTTAAGTGTCACAGGAACATTTGTTAAGGTAAAGGAGCAGGAAGGTGCTTCTTATATTTCTTCTTTGAAAACATTAAAGGAAGATGTAGATAAACCATTAATCGCTATTCTTACTTTAAATACACTAGCGCATACGGTAGGTGCTATTTTAGTTGGTGTACAAGCTGAAGCGTTAGTAGGAGAAGGTTATCGTGCTGACGTTTTTGGAATACCGCTAGTAGGTGTGGTGTCTGCTATCATGACGGTATTAATTTTAGTGGTTTCTGAGATAATTCCTAAAACTATAGGAGCAACTTACTGGAAAGGTCTTGCTGGTTTTACAACACGCGCTCTTAATATTATGATTTTCCCATTAAAATGGACTGGGATTTTATGGGTACTCCAGTTAACAACAAAGGCTATAGGTAAAAGTGCACACATGAATTCAATGACTCGTGAGGACTTCGTCGCGATCACTGAAACAGCAGAGCAAGAAGGAGTTTTTGAGCCTACAGAAGGTCAGTATATTAAAAGTTTAATGAATTTTAATAGCATTATGGTTCAGGATATCATGACACCTAGATCTGTGATGTTCATGGCACCACAAACGATGCTTATTAGAGATTTCTTTGATCAAAATCAAGATTTAAGATTTTCTCGTATTCCTGTATTTGGCGCAAACAGAGATGATATCAAAGGTTATGTACTGAAAGACCATATACTGTCTGACATTATAAATGATAAACCAGCAAATACACTTGAAGACCTAAGAAGGGAAATCACAATGGTACCAGCTAGTTTGCCTATTCCACAGTTATTTGAAACTATGATAGCTACTAAAGAACATATCGCACTTGCTGTAGATGATTTTGGTAGTATTCAAGGTGTGGCTACTATGGAAGATGTTATAGAGAGTATGTTAGGTCTTGAGATTATGGATGAGAGTGATAAAGTAGAAGACATGCAACAACTTGCACGCAAGAATTGGGAAAAGCGTAATAAGTAATACTAGTAGTTGCTTTTAAATCTTGATAAATGATTTTTTATTACCTAACCATTGCCATACAAATATTTTGCTGCTATCATGCTTATAAGAATAGAAGTGAAGTATATTGGTATGCGATCATATTTCTTCTTCCGGTTATAGGATGTCTCATTTATCTAGTGCTTAATGTACTCAAGAAGAAGGACGCTCAAGTAATTACAGAAGAGATTACTACAGTCATTAATCCAACTAAAAAGATCAACGATCTTATTAATAAAGTGAAGTTTTCTGACACCTTTGCAAATCGTGTCGCATTAGCTGATGCTTATTTTAATAAACAAGAATATCAGAAAGCACTAGATAATTACGAAACTGTTTTGGGCGGTGCTCACAAGAATGATGCTTATGTGCAAGAGCAGCTAGTTATAACTCATTATCATCTTAAAAACTATGAAAAGGTTATCGAGGTTGCTAGATCTTTAAAACCCAATTCAGAGTTAAGAGCGTCCAAGGTTCATTTCTTCCTTGGGTTATCTTATAAAGAACTCGGTAAATTAAACAATGCCGAAAAGCAATTGAGATCTCTCGATGTTAGATATTCTCATTATCCAGAACGACTAGTTCTAGCTCAATTTTTAATAGATCGCGAGAAACCACAGGCAGCAAAAGAACTTATAGAAGAACTTCTTACCGAATACAGTCACATGAGTAAGCCTAATGTAAAGTTGCATAGAAATACTTTTGCCGAAGTGAAAAGACTTCATAGCACTCTAACTTAAATTTATATATAAAGATTGTTTTTTAAATCCTCTTCATTTCTCACGACTACTAGCGTAGATTCTTTAAGGACATAACAAGAGTCTGACATCTCGAGAATATTCCCATAGTAATGATCACTCATCAGAATACCTCTTCTAGGTTTTACTGTTTTGATAATTTCTTTTACACGTTCTATTTGAATAGGTGCTAGCATAGAAAACGGCTCGTCCAGTAGGATAAATGGTCGGTCTGTATGTATGACTAACATGAATTCAAGAAATCTTCGCTCTCCTAATGAGAGTGAATTTACTTTGGTATGATGTATTTTATGAATCATAGGTTCATATAAAATCTTATCCTGATCTTCAGGATCTGGATACCACATTTGTACAGCGTCTACGACTGTTTTAGCAGCTATCATAAATGGATCTTGAGGTAAATAAGCTACTAACTGGTGTTTTAAATGATCTGTTAATTGGATCGCTTTACCATTATAATGAGCTATGCTGTTTATTTTTAATTTTCCAAAAATAATATTCATTAAGGTAGATTTTCCACAGCCATTTCTACCCAATAAGCCTGTGACTTTACCTTTCTCTAACACTATATCTATATGGGAAAGCAAGGCGTTTTTCTGCCAAAAACCTTCTTTAGAGTTGTTTAGTTGTACACGTAATCTAGACATATAGCAACTCTATTAAAACGATTAATAAAGCAGCGATAATAGCAATGATTATATGTGTTACGTAAGCAAACGTATAGCGTTGTAAATTTGAAATAGCAAGATTTTGAAAAACGTATTCTTCACGTTTATGAATAATGCGTTGTCCGATAATACCAACTATAAAGCCGGCAGTAAGAAAAATAAATAGGCTAGTGTAATAATCGGTAATAGTTCTAGCAAGTGCTAGACTTAGAAATGAAAAGCAACTATTGTAAAGCATTATACGCCAGGTGAACCAGAGATTGATTTTATGGTACCACATGCGTTAATTAAATCTTTTTAGGTTAGTATGAAAGCTTTTATTTTTAACGCTTTAATTAACGGTCTATTATTTTGAAACAGAATTACTTTTTAAAACTTTCTAAAATCTCTTGATACGTTTTAGTGTTGTTAGGATTAGATTCTAAATACTCATAAACCTGTCCTATCACATTTTTTGATGCACCTAATTCCTGAAAAAGGTTGATGTCTTGACTCCAGTTTTTCAGACTTCCTTTGCGCGTTGCAAGAGTTTCAGAAAGTAAAGTAATTTTCTTTACTTGTGTAAATCCGCTTGTTGCTTTTATTTTTTCTATTTGAGTGAATAGATCTTCAAAAGTTAATTGCTCTATTTGCTTCTCTTTGGTCATCTTGCGTAACATGGCAGACATGGACTCCATGCGGCCAAAGAATTTTACATCAAAATCATCTAAACCACATTCTTTTAATCGGCTTATTTCTTTTCTTAGACTAGATTCATCCTGAAAACTTCCATTGATTAAAAAATCTAATTTGCTACTCAATAATATTTTACAATTATCAGTTAATGGCAATTCTACTGTAGTCTCTTGTTCTTGAGCATTACTCAAAAAGGTGATGAAAATAAATAGAAAAATAAAAGGCAGTCTGGTCTTCATAATGTAATTAACGATGCTTTTGCAAAGTTCGCATATCTTAAGACAAAGAAAGTGCCAAAACTTTTATTTTCCATAAAATTTAATTTGAAACTTAGAAAAGACCAATTGATTTGATTTATTCCATGAAGAAACATATGTTGTTTTTAAGTATATATTTAATAATGTCTAGTATTTTAGTTATTTAATTAAGAATATGTTAAATTTAAGGCTCAACCTTTAAATATTTGACTTATGGCTTACTCTACTAAACCTAAAATTTGGTTTTGGATCGTTGCGATCCTTTTTCTAGTTTGGAATCTTATGGGTGTCGGAGCATGGTCTGCCGAGACTATGGCAAGTACAGAAACCCTTATGGAGAATTATACGGCCGAACAAGTCGCTTTTTATTCCAGTTTTCCAATTTGGTACACTTGGGCATATGGGATAGCAGTATTTACAGGCGTATTTTGTTGTGTAGCGCTATTGTTTAAAAGAAAGCAAGCTGTTATGCTGGCTTTGGTTTCTCTACTTGCAGTCGTTATTTGTAGAGTTTATGACCTTTCTGTAGATTCATGGAATATGATGGAAACCGTAGATCGTACTTTCTTTATAATAGTCCCTGTATTATCTGTATTGCTTTGGTTATTTACTCGTAATATTAAAGCAAAAGGGTGGCTCAAATAAATCATTAGCCACGTCTTTTTGGCGTGGTTTTAAATAAAAATCTCCCGTGCGACCCTAAAAGTATTGGCATGTGCCTCGATTATGGTTTTTATTTCTGGAGAATAACCGCCACCCATACTGCATTGTACAGGTATGAAAGAATCTTTTTTTGATCTCGCTTTCGCGAAAGCGGATAACGCAAATTCATCTCGTTTTTTACAACCTTCTAGACTCATACTTAGTCTTCCTAATTTATCGCTTTCTAGGACATCTACACCGCATAGGTAAAATATAAAATCTGGTTTTTCTTGATGGATGAGATCTGGTAAGGTGTTTTTAAGTTCGTTGAGATAATAGTCGTCACCTGATCCATCTGGTACAGCTATGTCTAAATCTGATAGTTCTTTTTTAAATGGATAATTTCCCGCACCATGCATGGAAAATGTAAATACGCTGTCGTCATTTTGAAATATTTGAGCAGTACCATTACCTTGATGCACATCTAGATCTACAATTAGAATTTTATCAGCAAAATGATGGTGTTGCAAGTAACGTGCAGCGATAGCCTGATCATTTAATAAACAAAATGCTTCTCCATGATCGGTATAAGCATGGTGTGTACCTCCTGCTATATTCATAGCAATGCGGTGATCGTATGCCTTAAGACATCCATCTATGGTGCCTTGGGCAATTCTCAACTCGCGCTCTACTAATAGGGCGCTGAATGGAAAGCCAGTTTTTCTAATGGCTTTCTTATCTAAAGTAAGTTCTTTTAAATCTTTAAGATACTGATCGGTATGCGCCCTTAAAACATCTATATCAGGACATAGTTTACTAGGTTCAAAAAAGTCTGATGCGATTGCTGTGCCTTCATGCAGTAATTGTTGCGTTAACAATTCATATTTAATCATGGGAAAGCGATGTCTTTCTGGTAACATATGCTGGTAGATAGGATGATAAGCTATAGGAAACAATGAAGGTGTTTTTAAGTTATTTATAGTACTTTCAAAAATAAGTCTAAGTAAGGGGAATAGGATTACATCTATTTGAAATTTAAAACCTATTTATTTTAACGACCACTTACTGTCAATTATCTTTGCGATAAATAGTATTTTATCAAATCACTTTTTGCAATTTTAATGTTACTAACTTTTGCCATGCGACCAGCATATCAGGCGAGTTATTACCTCTATTTTCAAATGAATATAGATGTAATAGTGGCAAAGTATTGTGTAAATAAAGAAAGACCGCAATTAAAATGCAATGGTAAGTGCCACCTGAATAAGCAAATCACCCTTGCTACTCAAGAAGACGCTGGTGCAAATTTTAAGACCGTACAGCTAGCAAATGCTTTTTACCCACTTTATTTTCAGGTAATAGATAATGATTATTCTTTACTTGTTTTTGGTGATATTATTCAAAATAACTTCAGTTATCATAATTCTTACAGGTACTCCAGGTCCTGGAGTTATAATCCGCCTCCTAGGTTACTTTCTTAATTACTTCAGTTTTACTTACTATATACCATCTCTTTGATGGAATATTCTCTTAATTACTTGTGCCTCTAAAAGAAATAGGCACGAGTAGAAATATATTACTATGAAAAAATTTCAATTTATAGCTGTACTACTTGCTGGTATGTCAGCTTTCGCGCAAAGCGATAACAACACAACATCTACAGAACACACTTACAATGGTAACCGACCGGATGGTCATGCGCCTATTAATGTAATGGGTGACCATACACATGGCAAGGGAGAATTTATGTTCTCTTATAGATTTGCCACAACTACCATGAAGGATTTAAAAAGAGGTAGTGAAGATGTTTCTTTTGAGAGTGTTTTACTACCTAACGGTGGTGATTATATGGTTACTCCTACAGAGATGACTATGAATATGCACATGTTAGGAGCTATGTATGCGCCTACAGATAAGTTAACGCTTATGGCAATGACTATGTATATGGATATGAGCATGGAGCACTTAACTGCTACGGGAGGTACTTTTACTACAGAGTCTAGTGGATTAGGAGATACATCTCTATCTGCATTATACCAGTTTTTTAAGAAGCCTACTTATAAGTTACATGCACAATTAGGAGTATCTATTCCTACAGGCTCTATAGATAGTGAAGATGTGACTCCTGCAAGTATGGGTAACGATGTTGTTTTACCTTATCCTATGCAGGTAGGTAGCGGTACTTATAGCGGTATTCTTGCGGTTACTTATTTAGGACAAAGCAAGAATTTTTCTTGGGGATCTCAAATGAGAGGTGAAAAAAGATTTAGCGATAATGATAATGGTTATACACTAGGTGATCGTTTAAACTGGAACAACTGGGCTGCTTATAAGGCTACAGATTGGTTAAGTGTCTCTACACGTATAGAAGCCGTTAAGGTAGAAGATATTGACGGCGCAAATCCTGATTTGAATCCGTTAATGGTTATAACAGCAGATACTCGTAATTCTGGTGGTAGCTGGTTAAATGGTGGATTAGGTGTTAATCTTTATGCGCCTTCTGGATCATTAAAAGGTTTTAGACTAGGCTTAGAGTATAGCTTACCTATTGTGCAAGAGTTTAACGGTGTACAACTTAAGAATCAAGACATGTTTACTGCAGGATTGCAGTATGCATTTTAATTTATATCTAGAATAATCACAATCTATTGATTAGATTGTAGTTATTCTATTAACTTTGAAAGAAAAACTATGAAAAATTCAATTTATATTTTATTACTAGCTGTTCTAACTCTTACCTCATGTAAGAACGAGCCTAGTAAAGAAGAGGTGGCATTACAAAAGCAAATAGAAGCCTATGACCTTCTTATGACTGAGGCGATGGATGTACATGACGAGATCATGCCTAAAATGGGAGAGCTTATGGAGCTTAAAGGAGAACTAGTTGCTAGTAAAGAAGGTGCTGAGTTAAGTGAAGATCAATTAATGAAGTTAGATGCAACTGCAGGTAACTTAAAAGCATCTCACGACGGTATGATGGACTGGATGGCAGACTATTCTGAGAAATTTCCTTATGGTGAACCATCTCCAGAGACTAAAGCTGATCTTGATAAAAAAATGCCAGTTTTAGAACAAGAAGTGGTAGAGATTAAAGAATTAAGAGATCACACGATGACGGCGATTACTAATGCTAAAGAAATTTTAGCTAACTAATTAGAATTTTATCTATTTTAAAAGTCGCATTATCAGCTGGTAATGCGACTTTTTTCATTTCATAAGCTCTTATTAAATAGTATGCTCGCTTTAAGGGAAAAAAGTATCTTTGTTATAGTCTAAAAATCTTTATGTTAGAATTAGAAAATCACGAATACGAAAAAGCAATCCTCGTAGGTGTTGTTACTCAACAACAAAATGAAGACAAGCTTAATGAATACATGGATGAGTTAGAGTTTCTAGCTTATACCGCTGGTGCAACCGTTAGTAAACGTTTTCATCAAAAAATGCAAAAACCCAATCCTAAAACTTTTGTAGGAAAGGGTAAAATGGAAGAAATCGCAGCCTATGTACAATCACATAATATAGGCACCATTATTTTTGATGATGAGCTTTCTCCATCTCAGCAAAAGAACATTGAAAAAATTCTCGAGGCAAAAATTATTGATAGAACTTATTTGATTCTAGACATATTTGCACAACGAGCACAAACCAGTTATGCACGTACTCAAGTAGAACTGGCGCAATATGAATACCTCTTACCTCGATTAGTAGGACTATGGACACACCTTGAAAGACAAAAAGGTGGTATAGGAATGCGTGGTCCTGGAGAAACAGAAATAGAAACCGATAGACGTATTGTACGTGATCGCATCACGTTACTTAAGAAAAAACTCCTGACTATCGATAAGCAAATGTCTACACAACGTGGTAATCGTGGTGCATTAGTTCGTGTAGCGTTAGTCGGTTATACGAATGTTGGAAAAAGTACGTTGATGAATACCGTTGCAAAAAGTGAGGTATTTGCAGAAAATAAACTCTTTGCAACATTAGATACTACGGTACGCAAAGTAGTGCTGCGCAACATGCCTTTTTTATTAACAGATACGGTAGGGTTTATAAGAAAACTGCCTACACAGCTGGTAGAGTCTTTTAAATCTACGTTAGATGAAGTTCGAGAATCTGATTTACTGCTTCATGTAGTAGATATATCTCATGAATCTTTTGAAGATCATATTGCTTCTGTAAATAGAATTTTGGGAGAAATAGATGCGACCGATAAGCCTATGATCATGGTTTTTAATAAAATTGATGCTTACAAGGCTCAAGATTATGACGAAACCGATTTAATGGAAGAGCGTACTTCTGCTCATTACTCATTAGAAGAATGGCGTGAAACATGGATGGCAAAAATGGGTGAAAACGTGATCTTTATTTCAGCTACCGAAAAAGAAAATATGGATGATTTCCGTAAGAAAGTATATGATCGTGTTCGTGAGATTCACGTGAAGCGTTTTCCTTATAACGCATTTTTATATCCTGAATACGTAGAGGAAGAAGAGTGATAGAAACTATTATTTATAATTAAAAAGGGTGGAGTTAATTCCACCCTTTTTATATTTAGGTGTTAAAGTTGCCTTATGAAAAAAGTCATTTATGCACTAGTACTACTAGTAACCTTAAGCTCGTGCCAGAAAAAAGAAAGAGCACAAACGTTTATTGGAGAAGAATTGAAAACTATGGAAGATAGAAAAGCATTTCTTCAAAAGGTGTTTGAATCTGACCAAGAGGTTAGAGAAGGTCTATCTGAAACTGAACTAAGTGAAAAAGAGTACTACGATAGAATGAATAAAGCAGATGATGTTAATCTATCTAAAATCAAATGGTATCTAGATAACTATGATTACCCAAGTAAAAAGGTGTTCAATGAATCTCAATCTATGATTCCTGCCTTAGTAGTTCATCATTCTTTTGAGCCTAATATTAGGAGAAAAATGTATCCTAAATTCAAGAAGGCTTATGATGTAAATAATTTGGATTCAGATTTTTTCGCCCTTTATCTTGGTAGACTTTTTGAAATTGAAAACGATACATATTTTAGAATGCAAAGTCCTTATAGTATTGAAGATCAAATAACGACTCTTATTGATACTTTAAAATTAGAAAATTAAACTATAGGCTGCTATAGAAAAGAGAGGTATTCATTAAACCATTTTTGATAAGAGCAAAGGATAAAATCATCGTCGTTTTCCTTAACTTTAAAGCCTAGGGGAAATACATAATATAATTGAATGACTGACGACGTTGCAATAGATCAAAAGGCACTTTTAGAACCTTTTCCATACCATAAAAAACTAAGAGACCATTTAAAAAGTCGCAAGAAAACCTGGCAATGGTTTAAAGACGAGAAGATTAAAGCACAACAAGTAGAGTCTTTTAAAAAGAATCTGCTTAAAAACACCTACCGTTTAGATCTAGATAGTCATGCAAATTTATACCGTGTGTCTGATGCTATTTGTAAAGATCTAAATATCGATGCACAAGTAACTTTCTACCAAGAGAACAACAGCTTACAAGTAAATGCAAGTATTTCAGTAATAGAGAGAGAAGCGCACATTGTTTTTTCTGGTAATGTTTTACAGTTGTTAGATGATAAACAGTTAAAGGCTTTAATAGCTCACGAGCTATCGCATTACCTTTTCTTTAAAATAGAAGATGGAGATTATGAGGTGACGCAACGTATAGTTCTCGCTCTAGCAAATGATTCTCGTAGTGAGGACAGCATCATAGAAACGGCACGTATTTTTCAACTGTATTTAGAACTTTTTTGCGATACAGGTGCTTTTAAATCCTGTAGAGAGCACTACACCGTTATACAAATGCTCATCAAATTAAATACAGGACTGGCAGACGTAAATGCACAAAGTTATCTGGATCAGGCCAAAGAGATCATAAGTCAGGAAGATGAATCGACTAACCAGCAAACACACCCAGAATCTTACTTGCGCAGTATTGCTCTAGATTTAAAAGCGCGCAATTCTAAAGATTATGAAGAAGAATTGCACAAGTTAATAGAGGGAAAGTGGGATATCAATAGCTTAGATATTTTTGAACAAGAAGAGACTCGAGCATTAACCTCTGACTTTATACAGCTTATTTTAAGGCCTCAATGGATCAATTCTAATGCTGTGATAAATCTAGCACAACAGTTTTTTCCCGACTTTAATAGAAGTGAAAAGATAGATACGAGTACGCTTTCGCGAAAGCTAAAACACACCACACCTAGTACTAAGAGTTATTTATGTTATCTCTTATTGGACTTTGCTAGAATAGATAGCGCACTAGAAAAATTACCGCTCGCGCATACGTTAGAGGTATCAGAATTGTTAGAGTTAAAAGAAGATTACGAGCGTATTCTAAGAAAAGAATTAAAACTAACTATTAGAGATTTCAAGAAATTAAAGGAAGAGGCTATGAGTGATTTGAGCCGTGTAACCGAGAACCAAGATAGCAGTATATACGACAATGAGTGATTATAAGGCAAGTTTTTTCAGTCTGCTAGATGAGGTTAAGGACCATGGCGGCAGCACGACACCAGATTTTATAGCTAGAGTTTTACCACTTTTAGAAAAAGCACATTTTCTTAGAGAGCGCAATCTAGTTTTAGGTATTTATTCTATCGATTCTATTGATTACAACGGTCGCGTACTGGTTACCGAATCTGAGGGGAAGAATTTTACACAGTCTAGTAAGATATTTAAGAAACCTAAACAACGTTATGCAGTTGAGGTAAGTGTAAATTATAAAGAAGCAAGTTCTCTCGATCCTTTAGACGCTCCAGATGATTATGGTGATAGACTTTATGATCATGATGCGATTCATAAAGATCTAGATGTGCCTATTTCAAAACCGGTCTATTTACCACATTATAAAACCTGGGATTTTGAAACTGGTCATTACGATCCTATTACCGAGATTTTCACATTAGGTTTTATACTAGCTAGTGTAGCCTATGGGATAGATTTTAGAGATGTAGAAGAGTTAGAACGTTTTGTAGAAAACAGAGAGCGACTTTATTTTTATAATAAAAACCTGCACCCTACTATACATCATGTAATTAGGGAGATGACACCACTTTATAGAGAAGATCGTGCGCCTAGTCTAGAAGAAATAATAGCAAAACTTAAAAATTATCGTGATTTTAATCCAGAAAACTATGTAGATCTTACCGATACAGAAGGTTTTAGAAACCTGAATCTGTCGGATCGTGGTAGTTATATTCTTGATAAATTAAAACGCAGACTTTTTGATATTTCTAGAAGAAACAAATTACTCTACTTTAATGATCGAGGTGGCTTTTTAAACCTGACAGAGTCCTCTGTACCTATGTTGTTGGACTATAAAAATATTAATGAGAAAGATTTAATATTTTGGAATAGTCATATAGAGACTCAATTTATAAGTAAGAAAAAGATAAATCTTAATCGTTATCTAGACATAGATCAAAATAGATTTTTATCTCCAGCGCTTAATAAAATACGATTAGAAGCGCGCAAAAGTAAGAACGAATACGGTTTTGATCAGCTGCGTGTTGTGGTCGCTTTTTTACACTGGTATAATTTTAAAGAAAGTGCAGACGAGCGTATAAGTTCGCCTCTTTTATTGCTACCAGTTTCTATCACAAAGAAAAAAGGAATAAAAGATAAGTATGAATTAACGGTAAATGACACAGAGGCAGAGGTAAATCCTGTTTTGAGTTATTACCTCAAGGATCTTTACGACATAGATTTACCAGACTTTGTAGATCTAGAAACAAGTAGCATAGAAGAGCTGGTACAAAGTATAAAAAACCAGATTGCGTTAGGCGGTACAGGAATAGATTTACAATGGCGCGACAAGCCTAAAATACAGCTCATACATAAAATTGCAAAACGCAACTTTAAACTTAAAAAGCGCAAACTTAATAACCGTAACTCTGGTTTGAGCACTCGCAGTTATGATTATTCTTATGATGCCGAAAATGTGAAGCCGTTAGGTCTAGCTATTTTTAATAATCTAATTGCCAAAAAGCACAACCAGTTAGAATACATCATTAACGAAGATATTAATCCCTACACAGACCTTGCCGTTGCAGAGCGCAGGCGCAGTTTTTACCATACCGATAATGATGGAAAGGTAAATCCGCTGGTGTGGGAAGTGGATACTTGTAACATGACTCTAGGTAATTTTAAATACCGTAAAATGAGTCTGGTGCGTGATTATTCTGAGATTTTAAAAGCAGATATTAAAGATGATGTTTTTGATGAGCTCTTCAGTGATCAGCCTAAAAACATTAATCTAGACGCTTATAAAAAGACCAGTCTAGAAGAGTTGTATCCTATAATTCAGTCAGATCCCACACAGTCGCAAGCGGTGTTAAAAGCACGATCTGGTGAGAATTATATCATTCAGGGACCACCAGGAACAGGTAAATCACAGACCATTACTAACCTCATAGCCGACTATGTGGCGAGAGATAAAAAAGTGCTTTTCGTTTGTGAAAAACGTGCGGCGTTAGATGTGGTTTTCCACCGTTTGAAGAATAAAAAACTAGACGAATTGTGTTGCTTGATTCACGATTCTCAAACAGATAAAAAAGCTTTTATCATGAACCTCAAAGATACTTATGAGGCTTTCATGAAAAAGAATATGAATACGAGCACGCTTTCGCGAAAGCGAGATAAAACCATCCAAGAAATAGAAACGCATCTAGGTAAACTAGAAAAGTTTCATGTAAATATGCGAGATGGTGAGCCGCCTTTATATGATTTATATCAAGTACTGATAGCGTATTATCAAGAAAAGGAGATGCTTTCAGATCAAGAGTTGATTTATGTGCCTTTTTATAAAGAATGGGCAGATAATGAAGCGTGGATTACAGAATTTATCTCACAAGTAAAGCTCAATGAGCACGGTAGTTCTATTGCAAATTATGCTTTAAATGGTGTTGCTGTAGAGATATTACAAGCGTCTAATGTAAAAGGAGAGGTACTTGAGAAAATAGAAAAAGCAACAGATGGGTTAGATGCACTGGTAGAGCTGTTAGATCAACAAGAGGTTGAGGTAAAAGAACAATCTATAGAGGCGTGGCATCAAGAATTTGATTTTGCAGAGAAAGTAGCTAGAATAGTTGAGCGTGATTCTTTAGGCATTTTTGATAAAAAAACCATCGCCGCGTCAGAGTTAGATAACTTGAATAGAAAACTAGAGAAACAGCGAAGACTGCATGAGCGACTTATAGAAGAGAATGAAAACTGGACTCAAAAATTTGATGATACAGATGCAAAGACAGCTCTTCAAAAATGGGAGAAGCTAGACGGTAGTTTCTTCAAATTTTTAAATCCGGGCTGGTATAAATTAAAAGGACAGGTAAAAGCTTCTTATAATTTTAATGCCCACCAGATAAAACCAGAAATAAGTAGTGTGCTTAAATCGCTTAATGAAGAATATGAAGCGTTAGAGCAGTTAGAGGAACAACGAGAAGAGGCAGCACAAAGATTTGGTCTTACTAATTTTGTAACAGATTATCAGTGGATTCAACAGCAACAAGATCATCCAGATCATATTATTAAGGCATGGACGACTACAGATCATACTTCTTATGTACGTTCTTTATTAAGTTTTAAATCTCAATTTGATGATTTATATAGTCATCTAAAAGGTTTGTTCTCTAATCATGGAGCGCAGACACTATCGCAAATTGAAGACCAATTGCAGCGTGGAAGAGCCGCTGTACATACGTTAGGTTTATTTGCTCCATATATAGAGCAACTTCATGGATTGAGTCCAGAAATGCAAGAGAACCTACGTACTAGAGACTGGCAAACAGATGATATTGCTTTTCATACGGCATATAAATCTGTAAAAGAGGTTTATGAAAAAGATCCTGTGTTTTCTCAATCTAGTGAAGACGGTTTAGGGAATTCTGTACATAGGATAAGCTCACTACTAGATAGTTATTACGATTCTAATGTCGCATTTATACGCTCTAAGATTAGAGATAAATTCTTAAATAAAGTGCGTATTACAGAGTCTGTGGCTGCACAGTTAACAGAAGAAGAGAAAGTTCTTAAAAAGGAATACAATGCATCGCGCAGGATTCTAGAAAACGAATTCGGTAAGAGCATGCGTTATAAATCTATACGTGAACTTGCGACCGGAGATGCACAAGATATTATGACTACACTTAAACCAGTGTGGTTAATGAGTCCGCTTAGTGTTAGTGATTCTATGCCTATTGATACTTCTATCTTTGATGTGGTTATTTATGACGAGGCATCTCAAATAACGGTAGAAGAAGGAGTTCCATCACTTTTCAGAACGCATCAAACTATAATTGTAGGAGATGAGATGCAAATGCCGCCTACTAACTTTTTCAGTGCAAATGTTACCGATCAAGAAGAAGATGAAGAAGAAACAGAAGAAAAGATAGGTATAAGCCTCGATGCCGATAGCTTATTGAATCAAGGAGCTCGTAAATTGAGTTCTGTAATGTTAGGTTGGCATTACCGCAGCCGTCGTGAGAGTTTAATAAGTTTTAGTAATGCAGCGTTTTATAAAAGAAACCTACTTACTATACCAGACAGTCGCATACCTAATGCTGGCATTGAGCCACTAGCACCTATAATAGATCCAGATCAAGAGATCGATTATAAAGATGTTTTGAGCCGCAGCATCAGTTATCATTATATGGAAAATGCTATTTACCATAAGCGTACGAATAAAGATGAGGCTGCTTATATCGCAAACTTAGTGCGTACTTTTTTAATGAATGACATTAAGAAAAGTATAGGTATTGTAGCTTTTTCTATGGATCAACAAAGTGAGATAGAAAGTGCTCTAGATAAACTAGCGTTAGAAGATCCTCAATTCGGTATACAATTAGAAGAAGAATACCAGCGTACAGAAGAAGACCAATTCATAGGTTTATTTGTTAAAAATCTAGAAAATGTTCAGGGTGATGAGCGTGATATTATAATCATGAGTATTTGTTATGGGTTTAATAATCAGGGCAAGATGTTTATGAACTTTGGACCTATTAATAGACGCGGTGGAGAAAAGAGGCTTAATGTTATTTTTTCAAGAGCAAAGCAAAATATGATGATCGTCTCTTCCATTCAGGCAGAAAATATCAAGAACGATTATAATGAAGGAGCAAATTACTTTAAGAAGTTCTTGAAGTATGCAAAACATACATCTGATGGTCAGTTAATGGCGGCCAATTCTGTTCTCGATAGTTTACATGCTCATGAAGATGAAGCTGAGAAAACTAAACGACTTCCTATTATTAATCAGTTGAAAGAAAAGCTGGAAGCAAAAGGTTATACGATAGACGATGCCGTCGGGCAATCTCATTTTAAATGTGATATCGCTGTGCGCGAAAACGAGGCGACTTCTTACAAACTTGCTATATTAATAGATCGTTCTACTCATTATGCAACTGATAATATTCTGGAACAATACTGTCAGAAACCAGATGTTCTAAGAGCATTCGGCTGGAAATTACAACATGTTTATAGCAAGGACTGGTTAGAACAACCAGAACGTGTGATGGAAAAAATCATGCAAAAGCTAGAAGGAAAGGAACAGGAAATTGAACCTGAACTCGAACTTGAAAATGAAGTTGAAAACAAATTAGAGAGTCCTATTGAAGAGCAGATTTCATCTACAGTAAATGAAGAATTACCTGATTCAAAACCTCAAGAAAAGAATGATCTATTAGAGCTTGATAATGATTTGAAACCTAAAGAAAAAGAAATGTCAAGTAACGATTTAATCTTTAAACGTTATGAATTCTCAGAAGGTTCTAGCAACAAGTTTTGGGAAATTGCTGTAGATGAATTTGATATCATTACTAGATATGGTCGCATAGGCAACAAAGCACAAGAGAATAGAAAAACCTTTGAAGATCAAGTATCAGTTCTCAAAGAAGAAATGCGATTAATAGGAGTGAAAACTCGTAAGGGATATAGGCCTATTTAAATCTGATTACGTTTCTAACTGAGCTGAATGTCATTCTTTTAGGTAAATGAAGGTAAATGAAAACCCATAAGATTTTACATGCCAACTATTTCTGTTGGCATTGTCTACATCTTATCTCGATGTTTTTTAATATTTTTTATTTTTTTTTCTTCCATAAGAGTAGGGTTAATTCCGCCCTTATGAAAGTATATATTTAATGTTACTATCATTTCTCATCGAAGTAACTTTTAATTTCAAGTGAGGTTTTGATACTTCGATCTGTTCCTTGCAGAGTTACTAATCAACCAGCATCGTATTTTTTAAATTCGAATTCAAATTCAAGTTTATTCCTCATTCCCATTTTAACTGCATTCTTTTTATACGATCGGCGAGCTTTTCACTAGATAACTTTTCGCGTAAGCGGTCTGTAATTATTGGGAAAGAAAATGGTGTAGGCTTTTCACAAGCTTTCCATACTATCGTCTGGTTTTCTATACGTTCAAAAGCCTCTCGCAAACGGTATTCTTCTATCTCTTGCTCATAGGTCTCTGTGTATGCCTGACGGTATAGCAAATTATCAGGCTCATTATCTCTAAATACCTCAAAGAGTAACTGACTGCTGCTTTGCAGGTGTTTTACTTTTACAGCCTTATTAGGATAGCCAGTAAATACTAGTCCAGAAATAACAGCGATATCTCTAAATTTTCTTTTGGCAAGTTCTGTTGCATTGACACTTGCTTCTAGATCTTCAAGAATCATGTCTGATGTGATGAGGTTGTTGTCCAGCACATTTTGCATATCAAACTCTTGATCGCTTAAGATTTCAAAACCATAATCATTATAAGCTAGAGTAAAACTAATGGGTTGTAATAAGCTCATGCGATAAGCCAGGAGTCCTGCCATAGCCATATGAACTAATCGACCTTCAAAAGGATAAAATACCGAATGGTATCCTTCTCTAGTTTTGAAAGTTTCTATTAGAAACTCATTATTTTTTGGTACAATGCTTTCCTGCTGTTGTCTATTGATAATGTCTTTGAGCGCTTTCACCTCTGGAGATCTTTTTTTACCGCTTTGAAAATGCTGCATTTCTTCTCTTAGTAATTCACCTAATTGAGAGGTTAATGGCATGCGGCTGCCCATCCAGCTGGTAACCTTTGCTTTTTTCTTTGAAGAATTACGCACTTGGGCTACCATTCCCTTTAAACGTACAAATTCTAGAGTACGACCGGCAAATACAAATACATCACCACTTGATAATTGGCTTATAAAATATTCTTCTATGGAACCTATGTAACCACCAGTGGCATATTTTACAGTAATACTAGTTCCTGTTACTATGGTTCCCATTTGTAAACGATGTCGCATGGCGATACCGCGATCGTTTATAAAATAACGACCATCCTCATCTATGGAGACCTTTTTATACTCGTCATAAGATTCTAATGAAGCACTACCATAAACTATAAAGTGCAAGCACCACTCAAATTCTTCATAAGTAAGTTCTTGGTAACAAAAAGTAGCTTTTATCTCTGGATATATGTGATCAGGATAAAACCCTCCAGAAACAGCTAGTGTGCATAGATACTGAATAAGCACATCATAACAATTAAGGTAAGGCAGTCTATCCTCTACAGCTTGGGTTTTAACGGCAACTTGTAAAGCGCTTGCCTCTATTAGTTCTAAAGCATGTGTAGGTAAAAAATAAATAACTGACGTTACTCCAGGTCGGTGACCAGATCTTCCTGCACGTTGTAAAAAACGAGCAACACCTTTGGGGCTTCCTACTTGAATGATGGTTTCTACTGGCGCAAAATCTACTCCTAAATCGAGAGAAGAGGTGCATACACACGCCTTTAACGACTCGTTTCTAATCGCATTTTCTACCCAAATACGTGTTTCCTTATTAATGGATCCATGATGCATAGCTACCTCACCAGCAAATTCTGGATGTCTATGCATCAGTGCCTGAAACCACAATTCACATTGTGCTCTGGTGTTGGTAAAAATCAGTGTCGATTTACTTTGGTTGATAATCTTTACAACATCTTCAAGGAGATGCAATCCTAAATGACCACGCCATGGAAATTTCTCCATGGTCTCCGGGATGATAGAACGTACTTCTATTTCCTTTTTTAGATTAGCTTTGATGAGTGTGCTATTATTGAAACGGTCAGAATCTACTCCTAATAAAACCTGTCTAGCTTGTTCGAGGTTTCCTATTGTAGCACTAATTCCCCATATGCGTAGGTTTTTATTAGTTCCTGCGAGACGAGAAAGTCCTAATTCCATTTGTACACCACGTTTGGTACCTAAAAGTTCGTGCCATTCATCAATAACAATCGCGTTGCAATCTTTAAATACATTTACATGATCCTTAGTAGCAAGCAATAGGTGCAAGCTCTCTGGCGTGGTGATTAATAAATCGGGCATCGCTTTTTTTTGTGCGGCCCTTTCTTTTGTGGTGGTGTCACCAGATCGTATTCCTACTGTAAAAGGTAAGCCAATCCCATCAACAAATTTTTGCGAAGTTTGTGCTATTTCTTGAGATAACGATCTTAAAGGTGTGATCCAGATCGCTTTTAAGCCTTTTTTATTTTTGGTTTTATAATCTGGGTTTGATTTAATGTAACTAAGAACTATTCCTACCCAAAGTGCGTAGGTTTTACCACTTCCAGTAGGTGCGTTGAGCAGCCCGTTTTTACCAGATAGAAAAGCATTCCAAGTCTGTTTTTGAAACGGAAAAGCTTTCCAGCCTTGAGTCTCAAAGTAGGATTCGGCAATATGGAGTAATTCTTTTTTTGTCATAAAACTTTCCGCGTGGGAGGAAGGCCTTTAGTTAGTCAGTCCTTTTACTTCTTTTAAGTATCTTGAAGGTCCAGTAGAGATTTTGAGATTGATTTTGTTATTTCTCGCTTTCGCGAAAGCGTAAACAAATTATTGATCAAGAATAAGAAATAAAATAATGGACTTGTGTTAGTAACCTATTAAATTTGAATCTTTAAAGTCAGCATATGTCAGAAAAGCTTACCGTTTTACAAGATAAACTAGAAGATAGGCATCATGTTTTTATGGTGTACAAGAGTCAAGTAAATAAAGATTTACAGCGATCTGGTTATGAGTCTATAGAAATTAATGAACCTAAGGAATTTCTGGAAGCCTTAGTTTCTTTATTAAATGAGGCGATAGAAGATAGCGATCCAAAATTACAACAGTTATATTATCTGGCAGATGTGCAAGAAAAAAACCTAGAACAAGGTATTATTCTAGGTTTTATTATGAGAGAATGGAGTAAAATTCAATTTAGGTTGAGGCAGTGATTTGAATTTTAAAGTAATTAATTTGCATATTTACTTTGCTTTACTTTATGCTCTAATCAAAAACTTTAATAATTATTAATAATGTTTTAAGAGCTGGTCTACTAGCTGTTTTATTTGTAGGGATGAGTGGATTTTGTTCTATAAAGTCACCTAGTAATAAGGTTGAAGACCCACAGGATTGTGATGATTTTGCTGCGGGCGGTTATTGGGGTGTTCTAATAAATGGTGGTTCACAACAAGAAGCAACTAATGCGTACAGTTCACTTTATTGGGCATGTATTAATAATGGAGGTAAAAGCGACACAACGACAACTATTAAGCCATAAAACATGAAATTGACATATCTGTTTATTTTCTTTAATTCTTTTTTGTTATTTGGTCAAAATTTACAAGTTACTTATAAGGCCTCCTATAATGGAACTTCAGTAAAAGAAGGAATTGAGTTAGCTAAAAAAAATAATATTCCAAATGGTCAACTTCAAGGATTTAAATATTATCTCCAGAAAGTAAAAGACGACATTGAAAACCAAAAAATTATTTTAAATACGATAGGTGACGATCAGTTTATTTTGTCATTGCCTTCTAGTGTCGATTCCGATTATAGCTTGGTAAGAAGTATTGCGCCTGTTAGTTTAGGCTTGTATGATTATTTGTATAGTAAAGGTGCTAATATTATTATAGGAGTAAATGATTTAAATGATCATGCTGTTCTTTATGATGACAAACAAGCTACATGGTTAGTGACATCAGAGTCTAAGAATATTTTGGGTTTTGAATGTTTTAAAGCTACTATCAAATATAAGCAATCTTTGCCGCGTCAATTTGCTAGAGATCATGTGGAAGCATGGTTTGCTCCTAGTATTAATAAACGTGGAGGACCTATTGTTTATACTAATTTACCAGGCCTAATTTTAGAGGTCAAGGTAAGAAATGCAACAATTACTGCTTCAAATATTGAAACTGGCGAAAATAAGGTTTTAAAGGAAACAACAAAACAGATTATCACTGAATTTGAATCCCATAAAAAAGCAACTTTGGTTGGGAAAGCGATAGAGGAAAGGATAAAAAAATAGAGGCTAATGTTTATTCATTTTAATAAACAGCAAGTAATTATCTTACTTGCTGTTTTTTTATTATTAAATTTCGCTGCTAGTCAGGAGATCGTTCTTAAAGGTCAAGTAACTGATAGTTTGTTAAACCCTATTGAGAATACCACAATTTATTCTAAATCTTTAGGTGAGGAAGAAGGACTACTCTTTTCCATAAGTGATATAGATGGTAATTATAAATTAAAACTTTCTAAGGATAAATCTTATGTCATTACTATAAGTTATTTAGGGTATAATGAGATTAAAGATACTGTCATCTTGAAAAACGACTTAGTCAAAAATTATATTCTCAAAGAAAGTGCTGAATCACTTGATGAAATTATACTTAGAAAAAAACTAGCCGTTTCTGTAAAAAAAGATACTATTACTTATCGTACAGATCAGTTTACAGATGGTACAGAGCGTAAATTGAGAGATATCTTAAAAAAATTACCAGGTCTCGATGTGGACAGAGAAGGTAATGTGAAGGTTAACGGTAAGGATGTGACAAAATTAATGGTAGATGGAAAAGATTTCTTTAACGGCGACGAGAAATTAGGAGTCAACAATATCCCGGCAGACGCTATTGATGAAGTTGTCGCCCTCGATAATTATTCAAAAATACCATGGCTTAAAGGACTTACAGATAGTGATGAACTAGCACTTAATATCAAGCTCAAAGATGGTAAGCGCAACTTTGTTTTTGGAGATGTAAATGTAGGTGCAGGAATTGAAGATCGCTATAAAATAAGTCCCCTTTTATTTTATTACAGTCCTAAAACCGCGGTAAATTTTATAGGTGATGTAAACAATACTGGTGTGCGGTCTTTTACAACGAGTGATTACCTCAATTTTGAAATGGGTAATTCTACTTTGCTCAACGATTATTCAAAAATAGGTGAAACATTAAATGATGAAGTTGCAAGGTCTTTATCAAATGCGGATTTTCAGGAACTAAAAACTTTATTTGGCGCATTTAATTTGAATCACGATTTTGATTCTGGCCTTAATATAACTGCTTACACGATCAATAATGGTAATAGCCAAAAAACCATGGACGAATCTATAATTAATTATCTTATCGAGGATGATTTTACAGAGACTCGGTCTGACGATAGTGAGCAAGATGCTAGTTTTACTGCAAACACAGTAAAATTAAATTATACGACTAGCAATGATTTAGATGTTCTAGGGAGAATAGATTTCAAAGATTTTAGCTCAGATTTGAAAAGAAACTTACTTTCTACATCACCACAAAGTAATCAGTTCAATAGCACAATTCAAGAAACAACTGATTTTACATTTTCTCCTCAATTAAACCTGAACAAACGTTTTAATTCTAAGCACATTTCAACACTCGAGACTAGTTTTAAAATTGAAGATCGAAGTTACATCGGGATAAATTTGTTTGACCAGCCTATTTTTTTAGGAATCGTGCCTTTAATTACGCAAGAATCTGGAGTTTTCAATGTAAACCAATTTTCAGATAGAAAAACTACCGAATTCAAATTGGGAATAAAACATTATTACGTCATTAACTCAACCACACATTTATATCCTTTGACAGGATTTAATATTTCAAATACGAACTATACAAACACAGATTCTCAACTTTTAGATGACGGCTCTATAAATAGTTTTCAAAACGATGGTTTTAATAATGATTTGTCTGGTAGTATAGAAGATTATTATTTGGGTTTTCAACTTAAAAAGAAGTACGGCAATTATATTATTAAACCTGGTTTAGTGGCTCATTTATATGAATGGAATGCCCGACAATTAGAAAATGATTTTTCTTCAAAATCAAAATTAGTTCCTCTTCCTGAACTCTCAGTAGAATATGAGCCATCTAGTTCTAGAAAGCTTAGATTTAAATACCAAATGAATTCAAGATTTGCGAACCCAATTAATTTTGCTAATAGATTGCGCATCAATTCATTCAATCAAATTACACGAGGGAACGAAAATCTAGATAATTCCCTTTATCATAATTTTAGTTTAGGTTATCAATCTTTTAAGCTACTTGAAGGGACTCTTTTTAACGCGTCACTTTCCTATAGCCGTTTTATAGAAGGTATAAGGAATGGCATTGCTGTCGACGGAGTAAATCAAATTCAAACTTTAATACAAACAGATCTGCCAGAAAACACTTATAACGGGCGTCTTAATTATTCTACGTATTTATGGAATATGAAATGGTCTTATAAAGGAAACATTAATATGAGTGACTACAAAAGAATCGTGAATGAGTCTGTTCTAGATTATAGATCTGCTTTTATCAGTAATAGTATAGAAGTAGGAACAAGATTTAAAAAATCGCCTAATTTTGAAATTGAAATTGGTCATCAATCTAATAATTTAGAGGGTAGTAATATTTCAAACAATTTTGAAAACTGGACTTCTGTAGGAGCTATTGATTTTAATTTCCTCAAGAGCTTTTTATTTACAGCAGATTATGAACTGAATTATTTTACAAATAATAGTGCCGGTCAGACTAATGATTTTAATACAGTTAATGCATCTTTAGAATATTGGAAAGAGTCTTCTGCATGGAGTTTTAAAATAGAGGCTATTAACCTGTTAAACAACGAGATAAAGCTGTCAAGTAATTTGTCTCAGTTTCAGGCTTCTGAGAGTCGAGTGTTTGTGCAACCTAGGATATTATTTTTTTCAGTCACTTATAAATTGTAATAATTTTGTTTTAATAAGCACGCTTTCGCGAAAGCGTATACAAATTATAAATCAAGAATAAGAAATAAAATAATGGACTTGTGTTAGTAACCTTTTAAATATGAATCTTTAAAGTCAAGATATGTCAGAAAAGCTTACCATTTTACAAGATAAATTAGAAGATAGGCATCATGTTTTTATGGTGTACAAGAGTCAGGTAAATAAAGATTTACAGCGATCTGGTTATGAGTCTATAGAAATTAATGAACCTAAGGAATTTCTGGAAGCCTTAGGTTCTTTATTAAACGAGGCGATAGAAGATAGTGATCCAAAATTACAACAGTTATATTATCTGGCAGATGTGAAAGAAAAAAACCTAGAACAAGGTATAATTCTAGGTTTTATTATGAGAGAATGGAGTAAAATTCAATTTAGGTTGAGGCAGTGATTGAATTCTAGAGTTTGTTTTTATTCCGCTTTCGCGAAAGCGGAAAACTTGATAACCCTTTAAAACAGTACCCTAACAAATGGTTGTATACCATTTTGGTACACACTTTTACGATCATTATATAGGACATCATATCGAGCGCCTATTACAAAATTACCTTGTTGATATCCTGCGCCTAAAAACAATGCAGGTACCCAGTAGGTGTCATCAAAAACAGGATTATCAAAGTTTCTATTCACATGTAAATATTCAAAATCTGCACTAACTTGTAGAAAATCTAGCGGCTGTGCAATAGCTATTAAACTACCACCAGCAATGTTAGATTTATAACCTTGTAGACTAGAATTACTGTTAGGATCAAATTCTGAATAGCTATAATTGAGTCCGGCCCCTAGACCAACAAACTGATTTACCTGATAAATGGCTTGTGGTGCAATTAATATGGATGTGTAGCTATTTCCAAAGTTTGCGCCAATATTTCCTCCGAATCGGACTTTTTTCCAAAATTCTGATTCATTTTGTTTCTGGCTGAAAGAAACGCAAGAAAATAGCCCGAATAATGATAATATGATAATGTTTTTAAAATAATAGGTTTTCATGATAGAATGATTAACAAATTGTAGTGTTATAAATATACAAAACCTTATGCCATGACGACGTATTTCTTTATTTTTGCCATAACAATTGATAAAAAGGATAAATTTCCTTCCATATATGGACAAGTTTTCATTTCTCAATGCAGCTCACACTGCTCAGTTCGCACAACTTTACGACGAATATTTAATTAATCCTGATCAAGTAGAGCCGTCATGGCGTGCTTTTTTTCAAGGATTTGACTTTGGTATGGAGAGCGCCCACGAGGGCGATCTTATAGTAGAGCACTCAGGAACACCGGTTGCGGTGCCTGAAAATGTGCAAAAAGAATTTCAAGTAGTTAAATTAATCGATGCCTATCGTACAAGAGGTCATTTGTTTACTAAAACAAATCCTGTTAGAGATAGACGTAATTATGAACCTAAACTAGATCTAGTCAACTTCGGTCTTTCTGATAGTGATCTAGATACCGTTTTTGATTCTGGCGAGTTAATAGGCGTAGGTAAAACTACTCTTAGGAACATAGTTGCTCATTTAACTAAAATCTATTGCGAGAGTATAGGTGTAGAATATATGTATATACGTAAGCCTGATGAGGTGAAGTGGATACAAAACTGGTTGCACAAAAATGATAACCACCCTACTTTTAATAAAGATCAAAAAGTACAGATTTTAAAGAAACTTAATGAAGCGGTTTCTTTTGAATCATTTCTTCATACTAAATATGTAGGACAGAAACGTTTTTCTCTAGAAGGAAACGAGTCTTTAATTCCAGCACTGGATGCGTTGATAGAAAACGCAGCGGATAAAGGTGTGGATCAATTTGTTCTAGGAATGGCTCACCGTGGTCGTTTAAATGTGTTGACTAACATTTTTGGAAAGCCTGTAAAGGATATCTTTTCAGAATTTGACGGTAAAGACTACGAGCAAGACATTTTTGATGGTGATGTAAAGTATCACTTAGGTTATACGAGTAAAAGAAAAACCGATAATGGTAACGATATCAATATTAATATCGTGCCTAACCCATCTCACCTAGAAACAGTAGGTGCGGTAGTAGAAGGTATTACTCGTGCAAAACAAGATATGCACACGCCAGAGAATTTTTCTAAGGTGTTACCTATTGTATTACACGGTGATGCAGCAGTTGCTGGTCAGGGAATTGTGTATGAAGTAGTGCAAATGGCACAACTAGATGCTTATAAAACGGCAGGTACTATTCACTTAGTTGTAAATAACCAAGTAGGTTTTACAACAAATTATCTAGACGCAAGATCTAGTACATATTGTACTGATATTGCAAAGGTGACACTATCTCCAGTATTACATGTGAATGCGGACGACGCTGAGGCTGTGGTACATGCGATGAATTTTGCACTAGATTACCGTATGGAATTTGGTCGTGATGTATTTATCGATCTATTAGGTTATAGAAAATATGGTCATAATGAAGGTGATGAACCTCGTTTTACACAACCACAATTATATAAAGCGATAGGGAAGCATAAAAATCCGCGAGATATTTATGCAGAGCGATTACTTAACGAAGGAATTATAAATAATTCTAAAGTAAAAGAATTAGAAAAACAATATAAAGAGCGTCTAGAAGAAGAACTTGCTACTTCTCGCCAAATGGAAAATACCATTATCACACCATTCATGCAAGATGAGTGGAATGGTTTTGAACAAGCGACCGAAGTGGAAATGATGCAACAGGTAGAAACTGGTGTAGATCGCAAAATCTTAGAAGAAATAACTGCGACTATTTCTAAGTTGCCAGAAGATCGCAACTTCATTAGAAAAATAAAGAAGATCGTAGAAGTACGTCAGAAAATGTTTGATGAAGACCGACTAGACTGGGCTATGGGGGAACATCTAGCTTATGGTTCTTTAATGCAAGAAGGTTTTAATGTAAGAATGAGTGGTCAGGATGTAGAAAGAGGTACTTTTTCTCACCGTCATGCAGTGGTCAAATCAGAGAATAATGAGCACGAGTTTATCTTACACAACAACCTTGATGTAAAAGGACAGATGTACATCTATAACTCACACCTTTCTGAATATGGTGTGGTAGGTTTTGAATACGGTTATGCACTGGCACGACCTAAAACACTAACGATTTGGGAAGCACAATTCGGTGATTTCTCAAATGGTGCACAAATTATGATGGACCAGTACATAAGTGCTGGAGAAGATAAGTGGAAAAATCAAAACGGTTTGGTGAAATTATTACCACACGGTTATGAAGGACAAGGTGCAGAGCACTCTAGTGCCCGTATAGAACGTTATTTACAGCTTTGTGCAAAGGATAATATGTTTATGGCTAACTGTACAACGCCAGCAAACATTTTCCACCTATTGCGCCGCCAGATGAAGGTAAATTACCGCAAGCCTCTTGTTGTTTTTACTCCTAAATCTTTATTGCGTTACCCTAAAGCGGTAAGCACGGTGTCTGAATTTGAGAATGGACATTTTCAAGAAGTTATAGATGTTGATGGTGACGCTTTCGCGAAAGCGGAAACATTAGTATTCGTTTCTGGTAAATTCTATTATGATTTATTAGAATACAGAGAAGAAAATAATCGTACAGATGTGGCACTGGTAAGACTAGAACAATTGTTCCCACTACCAGTAGATCAAATGCAAGAAGTTATTAAAAAATACGGTTCTAAAGATGTCGTTTGGGCACAAGAAGAACCTAGAAATATGGGAGCATATTCCCACTTAATGCTACACATGCCAGAGACTAGATCATGGAGAGTGTGCTCAAGAAATATGTACGCAGCTCCTGCTTCTGGTAGTTCTACTAGATCTAAAAGAAGACAGGCAAGAATAATAGAAGATGTATTTAATACCAATAAATAAATTATGGCTCTAGAAATGAAAGTGCCTTCACCAGGCGAGTCGATTACAGAAGTAGAAATAGCAGAATGGTTAGTTGCCGATGGTGACTGGGTTGAAAAAGACCAAGCCATAGCAGAGGTAGATAGCGATAAAGCTACCCTAGAATTACCAGCAGAAGCTAGTGGTATTATTACCCTAAAGGCTGAAGAAGGTGATGCTGTAGCCGTAGGTGCTGTTGTGTGTCATATTGATACAGAGGCAACAAACCCTAATGGTGGTTCTAAAGATGTGGATAACGCACCGTCTTCTATGGGAGGTGGCGATGAAGGAGGTAATAATGGAGATGTAGCCAAAGAGATGCAAAAGGATAATGCTGATAAAAGCAAGACCGCATCTTCTAAGGCTCCACAACCTACTCAAGCTAAAGAAACTTATGCTAGCGGTACTGCAAGTCCTGCGGCAAAGAAAATTCTTGATGAAAAAGGTGTAGATGCTAAGTCTGTTTCTGGTAGCGGTCGTGATGGTCGTATTACTAAAAGCGATGCAGTAAATGCAAAACCATCTATGGGTACTCCAGGAAATGGATCTCGTGGTGAGTCTCGTTCTAAGCTTTCTATGTTACGTAGAAAAGTAGCAGAGCGTCTAGTAAGTGTTAAGAATGAAACAGCGATGCTGACTACTTTCAATGAAGTAGACATGAAACCTATCTTTGATTTACGTAAAGATCATAAGGAAGCGTTTAAGTCTAAACATGGAGTAGGATTAGGATTTATGTCTTTCTTTACTAAAGCTGTAACTAGAGCATTAGAACTATATCCAGCGGTTAATTCTATGATCGATGGAAAAGAAATGGTTTCTTATGATTTTGCAGATATTTCTATCGCGGTTTCTGGTCCTAAAGGATTAATGGTTCCTGTAATTAGAAATGCAGAAAACCTTTCTTTTAGAGGTGTAGAACAAGAAGTAAAAAGACTTGCACTAAGAGCGAGAGATGGAAACATCACTATAGATGAGATGACTGGTGGTACGTTTACGATTACTAACGGAGGTGTTTTCGGTAGTATGATGAGTACACCTATTATCAACCCACCACAGAGTGCTATCTTAGGAATGCACAACATTATAGAGCGCCCAGTGGTAGTAGATGGTAACATCGTTGCACGTCCTATGATGTATCTAGCTGTTTCTTATGACCACCGTATTATCGATGGTAAAGAGTCTGTAGGTTTCTTAGTAGCTATTAAAGAAGCGCTAGAAAACCCTATCGAGATCTTAATGGATAGTGATGTGAAGAAGGCGTTAGAATTGTAGAAATTTTCTAATTATCTAACATAGATATAAAGGACTCAATCGATTGGTCGATTGGGTCCTTTTTTGATATAAATAGCAATGTATTCTATTTTAGTAAGTTATATTTTTTATTATTATTTTGAAGTGTTAAATAAAAGTTAATAAATTATCTATCTATCTATCTATCTATCTATCTATCTTGATCTGGTCGTAAGTTTATAATCCCCTGAATATTATAATCATTTACTAACCAGCCTATTTTATGATAGGTACAAAACCATTATCTATGTTCAGGAAATCTTACCTGTATTACTTATTTTTCATAGTCATTGTTCTTACTTCTATCTCTTCTTGCGAGAAAGACGATGTTCATGAGTTAGATGCTTTAAGTAACACAAAATTTGTTATGAAAGGTTCTATGTCAAGTCTTTATGATATACAGAATAACGACGTAAAACTTTTTAATTATCTTTCTGTTAGAGCTCATTCACATAACCATACCAATGATCTACAAAGTAAGTCTGGAGGTGTTTCTAGTAATGTCGTTTTAGACACAGCGAGTATTCAAGTTTTAGAAGGAGATAATTTTAAAAATTATATATTTAGAGTGTTACCAGATAGTACACAGTTAGAAGATGTTCTAAAGAATTATATGCTGGTCGTTTTAAAAGATAGTATTCAACAACAATTTATGGTGACATATCCTTACGTTGATCATAAAATAGACACAACAAACGTTTTGATAGAGCCTATTTTTGGAACAGATATACTAAATCAAACTGTTTTAAAATGCGGAGGAGGTTCTTATCAATCCGTATGGATACCAGGTGGCTATACGGATTATTCTTGTAGAGAGGGTAGGCATAATGTTGATGATGGACCTGGTAGTGGTGGTTCTGGTGGTTGTATTTACTATGGTGGCTGGGGATCTGCTTCAAGGATATTTTATGAGGGTTATTTTACTACTCAATACGTAGAACAACAACCTTGTGAAACATTTGACCCAGGTAGTGGCTCAAATGGTGGTGGTGGAAGTGGCGGCTCATACACACCACCTATTGATGATGAAGATGAAGACGAACTAAGTATAGGTGTTGGTATAACTCCTAATGATGGTAATCCTGTGGAGACCTTAAACGTTGTAGGAATAAATGTCCAAGCCTTTTTTGATCAATTACCTGATGAATTAAAAGACTATATTAATAGTACACCTCAGAATCCACTTCGTTTGATCATTAACAATTATTTTAAAACAGAAGGATTAACGGATGAAAATAAAGAATTTGTAGTAGATTTCTTAGAAATTAAGGAAATGAATAACGACGTTAAGTTTGAAAGATATAAAGCACTTGTAGAGGAGTTATCTATCAATCTTCAATAACCAAATTCAAAATAGTCATCAAAGCCCTACTAATTATTTAGAACTATACAATCATTCTATACCTGCAATTTGTCAAAGTAAACTTGATTTGCTTGGCGCAGGCTACAGTAATCAAACGATTGATCAAGGCAATGCTATGTTGGCTAATATCGATTATTATGCTGTTGAAATATCAGTAATGCCAGATTTAAATGGAGATCATGTACCAGATGATCCAAACGTGGTCTTTAGGAAGTACAAAGAAAAATTTATTGAGTTTGCCAGTGGTGAACATGAAGATTTTGAATTTACATCTGATGTAGCTTTGTATGGTTCAATTAGAACTGATATTTCTTGGGATTTTATCCCTCTTGATAATAATGATAGAGTGTTATGGGAATCTTTAAGTCCTGTATCTGCGATCTTTAGAATTGAAGCCGATGCGGATGATTTAGTGGCTTGGGGAGCTGTTGATCATGGTGCTGTAATTATTTCTGACTACAGTGATAATTATTCTTGGACTGTTTCAACTATTCAAACACCAAGTACTGGGACTCAACCATTTTCTGGTAATCGACAATGGGGAATTAGACCACCTAACAGAAATGGGAATGTAGAATTATATACTGCAGCGGTGGATATAGCTTTAGTGAGTGATGTAATTAGGTGGGAATCTGATACACAACAACAACGTGAAAATCAAGAAAGAGATTATTATAATATTGCCGATGCAACTTGGAAAAATATGGTCAATGAGATAATACAGTGGATTTATGATAATGGCGGTGTTGCTAATTTATCACGAGATAATTTTCAACATCATATTGATAGAGACGAATTAACAGATTATCTTGAGGAAAATATAACCTTAGACCAATTAACGGATAACTAATGAGAAAGATGTTACTAACTACAGCTGTTGTTTTTATAGGCTTTATACTGATGTCTTATATAAAAGTATTTACTGTAAGCTTGCTTCCATTTACTCTTATTCTATTATTTTTCACGCAATACTGTCATTGTAGAATAAATAATATGATGAGAGTAATAGGTAAACATTTATTATGTATTTTTTCTGGTATTAGTATCTTCCTTTTATCGTTATTTTTATTGAAATTATATCATGACTATTTTAGTACAACAGATTCAAATAGAGGACGATTGTTTGATATGATTATATTTTTTATCTATCCCATGGGAAATTTTTTATTCTATAAGTTTATTTTTAAATTAAATTATTGGACTATATTTATTGGCTTTATGTTTTCCATACTGCTACTTATATGGAGACAATCTGGCGGAGACTATTTTTTTGAAAGTGTTCAAAATTTGGTGTCATCAAGATATATTATAGTCCATTTTACAATTTTAGTAGTTTTACATTTTATGTTTATTTATAAAGGTAGAAATGAACATATTCTCAAAGAATGAAGTTGCAAGTCGTTTGATTATATAAAAAAATGAAAAACTTAATAATAATGTTATCAATTTTTACTATTTCATGTAGTAGCCAAGTAAATATTTTAGCAGCTAATGATTATCAGAATGTGAAGTTTGATAACACTCTTCTTTCCGATATTCTAAGTACAAAGGAGACAATGTTCTTTTGAGAAATTTGTTTGTAGATAATTTTACAATGGATTCTGGTTATGAGCTGGATTATTGGGTGCAATTTGAAACAGCATCTATTTACTTTTTATTTCAAGATGGAATAGTTGATCCGTCTGGAAATAATATATCCTCTTATCAATTAACTAATCTAAAACTAATAGATAATACAAAGAGTTTGTTTATTAATGGAGTAAATATTAGAGTGGGCGATAATATTAGTATTTTGGGGGCTGTGAATTCTATGAACGATCCTTCAACAAGACAAAAGAAAGTAGTATTTAGGATTGGCTCAGAAGTAATACGTATAAGGTTTAACCGAAATACAAGTGTTATTACTCTTATTGAATACGAGTATTTTAACTAGGTACAATAAAGTTAAACGTCGAAAAAAACCTCCCATGAAAAACGTAGTTTTTCATGGGAGGTTTTTGAATTCTGAGAATGCTATAAATTTTATTCTCTTTGATCTAATTTCTTATTCGGCAACACTACCTTGACTCACTGTGGTAGAGCGATCTATTTTCTTAATCAAGCCTTGTAATGCTTTTCCTGGACCTACTTCTATAAATTCTGTAGCGCCGTCTTTAATCATCTCTTGAATAGACTGTGTCCATTTTACAGGTGCAGTAAGCTGGTAGATAAGGTTGGTCTTAATATCATCTGTGTTTTCTACTGCAAATGTGGATACATTTTGATAAATAGGACACATAGGTTTATTGAATTCGGTACTTTCTATTGCTTTAGCAAGTTCTTCTCTCGCTGGCTCCATTAAAGGAGAGTGAAAAGCACCACCTACTGGTAAAATTAAAGCTCTTTTTGCTCCTTTTTCTTTTAGGATTTCGCAAGCTTTTTCTACTGCGGGAATTGCTCCAGAAATTACTAACTGTCCAGGACAATTATAATTTGCTGCTACTACAACGCCTTCTACATCTTTACAAACTTTCTCCACGTCTTCGTCTGCCATACCTATAATGGCCGCCATAGTACTAGCCTGGTGCTCACAAGCTGCTTGCATGGCAAGTGCACGTTTTGAAACTATTTTTAATCCATCTTCAAAGGTTAATGCACCTGCTGCGGTAAGTGCACTTAATTCACCTAATGAGTGTCCTGCTACCATATCTGGTGCAAAATCATCACCCATCATTTTTGCAAGAACAACAGAGTGTATGAATATAGCCGGTTGGGTAACTTTAGTTTCTTTTAATTCTTCAGCAGTTCCTTCAAACATGATTTTTGAAATCTCAAAACCTAGAATTTCATCTGCTTTTAAGAATAATTCTTTTGCTGCTGGATAAGTATCGTATAAGTCTTTACCCATTCCTGTGAATTGAGCTCCTTGACCTGGAAAAACGTATGCTTTCATTTTATTTGCGTTAGTTAATGTGGTAAAAATAATGTAATAACTATTAATTACTAAAAGAACTGTATAGAAGTCTCAGTTTTCAGTTTCAGTTTGCAATCTTAGTCTCAGTTTTATTTTTCACTTCGTTAAAAATATGACCAGTTGTACTGAATTACTCTTTTCCTACTCCAAATTTCCCTGGATTTTTGATCATATAGTTAATTAGTTTTCCAACTTCTTTAGATTTTGAAAGCAAAGGCTCTTGCTGCGATTCGGTAATGTAGTGGCAAGCTAGAGCATATCTCAACCAGACTACAGTTTCTGAATTTTCTCCATCGGCATCCGTTAGTTTACTTATAAAATGTTTTGGATACCGTCTTTTTCTATAAGCTTCAGCAATATTAGCATTAACACTCCTAGAAGATCTTCTGATTTGATCGGTTAGACTGTATTTTTCTTCATTTGGAAATGACTTACTTAATTCAAAAATTTTCATCGCATTTTCAAACGCCTTTTTATGAGCTAATAAATCTTCAAAATCCATTATGTCTATTTTATTAATTGCTAGATTCAATATTTGAAATTAGATAGGTGATCACATTATTCACAACTAATTAACTCTGTGACTAAATCACCATAACTAATTAAACTTGTGACTGAAACCTGCGACTGGGACTGGAATCTATCTCCTCACCCAAGTTTCATAATCAAAACTATAAGCATGCTTTTCATCTGCAGGATGGTGTAGTGATGTTTTTATCTCCCATTTTGTAGTATCTATTTTTGGGAAATACGTATCTACGTCAAATGTGCCGTGAACCCTCGTTAGTTCTATCTCGTTAGATATAGACATCGCAAGTTTATAAATTTCGCCACCACCTATAATAAAAGGATTATTATCACCAGTAGTAGTCGCAAGAGCAGTTTCCATATCATGAACTACTATGCCGCCGTCTGCTCTGTAATTTTTATCTCTAGTTAGTATTACATGAGTGCGGTTAGGTAACGGTTTAGGGAAACTTTCAAAAGTCTTACGCCCCATAATGATGTGATGACCAGTGGTAAGTGATTTAAATCTCTTAAAATCATCTGGTAAATGCCATACGAGATCGCCATCTTTACCCAGCTCATTATTCATTCCTGCAGCTGCGATCATGGTGATTTTACGATTAGTATTTGGATTATCGATAGATAAAGTGGTTTTAGGAGCTACGTATTCCTTCTGTACTTTCTTTTCTAACTGTGTGATGCGTTCTTTTTGTTTCTGCACTAGTTTTGCATATTGTCTCTTTTCCCATTCAGGACCTAGCAGCCTTTTAGTAATAAACACATTAAAAGCATGATAACAAAGTAATAGCAACCATGCAAAAATCACCCATATCCACCATTCTATATCTAGAATGCGTATAGGCTCTACTTTCATAAGCACTTGACTAATTATAATTAGTCCTACCGCACCTACTAGAAAAACAATAAAATGTGTAAAGAGACCACGTTTTTGCTTAATGCGTTTTTGCGCATTCTCAATCATCTCTTTTTGTTCTAAATCAATTCCAGGTATATCTTTTTTCTTTCTACCGAACATTCTAGTTATTTTTATACTCAAATTTACGCTATTATCCACATAGACGTTCTTAGCAATTGTATAAAATGATCGATCAATTTCCTATTCTCAAAGAATACACTTATCTCAATACGGCAAACCATGGCTTACTGTCTCAAGATATAGTAGACCATCGCGCTTCTCTAGATTTAAAAATGCGAGACCAGGCTTCTCTTTTTACTAATAAGCGCAATGTGTTTATAGATGAAGTAAGACACACGATAGCAAATTTTATGGATGCCGATCCTGATTTTACGGCAGTGATTCCTAATTTTTCTACCGCTTTTAATACGTTGATTAACGGTTTTGACTCTGCAAGTATTTTTTTACTTTTAAAGGATGACTATCCATCGATTAATAATCCAGTAGAGGCTCGAGGATTTAAAACACACCATGTGGTAATAGATGAGCAAATGGAGCAAAATATTATTGCAGTTTGTGAGATGGAGCAGCCAGACTTCTTCTGTTTTTCTATGGTTCAATACATATCTGGTATTAAGATGGACTTAGATTTCTTGAACGATCTAAAAAAACGATTTCCTAAAATAACTCTCATTGCAGATTTTACTCAGTATGTAGGTTTTGAAGAGTTCCGCTTTCGCGAAAGCGGAATAGACATCATCATCGCGTCCTGTTATAAATGGTTGCACGCTGGAGATGGAAATGGTTTTTTATGTATGAAAGAAGAAGTACAAGAAACTATTTTTCCTATAGAGAAGTTAGATGGAAATGCAAACAGTGGAATTAAATCTAACGTGAATTTCATAAGTACTTTTGAACCTGGTCACCAAGATATGATGGCTTTTGGTACGCTACAACAAGCTATTATCAAAGCACATGAATTGGGGTGGAAAACAATTAGTGAGCCTGTTAAGGAGCTGGCTTCTAAAGCAAAACTAGCTTTTCAAGAAAGAGGGCTGCTTTCTACCGTCGTCTGTGCTAGAAAAGAACATTCTTCTATTTTCAATATAAAAGGAGATCAAGAACTATATGAGGAGTTATTAGACCATAAGATTATAACCTCGTTGCGAGGCGATGGTCTTAGAATAAGTTTCTCTTATTTTAATACAGAAGAGGACTTGATTAAGTTGTTGGAAGTCTTAGATTTGTAGGGCTATGACCATTTTTATGAAAAAGTTCTTTTTACTCGGCCTAATTTTATTTGCGCAATTCAGTTTAGCTCAAAATCCTAATGACTGTATAGACGCTATTTTACTTTGTGGAGATACAGATTTAGGAATAAACCCTTCTGGTATAGGTAGAGATGAGTTTGCACAATTCGGTAATCCAGTGCCTAGTTGTTTTAATTTTCAGACAGATCAGGCTTGGTTTAGGGTAGAAATAGAGACTACAGGAACTTTTAGTTTTGCTCTGACACCTGATACACCTCAGGCTGATTATGATTTTGCGGTTTTCGGACCAGTAATAAATTGTGATAATCTAGGGCCAGCCATACGTTGTTCTAGCACAAACCCAAATGATGCTGGCGTTACTGGTGATACAGGTCTTAACGACACAGAGTTGGATCTTACTGAAGGGCCAGGACCTAACGGTAATGGTTTTCTACAGGAAATAACCGTCACTGCAGGCGATGTATATTATATAATTATCGGTCTAGCAGTAGGAAACGGTGGTTTTTCACTATCTACTAGCGGTAGTGCTACATTACCACCATCACCTACAGCTAATGTTGTTGCAGATCTAGATGTTTGTGATAATCTAGGAGCACAAGATGGTTTTAGAGAATTTGATTTTACACCACTCGATGCAGATGTTCTTCTTGGGCAAGCTAATACATCAGTGACTTATCATGAATCTCTTAATGATGCTAACATAGGTATTAATGCACTCACTTTCCCGTATACTAATGTTTCAAATCCGCAGGAGATTTTTGTGCGTGTTTTAAGAAATGACTCTAACTGTACCGATTTTACCCAGTTTACGGTAGAGGTAGACGATACTAACGTTGCTACAGATGTAGACCCTTTTATTATATGTTCTGATAATACTACAGAAGTTTTTGATTTTGATACGGTTATTGACTCTCTCGTACCTAATAATGCCAACTTAAACATTTCTTACCATCTTAGTTCTGCAGATGCTAGTAGTGATAGTAATCCACAAGGATCTGTATTTACAGCAACAACTACCGAAGAATTTTACTTTATTAAAGTAATAGACCCAACAGGGCTATCATGTGAATTTATTTTAAATACTTCGCTTTTGGTTGCAAATCCACCAGTGATCGCTACTCCTAACGATCTTGTGTTGTGTGACGACGATTTTGATGGTTTTTTAAATGTCTCCTTAAGTAGTCAAAATGTAGATATTTTAAATGGTTTAGATCCAGCTTTACATCAGGTACGATTTTATGCGACAGATGCTGACCGTACTCAGGAGCAAAGCACATTAGGTAATACATATACCACGACTCAAAATCCGCAACGTATTTATGCAAGTGTTACGGAAATAAGAACCTTGTGTGTTGCAGACGTAGAATTTGACGTTATCATTAATCCGCGACCTATGCTTGCTGCCCAAGATGATATTGTTGTTTGTGTAGATGCTGTTAACCCAACTCGAATAAGTGTGGAAGCTGGTTTTGATCTTTATGAATGGAGTACTGGAGAGATGGGTGCTGCTTTGAATAGTATTGAGATAGATCAACCTGGAGCTTACACTGTGACAGTGACTAATAGTTTTGGCTGTCAAAATTCATTGACCATTACCGCTTTACCGTCTGATATAGCTGTGATAGATGATATTATTACAGAAGATTTTAGAAACGGAGATAATACGGCCCAATTCATTGTTTCTGGTCCTGGAGATTATGAATTTTCTGTTGATAATGGAGCTTTTCAAGACTCTAATTTCTTTTCTGGGCTCTATAAAGGGTTTCATACAGTTAGAATACGCGATAAAAATGGTTGTGGTACGCTGACTCAAGAATTTGTGGTGTTAGATTATCAGCGCTTCTTTACACCTAATAATGATGGTTTTCATGACTATTGGACTCTAGACGGTATCACTACTTCGCCTGAAGCTGTAATTTTTATTTATGACCGTTATGGCAAGTTATTGCATCAAATGGCACCACTAGGACCAGGATGGGATGGTACCTATTTAAATGCGCCTTTGCCTTCTAGTACCTACTGGTTTACTTTACAAATACCTAATAAGCCACTAGTTAAAGGCTATTTTGCTTTAAAGAGGTAAGGTTGAGTTGGTGTTTTCGCTTTCGCGAAAGTGAGAAAATTACACTGACGTCATTTGAAATATTAAATTTTTACTAGATGTTTATCAATTAAAAGGACCTGAAATAATTAGTTTCTTCATTAATAAACTTTATTTCATGTCGTTAATCGATAAATAGCTATGTAGTTTATCGAATATTCATTTACTTTATCTTTATAAACACGCATTTCATCGATAGAAAATTCTTACACCTTTTATAAATTCGTTATATCTCTATACTTATTTATTTTGCAGTTATAACCCTGTATTATGAAATTTACAAATTTAATTGCAGCCCTGACTATTTTATTAACTGTTACCATGACTACTGCTCAAGTAGGTATAGGTATCGCTCAACCTGAAGCGGCATTAGACATTAATTCTACTGACACTGGTGTATTGTTGCCTAGAATAGGTTTACTCTCTGCCACAGACGTCACATCTGTTGTTAACCCAGATGGTGGTGCGCTGGTTAACGGAACCATGATATGGAATACTGGAGCCGCTGGTTTAACACCAGCCGGATATTACTTTCATGAAGATGGTGTGTGGTATGAAGTAGCTCGAGGGACTACACCTCAAGTGTTTTTTGGTAAGTTAATTATAAGTGCCAAAGGAACAATGGATATTACTGACGTACCATTTAAACCAGAATCTATTGAGTTTCTAGCAGTGAATAGAGTTCAGAATTATGATGAAACTTATAGATCTGGCACTAATAATTCAAATGATATAAGAATGGCAGGTGGACAGACTGTAGGGTATGCTCAAGCAATAGGTGCTAGTATTAATCAACAAGTGATCTCAAGTGGTTTTAGTGGGTCAAGTATCAACAACATTGGTACATATTCTTCTAGTAGCCACTGTATAGCAGCATATTTTGTGAATAATAATGGTGAGCCTATACACGATAATGGTACAGCAACTGGTGGTACTGATGCTGAGGCAGGATTAATATCTGCTTCTTTACAGACATTTAATGATGACGGTTTTACTCTTAATGTAGATAATTACTTAGGAGAAACTTCTACTGGAGTGAGAACAAATCAAATAGTAGTTATTTACAAGGCATATAGATAATGTTGTAGGTATTCTAAACTAATGTCCTAAACATAAAAAAGACCTGCCGTAGCAGGTCTTTTTTGTTTGTATTTTAATGCGCTTCTAACCAATTCTGTCCAACGCCAACTTCTACATCTAGTGGTACACTCATTTTATAAGCATTTTGCATCTCGTCTTGAATGAGTTTTTTCATGTCTTCTAACTCATCGTTATGAATGTCAAAAACCAATTCATCATGAACTTGTAATAACATTTTAGACTTGCAGTTCATCTCTTCAAACTTCTTGTGTATGTTGATCATGGCAATTTTAATAATGTCTGCTGCGCTACCTTGTATCGGTGCGTTAACCGCATTACGTTCTGCCGCACCACGTACGATACCGTTAGAGCTATTGATATTATTTAAATAACGACGTCTTCCTAAAATCGTTTCTACATAACCATTCTCACGAGCAAAATCCACTTGGTCTTGCATGTAGGATTTAAGTTTAGGATATGTAGCATAATAGGTGTCTATCAATTCTTTTGCTTCTGCACGAGTAAGATCGGTTTGATTACTTAAACCAAAAGCACTTACACCGTATATAATCCCAAAATTAACCGTTTTTGCATTGCTACGTTGTTCTCTAGTCACATCTTCTAGTGCTACATTAAAAACCTTGGCAGCTGTAGAGGCGTGAATATCTTCACCGCTTTGGAAAGCAGCGATCATGTTTTCTTCTTCACTCAAAGCAGCAATAATTCTTAATTCTATTTGAGAATAATCGGCAGCGAGAAGTGTGTAGTTTTCATCTCTTGGCACAAATGCTTTACGCACCTGACGACCACGCTCTGTACGTATAGGTATATTCTGTAAGTTAGGATCTGTAGAACTTAATCTTCCTGTCGCAGCTACCGTTTGCATATAGTTAGTGTGTATGCGTTTTGTTTGAGTATTTACCTGATTAGGCAAAGCGTCTACATAAGTAGATTTTAATTTACTTAAACCACGATAATCAAGAACATTTTGAACTATCGCATGATCTTTTGCTAGGTAACTCAGTACATCTTCAGCAGTAGAGTATTGACCAGTTTTAGTCTTTTTAGGTTTTTCAACCAGGTTTAATTTTTCAAATAGAATAATTCCCAACTGTTTAGGAGAACCTATATTAAATTCTTCTCCAGCAACTTCATATATATCTTTTTCTAATTGAGTGATATCTGTGTCTAGATCACCAGATAGTGAGTTTAAAAACTCTTCGTCTAGATTAATACCTTCTATTTCCATAGCAGCCAGTACATCTAGTAAAGGCATTTCTATATCGTTAAAAAGTTTATCGGTTCCTGCGCTAGCAAGTTCTGGAGTAAAATGTTCCTTAAGTTGTAAAGTGATATCGGCATCTTCTACCGCGTATTCTTTTTGTTTTTCTAGATCTACAGCGCGCATAGAAAGTTGGTTCTTCCCTTTCTTCCCTATCAGTTCTACGATAGATTGCGGTGTGTAGTTCAAATAAGTTTCTGCCAGCACGTCCATATTGTGACGCATATCTGGATTAATAAGATAATGAGCCAGCATGGTGTCGAACATCGGTCCTTTTACATGGACTCCATATTTGTCTAATACTTTAATATCGTACTTTAAATTCTGACCTATTTTTTCGATGCTTTCGCTTTCAAAAAATGGTTTTAATTCATCTACGATAGCTTGTGCGGCATCACGATCTTCCGGAATAGGTAAGTAAAAGCCTTTTCCTTGTTCCCAAGAAAATGCAATTCCTACTAACTCGGCAGCAAGTGCATCTAGACCTGTTGTTTCTGTGTCAAAACAGACACTAGATTGCTTCATTAAAGACTGTAAGAACAATTTAGTTCCCATTCCTTCTTCTACTAACTGGTATAAGTGATCACTGCTAGCAAGAGTGTTGCGTCCTATAGATTGTGCCTCTGTAGTGATTCCAGAACCTGGAGCGTCAAATAAAGAGAATTGCCCAGCGCCAGCATCGTCAGTCTTTGCGCCTTTAGTTTTAGTCTCTGGTAATTCTTTAGAAAATATTTTTGCCAGAGTCTCCTTTGCACGACGAAATTCTAACTCGTCAAAGATATCGTGAACCTCTTCTACGTTAGGGTCGTCCAGTTCGTATTTTTTGGCATCAAAGGTTACCGGGCAGTCCAGTCTTATGGTGGCAAGTTTTTTAGAAAGAAGGCCTAACTCTGCATTAGCGATTACTTTTTCTTTCATTTTACCTTTAAGCTGGTCGGTATTTTCTAGTAAACCTTCCATAGAACCGTATGCAGCGATAAATTTCTTAGCTGTTTTATCTCCTACACCAGGTAATCCCGGGATGTTATCACTCGCATCACCCATCATACCTAAATAATCGATAACTTGTTCAGGTCGCTCTACTTCAAATTTCTTTTGTACCTCAGGAATTCCCCATATCTCAATTCCATTACCCATACGGGCAGGTTTGTACATAAAAATGTTTTCAGACACGAGTTGTGCATAATCCTTATCTGGTGTTACCATATAAGTAGTAAAACCTTCTTTTTCGGCTTGTTTTGCTAGTGTTCCTATCAGGTCATCAGCCTCAATTCCTTCTACTACCTCTATAGGAATGTGCATGGCTTTTAAAATACGCATGATATAAGGAACCGCTATTTTAATCGCCTCAGGTGTTTCATCTCGGTTTGCTTTGTAATCTTCGTACATCTCCACACGGTCTGCACTACCACCTTTATCAAATGCAACGGCTAGATATTCTGGTTTCTCACGTCTAATAACGTCAAAAAGCGAATTTGTAAAACCCATAATTGCACTAGTATCCATACCGGCACTATTGATTCTAGGGTTCTTAATAAGTGCATAATAACCTCTAAAAATCAAAGCATAAGCATCTAGGAGAAATAATCTTTTATCGTTTGTACCGTCGTTAGTCATCGTGAAATTTTATGGATGCTAAAGATAAAAAACGAACCTAGGAAAATAAGGAATCTATAAGCCAATTATGACTTTTTATACACAACGATGTGCTGTGTAAAATGCTTTTATGATAGAGTTATGTGGATAGGTGTTCCGCTTTCGCGAAAGCGAGATCACAACAATTATTTTCTATAATGATGACTCATCGATACTACTATCCTTAAAATCTTCTCTAAGGTCTAATTTTCTAAAAGAAGGAGATACTAAAGCTGTTGAAATAACTGTGATTAGTGTCATCGTACCACCGAATACTACGGCTGTTACTGTTCCCATTAATTTTGCAGTAACACCACTTTCAAAAGCACCCAATTCATTTGAAGATCCTACAAACATAGAATTCACGGACGCCACACGACCGCGCATGTGATCAGGTGTTTTTAACTGGAGTATGGTCTGTCTTATGACCATAGAAACGCCGTCTGTCACACCACTGAAGAATAAGGCGATTACAGATACCCAAAAAGAAGTGGACAGTCCAAAAACGATAATACAAATTCCAAATCCCAAAATAGCGGCAAGTAATTTCATACCAGCATTTTTACTTATGGGTATATATGCGGTAGCAATCATGGTTAATATGGCACCTACAGACGGCGCAGCTCTCAAAATACCAAAACCTTCACTACCTACACATAAAATATCTTGAGCAAAAATGGGTAATAAAATAACCGCACCACCGAATAGAACAGAGACCATGTCTAGTGTTAGTGCTCCTAGAATAGCTTTGGTATTAAAGACAAAACCCAATCCTTCTTTTAGACTTTGGATAATAGGCTCGTTAATCTTGGTATTTAAAATAGGTTTTTTAGAAATAAGGAAAACGGTAAAAAATGATAATACAACTAGGCTGAAAACAATACATAAGGACCAGTGTACACCGAACCAGTTAATCGCAAATCCTGAAAAAGCAAGTCCTACTACAGATGCAATTTGCCAGGCAGAACTGCTCCAAGTAGCTGCGTTAGGATAGACTTTCTTAGGTACGATAAGCGCAATAAGTGAAAATAGAATAGGGCCAAAAAAGGATCTTAAAAAACCACCGAAAAAAACCAATGCATAAATACTGTATAAAACAGTGCTGGTAGACCAGTTACCTACTATTTCTGGCCAGGTTAATAAAAATAATCCTAAACTGATAAGGGAAAAAGCTGCAATACATAGCGCTAGGAGATTGCGTTTTTCTTTTTGATCTACTATGTGACCGGCAAATAATGCCATCGAGAACGCTGGTACAAACTCCATCAAACCTATTAAGGCTAGCGACCATGGGTCTTTAGTTAATGAGTATACCTGCCACTCGATAACAATAAACTGCATGGACCAGCCGAATACTAATAAAAAGCGCATGATTAAAAAGATGTTGAACTCCTTAATTCTTAACGCTGCGTAGGGATCGTTTTTTACCAAAATTATAAAGTGATGTGTTTAAGATGAGCAAAATTAAAGCATGTACCGTGTAAATAATTTACTTTTTTTGATAAAAAAGTGCTGTATTGATTGATGGTAAAAAAAAATGGATGTTTTTCATTTTCAGTCTTTAACGATATTGCAACATTTTAAAAGCCAAAAGGCAGTAATATTGCATTATGACTAGACTACTTATCGTTCTCGCGATTTTTATCGCTCTTGAGTTTTATTCCTTTCAGTTAATACGCACCTTATCTAGAGGTCACTGGTGGAAATGGGTGTACCTGGCAGTTTCTGTTTTGGTTATTCTCAATGTATTTTTACAGTTTTATTTAAATCCAGATCGCAGTCAGATATCTGCTTCTAGAGATTTGGCTATCACTATTACACTGGCATTTTTCACATTAAAATTAGTGTTCTTCTTATTTATGTTCGGTGAAGATATTTATAGAAGTATAGTAGGTTTGATAAAAACGCTCACTCAAAATCAAGAACAGGATCAATCGTTTTTACCTAGTAGAAGAGCTTTTCTTGCTAAAGTAGGTCTCGCTGTGGCGGCCCTGCCCTTTGGTGCTATATTATATGGTGCATGGCGTGGTAAATATGATTATCAAGTTAGAGAATATGAGTTGACCTTTGAAGATTTGCCAGATGCGTTTGATGGATATAAAATTACTCAATTAAGTGATATTCACGTTGGTAGTTTTGATGATAAGGAAGAGGTGGCGTATGCGATTAACTTGGCTAATGAACAACAAAGTGATTTGATCTTATTTACTGGTGATCTAGTTAATAACGAAGCTAAAGAGATGCATGGTTGGGAAAGTATATTCGGTTCTCTTAAAGCAAAGGATGGAGTGTACTCTGTTCTAGGAAACCATGATTATGGAGATTATGTGCAATGGGATACTGACGAGGCTAAAGAAGAAAATATGCAGCAGCTCTATAAAATCCAGAAAGATATGGGGTGGAGATTAATGCTTGATGAAAATGAGAAAATCACTCGTGGTACGGACTCTATTTCTCTAGTAGGTGTGCAAAATTGGGGTGGCGGCCGTTTTCCTAAATATGGTGATCTTGCAAAAGCATCTCAGGGATTAAGTAAGGAAGAGTTCAAAGTCCTTTTAAGTCATGATCCTACACATTGGGATTTACAAGTTAAAGACGACGATAAGAAATACCATCTTACTCTGAGTGGTCATACACATGGTATGCAATTTGGTATAGAAATACCTGGCTTTATTAAATTGAGTCCGGCATGGTTTGTTTATAAAAAATGGGCAGGTATCTATAAAGAAGCAGGTCAATTCTTGAATGTGAATAGAGGTTTTGGCTTCTTAGGTTATTCAGGGCGAGCAGGAATATGGCCAGAAATCACAGTAATTACTTTAAAAAAGGGGTAATCCTTTAATTTATCGATTTATTTTACCATCGTTACTGTCTTGTTAAGAATAGTTTATGTTTTGTTTTGACGATTTTATGTACATTTGATAGTATAATTTGTGATTATGTCAAAGTTCGGCCAGCTTATTAGTGCAAATGTTCCAGTATTGTTCAATTTTTTTACTGACTGGAATGAGGATACCGTTGCTATGAATGCAGTGTTACGTAATGTGGCTGCAGCCTTAGGTGATAAAGCCAAGGTTATTAAAATAGATGTAGAAAAAAATCAAGAGCTCTCTGAAGCACTTAGAATAAAAGGTGTTCCTACTTTTATTATATATCAAGGTGGTGAGATGAAGTGGAGGCAAAGCGGTGCGCAAGATGATAATACCTTGATACATCAATTAAAACAACTGCATTAAATAAATTATGGTTGTGAAATAGATTTACTTTCCCAACCTTTTTCTTTTAGAAATGCCAGGTATTCTGGTAATATTACTTTTAATTTTTCAAAAGATTTATCGCTGTCGTGAAATACGATGACACTGCCGTTACGTGTGTTTTTCTTTAAGTTTTTCAGGCAAGATTCGGATGTTCTACTTTGATCAAAGTCGCCTGATAGGACATCCCAGAGAACTATTTTATTCCCTTTTTTAATCAACTTTTTAGTAACTGAAGGAGTTATTCGACCGTATGGTGGTCTAAATAGTTTTGTATTTACCACTTTGCTACACTCATTAACATTATCTAGGTACGTCTTTCTTTTAGTAGTCCAGGCGTTAAGATGGTGGTAAGTATGGTTGCCTATTTGATGTTTTTGGTTTTTTAGAAGCCTATAAGTTTCTGGATAACGATCTACTTTATCTCCTATACAGAAGAAAGTTGCTTTAAAACCGTATTGAGATAAAAGGTCTGTGACAAAGTCGGTAACCAGTGGAGTAGGACCGTCATCAAAAGTTAGATAGACTGTTTTTTCTCCACGGTTACCGTGCCAATAATAGTTTTTAAACAAGTTAGAGAACTTGTCTGATATGTGATCTGGATATAATTTAATCTTGACTTAATGTATCTGCTATGGTCTCTTGTTGAGACGTAGTAACGTTATCTACAGAGTTGTCAAGAAGATCTCTTAATTCCATCGCTTCAGCAGAGTCTGGGAATGATTCTTCCGGGCTTTCTCCTTTTTTCCTGATGTAATAAGCGTCATTCATAAACCTGATAAACGGCTCGAAGTACCCATTGTAAGTATCTACATGTTTATTGATCATTTCTTGATCTTCATAAAATACTGGAACCTCGGCAATAGAATTGTATCTAGAAATTGCTGTTGCAATTCTTAGATAATTATTGTCTTGTTCCTCTAGACTCAACTGGTTGTAATGATCCAATTCATCTTGGTATTTTGCAATGACTTTATTTAATAAATCCCTTGCTTTTTCTTGCTTGTTAAGTTCATAATATCCGGAAATAAAAGGTTCTAGCATCGAGTAATTGCCATAATATTCTACGGGCATGTGCTTCATACCTAAATCTAGTATTTCTTCAGCCTTAGTTAGTTGCCCATTTTTCATTAATGCCTCTGCAGCACGAGTAATGTTGCTTCTGTAACCTACACTATTACGTCTAGTCTCTACATCATGATATATGTCTGAAGAACCACCGTTACCCCAGTCCCATTTCTTGATTACTTGATATGCATAATCAGGATCTACTCTACCCATGTCAAATGGATCGCGTGGATCTTCTGGTGTAGTTTTAATAGGTAGTAATCTATAAGCGCAACCATCTAGTTGTAGATAGTCTTTCATCCATATATAATCTTCGTCACTAAATGCGCCACCAGAGAAATAAATAGGACGTTCCCAGTTGTTTGCGTTAATAATGTCTAGCATAAACATTCTGTTTTTATAAACGGCATTGCTTTTTATGTTTATGACTATTTCATCCACGATTTTATCAGCATCTTTTTGCGGTACAACACCATTCTTTAGAACAGCTTCTTTATTCACAGGAATAGAGATAAACTTTGTTGGGAATGTGTGCTCAAAGTGCTCGTTTCTCATTTGTTCTTGAGTGACTTTGTTATCGCTAGCTACCCATTCCATCCATTGATCTAATTTCATCGTGTCTGGAAAAACATAATTAGGATCTTGATTCAGATCTTGCATGCGTTGTTGAATACGTTCTTTATCTGAGTAATAAAGAGCATCACGAGTACCGTATTTATATTTGCTATGAGTTAAAGTGCTAGGTATAGGCTCGCTATCCCATGCTTTCTTTTTCATATCGTCCATGTACCAGTCTGTACTTAATAGTGAAGTACATACGACACGCACGTCTGTACGATAGCCTTCTACTTCTTGTGCATACCATAATGGAAATGTGTCATTATCTCCTATAGTAAAGATCAACGCATTAGGTAAACAGCTGTCTAGATATTTCTTAGCACTTGCTAGAGCTGTGTATTTATCAGATCTATCGTGATCATCCCAATTTTGATATCCCATAAGTAATGGAGCAGCTGCAAAACAAGCTGTTAGTGAAATAATTTGTGCAATTCTAGACTTCATAAGATCGCGCAGCATTTCATAAATGGCATAAACTCCCATTCCTACCCACATGCTGAATACTAGAAAAGATCCTACATAAGCATAATCACGCTCTCGTACTTGAAACATGGATTGATTAAGGTACACAAGTATGGCAAGTCCTGTAAAAAGGAAGAGCACCAGAGTTACATAAAAGGATTTTAAATCTTTACGAGCATGAAAAACGGCGCCTAATATTCCTAATATTAATGGTAGGAAAAAATAAGTGTTGCGTCCTTTATTATTAAGCATGTCATCACTTAGTTCGTCTTGGGTACCTAGATGTGCCTCATCTATAAAACTAATGCCGCTTAACCAGTTGCCGTCATAAGAATCCCACTCTCCTTGTACGTCATTTTGTTTACCCACAAAGTTCCACATGAAATAACGCATATACATATAGCTCACCTGGTAATTTGCCATATACTTCATGTTGTTAGCAAAACTAGGTTTGTCTATTTCTACAGCTTCCCTTAAAGACATTAATACGTCTATATATTCTTCGGTATCAATTGTACCTCGTTGCAGTCTACGTTCATAATCATCTAGAACAGATAGTAGTTCTTGATTGTTTTCAAAACCTTCTTTTATGGTGTAGTCTAGACCACCCATAAATTCTATGTAATTAGACGCTCTAGATGGGTCTGTCATACGTGGAAAAAACCCTTTATGACTGTCGTTTGTATTAGGTATCGCGTCCTTATAATTATTAACGATTACATATTTACCCAATTTATAGTCTTTCTCGTATTTAGGTTTTTCGTCTTTAAACGCTTCATTGTCTTCAGTAGTTGGGTCGTCTTCATTATATCCAGCATACATATCGGTAAACGACTCTCCAAAGAATAAACCAGGTGATGGGTATTGTTCACGGTTGTAATAAGCTAATAAAGAACGAGCATCTTCTGGTGCGTTTTCATTAATAGGTGTTCCTGCATTTGCCCTTATAGGTAGCATGGTCCAAGAAGAAAAACCTACTAATACAAACATGATGCATAAAGTAATCGTGTTTAATAGAGGTAAGTTACGCTTTCGCGAAAGCGAGATTAAAAATGCAAATAATCCAACTATAAGTAAGAGAACGATTATAGTACCAGAGTTAAAAGGTAGTCCTATGTCGTTAACAAAGAATACTTCTAAGTATCCGAATATGCTTAACGTATAAGGAAGTAGTAGTTTAAAAACGAATAGTAATACGGCAACCACTGCTATATTAGCAACAATAAAGTTGAGGACAGTTATTTTTTTATAATGTTTAAAATACCATAACAGTCCTATAGCAGGTATGGTAAGAATACCCATAAAGTGAATACCAAATGATAGTCCTACTATAAATGAAATCAGTATTAACCAGCGGTTGCCGCGTGGTAATAGCATGTCGCGTTCCCATAATAAGCCTATGTAAAACATAAGACTCATGAGCAAGGTTGCTGGTGCATAAACTTCTGCTTCTACAGCATTAAACCAGAAACTGTCAGAAACTGCAAAGGTTAATGATCCTATAGCGGCCGCTCCTAATATCATCACGTCATTTGCGCCATCTTTTAAAATATGTCTTTTTAAAAGTAAAGTAAGCGACCAGAACATAAATAAAATAGTGAATGCACTAGAGAATACGGCTAGTAAATTAACCGTGTATGCTATGTCCGTTGCATCTAGTGCGAATACAGAAAAAGCGGCTCCCATCATCTGGTAGAGTGGTGCTCCTGGTGGATGTCCTACTTCTAGTTTTGAAGAGGTAGCAATATACTCTCCCGCGTCCCAGTAGCTTACTGTAGGTTCTACAGTGCTCCAGAATATAAAAAGTGCTGCTGCAAAGACTGTCCAGCCTATAATTTTATTTAATTGTGCGTAGTTCAATTTCATAATGATGGTTAACTCTGGCGAAAATAAGATTTTATGCCCTTATTAACCGTATAAACGTCTAAGAGAAAATTACAGTATGTAAATTTTGATAAGATTTTTTTTAAAACTTTTTAAATAGCATTTATCAATAAATAAAGGCGATTCAAGAGGGTGTGTTTACTTTAATCAAAAACTTATTTAAATTTTTTCGATTTTTTTTTGTGAGATTTAAGAAATGTTATAAATTTGCACTCGATTTTGTCCCATGGTGTAATGGTAACACTTCGGTTTTTGGTACCGTCATTCAAGGTTCGAATCCTTGTGGGACAACAATTAAATCCTGATTCTTAATTGAATCAGGATTTTTTGGTTTTAATAGTTTCGCTTTCGCGAAAGCGAAATGTTACTTAATTCTAAATGTAACTACTGGTAAGCTAGAGTGGTTCACTATATCTTCACTGACGCTTCCATTGAAAAAGTGTGATAGTCCGCGGCGGCCATGAGTAGCCATTCCTATTAGATCTCCTTTAACGTCTTTAGTGTAGTTAAATACACCCTCTTCCACAGAGCTGTCATTATATATAACGTAGTCTGCTGGTTGTACGTTTACATTTTTTAAATATGCGGTAACCTTTTCTTCTGCTTGTCTAGTGCTAAGGAATTGAGAAGGAGTGTTTACATATAGTAAATGAAGGTTGCATTTAGTTTTTTCGGCAAATACTGCAGCTTCTTTTAATGCGCTTGTGGAATTAGGGTCTAAATCTGTTGCAAATACGAAGTCGTTTACATCTAATCTGTTTTTACGATCTTTTACCACTAGAACAGGAACCTCAGAATTTCGAACAACTTTCTCTGCATTAGAACCTATGAACATATTTTTAATACCATCTGTACCGTGACTACCCATTACAATAAGGTCCGCATTGTGTCTTTTTACAGTGTCCATAATTCCGCTAAATGCGGCTCCTGTTTCTACATCACCATGAATGGTAACGCCTTTTAAAAAGTCTGCGTTTAATAGATTGTCAAATTTTTCTTTGGCTAGCTTCATAAAAAATACGGCCTCTGGTAAATTTGAACTTCCATTATTTGCAAGGTGTAGTGGAAGGTCTAGTTGGTGGAGTAAAAATAATTCTCCATCATTTTCTCTTGCTATATCAGCAGCCACTCTCAGTGCGTTTTCGGCTTGTATGGAGAAATCTGTAGGTACGATGATCTTTTTCATAATGGTAGTTTTTTATATCACTTAAAGATACAAAAAAATAGCATGTTTATCACTCTGTTTTTTAAGGCTTTGGAAATGCTTAAAAAAACAGTATATTTGCAAAGTATTTAAACAAGTATGAGGGGACTAAAGTCCCCTCTTTTTATAAATATGTTGAAAGATAAAGTAGAAAAATTATTAAACGAAGCGTTTGAAGAACGTCCAGATATCTTTTTGATTGATTTCAAAATGGGTGCTGGGAACGAGATCAAAGTCATTATAGATGGCGATGACGGTGTGAAACTGTCTGATTGTATGTTTTTTTCTAGAGCGGTAGAGCACAATTTAGATCGAGAAGAATATGATTTTTCTATAGAGGTTCTAAGTGCAGGTGCTTCTTCTCCTTTAAGTTCTCCTAGGCAGTTTGTTAAAAATATCGGTAGAGATGTTCAAATAACAGATAGGGAAAAGAGAACTGAAACTGGTTTGTTAAAAAAAGCAGATAAGGAAGAGGTTACTATTACATGGAAAGCTCGTGAGCCTAAGCCGATAGGTAAAGGGAAAGTTACTGTTGAAAAAGAGTGGACTTTGAGCTATGAAGACGTGAAGCAAGCAAAAGTTGTTATAAAATTTAATTAAGAAGTAGTATGGAAAATCTCGCATTGATCGAGTCTTTTTCTGAGTTTAAAGATGATAAAATGATAGATCGTGTCACGTTGATGGCGATCTTGGAAGATGTGTTTAGAGCCGCTTTGAAAAGAAAGTATGGTGAAGATGACAACTTTGATATTATTATCAATCCTGATAAAGGTGATTTAGAGATATGGCGTAATCGTGTTGTTGTGGCTGATGATGAAGTAGAAGATGATAATTCTGAGATTTCATTAACAGAAGCTCAGAAAATCGAGCCTGATTATGAGGTTGGTGAAGACGTTGCAGAAGAAGTAAAGCTTATTCAATTAGGACGTAGAGCGATTCTTGCTTTAAGACAGAATCTTATTGCGAAGATTCATGAGCATGATAATACTAATGTCTTTAAACATTTTAAAGAGTTAGAAGGTCAGCTTTATAGTGCTGAGGTTCATCACATAAGACATAGAGCAATTATATTGTTAGATGATGATGGTAATGAGATAATCATGCCTAAGGACAGACAGATTCCATCTGACTTCTTTAGAAAAGGTGAAAATGTACGTGGTGTTATTGAGAGTGTAGAATTAAGAGGTAATAAGCCTAATATTATTCTATCAAGAACATCTCCTAAGTTTTTAGAGAAGCTTTTTGAACAAGAGATTCCAGAAGTATTTGACGGTGTTATATCTGTTAAAGCTGTTGTAAGGGAGCCTGGTGAAAAAGCTAAGGTTGCTGTTGATAGTTATGATGACCGTATAGATCCTGTAGGTGCTTGTGTAGGTGTTAAGGGTTCTCGTATTCATGGAATAGTTCGTGAATTAGGGAATGAAAACATAGATGTAATTAACTTTACGGCCAATACGCAACTTTATATAGCGAGAGCTTTAAGTCCTGCAAAGATTGTTTCTATGGTAATCAACGAAGAGACTAAAAAGGCAGAAGTGCGTTTGAGTCCTGAAGAGGTTTCTAAGGCGATAGGTCGTAGAGGTCACAATATAAGACTAGCTGGTAAGCTAACTGGCTACGACATCGATGTGATAAGAGAGGGTGCTGAAGAAGATGTAGAGTTAACCGAATTTACCGATGTTATCGATGGATGGGTTATTGAAGAATTGAGTAAGATAGGATTGGACACTGCCAAAAGTGTTCTAGAGCAAGACGTTGCTGACTTAATAAAACGTACAGATCTTGAGGAGGAAACCGTTTTAGACGTTGTTAGAATCCTGAGAGCAGAATTTGAAGATTAGATTAGAAATTAAAGTCAATCCTGAACCATTTTATGGCCGAAGTAAAAAACATGAGACTCAACAAAGTTCTAAGAGAATTTAATATTTCTCTAGACCGTGCTGTGGAGTATCTTAATTCTAAAGGAATTGAGATAGAGGCTCGCCCTACCACAAAAATAGATGCTAGCGTCTATAAAGCACTTGCTGATGAGTTTCAAACTGACAAGAGCAAAAAAGTAGCCTCAAAGGAAGTAGGTGCTGAACGTCGCAAGGAACAAGAAGAATTGCGATTGCAGCGAGAAAAAGAACTTGAGGAAAAACAAAAGAGACAACAAGAGGTTATAAAAGCTAAGGCTTCTATAGGTGGTCCTAAACAAGTAGGTAAAGTTGATCTGGATGCTGGTAAGAAAGCAGAAAAGACGACTAAAGTACCTGAAAAGGCTGTTGAGGCTGTTGTTAAGGAAGTGTCTCCTAAGGCTGAGAAAGCTAGTGTTGCTCCTCCTAAAGAAAAAACCGATTCTGAAGAGTCTAAAGAAGTCGCTCAGGTTTCTAATAGACCTAAAGCAATGGGTACAACCTTAAAAGGTAAAATTGATTTAGATGCAAATAAGAGATCTAAACCTAAGAAGAAGCCTGAGGCATCTAAAAAGGTAGAGGGGTCTAAGAATGTTGCTAAGTCTAAACCGAAGACAGAGGCTGTTTCTCCTAAAGCAAAGTCTAAAGTTGAAGAGGTAGCTAAAGAGGCTAAGCAGCCTAAGCCAGCTACTAAGTCACCTGATGCTGCTAAGGCCGAGCCAGTAGAGGCGGTTAATTCGGAGCCAGAAGTTATTAAGACTGAGTATAAGAAATTAGGTGGTCTTAAAGTTACTGGTAAGAAAATTGACCTTTCTCAATTTGCTAAGCCTAAGAAAAAAGCTGCAGATACGAATAGAGGTAAGCGTAAGCGTATTTCAAAACCTGGAGGTTCTGGAGGTGGCGGTAATCGCTCTAATAATAGACGTGGCGGTAATAATAACAATACTGGACGTAAAAATATTGTTAAAGAGGAGCCTACAGATGAAGAAATCCAGAAGCAGGTAAGGGAGACTCTTGAGAAATTACAAGGTAAGTCTTCTAAGTCTAAAGCGGCTAGATACCGTAGAGATAAGAGAGAGAGTCACCGTGATAAAGTTGATGCTGCAGAGCAAGCTCAAGCAGAGGATAAGTCATTACAGGTAACGGAATTCGTTACTGTAAGTGATCTTTCTATTATGATGGATGTTCCTGTAAATAAAGTTATCGGTGCATGTATGTCTCTAGGGATGATGGTAACGATGAATCAAAGACTTGATGCTGAAACGATGTCTATCGTTGCTGAAGAGTTTGGCTTCGATGTAGAGTTCGTAAATGCGGATATAGAAGAAAGTGTTGCTGAAGTTTTAGATAATGAAGAAGATTTAGTTTCACGTGCACCTATTGTTACGGTAATGGGTCACGTAGATCACGGTAAAACATCTCTTCTAGATTATATTAGAAAAGAAAATGTTATTGCTGGTGAAAGCGGTGGTATTACACAGCACATAGGTGCATATGGGGTACAACTAGATAATGGCCAGAAAATAGCTTTCTTAGATACACCTGGTCACGAGGCTTTTACAGCGATGCGTGCTCGTGGTGCTCAAGTTACTGATATTGCAATTATTGTTGCTGCAGCAGATGATGATATCATGCCGCAGACTAAAGAGGCTATTTCCCATGCGCAAGCAGCAGGAGTACCTATAGTATTCGCAATTAACAAGATTGATAAGCCGCATGCAAACCCTGAAAAGATAAAAGAAGGTCTTGCACAAATGAATTTACTTGTAGAAGATTGGGGTGGTAAGATACAATCTCATGATATCTCTGCAAAAGTAGGTACTGGTGTTAAAGAATTACTTGAAAAAGTTTTACTTGAGGCAGAGTTACTAGATTTAAAAGCTAATCCTAACAAACCGGCAACTGGTACAGTGGTTGAGGCGTTCCTTGATAAAGGTCGTGGATATGTTTCTACTATACTTGTTCAAGCTGGGACATTAAAAGTTGGAGATTATGTTCTAGCTGGTCCTAGACATGGTAAGATTAAGGCGATGCAAGATGAGCGTGGTCATGATGTGCAAGAAGCTGGTCCTTCTACTCCTGTTTCAATACTAGGTTTAGATGGTGCTCCACAAGCTGGTGACAAGTTTAACGTATTCCAAGATGAGCGTGAAGCTAAGTCTATAGCAGCTAAGCGTACACAATTACAACGTGAGCAGTCTGTTCGTACTCAGAAAACATTATCACTTGATGAAATCGGTCGTCGTATCGCATTGGGAGACTTTAAAGAGCTTAACTTAATCCTTAAAGGTGATGTTGATGGATCTGTAGAGGCGTTAACTGATTCTTTCCAGAAATTATCTACGGAAGAAATTCAGGTTAATATCATACATAAGGCTGTTGGTGCGATTACTGAAAGTGATGTATTGCTTGCGACTGCATCTGATGCGATAATAATCGGATTTAATGTTCGTCCACAAGGTAATGCAAGAGTCGTAGCAGATAGAGAAGAAGTGGATATCCGTACTTATTCGATTATATATGATGCAATTAATGATCTTAAAGATGCGATGGAAGGAATGCTTTCTCCAGAGCTTAAAGAAGAGATTACTGGTAATGCAGAAGTTAGACAGACGTTTAAAATATCTAAAATTGGTACCATTGCAGGGTGCATGGTTACAGACGGTAAGATATTTAGAAATGGTGGTGTAAGGCTGATAAGAGATGGTGTTGTTGTTTATACAGGAGAACTTGTTGCGCTTAAACGTTTCAAAGATGACGTTAAGGAAGTTGCTAAAGGTTATGAATGTGGTATGCAGATTAAAAACTATAACGACTTACAAGAGGGTGATGTTTTAGAGTCCTTCCATGAAGTAGAGGTTAAGAAAACCTTGAAATAATAAGTTGTATCTTGAGTATATAAAAAGCGTCTTCATGAAAATGAAGACGCTTTTTTTTGTTCGCAATAATGTCTTATTTGTTTTTGAATACTTTAATCTTAAAGATCTATTGATTTAGGTAATTGTGTTCAATGCTATTATATGGCAATTTTAAATTTGAGTCTATATTTGAATTCGTTGGTTTTGTAATTAAAGTGTTATTTCCTATCGTTGGTGATATTAGGTGTTATTTAATCTTTATAAAACTTTTGGTATATGTAGTGTATTGTCCATTAGAATAGATAATAGTGTAAACGCTTTGATTGTATTTTATAGCTAAAATGATTTTATAGAGGCTTGTCATTTTACCATAGATTTAGGAGTTATAAATGTAAAGTTGATGCTGCCTTGAAGGATGGATTACGTTTGTGGTTGGGTCTTTACATTGTATGTGTTCTAATTTTATAGAACTATCTGTAAATCCGTATTTTCGACTATCTCAACTCGGCTGTGGTTTATTAATTCTATTTGGTAATTTATTGTGAAGTCTGTATTTAAGAAAATGAATCAAAATGTGTGATTAACTAGTTAGGTTTTTAGTGATCGTCTTATGATTATATTATGAATTATATAATTTAGTTGAGATGTTAGTTTCTGTATTTGGTTATGATAGAATTGTTATATGTATAGTCTTTGCAATTAATGGTTGTATTGAATCTTGTAAGCTTGGATCTAATCAATGGGATGTGGTCTAATTGTTTATTAGAATTTGAACAAGGTAGGTTTATAAAGAAAAAGCTCAATGATAATGGTGTCATTGAGCTTTTTGTTATTGTTTAGAACGGTATCTTGTTGGAGATATTTAAGGTTTTAGAATAAGCGCATTGGAATATTTTTCTTTTATTTTAAGTAGTGCTCTCTCTGCTTCTAATCTGCTTCTGTATGTTCCTACACATATCTTGTGATAAGGATGTTCCCAAGTTAATTCAGATTTCCATTCGTGATTTAAAGCATCATATTGACGTTTTGTTGCGATGGCTTTGTTCCTTTCACCGTAAAAAATTTGTATGGTATAGTGTTCTTTAAAGTCACCAGATTTATCCATGGCGATTTTTGTAGAAACTAAGGCATCTATTTTTTGCTTATCAATTTGCTTTGATTCTTGTGCAATTCCTTGAAATGCAACACCGAACATGGTTAGGCTTACCATTAAAATTTGTATTTTTTTTCTAGACATAGCGTGTGTTCTCTTATTGTTAGCTTTCGCGAAAGCGAATCTATTTAGAATAGTTATAAATTATTTTCTTCATTTTATTCACGGGCAAAAATAAACGATTTATGACCTATTTTTGCGGAAGCATTTACGATACGGTAAAATACTGTAATTATTGTGCCAAAGTTATAGTAATATTCATTAAGCGAGATGATAAATAGGAAATTACATTTTTCCGCATGGCAGTTCATGCTAGCGTTTGTTTTCGTGACACTAGGTTCTATTAGTGTTTACGGACAAGATGCTACCACCTCAGAAGGTGAGCCAGCGGCGCCTGTAGAAGCTACTAGTGGTGGAGACGCTACTTTAGGAGAGGCTCTTTTTAAAGCTAATTGTGCATCGTGTCACAAATTGTACAAAAAAGCGGTCGGTCCGGCGCTTTTTCAGGTTAGTCAACGTCACGATAGAGAGTGGCTTTACAGTTGGATTAAGAACTCAACGGCTTTAATTGCGACAGGAGATGCTGAGGCAGTAGCTATTTACAACGAGTTTAATCAGTCTAACATGAATGCTTTCCCACAGCTTTCTAATACTGATATCGATAATATTATAGCTTATACTGATACTGAAAAGCCAACGCCTACTGATGATACTGCGGTTGGTCAAGCTGGTGCTGGTGATGTTTCTGGAGGATCTTCGATCTCTAATAATATTATACTAGGTGCGCTAGCGGTAGTTTTATTACTGTTAGTAGTGTTGCTAATTGTGGTAAACAAAACGTTAAAAAGATTTGCAGAAGCTAACGGTATTCAAACAGAATTTGAAAAAGAAGAACGTACTCCTATATGGAAGGCATTTGTTCAAAATCAATTTTTAGTTTTAGTGACTGCGATATTCTTATTGTTAGCAAGTGCGTATTTCGCATATGGCGCTCTAATGAGTGTGGGTGTTGATCAAGGTTATGCGCCGGTTCAACCTATTCATTATTCTCACAGAATACATGCTGGATCTAATGAGATAGATTGTAAATATTGTCACTCTAGTGCTCGTGAGTCTAAGCACTCTGGCATTCCTTCGTTAAATGTTTGTATGAATTGTCATAAATCTATCGGTGAGGTAGCAGATGCTACTTATAAAGAAGGTATCGATGAATATGGGATTGATTATAATAAGGAGATTCAGAAACTGTACGCAGCTACTGGTTGGGATAGTGATGAGCAGAAGTTTGTTGGTGAAGAGAGCCCTGTAAGATGGGTGCGTATCCATAACTTACCAGATCTTGCATATTTTAATCACGCACAACACGTTACTGCTGGTAAGATTGCTTGTCAAACTTGTCACGGTCCTGTTGAGGAAATGGAAGTGATGTATCAATATTCACCATTAACTATGGGATGGTGTATCAACTGTCACCGTGAGACTAATGTAGATCTTCAGGGTAATGGATATTATGAACAAATTCACAAAGAACTTTCTGAAGCTCGTGGTGGTCGTCAATTGACTATCGCAGATTTAGGAGGACTTGAATGTGGTAAATGCCACTATTAATAACATAGTTTTAGATATTTATGGCTACTACTAAGAAATACTGGAAAAGCACTGCGCAACTTGATGATAGCAATGAGATTGTAAAAAATCTTGAGCAGAATGAGTTTGCGAGTCCTATTCCTTCTGATGAGTTTTTAGGAAATGATGAGGCGATGGAGTCTTCTAGCACTTCACGACGTGATTTTCTAAAGTATGTTGGTTTCAGTACTGCGGCAGCATCGCTAGCAGCATGTGAAGGACCAGTAATATACTCTGTGCCTTACGTTAATCAACCAGAGCAAATCATTCCTGGAATGGCTAACTATTATGCGACAACGATCGCAAATGGTTATGATTTTGCTAGTATATTGGTTAAAACTCGTGAAGGTCGTCCTATTAAGATAGAGAGTAATAAGGATGCGATGTATCGCGGTCATGCAAATGCTCGTGTTCATGCCTCTGTGTTATCTTTATATGACAACAATAGATTGAAAACTCCTATGATTAAAGGAGTTGAGTCTAATTGGGAAGAGTTTGATAAGCAAGTTGCAAATCAATTGACTTCATTAAATGGAAAGGAGTTAGTTGTGTTATCGCAAACTTTTGCTAGTCCATCAATGAATAAGATCTTTTCACAGTTAAAAGGTAAGTATTCTAATGTACGTGTCGTTACTTATGACGCTGTAGGTGAAGAAGCTGCTCTTGCTGCTTTTGAAGCTAGATATGGATCGAGGGCATTAGCTGATTATGATTTTATAGATGCAGAAACTATAGTTTCTATAGGTGCCGATTTTGTAGGTGACTGGCAAGGTGGAGGATTTGATAAGGGTTATGCAAAATCTCGCGTTCCTAAGAACGGTAAAATGTCTCAACATATCCAGTATGAATCTAATTTATCTTTATCTGGTTCTAATGCTGATAGACGTTATCCTGTAACGCCGACTGAACAAAAAAATATTATTGCTGCATTATATAGCAAAATAGTAGGTGGAGGAGCAAATGTTTCTTTATCTGATAAAGTAGCTAAATCTGTGGAGCAAACAGCTATTAGTCTTAAGCGTGCTGGTAGTAAAGCTGTTGTTCTTTGTGGTATTCCTGATCAGGCAGCTCATCAATTAACTATTGCTATAAATGAAGCTTTAAGATCAACTATTGTTGATACAGACGCTCCTATCTTGACTCGTCAGGGTAACCGTTCTTCTGTGGATGCATTGGTTAAGGATATGAATGCTGGTAAGGTAGGTGCTATTTTTATTGCAGGTGTTGATCCTGTATATAGTTATGATGATAGTGACGCTTTCGCGAAAGCGTTAGAAAAAGTAGCTCTTAGAGTATCTTTTGCATCTTCTATGAATGCAACTGCTGAAAAATGTAATTATGTTGCTACTACTCCTCATTATCTTGAATCTTGGGGTGATACTGAAATAAAGAAAGGTCATGTGTATTTAACGCAGCCTACTATAAATCCTATTTTTAAGACTAGACAGTTACAAGACACTTTATTAAAATGGTCTGGTAGTACTGAATCTTACAAAGATTTCTTAAAAGATACTTCTGCTGCTGCAGGTTCTAGCTGGAATCAGTCATTACAAGATGGTTTTTATAAAACATCTGTTGTTGTTTCTGAGTCTGGTGAGGATGTTGAGCGCGAAGTGATAAGTAACTCTGCTGCTTTAAGTGCTATGGCTAGTGCTAAAAAGCCTTCTGGTTATGAGCTTACTTTATATACTAAAACTGGTTTAGGTGATGGTGTTATGGCAAATAACCCATGGTTACAAGAATTGCCGGATCCTATTACTAGAACGACTTGGGATAATTACGTAACTATCTCTCAAGTAGATGCTGAGAAAGTAGGTGTAGTTAATGAAAATGTAGCAAACGGTGCTCTTGATGGAACATATGTAACGGTAACGTTAGATGGTGTACAAAGAAAATTGCCTGCTCTTATTCAGCCAGGACAAGCCGCTGGTACTATCGGTATAGCTTTAGGTTATGGTCAGACAGCTGCTATTCAAGAAGAAATGCAGACAGGTGTAAATGCTTATCCTTTCTATAAGAACGGTGTTGCAGTTCAAACTGTTTCTGTGAAGGATGCAGGTGGTACACATGAGTTTGCTTGTACTCAATTACAAAATACTATGATGGGTCGCGATATTATTCGTGAGACTGATCTAGAAACATATAGAACCGGTAATAAGGATAACTTTAATCCTATGCCTGAGGTTTCTTTAAACCATGTTGAAACTCCGGTTACTTCTCCAGATGTTGATCTTTGGGAAAGTTTTGATAGATCTGTAGGTCATCATTTTAATATGTCTATCGATTTAAATGCATGTACCGGTTGTGGTGCTTGTGTTATTGCTTGTCATGCAGAGAACAATGTTCCTGTTGTTGGAAAGACTGAGGTTAGAAAATCTCGTGATATGCACTGGTTACGTATAGATAGATATTACTCTTCAGAAGATAGTTTTGAGGCTGATGAAGCTAAGAAAGATGGTTTTGATGGGTTATTCGGTGATAATGGTTCGTTAGGTGGTTTTGGAGAGTTGGAAGTTCCAGCTGATAATCCACAAGTGGCTTTCCAGCCGGTGATGTGTCAGCACTGTAATCACGCACCTTGTGAAACTGTATGTCCAGTAGCTGCATCTTCTCATGGTCGTCAAGGTCAAAATCACATGGCTTATAACCGTTGTGTAGGTACTCGTTATTGTGCAAACAACTGTCCTTATAAGGTTCGTAGATTTAACTGGTTCTTATATAATGGTAACGATGAGTTTGATTATCATATGAACAACGATTTAGGTCGTATGGTTATTAATCCAGATGTTACTGTAAGGAGTCGTGGTGTAATGGAGAAATGTTCTCTATGTATGCAAATGACTCAAATGACTATTCTTGAAGCTAAGAAAGACGGTCGCATGATTAAAGATGGTGAATTTGCTACGGCATGTTCTAATGCTTGTTCAAGTGGTGCGATAACCTTCGGAGATATCAATGATAAAGAATCTGAGATTTTTAAAGTGAAACAACAAGACCGTATGTATCACCTATTAGAAGAAGTGGGAACTGAACCTAATGTGATGTATCAGGTTAAAGTGAGAAACGTATAATTAACTAGCAAAACTAATCAAGATATTATGGCTCATTATGAAGCGTCCATAAGAAGACCTCTCGTTACAGGAGATAAAACATATTCTGATGTAACAAGGGATATAGCGGCACCAGTAGAAGGTGTGGCAAATAAGCAATGGTGGATTGTGTTTACAATCGCTCTTATTGCATTTCTTTATGGATTAGGATGTATTACTTATACGATCTCTACTGGTATTGGAGTTTGGGGATTGAACAAGACCATCGGTTGGGCTTGGGATATTACTAACTTTGTATGGTGGGTAGGAATCGGTCACGCAGGAACGTTAATTTCTGCAGTACTTTTATTATTTCGTCAAAAATGGAGAATGGCGATTAACCGCTCTGCAGAGGCGATGACTATTTTCTCTGTAATTCAAGCTGGTTTATTCCCTATTATTCACATGGGACGTCCATGGTTAGCTTATTGGGTTTTACCTATTCCTAATCAATTTGGTTCTTTATGGGTAAACTTTAATTCGCCATTACTTTGGGATGTATTTGCAATTTCAACTTACCTTTCTGTATCATTAGTATTTTGGTGGACTGGTTTGCTACCTGATTTTGCTATGATCCGTGATAGAGCTATAACTCCTTTTAATAAGAAGATCTACGGAATACTTTCTTTCGGTTGGTCTGGTCGTGCAAAAGACTGGCAACGTTTTGAAGAAGTATCTTTAGTTCTTGCAGGTCTTGCAACACCACTAGTACTTTCGGTTCACACTATTGTATCTTTTGACTTTGCTACCTCTGTTATACCAGGATGGCATACAACGATTTTCCCTCCTTACTTTGTTGCTGGAGCGATCTTCTCTGGTTTTGCTATGGTAAATACACTTCTTATTATTATGAGAAAAGTATGTCACCTAGAGAACTACATTACTTTGCAACATATTGAATTAATGAACATAGTAATTATGATTACTGGTTCTATAGTAGGTGTTGCATATATTACTGAATTATTTGTGGCGTGGTACTCAGGTGTTGAGTATGAACAATATGCTTTCTTGAACAGGGCGACTGGTCCTTACTGGTGGGCTTATTGGGCTATGATGACTTGTAATGTGTTCTCTCCTCAGTTTATGTGGTTCAAGAAATTAAGAACTAGTATTATGTTCTCTTTTGCTATTTCTATTGTAGTAAACATAGGAATGTGGTTTGAGCGTTTTGTAATTATTGTGACTTCTTTGCATAGAGATTATCTTCCATCATCTTGGACTATGTTTTCACCAACGTTTGTCGATATAGGTATCTTCATAGGTACCATTGGGTTCTTCTTTGTACTTTTCTTATTGTACTCTAGAACTTTCCCTGTTATTGCACAAGCAGAAGTGAAATCTATACTTAAAGCTAGTGGTAGTAAGTACAAGACTTTGAGAGAAAATAAAATGAAGTCTAACGCAGGAGCTTCTTCAGGAGACCCTATCGCTCATCCAGGCGAGTAGAACTAAGATATTATGTCAACAAAAATTATACACGCTTTATATACTGATGACGATGTTTTGCTACAGGCAGTAAAACAAGTTAGAGATAAGCATTACCATATTGATGAAATATTCACACCATTTCCTGTACATGGTCTAGAAAAAGCTATGGGAATTGCAGATACTCGCCTTGCGATTAATGCTTTCTTATATGGAATAGTAGGTTTGTGTGTAGCAACTGCTATGATGAATTATATAATGATAGAAGACTGGCCACAGAATATAGGTGGTAAACCTAGTTTCTCATATTTGGAAAACTTACCAGCCTTTGTACCTATCATGTTTGAGTTAACAGTATTTTTTGCAGCTCACTTAATGGTTATCACTTTTTATATGAGAAGTAGATTATGGCCATTTAAGAAAGCTGAAAATCCTGATGTAAGAACGACTGATGATCATTTCCTTATGGAGATTGATACACATGGTGCTGATGTTGAAGAAGCGACAAAGTTTCTTTATGACACTGGTGCAGTAGAGATAAAATTAATAGACAAAGAAGCGCACTAATGAATAGATCTGTAAAAACGTTCTTGTTTGCATTTGCTTCAATTCTTGTTGTTTCCTGTGGAGGAGATGATAAGTCGACAGCAACTGATTCAAATAGAAGTGTTCAGTATTTCCCTAACATGTATGAGTCTGCAGGTTATGAGGCTTATCAAGAAGGAGAGATATTTCCTGGAAATGTAGAAGCTCAATTACCTGTTGAAGGTACAGTTTCTAGAGGGTGGATGCCATATGATTATGATAACACTAATGATGGTTACGCTTCCGCGAAAGCGAACTTGAAAAATCCTCTTCCATATACTGAAGCTAATTTAACTAACGGTGAAGCTCTTTTTGGAATTTACTGTGCTATATGTCACGGTAAAAAAGGTGATGGACAAGGTACTTTGGTTAAATCTGAAAAGATATTAGGAGTTCCTAGCTATGATGCTCGTGATATTTCACAAGGTTCTATTTATCATGTTATGTATTATGGTATAAATTACATGGGATCTTATGCTGCTCAAACTTCTATTGAAGAGAGATGGCAAATAGCACATCATGTAGATGCTTTAACTAGAGATTTAAAAGGTCAGGCTCGTCAAGAGTTTGTTACTGAAACTTCTAAGGAAGATGAAATGGCGATGATGGATGTACACCACGATGAGGATGCTCACAGTGTTGATGATCACGCTACAGAAAACGAACCAACAACTGAAGGGCATTAAGCCCTAGTAGATATTGTATATATGTATAAGGTAACAAGCAAATTAAAAATTGTAGCATTCTCTCTTATTATCATAGGAGCACTGCTAACTGCGGTAGGATTTTGGCAAGTACCAGCTTCTCAAGATGCAGTTAAAGAAATGCTTGCAAAGGAAGCAGCACACGGTGGTGGGCATGCTGAAGAAAGTAATGAACATCATGATGTTGCAACTGTATCTCATGGTGACGCTAGTCATGACTCTTCTGTTTCAGGGGAACATCATGGAGAATCTGCTCATGGTGGTAGTCATGAAGATGAGCATGCAGAGCATGTATATCATCAATTACAGAACAGACCTTGGTCAGCAGTTTATGTAGCAGCTTTCTTTTTCTTTATGATAGGTTTAGGAGCTCTTGCTTTCCACGCGGTTCAAAAGGCAGCTCAAGCAGGATGGTCTCCAGTGTTATTTAGAGTTATGGAAGGTGTGAGTAGTTACATTTTACCAGGAGGTATTATTATGTTTCTTCTTCTTTTAGCAACTGGGTTAGGAGCTAATCATATTTTTATCTGGATGAATGAAGGTGTAGATGTTGTAGGTCATGAAAATTATGATGCAATTGTAGCAGGTAAAACAGGCTTCTTGAATGTTCCTTTCTGGTTATTCAGAGCTGGTGCTTTTCTTGTCGGTTGGAATATCTATCGATGGAACATTAGAAAATTTGGTTTAAAGCAAGATGAAGCTAAGGATGGTGACATTGCTTGGTATAAAAAAGGCTTTAAGCACAGTGCTATGTTCTTAGTATTCTTCATAGTAACAGAGTCTATTATGTCTTGGGACTGGATAATGAGCTTTGATCCACATTGGTTCTCAACTTTATTCGGTTGGTATGTATTTGCAAGTATGTTTGTATCTGCTATTACTGCGATTGCCTTGGTTACCATTTTCTTAAAATCTAAAGGTTACTTAGAATTTGTAAATGATTCTCATATTCATGATTTAGCTAAATTCATGTTTGGTATCAGTATCTTTTGGACTTACTTATGGTTCTCACAATTTATGTTGATCTGGTACTCTAACATTCCGGAAGAAGTAACTTACTTCGTAACTCGTATTGAAGATTATAATATAGTATTCTTCGGTATGGTTGCTATCAACTTCTTATTCCCATTATTGATTCTTATGAATTCTGACTTTAAACGTATCAACTGGTTTGTAGTAACTGCTGGTTTGTTTATAATAATAGGTCACTATTTAGATATTTATGTTATGGTTATGCCTTCTACGGTAGGTGAATCTTGGTTTATAGGTTTCCCGGAAATAGGTTCGTTCTTATTTTTCGCTGGTCTATTTATCTTTTATGTATTCCATACGATATCAAAAGCTCCTTTATTAGTTAAAGGTGATCCTTATCTAGGAGAGAGTAAACATTTCCATTATTAAAACCCATAGAAAACAACTGTAATGACAGCATTTCTAATCATATTTATAGCAGCCCTTTTTGCGATCTCTGTATGGCAAATATCTAAAATCGTTAATTTAGGTAAATCTCCTGAACACGATGCTGAAGCAGCGGAAGTAGCAAACGACTCTGATAATAAACGTCAAGGTCAAATGATGCTTGTTTTTGTAATAGCCATGTACATCATGATGATTGCATGTTTCGTAGGGTATCAAGATTATTTCCTTCCAGATGCAGCTTCTGCACATGGAGCAGATTATGATAACTTATTACTTCTAACAACTGTAGTTATTATGGTTGTACAAGTTTTAACGCAAGGTCTACTTCACTTTTTCTCATATAAATATCACGGTAGAAAAGGTCAAAAGGCTTTATTCTATGCAGATAACGATAGACTCGAGTTTATTTGGACAGCGATTCCAGTTGTTGTATTAGCTGGTTTAATTCTTTGGGGCTTATTTTCTTGGAATGATATCATGGATGCAAATACTGATGATGATCCTTTAATAGTGGAGGTATATGCTTATCAATTCGGTTGGAAAGTAAGATACAGTGGTGCGGATAATACTTTAGGAGACGCAAATGTACGTTTCATTGAAGGTCAGAATGTAATCGGTATCGACCCTACAGATAAAGACGGTATGGATGATAGAGTTGGTTCAGAATTACATTTACCTGTTAACAGACCTGTTATCTTTAAATTCAGAAGTCAGGATGTTTTACATTCAGCTTATATGCCTCATTTTAGAGCTCAAATGAATGTTGTGCCAGGAATGGTTACTCAGTTTAAATTCACTCCTTCAGTTACTTCTGAAGATTATAAGTCAACTGAATTTATGACTGAAAAAGTTCGTAAGATTAATGAAATTAGACGACAAAAAAGTAAAGAGTTAGTAGCTGAAGGTGATGTGGCGTTAGATCCATATGAATTTGAATACTATCTTCTTTGTAATAAAATTTGTGGAGCTTCTCATTACAACATGCAAATGAAGATCGTTGTAGAAAGTGAAGAAGACTACAATGAGTGGTTAGAAACACAACAAACTTTTGAAAAAACTTTAGCTAACGCTGAAAACTAGAAATATGGCACAATCAATAGCTGTTACTGCAGATCAGGGACATGATGAAGAACACCACCATCATAAGCAAACTTTTGTAACTAAATATATTTTCTCTACAGATCATAAGATGATTGCTAAGCAATATCTTATAACTGGTCTTATCATGGGGGCGATAGGTATCGCAATGTCTGTGTTAATGAGATTGCAATTGGCAAACCCAGGTGAGCCAAATATGGTATTTGAGGCATTGTTAGGTAAATGGGCTCCTGACGGAGTAATGGACCCTAATATGTATCTTGCCTTAGTTACTATTCATGGTACTATAATGGTATTCTTTGTACTTACTGCTGGTCTAAGTGGTACATTCTCTAACTTTTTGATTCCATTACAGATCGGTGCTCGAGACATGGCATCTGGATTTTTAAACATGGTTTCTTATTGGTTGTTTTTCCTTTCTGCGGCAATAATGTTGAGTTCTCTTTTTGTGGAACTAGGGCCTGCTGCGGCTGGGTGGACTATTTATCCTCCTTTAAGTGCGCTTCCAGAGGCTATGGGTGGATCTGGATTAGGTATGACTTTATGGTTAGTTTCAATGGCTATCTTTATTGCATCTTCTCTTTTAGGTTCTCTTAATTATATTGCGACAGTAATCAACCTTAGAACAAAAGGAATGTCTATGACACGTCTTCCTTTGACCATTTGGGCATTTTTCGTTACTGCCATTATTGGTGTTGTTTCTTTCCCGGTTTTATTTGCTGCTGCTTTATTACTCATAATGGATAGAAGTTTTGGTACTTCTTTCTTCTTATCAGATATATATATTAAAGGTGAAGTATTAGCTCACCAAGGTGGATCTCCAGTATTATTTGAGCATTTATTTTGGTTCTTAGGTCACCCAGAGGTTTATATTGTCTTGCTTCCAGCATTAGGTATTACTTCGGAGATTATAGCGACTAATTCACGTAAACCTATTTTCGGTTATAGAGCGATGATAGCATCTATTCTTGCTATCGCATTTCTTTCTACTATCGTATGGGGTCACCATATGTTTGTATCAGGTATGAATCCTTTCTTAGGATCTGTATTTACTTTTACAACTTTACTTATTGCTATTCCTTCAGCGGTTAAATCTTTTAATTATATAACTACACTGTGGAAAGGTAATTTACAGATGAATCCAGGAATGTTGTTTTCTATAGGTTTGGTTTCTACTTTTATTACTGGTGGTCTTACTGGTATTATATTAGGTGATAGTACATTAGATATTAATGTTCATGATACATATTTCGTAGTTGCTCACTTCCACTTAGTAATGGGTATATCTGCTTTATATGGTTTATTTGCTGGGGTTTACCACTGGTTCCCTAAAATGTTTAACCGTATGATGAACAAGAACTTAGGTTATGTACACTTTTGGTTAACGGCGATAGGTGCTTATGGGGTATTTTTCCCAATGCACTTTGTAGGAATGGCTGGTTTACCAAGACGTTATTATACAAATACGAACTTCCCTTATTTTGATGATTTAGCAGATACTAATAAATTGATTACATATTTTGCAATTGCTACTGCATTTGCTCAACTGTTCTTTGTTTACAATTTTGTAAAATCAATTTTCTTTGGTAAGAAAGCGCCAGCTAATCCTTGGAAATCTAATACATTAGAATGGACTACAGGTGATACTCATATTCATGGTAACTGGGCTGGTCCTATACCTACAGTGTATAGATGGCCTTACGATTATAGTAAAGTTAATGAAGAAGGTGAATATGTGATTGTAGGTCAGGATTATGCGCCACAACACATTCCTATGCAAGAAGGTGAAGAAGAAATGAATCATTAATCGCATATCTTTTATAACAAAAAATGCCGCTCATTGAGCGGCATTTTTTGTTCAATGTTTTTCTATAGTTTAATCTTCTCCTCTGGCTGGGTAATCTTTTTCTTCTATAAAATCAACAGCTTTAATTACTGCGTCTATTCTAGGTCTGGTGAAAGGCATTGTTTGTACGGAAGAAAAGTACAATGTACCATCTGCTTTTATGAGAAACATACCAGGTTCTGAAAACAACTCCGGTTCTTTGTCACTTATTCCTTTGGAAAAATAAAGTCCCCATTCTTCTGCGGTTTCTCTTTTTAATCCATAGCCTATTGGTAAATTTTTCACTTCCCAGCTTGTTCCTGCTTTCTTTGCTCTTTTTTCGCTATCCATACTTATAGCAATTACATTAATTCCCCTTTCGTTTAATTCGTCCAAATGGTCGGCTATATTTTCTAATTGTTTTTTACAAACAGGACAATGTAAGCCTCTGTAAAATATTACTAAAGTATATTTTTCTGGATGTTGTTTTTCTAGTGACCACATCGTGTCATTTATTAAATTGACGTCTAGACTTGGTGTTTGTTGAGTAGGTTTCATATTTTTATTTTGAATATACTTATATCTTCAGGATCATGTTGCTAAGTTATTATTAAATCTAGTTAAGCTTATGTTATACCGCTTTCGCGAAAGCGGTATCTTTAAAACACTTTTTATAATTATAAATAACAGTATTACTTTAATAAAGCCTGCTCTTTGAGTAGTATCTTTGGTATATGAATGAAAATCTTGATCCTAACGGCGGCCATTTTTCTAACGAAGAGCATGATGTAGATAGAGCGCTACGTCCCTTATCCTTTGACGATTTTGCGGGACAAGATCAGGTGTTGGAAAATTTAAAAATATTTGTAGCAGCAGCAAATGGTAGAGAAGAAGCGTTAGACCATACTCTTTTTCATGGACCTCCAGGATTAGGAAAGACTACATTAGCTCATATCTTAGCAAATGAATTAGGTGTAGGTATCAAAGTTACCTCTGGTCCTGTACTGGATAAACCAGGTGATCTAGCTGGTTTACTTACTAATCTTGATGAGCGTGATGTTTTATTCATTGATGAGATTCATAGATTAAGTCCTATAGTAGAAGAATATCTTTACAGTGCCATGGAGGACTATAAGATCGATATCATGATCGAGACCGGTCCTAACGCACGTACGGTACAAATTAATCTTGCTCCATTTACTTTAATAGGTGCTACGACTAGATCTGGTTTACTTACCGCACCTATGAGAGCGAGATTCGGTATTGCTTCTAGATTACAATATTATACTACTGAGCTTTTATCTACCATCGTTATACGTAGTGCCGAAATTTTAAATATGCCTATAGATCATGATGCTGCCATAGAGATAGCAGGTCGTAGTCGCGGTACTCCTCGTATCGCAAATGCTTTGTTGCGTAGAGTGCGAGATTTTGCACAAATTAAAGGTGATGGTAGAATAGATATGAAAATCGCTAAGTATGCTCTAGAAGCACTTAATGTAGATGCTCATGGTCTAGATGAAATGGATAATAAGATTCTTACAACTATTATCGATAAATTTAAAGGTGGTCCAGTAGGTATTACTACATTGTCCACGGCTGTGTCAGAAAGTGCTGAAACTATAGAAGAGGTTTATGAACCATTTCTTATACAACAAGGTTTTATTATTAGAACGCCTAGAGGACGTGAAGTAACAGAAACTGCATACAAACATTTAGGTCGTGTTAAGGCAAATAATTTAGGAGGTTTATTTGAGTAACATATGAGAGAAATAGAACAAATACCAGCGCTTACTTTTCTGTCTAAATCTATAGAGATTTATAAAGACCCATTACCATTTCATAGAGCTAATTTTTCTAAATACGGTAATACGTTTAAGTTAAGTCCTAAGCCTGGTCTTATGATTCATTTCACTTGTGACGAAAAGATCACTCAACATATACTTCAAAAAAATCAAAAAAACTTTCATAAATCATCTTTACAGACAGATGATCTGGGTAAATATATTGGTCATGGATTGCTTACTGAAAACGGCGATAAATGGCGAGCTAATAGAAAGTTAATTCAGCCGGCGTTTTATAAAAAATCTATAGCAATGCTTATGCAAACTATGGATCAGGTTATTAATGAAGAGTTAGATCGTATAGAATTAAATAAGATTACTGATGTGTTTTCCATATTTAATGACCTTGCTTTTAAGGTAGTTGCTCGCAGTCTATTTGATCTTGCAGATATCGATGATCTAGATAAAAAGATAAACCGCCTGCAGGAAATTACAGAGCATGCTCAGAAAATGCTTATTAAAGAATTGCGTATTCCATGGATGAAATGGTACTTTGATCGAGAATGGTTATCTGGTCAGAAAAGTATTCCACATGCTTTGTCAGAAATGCAAGAAGCACGAGATTTATTATTAACCATAATAAAAAATAGACGTCTCAGCGATAAAGAACCTGGGGATTTATTAGATATGTTGCTCCACAGTACTTATGAAGATGGTACTCATATGCAGGATGACCAGTTAGTAGATGAGATTCTTGTATTGTTTGTGGCAGGTCATGAAACCACGGCAAATGCCTTGAGCTTTGCTACTCAATTACTGGCTCATCATCCTGCGACTATTAATAAAGCAAGGCAAGAATTAGGTAATCTGCATGTAGAAAATTTGATGTCTGGCCTTATGAAAATGCCTTATGTAAAACAATGTGTAGAAGAAACATTGCGTCTCTATCCACCGGCATATGTTACAGATCGTGTAGCGTTAGAGTCAGATGAGTGTGAGGATATAAGAATAGAAAAAGGTAGTATATGGCTCGTTTCTTTTTATGAAATGCACCGTCGCAAGGATTTGTGGGATGCTCCAGATCAATTTGATCCAGATCGTTTTGCTCCAGATAAGGCTAAGAAGTATCGAGATTTTTATTTCCCTTTCGGTGCGGGACCTCGTATGTGCGTGGGAAACAATTTTGCAATGTTTGAAATGATGCTCGTTATTGCTAGAATGTTAGAGCGTTTTGACATAACACCGGTTAATGATGCTATTGAATATCATCCTTTAATTACATTAAAACCTAAAAACGCACTTCTTACATTTAGTAAAAGGAAAGAGAATTAATGAGGTGATTTTTTAAATTCCGCTTTCGCGAAAGCGAGAAAATAACATACCCTATGCAACTTTAGCGTTAAAGTCTAATCCGAAAGGCTCAATAATAGCCGCTTCACAAATGCATAGTGAAACATAAGCGCTATCTTTGTTTTACGAAAAATTCTATTGGATTTATGAGTGAAGAAAGTAAAAGAAGAGAGGCGTTAGTATATCATGCAAAGCCTACACCGGGAAAAATAAAAGTAGTTCCTACTAAAAAATATAGCAGTCAGAGAGATCTTGCACTAGCTTATAGCCCTGGAGTGGCAGAGCCTTGTCTAGAAATAGCAAAGGATAAAGCAAACGTTTATAAATATACCACAAAGGGAAATCTAGTTGCTGTAATTTCTAACGGTACAGCTGTTTTAGGTCTAGGAGATATAGGTCCAGAGGCATCTAAACCTGTGATGGAAGGAAAAGGATTGCTTTTTAAAATATTTGCAGGCCTCGATTGTTTTGATATAGAGGTGGATACTAAGAATGTAGAAGAATTTATACAAACGGTTAAAAATATCGCACCTACTTTCGGTGGGATAAACCTAGAGGATATAAAAGCTCCAGAAGCTTTTGAAATAGAAAGAAGATTAAAAGAAGAACTGGATATTCCAGTAATGCACGATGACCAGCATGGTACAGCTATAATATCTAGTGCAGCGCTTTTAAACGCATTAGAACTGGCTGATAAGAAAATAGAAGAGGTGAAAATCGTCATCTCTGGTGCTGGTAGTGCAGCCATTTCATGTACTAGTTTATATGTAACACTAGGTGCAAGAAAAGAAAACATCATGATGTTTGATGTAGATGGTCTTATTACAAAGGATAGAACAAATTTAGGAAAGGAGCAAATGCAATTTGCTACCGATAAGCCTAAGGTGGATTTAAGAGAAGCGCTTAAAGGTGCAGATGTATTTTTAGGACTTTCTGTAGGTAACATAGTAGATGGAGATATGTTGCGATCTATGAATGAGTCGCCTATAGTGTTTGCGATGGCAAATCCTACACCAGAAATAGATTACGATCTTGCTATGGCATCTCGAGAAGATATTATTATGGCTACTGGTAGGAGCGATCATCCTAACCAAGTGAATAATGTTTTAGGATTTCCATTCATTTTTAGAGGTGCGCTAGATGTTAGGGCGACAAAGATTAATGAAGAAATGAAAATGGCTGCTACTAAAGCCATTGCACAACTAGCCAAAGAGGCTGTTCCAGAACAAGTGAATATAGCTTATGGTGAGTTGAAAATTGCTTTTGGTAGAGATTATATTATTCCTAAACCATTTGATCCTAGGTTGATAACCACCATACCACCGGCAGTTGCTAGAGCAGCTATGGAAAGTGGAGTAGCAAAAGAGCCTATCACAGATTGGGATAAATACGAGGAGCAATTGCTTAGTCGTATGGGGTCTGATAATAAGCTGGTACGTTTACTACTTAACCGTGCTAGAATTAACCCTAAGAGAATCGTATTTGCCGAGGCAGACAATATAGATGTTCTTAAAGCCGCACAAATTGTACTGGAAGAAGGTATTGCTATTCCTATTCTTTTAGGACGTCGCGATATGATTGAAGAGCTTATGGAAGACATAGGCTTTGATCAACCTTGTTTAATTATAGATCCTAAGTCTGACGAAGAGAAAGCGCGAAGAGATAGATATGCTCAGGAGTTTTGGAAACTGAGACAAAGAAAAGGAACTACAGAATTTGATGCTGGTAAAACCGTGAGACAGCGTAATTACTTTGCTGCGATGATGGTAAAGCTGGGTGATGCAGATGCTTTAATCACTGGTGTTGCACAATCATACCCTATATCGGTAAGACCTATGATGGAAATTATTGGGAAAGCACCTGGTGTAGATAAGATAGCGACTACTAACTTGATGATTACTGCAAAAGGTCCATTATTTGTATCAGATACTTCGATAAACATCGATCCAGACGCATTAGAGCTTGCAAAAATTGCACAAATGACTGGTCGTACAGCGACTATGTTTGGTATCTCGCCAGTAATAGCGATGACTTCATATGCTAACTTTGGATCTTCTTCACATCCACATGCGACTAAAGTGACAGAGGCTGTAAAGTATTTACATCAGTACTATCCAGATCTAGTGGTAGACGGAGAATTACAAACAGATTTTGCCTTAAATGCAGATTTATTACAAAGCAAGTTCCCATTTTCTAAACTAGCTGGTAAAAAAGTAAACACACTTATTTTCCCTAATCTAGAAAGCGCAAACAGTACTTATAAGATGCTTAAAGAGCTCAATAACATCGACTCTATAGGTCCTATTATGATGGGTATGCAAAAACCAGTGCACATACTTCAGTTAGGAGCAAGTGTAGATGAAATTGTAAATATGTCTGCCGTTGCAGTTATCGATGCGCAACAAAAAGAAAAGCACGCTAATAGGAAAGAGTAACCTCTTAATTTAGTAGGTTATAATTTATTACATTTGAGTTCTAAAAAACTGTTAATTAATGATTGCGCAACTTCAAGGAAAACTGGTGGAAAAGAATATGACCGATGTGGTTATAGACTGTGGTGGAGTAGGTTATCTAGTAGAGATATCTCTTCATACTTATTCTCTAATTCCAGAGGGAGAACTAATCAAGTTGTTTACTTATCAATTAATTAGAGAAGATGCGCACCGTTTATTCGGTTTTATAGAAAAAACAGAGAGAGAAGTCTTTAAACTATTACTTTCTGTTTCTGGTATAGGGGCAAACACAGCTAGAACAATGTTGTCTAGTCTAGATCCTAATCAGATTGCGCAAGCTATCGCTTCTGGAGATGTGAGAACCATTCAAAGTGTTAAAGGAATAGGCGCAAAGGGTGCTCAGAGAGTTATTCTTGATTTAAAAGATAAAATCCTACAAGTGCTCGATAATCCACAATTAACAGTGGTGGCAAGCAATACCGGAAGAGAAGAAGCGTTATCTGCATTAGAAACCTTGGGATATATGCGTAAACAAGCACAAAAAGTCGTTGATAAAATCCTATCGAGTCAACCAGATGCTACTACAGAACAGCTTATAAAACAAGCACTTAAACAATTATAGGATTTGAGATACAGTAATAATAACCTAAGGGCTTTTGTCTTTCTTTTGTCTTTCTTTGTTTTCGCTTTCGCGAAAGCGCAACAACCAACAACTATTCCCCAAGATTCTATCAGAACAGGTGCAAGATTAGGTACGTTGAGTTTACCTAATCCGCCGAGTATAGTAACTCTTTATGCGTATGATGCAAATTTAGATCGCTATGTGTATTCTAGTAGTTTTAATGGCTACAATATAGATTTCCCTTTTATACTTACTAGAGAGCAGTATCTGGATCGTGTTCTTAAAGAGCAAATGTCTAATTATTTTAAGGAAAAGGCTGCTGCCATTGCTGGTAGAACAGAAGAGGATAAAGAAAAGCAAAAAGATTTATTACCTAACTTTTATGTGAATTCTGAGTTGTTTGCATCCATTTTTGGTGGTACAGAGATCGATGTAGATCCACAAGGGTCTGTAGAAGTTGATTTAGGATTACTTTTTAATAGGTCTGATAACCCTAGTTTTTCCCCTAGAAATAGACAGAATTTAACCTTTGATTTTAATCAACGTATTAATCTAAGTCTAGTAGGTAAAGTAGGTACAAGATTACAAGTAAATGCAAATTATGATACTCAAAGTACATTTAACTTTCAAAATCAGATAAAATTAGATTACACTCCTACAGAAGATGATATACTACAAAGTGTAGAGGTAGGTAACGTGTCCATGCCGCTTAATTCACAGTTAATACGTGGTGCGCAAAGTCTATTTGGTATCAAGACCGAATTGCAATTCGGTAAAACAAGAATAACAGCTGTGTTTTCTGAGCAACAATCAGAGTCTACAACAGTGCAAGCAGCTGGTGGTGCAACTATTAACGATTTTGACTTTTTCTCGCTAGATTATGATGAAAATAGACATTATTTTTTATCACATTATTTTAGAGATAATTACGACACTTCTTTAGAGAATTATCCTTTCATAAATAATAACATCCAGATCACTCGTGCAGAAGTATGGATTACAAATAGAGGTAATAGCACTCAAGATGTGCGTAATCTAGTTGCTATACAAGATATAGGAGAGGCAGACCCTGATAATATAGGTCTAGATACACAGCCAGGAGGATTTTTAAATGTGCCTGCAAATAGTTTTCCTGATAACGGGAACAATGATTTTAATCCGGAAGGAATAAATGGTGGTGGGCAGACGGTTTTAAACTCTCAAATTAGGGATATCGCTACGGTTCAGGCCGGTTTTGGTGGTGCCACGGTAAACGAGGGTTTTGATTATGTTACCTTAGAAAATGCGCGTAAACTTACTGCTCAAGAATTTACCTTAAACACTCAGTTAGGTTATATATCATTAAGACAGCGTTTAAATAATGACGAAGTTCTTGCGGTTGCGTTTCAGTATACTGTAGGTGGTCAGGTGTATCAAGTAGGTGAATTTGCAAATGATGGTGTAGTAGCTACAGACGTTATTGTAAACGCAAACCCTAATCAACCAGCTGTAAATAATCAAAGTCTGGTGGTAAAATTATTAAAGAGTAATCTTACTAATGTTAGTGAACCTATCTGGGATTTAATGATGAAGAATGTTTATAATCTTGGAGGTTTTCAATTAACTCAAGAAGATTTTAAACTAAATATATTTTATCAATATCCGCCAGAATTAAATTACATCACTGCTGCAGAGGGGACTTTAACTAATCCTGCTGTTCCATTACCAGATGATGTGGATCAGACTACATTGATACGTGTTTTTAATCTCGATAGGTTAAACCAACAAGGTGATCCACAGCCGGCAGGTGATGGTTTTTTTGATTACCTACCAGGTATAACGATCGATCCAGAAAACGGACGGATTATTTTTACAACCGTAGAACCTTTTGGTAGTCATTTATTTGATAAATTAGATAACACTCCAGGTACAGGTACTGAAGATTATAATGATCCAACTACCTATAATGCAAATCAAGAACAGTACGTATACCGTGATATGTATCGTACGACAAAAGCACAAGCGTTACAAAGTGCCGATAAAAATAAGTATCTTATAAAGGGTGAATACAAAGCAACTGGTCAGGAAGGAATTCCTATAGGTGGTTTTAATGTTCCTAGAGGATCAGTTACGGTAACGGCTGGTGGTAGGACACTTCAAGAAGGTATAGATTATACCGTAGATTATCAACTAGGTCGTGTGATTATTCTAGACCAAGCATTGCTTAATTCTAATACACCTATTCAAGTTTCTACGGAGAATAATTCTGTTTTTAATCAACAGACCAAACGTTTTACTGGAATTAATGTAGAACATAAATTTAGTGAAGACTTCATTTTAGGTGGTACTTTCTTAAATTTAAAAGAACGACCTATCACTCAAAAATCTACTTATGGTTTTGAGCCTATCAATAACACTATTATAGGAGCTAATTTCTTGTACAATACAGAAGTTCCTTTTTTAACTAGGCTAGCTAATAAACTTCCTAACATTGATACTGATGTTGCTTCTAACCTTTCTTTAAGAGGTGAATTTGCTTATTTATTTCCAGGTTCACCAGCAGGTGACGATTTTGGAGGTGAGGCATCTGCTTATGTAGATGATTTTGAAGGTTCTCAAACTTCTATAGATATTTTAACCCCATTTTCATGGTCGCTCGCTAGTACACCTTTAGCCTTTGAAGGTAATGGTAGTGTTGCAAATCCTTTAGAGTATAACTTTAGCCGTGCAAAATTAGCATGGTATTCTATTGATCCTATCTTTTACGGGAATCAAAGACCTGATGGTATCACAGATGATGACGTGTCTGACTATAGAACTAGACGTGTTTTTGTCGATGAAATTTTTCCTAACGTAGATTTACAACAAGGTCAACAACAAGTTATAAATACTCTGGATTTATCTTTTTATCCTAATGAAAGAGGTCAGTATAATTATAATCCACTAGCGGCAGGAACAAATGTGTTGCCTAATCCAGCAGATAATTGGGGTGGAATTATGCGCTCTTTTTCTAGTACAGATTTTGAACAGACTAATGTAGAATATGTACAGTTCTGGATCATGGATCCGTTTCAATATGACGCAACTAATAACGGTGGTACTATTTCCATTAACCTAGGTAGTATTTCTGAAGATATTTTAAAAGATAATAGAAAGCAATTTGAAAACGGATTACCTAACGATGGTAGTACATTGCTTACTACCGACACTGCTTATGGAAAAGTACCTACTAATCAGTCTTTAGTTTATGCTTTTGATACGGACGGTGCAGAGCGTGATAATCAAGATATAGGATTAGATGGATATAGTGATAATGAAGAATTAACAGATTTTCCAACTTTTGGACCTTTTGATCCTGCTGGAGACAATTATGAATATTTCTTAGCGACTACAGGTGATATATTTACACGTTATAAGAATTATAACGGTACAGAAGGTAACTCGCCTACTACTGTAACTCAAGATGATCGTGGTGCTACAACTTTGCCGGATGTGGAAGATATTAACCGTGATAACACGATGAATACTATCGATAGTTATTATGAATATGATATCGAGATCTTCCCTGGTATGGATGTAACCACTAGTGATTACATTTTTGATACTAAAACGGTACAAACTGTTTTGCCTAATGGTAACACACTTGACACAAGATGGGTTCAATTTAGAGTTCCACTAAGTGATCCTAACAGAGAAGAAGTAGGAGGTATTGCAGATTTTAGAGCGATACGTTTTATGAGAATGTATTTGTCGGATTTTGAAGTAGACACTTTTTTAAGATTCGGATCTTTAGATTTAGTACGTGGTGATTATAGAAGATATACAGAGTCACTAGATGATACAGATCCTATTGCGTCAGATGATCCTACTGTATTTGAAGTGGAAGGTGTAAATATTGAAAACAATGAATCTCGTACACCTATTCCTTATAGATTACCTCCAGGTGTAGAAAGAGAAGAATTACGTACCCAAAATCAAAACATACGTCAGAACGAACAATCGCTAGCTTTAAGTGTTTGTGATTTAGAACCTGGTGATGCGCGTGGGGTTTTTAAGAACATTAGAATTGATATGCGTCAGTATGAATCTCTTAAAATGTTTGTTCATGCAGAGTCTTTAGTAAATGAAATCTCTGTAGATGATGATGATTTAGAAGCGTTTGTTAGAATAGGGGTTGATTTTACTCAAAACTATTACGAGATACGACTGCCGTTAAAACCTACCGCTTTTGGTACAGATGTTAGAGAAGAGATATGGCCGGTTGCAAATAATTTTGATATAGATCTATCGTTGCTTCAGTCCATAAAAGCACAAGTTTTAGCTGATAATACGCTTAACATTAGTGCTCTTAATTTCTTTGATCAGGCAGATTTAGATCCGGCTAGTGCTGGAGAAGAAAACCAACATCAATACGGTATTAAAGGTAATCCTAACTTTGGAGACATACGTGCTATGATGATAGGTGTGCGCAACGCAACTACTAATAATATTTGTGGTGAGATCTGGGTAAATGAAATGCGACTTGCTGGTCTTAAAAATCAAGGCGGTTATGCTGCGGTAATGAATATGGATGCAAACATTGCAGACTTTGCGAGTGTGAGCGCAACTGGTAGGAGAAGTACAGTAGGTTTTGGAGCTATAGAACAAGGGCCTCAAGAAAGAAGTCGTGAAGACGTTACTCAGTATGACGTGACAACTAACGTGAGTCTGGGTAAATTACTACCTCAAAAATGGGGTGTTTCTTTACCTTTTTCTTATAGTATAGGAGAAGAAACGATTACACCACAATACGATCCTCAATTTGAAGATATAGAACTAGAAACGAGACTAGATAACGCAACTAGCGATGCAGAGCGTGATGCTATTCAAGAACAGTCAGAAGATTATACACGTAGACAAAGTATCAACTTAATAGGTGTGCGCAAAGAAAGAACAGGAGATGCAAAACCGATGCCTTATGACATCGAGAACTTTACCTTTTCTGGATCTTATAATCAGACAGACCAACGTAATTTTGAAGTAGAGAAGTTTCAAGATCAATCAGTTAATGTAGGTGGTACATATAATTATGCTTTTCCTAAGTTAGAGTTAGAGCCATTTAAGAATGCTGCATGGTTAAATAACTCTTATCTGAAATTTATAAAAGATTTAAACTTTAATCCATTACCTAATAACTTCTCAGCAGGATTAAATGTTTTAAGACAGTACAATACTCAAAAATTCCGCGATTTACAATTAGATACTAACCCTGTAGATTTAAATGGTGATGGTCTTCCAGATGCTCAAAATATAACCATTGCACCGCTTACTAATCGCAATTTTACCATGAATCATCAATATGCGATCAATTGGGATTTAACTAAATCATTGCAAGTAAATTTATCAGCAAACAGTGATCGATTGATACGTAGTTATGTGAACGAGGACGATACTATCGATGAGGATTATACCGTTTGGACCGATTTCTTTGACGAGGGTATTCCTAACTCGCACTCTCAACAAATGCAACTTACTTATAAATTGCCATTTGATAAATTTCCTTTTCTCGCTTTCGCGAAAGCGAACTATACATACACATCTAACTTTAACTGGACTCGTAACCAGCAACAATTTGCACAGCTAGATGGTATTCCAGATTTAGGGAACTCTATTCAAAATGCAAATACACATCGCATTAATGGAACGCTAGATTTAAACAAGTTATATCGATATGTGGGTCTGGAGAAAAAGAAATTCGGTGTCACGGCAAATGCTGCTAGATCTAGAACAAGATCGAGAACGCCTAAACCTAATGAGGCTGCCCAAAATGATAAGAAGGATAAAACTCCAAAGAAAAATTTTGGTAATAAGGCATACAACACGCTTGTAGGTATTGTTACATCTGTAAAACGTGCTCAAATAAATTATCAAGAAACTAATGGTATTTTCTTACCAGGTTATACACCAGATATTGGTTTTATTGGGACATTAAAACCTACTTCAGGTTTTGTATTCGGTAGTCAGGCAGAGGTGCGTGACCTTGCAGCAAGACGTGGATGGTTAACCTTATACCAGGACTTTAACCAGCAATATAGTGAAGTAGAGACACGACAGTTAGACTTTAATTTTAAAGTTGATTTGTTAAAAGATCTTTCTATAGACATTCTAGGTAATCGCGCTTATCAAGAAACCTATACAGAAAACTATCGTGTAGACGAAGATGATTTAACTTATCAATCACTTACCTCAAATACCTTCGGTAACTATAATATTACTAATTTAATGATAGGAACTGCCTTTCAAAAAAGTACTATTGAAGATTCTGAGACATTTGATACTTTTAGAAGCAATAGACTTGCTGTGGCAGATAGACTGGCAACGAGTTTTTATGGAAATAGCACCTTTGGTCGCGATGCAGATGGGTATCCATTAGGTTTTTCTAGGAACAGTCAACAAGTATTATTACCGGCATTTCTTGCAGCATATGAAGGTAGAGATGTAGAGAAGCAAGATTCTAATGCTTTTAGAAATATACCGTTGCCTAACTGGACGGTAAAGTATACTGGGTTGATGAATTTAAAATGGTTTAAAAAGAACTTCCGTAGATTCTCTATTAATCATGGATACCGCTCTAGTTACACTATTAATCAATTTCAAACAAATCTAGATTATGTGCCTGGTAATGGTGCGCTGTCTTATGAAGATCAAGTAGGAACTAATGCACTGAATCAAAACGGTGATTTTAAATCAGAGCGTCTTTTCTTTAATATCAACCTTGCAGAGCAGTTTAGTCCTTTAATAAAGATAGATATGGAAATGAAAAATTCTATGTCCATAGCTGCAGAATTAAGAAGGGATAGAGCTATATCTTTAAGTTTTGATAATAATTTACTTACAGAGATTAATGGTAATGAGTTGATCTTAGGATTAGGTTATCGTATTAAAGATTTAAAGTTCAAGTCTAACTTTGGTGGTAGAAGTAAGATTATTAAGAGTGATTTAAATTTAAGATTAGATGGGTCTGTAAGAGATAACGTTACTATAGTTAGATATCTAGATTTAGATAACAGTCAGGCAACCGCTGGACAGACTATTTATGGTCTTAAATTCACTGCAGACTATAATTTGAGCCATGCATTTACAGCTATCTTTTATTATGATCATACGTTCTCAGAGTTTGCTATTTCTACGGCATTTCCACAAACTACCATACGTAGTGGATTTACTTTAAGGTACACATTTGGTAATTAATTAAAGTATCACGCATAATTCAACTTTAAGGTTTGAATTAATAGATAGAGTTATCTTAAATTTACGCTTTTAAAAAATCATACAAAATGAATATTCCATCAGAATTAAAGTATACTAAAGATCACGAGTGGATCAAAATAGAAGGAGACGTTGCTACCATAGGTATTACTGATTTTGCACAGAGCGAGTTAGGTGATATCGTTTATGTAGAAGTAGAAACTTTAGATGAGACTTTGGATCAAGAGGAAGTTTTCGGTACAGTAGAAGCTGTAAAGACTGTTTCAGATCTTTTTCTTCCATTAACTGGAGAGATCACTGACTTTAATGAAAAGTTAGAAGATGAGCCAGAACTTGTGAATTCTGACCCTTACGGAGACGGATGGATGATAAAAATGAAGTTTACTGACGCATCTCAGGTAGATGGATTATTAAGTGCTGACGCCTACAAAGAGTTAGTAGGATAATGAAAAAAGTTGTTTATTGGCTAGCTGCTCCATTGTTTACTGTATTTATTACAGTAGCTTCTATGGTAGCAAATCCAGCACCGCCAGTAAATATTGATAACGTAGATAAGATATACCACGCTACCGCTTATTTTATAATGGCGATCTTGTGGTATATTTTCTTTTACAGTCGTTTTTTAGGAAGACAAAGCCTTTTGAGCTTTGGCCTAAAAACTATTTTAAAAAACTGGTCCAGAACTATTGCAATAGGAGCAAGTGCTTTGTCCTTGATTATAGGGGTGTTAATAGAACTAGGACAAGAATTTATTTCTGTAAATAGAACAATGGACATCATGGATGTACTAGCAAATTTTGCTGGCATCATTATTGCTATGTTATTCTTAATAATAATTGATAAATTATTTAACAAACATAAAGTGGCATAATTCTTTTGTTAGCACAAAGAATTAGTTATTTTTAACCTCTTATAAATACAACCATAATGGAAGTAAAAAAATCAGAAAAAGCAGATTTACGTAAGAACATTACGCTATACGCCTTATCAGGGCTTGCGTTTATGTTGTTATTATCCTGGCAAGGACTTGAGTACGAGTCTAAAACCGTAGAAATAGAAGAGGTGTTTGAGGAGCCTGAAGAAATCTTCATCGAGGAAGAAATTCCGATTACTCAAATGTTGGATACTCCACCACCACCACCGCCACCACCACCAGCTCCAGAAATTATTGAGGTAGTTGAGAATGAAGTGGAAATAGAAGAGGTGATCATTGAAGATACAGAAACTGATGAACAAGAAGAGATCGTTGAGATCGAAGAAGTTGCTGAAGAAGTAGGTGTTGAAGAAGTAATTGCTGATGTTCCATTTGCAATTATCGAGAATGTGCCTATCTATCCTGGTTGTGAGAGTAAAAAGAACAATGCAGATCGTAAGAAATGTATGAGTGAAAAAATCACAAAATTTGTAAATAAACAGTTTAATACTGGACTTGCAAATGATCTAGGGTTAGAAGGAAGGCAGAAAATTTCTGTTCAATTTAAGATCGACTCAAAAGGTAATGTTGTAGGTATTCAATCTAAAGCAAAGCATCCTAAATTACAGAGTGAGGCAGCAAGAGTAATTAATAAATTACCTGCTATGACTCCAGGAATGCAAAGAGGTAAACCAGTAGGTGTGATTTATGCACTACCTATTATTTTCCAAGTGCAGGACTAATTATAGACGTTTTTATATATATAAAATCCCAACCTTTTTAGGTTGGGATTTTTTTTGGTACGCTTCTTGATTTCTCTTTGAAATAACATAAAACCATTGATTATGAACACTTCAAATGAGAAAAGAGATGCTGCAACATCTCAAAACACTCGCCGTGAAGACAAAAAAGCGGCAAACACAAAGGTGAATCCCATCGTTAATTTTCAAATAGGGCTCATAGCTGCACTAGTAGCTGCGTTTCTTATTATAGAATTAACGACTGAGGTTCCTGAAACTATTGTCTATCCACCTATTTCAGTTAATATGACAACTGATGAGCCATATCTAGACTCATTTACAATTATTGATAATTCTCCTAAGCCAGTAGTAAAGAAGGCGCCTAAGCCAAAAGTCGAGACGCCTAAAGTGGATCCAAACAAACCACCTAAGGTTGTTGAAAACGATCAGCCAGATATTCCAGAACAAGATAAGGATACAGTAGAGCCTGTCGAAACTAATCCTGTAGAAACTGATACTAGTGATACAGATGCGGCAAGTAGTAACAATGATGCGCCAGCTAGCAAATCATCTGGACCTACAGTAATAGCTGCACTACATGAAGTGCCATTGTTTCCGGGATGTAGTGCTAGAATGGATAGTAAGGAGCGAGTAGAATGTCTCAATAAAAAAATGGGAAGGTTTATTCAAAGGAAGTTCGACACGAGTCTGGGTAATGACTTAAATGAAAATGGTATGGTTAAAATCGCTGTGCAATTTACAATAGGTGTAGACGGCTTACCTAAAGATATTCTAGTAAAAGCACCTAATAAAAAACTAGAAGAAGAGGCGTATAAAGTGATCTCTAGATTACCTAAAATGACACCAGGCAAGATAGATAATGCAGCGGTTAATGTTACCTACGCGTTGCCTATACGATTTCAGATTAACGATTAGTAATTATACTACGCTATGAGTTTTAAAAGCCATGAAATTTCATGGCTTTTCTATTTTTGGGACAGTCGGTAAAACAAGTATATTTGTCACTTATCAAGGGACTATGAAATTTCTATATACTTTACTCTTTCTTACATTTTCAAGTACGTTATTTGCTCAGTCAGATATTGAACGATTTCCGGTTTTTGAAGATTGTAAAGGGAATACTAGTAAGCAGTTAGAAGATTGTTTTTATAGTGCGCTTTATGCTCAGCTTAAAAATAATTATCAGCATCCTGTTAAAAATGATACGCTTACAGATCAATCAGTTACCATAAGATTTGAGGTGGATCGCGATGGTAAATTTGTGCTGATTAGAACAGATGCGTTTAAATCTTCTTTAAAAGAAGAGATGATTAAAGCGTTTTCAAAACTACCAGTTATAGAAGCTCCTACATTTAATGGAGACGCTACGTTCATGCAATTTATACTTAATGTGCCAGTGCCTATGAAAGAGTCTGGTTCTTTTAAAGTGTATAGCAACTCTCAGTCTACAATAGATAAACAAAATGAGGTGAAAAGAAAGGAAGATAGTCTCGCTTTCGCGAAAGCGAATGAAGAATACAACACCATCATTAGTGATCAGTATGATAACCATCAACTAAGGTCTGATGCGATTATACCTCTTTCTTACCAAAGATATCATAGGTATGAAGCAGCGATGAACCGTGTAGGGAATAATGCTCATACGGCGGTAAAACCTTATACTTTTAATTATGTGGATCAATACTTTGACCTTGAAGCAGAGCGTGAATCCTTGCTTAAGGATCGTAAAACATGGTTAGGTCGCAAGTGGCATAATGAGCATTTCTTTGAACTTGCAGGAGAGGATTATTGGGTGGTTATAGATCCTGGTGTAGATCTTCAAGTAGGGAAAGATTCTAGAGATGATGTGACTACATATAACAATACGAGATTAGTTAATGTGAGTGGTGGGATAGGTGATCAAATCACATTCGGTGCTAGTATACAAGAATCTCAAGCTAGATTTCCTGGTTTTTTTGAAAGAGATGTTATTTCTAGAGCGCCAGATGGTGGTAACCCTGGTATAGTGCCCGGTAGAGGTATTGCCGAAGATGGTGGCGATAGAATATTTGATTATCCAGTAGCTACAGGGTACGTGAATTATAAGCCTAGTAAATATTTTGATTTACAACTAGGACATGGTCAGCACTTTATAGGTGATGGTTATCGCTCATTAGTATTAAGTGATAACTCACAACCTTTCCCTTATTTTAAACTTAATGCTAAGTTCTGGAAACTAGATTATACGGTCTTGTACACATCATTGAGAGATGTTCGACCTGAGGTAACTGCAGACGATTCTTTCCGTACTAAATTCATGACGCATCATTATCTAAGTTGGAATGCGACTAAAAGATTGAACCTAGGTTTCTTTGAAAGTGTTTTATGGCAGGATGATAATCAAAGAGGTTTTGATTTTAACTATTTAAACCCAGTAATTTTTTATCAAACCGTAGAACTAGAAACAGGCTCTAGAGGTGGAAATGCTCTGTTAGGTCTGACAGCAAAATATAAAGTGAGCGATAAGGTTACCGCATATGGACAGTTAGTTCTTGATGAGTTTTCTGGAGGATCTGTTGTTAGTGGTAATGGTAGTTATCAAAATAAAAGTGCTTATCAATTAGGTGTAAAATGGCAAAACGCATTTAAACTGCCTAATTTAATGATGCAACTAGAATATAATAGAGTAAGACCTTATACCTATTCTCATAATACAGTAGTGTTAAATTATGGTAATAGTAATCAGGCGCTAGCACATCCATGGGGTGCAAATTTCTATGAAACGGTATTAATAGGTCGCTATACTAAAGACCGCTGGTATGGAATAGCTAAGGCTATTTATGGAGAGCGTGGTTATGATGTACTTACTGATGGTGATAATGCCTTTTATGGAGGTAATATTTACGGGACAGAAGATGACCGTATTTCTGATAATGGTAATATAACCGTCCAAGGTAATATTTCTAACTTTTTCTATGGACATCTAGAGGCTGGTTATGTTATAAACCCAGCAAGTAGGTTGAAGGTTTTTGGGCAAGTAATTTACCGCAGTTCAAATCCGCTTACAAACAATAGTGTAGTGCGTGGAGAAAGTACCACATGGTTAAACTTAGGTTTACGTACCGATATTATGAACTGGTCATTTGATAGATAAATCTATAGTTTAAGATCTAGCCTCAAACATTTTTATAAATAGTATGCTAGCCATATTTCTAGCACGTCGTAACGCAAGGTCTGCTATATCGCCACGGTACATTTCATTAATGGTTTCTTTCCATAGGTTGATCCATAGGCCAAAATGATTCATATCAATAGAATGATTTTCCTGTAAGTCTAGTTTTTTATGTGCTGTAACAGGATTTCCTTGATAGCTTTTGGCCATTAGTAGACTGCTCTCCCAGAAATCTGTTATGTGCTCTAAATGAGTTTCCCAGTTCTCAATGGCTCGGTTAAAAATAGGACCTAGAGTTTTCTCTTCTCTAACTTTACTATAAAAACAAGTAACGAGTTTGTTGATGTCTTCTTTATTTTTTATGTCTTCTAGTGGTGTCATCAATTGTCTGGTTTTGATAAAGGCAATTTAGTTTTTATAACTTGATACTTTGTATTTCGTCTAGGTAATTAATAAATGAAAATTTAATTTTAAAGATGTAACTTTAAATTCTTAACTTGATTAAAATTAAAAATTATGATGGGCGGCGGCTTAATGGGTTATTACATTATTGGTGCAATTGTGATGCTGGTAAGTACTTTAGTGAGTAAAAAACTAAAGTCAAAATTTGAGTACTATTCAAAATTGACTCTCAAAAACGGAATGAGTGGTGCAGAGATTGCCCAAAAAATGCTCGATGATAACGGTATTACAGATGTAAAAGTAATTTCGGTAGCAGGACAGCTAACAGATCATTACAACCCTAGCGATAGAACGGTAAATTTAAGTGAGGTGGTTTATTCACAACGCAATGCAGCTGCAGCCGCAGTTGCAGCTCATGAAGTAGGTCACGCGATACAACATGCAACTGCTTATTCATGGATAGGAATGCGTTCTAGTTTAGTTCCTATAGTGAGTATTGCGTCTAAATATTCTCAATGGGTAATCATGGGTGGTGTAGCTCTCGCGGCAAGTACGTTTTTTGGTAAATGGGTATTGCTTGCAGGTATTATTATGTATGGTATGGGGACGTTATTTGCTTTTGTAACCTTACCAGTAGAATATGATGCTAGTAATCGAGCACTAGCCTGGTTAGAAAATGAAAGAATGCTTACTCAAGAAGAGCATGCAGGAGCAAAAGATGCTTTAAAATGGGCAGCTAGAACTTACTTAGTTGCTGCAATAGGCTCACTTGCTACTTTATTGTATTTTATTTCTATCTTTTTAAAGAGGAGATAATGTTTAATAAACGAATAAAAAAGTCACTTATTAGTTAACTAATAAGTGACTTTTTTTTATTGGAAAACTGGTTGATTTAAACGGTTACATGTGTAATTTATTATAACCTAAATATTCTGTCTCGCTTTCGCGAAAGCGAATTCCATATCCTTCTAATTCTTTAAGAATAGGCTTATAAACAGACTCTTTAATAGGGATTTGCACTCCAGGTTCTGTAATTTCTTTATTTAATATTTTTAATGCAGCGATGGCAACAGGAAGTCCTACTGTTTTTGCCATAGCAGTTTGAAGTTTTCCATCGCCTAGACAGACCATGGTGCTATCCACTTGTTTCTGTTCACCATTTATTTCATAGCCGAATTTATGATACATCACAATCATATCTTTTTCTCCAGGTTGTAATGTCCATGAATCTTCTAGAATGGCTTGCAACATTTGTGCAGGCGTGGCGTCTTTAATACCTATTATTTTTTCATTATTAAAAATATCTAACTCTTCTAACTTTAACCACATAATGTCATCTTGATCTATCTTAAGTTCATGACGCATTTTTAGTTCCACACTATCGGTAGGGGAATACGGTAAAAAGCTATTGACAAAATCACGATAGGTCATATCTTCAGAGCCTTCTATAATATAGGTGTCGTCGGTCATTCCTAGTTGTACAAACATATTCCATGCTTTACTGAAACCTACACGTCTCATGGTACCTCTATATAATGTTAAGATGTCCTCTAGTCCATAAACTTCTCTGTATTTGAGACTATTTCTATTAGCTAACGCTTCAAAACGGCCGTAACCATCTACATCTAGAAATTCTGTTCTTCTAAAGAGACGGTGGTACGGTATGTATTTATATTTACCTTCTTGAATGAATTTTGCAGCTCCACCTTGTCCCGCAGTCACGACATTACGTGGATTCCATGTAAATTTATAGTTCCATAGGTTATTATCATCTTCTGGAGCAACTAGTCCACCAGTAAAAGATTCAAATAACAAAAGTTTACCACCTTTGTTTCTAATGCTATCTATTACTTGCATAGCGCTCATGTGGTCTACTCCTGGATCTACACCTATTTCATTCATAAAAACAAGACCTTTTTCTTTGACCTCTTTGTCTAGCGCTTCCATCTCTGGACTTACATAACTGGCGGTAACCATGTTTTTATTAAAGGTCACACAGTCTTGAGCGACTTCTATATGAAATCTAGCAGGTAGCATTGATATGACAATATCTGCTTTTTGAATATACTTTTTACGTTCTTCTGGATTAAAAATATCTAATTCTATAGCAGTAGCATTTTCATGATTCTGACTTAATGATTGAGCGCTCTCAACGTTTTTATCAGCGATGATTAAATGTAATTTATGTTCGTTAGATTTATTAAGAAGATAATCTATTAATACTCCTGTAGATTTTCCTGCTCCTATAATTAAGATGTGACGCATGGCTGTTGTAATTTAGTGCCAAGTTAAGTGACTTAATTAAAATTTTAGAAATAATGGAAAGAAAGTTATTAATCGTCGGCTGTAGTTTTGCGGTTATCGCGGTAATTTTGGGAGCTTTAGGTGCTCATGCTTTAGAGAAAGTGTTAGAACCACAACAGTTAAAAAGTTTTGAAACAGGTGTGCGTTATCAATTATTTCATGCCATTGCATTAATTGCTTTTTCTCAAGTAAGTATTTTAACAGATTCTTCAAAAGGTATTTTGTTGTATTTATTTGCTATCGGAATTGTGTTATTTTCATTTAGTATTTATGGACTTTCGGTATCAAAATGGCTTAAAATCAGCTTAAAGTTCCTTGGTCCTATAACTCCATTAGGCGGCCTTAGCTTGATATCAGGGTGGTTCTTTGCTTTATGGAAAATCATTTCACATAATTCTATTAATAATTAGTGAGAACCATTTGATAGTTATAATTTTGCGCAAAATCTTAATTAAAGGATTATCATGAATTCAAACACCTCTATTACGCAATCGATTGCGTTAACCGAATGGGGAATCAAAAATTCCAAAATCAATTACCAACTCGCGCCTGAAGTTTTACAAGAGAAATCTGTAGAGAACTATGGCGGTAAAGAAACTGATAATGGCACGCTCGCGGTTCATACAGGTGAATTTACCGGTCGCTCTCCTATGGACAGATTCATTGTTAAAGATGACGTTACTGAAAAATTAGTCTGGTGGGGAAACATCAACCTTCCTTTTGAGTCAGATAAATTTGACGCATTACTCGATAAGGTAACTTCTTATCTAGATGGTAAAGAGCTTTTTGTAAGAGATGCATATGCATGTGCTCATAAAGACTACCGTCTTAAATTAAGAGTGATTAACGAGTATCCGTGGTCTAATATGTTTGCTTATAACATGTTTATCAGACCTGAAGAAGAAGAGCTTAACGGCTTTGATCCTGAATGGACAGTGATCAATGCACCAGGATTCATGGCGGTGCCAGATGAAGATGGTACAAGACAGCACAATTTTGCTATTTTAAATTTCTCAAGAAAAATCGCCTTAATAGGTGGTACTGGTTACACAGGAGAAATTAAGAAAGGTATTTTCAGTGCTCTTAACTTCATCTTACCAGTTTACAAAAACACTTTACCTATGCACTGTAGTGCAAATGTGGGTGAAGATGGTAGTACAGCTATATTCTTTGGTCTTAGTGGTACTGGTAAAACGACGCTTTCTACAGATCCTAATCGCGCCTTAATAGGTGATGATGAGCATGGGTGGACTGAGGATAATGAAGTCTTCAACTTTGAAGGTGGTTGTTATGCAAAGGTGATTAACCTAGATCCAGAAGGAGAACCAGAGATTTTCAATGCGATAAAACCTGGCGCAATTTTAGAAAACGTTATTTTTAAAGAAGATAACACTGTAGATTTTGCAGATACTACTATCACACAAAATACCAGAGTAAGTTACCCTATTTATCATATCGATAATATTAAAGTACCTTCTCAAGGAAAAAATCCTAAGAATATATTTTTCCTTACTGCCGATGCTTTTGGTGTACTGCCTCCTATTTCAAAATTAACCCCTGGTCAGGCAGCTTATCACTTCATAAGCGGTTATACGGCAAAGGTAGCAGGTACTGAGGCTGGTGTTACAGAGCCAGTGCCTAGTTTTTCTTCCTGTTTTGGAGCGCCATTTATGCCGCTACATCCTACTGCATATGCAGAGATGTTAAGCAAGAAAATGAAAGAAGCTGGTGTGAACGTGTGGTTAGTAAATACAGGATGGACTGGTGGTCCTTATGGTGTAGGTTCTCGTATGAAATTAAAATATACTAGAGCTATGATTACGGCTGCGCTAGATGGTTCACTAGAAGAGGCAAATAAAGGTAATTACCACGTACACTCTATGTTTGGAGTGGCACAACCTAGAACATGTCCTAATGTACCGACTGAAGTATTGTCTCCACGTAAATCATGGAACAACGATAAAGGTTATTATGAAACTGCAGAAAAATTAAGACAGTTCTTTATTGATAACTTTAAACAATTTGAAAGTGAAGCATCAGAAGAAATTCTTGCTGGTGGTCCACCTAGAAAATTATAGACATCTATAAATATGTCTAGTCCTAAATAACCGATACAGATTATTAAAGGATTAAATTTATTATTTAAATCTCAATGAAGCTAGCTTCGTTGAGATTTTTTTGATTTGTATGTTTTTCTTGTTAATTGATTTTGTTTGTGCATTTGAATAG
>NZ_JBDVDQ010000008.1:0-9967 GCF_039941875.1 Nonlabens sp. | reverse complement strand
TTAAGTTTAAGTTTAAGTTTAAGTTTAAGTTTAAGTTTAAGTTTAAGTTTAAGTTTAAGTTTAAGTTTAAGTTTAAGTTTAAGTTTAAGTTTAAGTTTAAGTTTAAGTTTAAGTTTAAGTTTAAGTTTAAGTTTAAAAATGCAAAATCTCCAAATGGCTATCTAGTTATTTGGAGATTTTTTATTAATACTATTTTACCAGTTTATATTCTGGATAGGTTTCTTCTAGGTATTCTTCCATCTTTTTAGGTATAACAACTTGCATGACATATAACATGACACACATTAATACAAATAAAAAGCTAATGATACCAACTACCCAAAGATTCATACTGGCAAATGAATTTGTATTAGGAATGAGGATATTAAAAAAATGAATCGGAATTAACCCTAAACCAAAACCTGCTCCATGCTGCATAATGATATCTTTAAACAGCCATTTTTTCTCACCACTTTCAAGGCTTCTTTTTCTTTCTCTATAATAAGAAACAGATAGTTTAACAAAATAGCCTATAAATAGAGTTACAATTACCGCACTCAAATAATCTGCTGAAACGCTTATTAATCTCAATAGATAAAAAATGGTAACGCTAAATAAAATCAACAATAGGATTTTAGGTAACTTAAAAAACTCTAAGGTATGTTTCCATATCAGTTTAGAGTACTTCTTACCTAAGGATTTCTGACGTTCTTCTACCACATCCATAAATCCGAACACGCCAAATTTCTTAAACTCTTTCTGTAGTGCTTTTTCAAAGCTTAGATCTGGATTTTCTTCCCATTGATGTTCTATTCCATTTGCTAGATGATCGACAAGTTCTGACTGTAAATCATACCATTCTACATAATGTTTTTGAGTAAATACAAATAACTCTTCTATGTGTTCTTGAGTTAATTTATTCATTAGAATGATAGTTTAGGGTTAATAATAGCCTGCATATTCTCCATATATTCCTTTAATTCTTGCATCATATTCACAACCTCTTTCTCACCTTGCGGCGTGAGAGAATAATATTTTCTAATGCGATTCTCTACCTTCTCTGCCTCTACTTTTAAATGACCTTCAGACTGTAATTTATGTAAAGAAGGATAAAGAGCTCCTTCTTTAACATCCATTGTACCGTTAGTTAATTCTTTTACTCTTTGAGTAATTTCATAACCATACATCTTTCCTTCTTGCTCTAGCAGGCGCATGATTATAGTGGTTAAACTACCTCTGTATAATTTATTATTGGACATACCTAAGATTCTTAGGTACAAACATACATAAGAATCTTAGGTAATAATAATTTCTATTGAAAAAATTATATTTTTAAGAAATAGTGAGAGTAATAAACTCATAAACAATCAACTTTTATAGTAGTTAGGAGCAGTTTTATATGTTACGCTTTCGCGAAAGCGAATCTATAACCATCACAATTCACTAATTAAATTAAACAAAACACATAAATAAGTCGAAATAAATTCTACTATAACGTTATAGTATTATTACTTTTGCAAAAAATTAAACACACTAAACCCACATTTATGAGTAACCAAGTAGATACTTATGAAAAAGAGCTCGCTTTTCAAACTGACAGGCGACGTGCAGCTGTTGCATTTATTAAAGTCGTAAGCGACCTATGGTATGACCGTTCTATAGAACTGGTACTATTTAGAAATCAGCTTATTGATAGAAACGTAAGCGAGATCATTAACCTACATGAGTATGCTGGTGAGTTTGTACAAAAACCTATTTCGGTTTTTGACAGTGTAGAAATTGCACAAGCTATTCTATCTCTAGACTTACCACCTTCTAAACTGGACATAGGTAAACTTACTTATGAATACCATCTAGAAGAAAACGAAATGCAGGATGCCATGGCTTTTGTCATGAGTAAACTGGGTGACGCACAAAAAACTGAAGAAATCACTCCTAAGGACGTGGTGCTTTATGGTTTTGGTAGAATAGGACGTTTACTTGCTAGAGAGTTAATGAGCAAGGCTGGTAAAGGCAGCCAGTTAAGACTACGTGCCATAGTGACTCGTGGCGCTATTACAGAATCTGTTCTTGAAAAACGTGCTTCTCTTCTTGCACAAGATAGTGTACATGGAGATTTTTCTGGTACGGTAAGCTATGACCTAGAACAAGAGTCTCTTATTGTTAACGGGACAACTGTAAAAGTAATAAGCGCAAATGCGCCAGAAGACATAGATTATACAGCATACGGTATTAACGATGCTCTTATTATAGATAATACTGGTGCTTTTAGAGATGACGTGGCACTAGCCCGCCACCTAGAAGCAAAAGGTGCTCATAAAGTACTTCTTACTGCACCAGGAAAAGGTATTCCTAACATCGTACACGGTGTAAATCAGTTAGAGAACGATCCTGATCAAGTAGATATATTTTCTGCAGCGAGTTGTACGACTAATGCTATAACGCCGGTATTAAAGGCGATAGAAGATAGTTTTGGCGTTGTAAAAGGTCATTTAGAAACGATACATGCTTATACTAATGATCAGAATCTAGTGGATAACATGCATAGTAAGTACCGTCGTGGACGCGCTGCGGCACTTAATATGGTTATTACAGAAACTGGTGCTGGAAAAGCAGTGAGTAAAGCACTACCTTCTTTTGAAGGTAAACTTACCTCTAACGCTATACGTGTTCCTGTACCTAATGGTTCTCTTGCTATTCTTAATCTAGAATTAGAAACTGCCACTTCTAAAGACGCTCTTAATGCTACCATCAAGAAATATGCTCTAGAAGGTGATCTAGTAGAACAAATAAAGTATTCTATTGATAATGAATTAGTTTCTAGCGACATTATAGGTTCTAACGCACCGTCTATTTATGACTCTAATGCAACTATAGTAGGTCCAGATGGGAAAAATGCTATCGTTTATGTGTGGTATGATAACGAATATGGATATAGCCACCAGGTAATTAGACTGGCTAAGTATATCGCAAAAGTAAGACGTTTTACTTATTACTAATTTTTTATAAATTGCTTTCAAATTTGCTAAAGCGTGAAAAAGCCATCTCAATAAGAGATGGCTTTTTAGTTAGATTACTTTTTTGATAAATGTTCCGCTTTCGCGATAGCGAATACATTTCAAAATCTATTCTACAAAGTCTCATTTTCATTAAATTTGATTATTGTCTGGAGAGTTTAATAGTCACTCTACTTAAAGTTAATGGTTACTTCATGAGAATATTCAAATATTGGGCAACTGCCTCTAAAGTTTTACATATAGACGGTTTTACCCAAGAATCAAGTGTTTACGGTGGGTCAGATATTTCTATGGATCATGCTAGAGAAGATGCAGAACAAAGAATGGACAAAGCAGCTACAAAGATTCAAGAAAAAATAAACAGAATCTATTATAACGACCCCAATTATGAGGTTGATATTATGGAAGAAATCATTGAAAAAATAGACAGTAACAATATCATTACACGTAATAGGTATGGTGCACTGGTTCTTAATTCTACTGACACCATGTTTATAGATGTAGACAGTTACAAGTTAAGTTTTATGAAAATCTTCTTCAGACGTGGTAAAACTAACAAAGACTTTATGCTTGCAGCTATAGAAAAAGCGGCTGCAAAGAGTATTTATAATCAGTTAGGTTTTAGAATTTATGAAACTTATAAAGGCTATCGAGTTCTAGTAAGTGGTTTTAATCACCCAGTGAGAAGCTCAGAAACAAAATTTATCTTAAAAGATTTCAATGGCGACCGTCTTTACAACTATATGTGTGATAAACAAAATTGTTATCGCGCGAGGTTAACCCCAAAACCTAATCGTGTCGAACAGAAGTTACCTAGAATCATTTTTCCTGACCGTAATAATGAGCAACAAGATATTCATGATAGATGGTTAGAAGAATATCGATATAAGAGTCAGCGATTTTCCACTTGTAATCTAGTTAAGGAAATAGGTTTTGTATCTTCTACTCGAGTTATAGAAGTTCATGACAGAATAAGTAAAGTAAATAGGGATTATCCACTAGCTTAAAACTGTGAAAACTAAATAAAAAAGCCATCTCAAATTGAGATGGCTTTCTATATTTAGCTAGATCTTTTTCTTAATCAGATTTTATACTGTCGCTGTACTCATGGTATCTAGTGCTTTACTTATCAAGGTTTCACCTTTGATGATTTCAAAAGTTTCTTTATTTGCAGTATCATCGTGTAATGCTCTAGTTAATGTTTGTGCCACATCTGCTCTAGAGATTTCTCCATGTTTATTTAATTTATGTGAGAGTTCGATATGATTAAACGCACTGTCATTAATTAAAGAACCAGGTCTAACTATCGTATAGTTAAGACCGCTATTTTTCAAATAAACATCAGCATTATGCTTTGCTTTTAAATATTCTACTAATTGGTCAGCCTCTTCTGGATTATCTGCTCCCATAGAACTAAGCATCACAAATTTTTTAATATCATTTGTTTTAGCTCCGTCCACTACCTTCTTTGCTCCTTCTTGATCTATCTCGACTACTTTTTTACCTCCAGAACCTGCGGCAAAAATTACCTTATCAATATTTTTAAAAGTATGGGAAATATCTTCAGAAAGATCACCCATTACCCATTTTACATTTTGAGCTTCAAATTGTTCTTTCTGCTCTTCTTTACGTATCATGGCTATCGGCTCAAAATATTGAGACTCATTTAAAAGATTTACTATTTGTTTTCCTGTGGTACCTGTTGCACCTGCTACTAATACTTTTTCCATAGTACTAAGATACTTACAACAGCTATCTTAAAGACTTAATTGAATAGGGTTTAACCCCATTTTAGGCACATATTAACTATGCCTTATTCTTTTATTAAGCTGCATTTAACTTATTTACCGGCACATTAAGATTTTGTAACTTACATAGATATTTAATCTCGTATTTTTACCACAATCATATTTTAAACTAATAAACCCACAAGCGTTTGACCAGCTTTGACAAATTTCTTCATAATGTAGGTATCATATCATTCTTTACTATAGAATTACCTATTAGTGCATATGATTTTGCTCGCAAATTAGGTGATATGACTTTATATAGTGAGATAGGATGGTTTACCGACCTAGAAGATTTATTCTCCTCTGACTATAGAAGGTATAAAGGTCTAGTAATTAATAATCATTTTAGAATTAAACATAAAGCAGCTTTCCTTGATTTTGGAAAACATACTGCAATAGCGCATGGTTATGTGACAGAAACTGAAAGAGGAATTAAAATAACTGTTAAGGTAAACTCCTTTAAAATCACAATTTTCATTTACATGGTTATTGCTGGTTTATACTGTATTACCGTACTTTTAAGTATGATATTTAGTGTAATAACTGATAGTGCTATTGCCCTGATAATGCTTCCCTTTATAATCTTTTTTGTTGGTATAGCCATCGTATTACCTTATATTTTATTACGTAACAGCACGCGTAAAATGCATAATTTTTATCAAGGACAGTTTCATTACTTTGTTCGATAAAGGATGAAAGACTATTAAATTACATTGTTTATCTCAGCGTCTACATTGTAGGGATTAAAAAGGGTTGCCAAAAATAAAATGTTATTTAACCAATTTCATCTTTGCTTTTAAAACCTTAGAAGCTTGGGTATAACCTCCGTTTTCACCATCTAAAAAATGAATATGATAATCATCTATAGCAGTTACAAAACAAGATAACACACTACTGCTACTACTGTAATATCCATAATTTATCAAATTGTCATTTTCTAACCCATCGAGATATTCTAACAACTTTGTTCTTTGTTTCACATTACCAGTAATAACGGTATTAATAGAGCCGTCTAAAAGTAAAGTTTCTGTAAGTTGAATTAAATCATTTATATAGTTTTTACCCTTCTGAGTATTTTTAGTGAACCAGCCTCCCATAACACCACGCCACCAGCTAGAAACTAACCTGCTAGTTGTAACATTTTTAAACTTCATTTTTACTTCTTCCTTAATTCTGCTTAAACTATTGACCATTTTTAATCGTTTTGCAACGATAGGATGGCGTATTGTATCATCTCCATATATCAATTCTATTTTCTCTAAAATCTGACTATATAAACTAGATTGATTCTCGACTTTTACAGCCTTAATAATTAAAGAAATAATCTCATTCTTATTATCTGGTGGGCTTATTTTATCCCACTTGCACTCCATACCGTTAAGGTCTAGATTAAAATTAAATTGCTCTATAGCAGTTACTGGAGGCGAGGCTTTGATTTCATTTTCTGCCATTTGTAGTGCATTCCCTAAGATAACAGGCATTAAATGGAGATCGTTACGCTTGTATTTTAATATTTTAAGAGACGCTTCTTTATCAGTCATTTCTCCAACTTTACGGTACCCTACTCTTAAAAAGAAATCAAACGAAATAGAACACCTTTCTTGGTGCAGATTTAAAGCAAATAAACATTCATTTAAAATCTCATCAGGGACTATAAGTGTTGACCCATCACCACCAAAGAAAAAAGGAATCTCAATTCCCTTTTCTCGAGAAATATTAAGGCAGGCAACTATACTGCCAGTAGCAGCAAGATTAACCAGTTGTTGCTTTCCAGCTTGCACAGCCTGTGTAGACTTTTCTACATCCGTAACAATTATATTCCAAGAGTCTGGAACATTCGTAAAAGCGCCTTCATCACTTATTAATTCATGGATAGAACCATAATGTAAATGCAGATTAGAATAAAACAATGTATCTGTAGAAGCCATAATCAAAATTACAAGAATTAATCTATTCTAATATCACAAGGTAATATTAAAATCTCTTAACCATTTAGTATCATTGAATCTAACTCATTAGTGGTATTTTTGCAAAAACCCCTATTGATATGAAAAAAATATACTTTTTACTATTTGCTGTTCTCGCTTTCGCGAAAGCGGAATCACAAGTAGTCATAAACGAATTAGATGCAGATACTCCTAGCACAAACGATAGGCAATTTGTTGAATTAAAATCTGATGTTCCATTTTATCAATTAGACGGTTTTGTCCTTGTATTTTTTAATGGTTCTACAAGTTCTAGTACAGGAATGGGGCGCAGTTATTACACAGTAGATCTTGATGGTCTTGTAACGGATGACAATGGTCTAGTAGTTCTAGGTAGCTCTCTAGTATCACCAGTCCCAGATCGTTACATAGCAGAAAGTAATATACAACTAGGCGCAGATGCTGTAGCAATTTACCGAGGTGACGATACCGACTGGCCAGATAGAACATTTCCATCTCAAGTAAATCTAGTTGATGCGTTAATATATGACACTGATGATGCTGATAATGTAGCATTAATGACATTTTTAGGTATTACAGTTCAATACAATGAAAATGAAAACGGTAATAAAACAACAGAATCAGTACAACGTAAAACAGATGGGACATATGAAACTAAAAGCCCTACACCGCACTCGTTAAACGATTCTACAACACCTACTTATAATGGTGTTAGTTTTACAACTAGTAAAACTGAACTTACAGAACCTGATACATTTGACATTACCTTTACACTAACCGATGCACCTACCACAGATTTCACCCTAGGTTTTAATTTTAATAACCTAGGCTTTGATGCTAATGACTTTACAGGAGCTTCTTCATTTACTATTCTAGCTGGTCAGACTAGTACAACACTAAGTTTTACCATTACCGACGACACTATTGATGAAGGCGATGAGTCTTTACGTATTAACTTAGATGATAATTTACCAATAGGTTTTAAGAGATTAAAGGATCTTGAGGAAATAGTGGTTATTGATAATGATTTTCAGGTAGCAACCTACGGCACTCCACTAGCACCTACATACGGTATTGTAGCTAGCACTGCACCGAGTGATTATTATAATAGTTTGAATAATCTAGCTTCACCACAATTAGAAACAGCAATTACCGCACTCATTTCTGAAGAAAACGTAGTTCGCATTCATACTTATAATGATGTAACAGAAATATTAAAAAAATCAGATGCATCTCCTTTAAATTCCAACAATGTTTGGTTAATCTATACAGAACAAGAACGTAGAGTAATAGACTTTCAAACTGGTAGTACAAATACAGGTAAATGGAATAGAGAACACATCTGGTCTAGATCAAGAGGCCCATTTTCATCAATTGAGTACGACGAGATTACAGACGGCATGTCTATATGGACAGAAACCAACGCAGATAGTTTAAGACATGGTAATAGTGATGCACATCATTTAAGAGCAGCAGACGGACCAGAAAATAGCTCTAGAGGTAACAATGATTTCCCAGAATATAATGGTCCTATAGGTTCTCAAGGCAGTTGGCATGGTGACGTTGCTCGTGCATTATTTTATATGGATTTGAGATATAACAATCTTGCGATGGTAAATGGTAATCCTGCAAATACAACAAGGGGACAAATAGGTGACTTAGCAACCTTGATTCAATGGCACAGAAATGATCCGCCTGATGATTTTGAAATGAATCGTAATAACGTTATTTACACATGGCAAAATAACAGAAATCCATTCATTGATAATCCAGAATTAGTAGAACTAATTTATGGAAATGACATAGGCCAAAACTTCACACTTTCAGAACAGTCTGAAAAATTATCTAAAATAGTTGTAACACCTAATCCGTCAACTAACTATTTTACAATTTCAAATGTTAATGAGCCAATTAATGTTGCTATTTATGACTCATTTGGAAGGGTTATAAAAAAGGAAGATATTAATGATACTACTAGAATAAGCCATAATTTAGCATCAGGTATATATCTTATAAAGTTAAATGAAGGTAGAGATAGCAAAGTTGTTAAGTTGTTAGTGAAATAATGATTATTTAATTCCAAATAATAAATACAAAATATCCAACGGATTAAACTTAAAATAAACTCAATGAAGATAGATCTAGCTTCATTGAGTTTTTTATTGTATATATTTTGAATAACTGATATTATTTGTACGTTTAAATAGGTGTCAGCTTATGATTAGCAATATGTAATCTAAATGAGTTGTATATTGTAATGGATTCATTAACGAGTATCTTCTTTAGCTCTATATTTTATTTTTTTTATTCATAAAAAACTCTTGGCTTAAAATTCCATTTAATCTCTCTACAATAGCATTTTCATAGGGATAGTAATTTTTGTCATACGCGATTTAATATTATTTTTATCTAGTAAAGCTTGATACGCATTTGAGTAATTTTGAAATTCTCTGTGAAAGTGATGGATTAAATAGATGTTATTATAGTTTCACTCATCCGGTGGCATTGCTAATGCTTAAAGAAAGCATGTTTTAGCTAGACTCATAGTTACATTACACCAACTATCATTTTTGGTTATTAATGCTAGATCAAATGGATTATGCTAGTTCCTATATAAGTTACATCACTTACCCATATTTGTTCTGCTATGTTTATGTACAAATAGTTGACTATCTTTTTATATTTTGTGAATCAATGATGAGGATCAGTGGTTATATGATAGCTTCTTTTAAGTATTATAAGCATATGATTTACTCTAAGTATTTTTAAAAGCTTATGTACTCCACATTTATTTCAGATAGCTTTTTTTCTAGTATATGATATATTTTCTAGTTCCTATTCTACCCATCACACAACGCACATCATTAACTAAGATAATTACCTTGTGTTCTCGAGGTCTATAATAAACCTGTCTGTTAAGCCCAAGTAAGTTACAGATAGACACTATGATTTCATTATTACTCCTTATACTTTTATTTCAATAAATCAAGCTTGTAACGATTTTGATATCCGTATCAAATACCTTTTGTTCTAGATCAATTATCAAAATAACTAACTTTTTATCTGCTTATTCAACTAAATAAATAACTCTAGCTTTCAATTTCTTTTACTACCAGATAATCGAATAAAAAGGAATAGTCTTTTTAGACACATTAAACACAACTAACAATTACATATGTTTCCATTACATTAAGATTTTAGTATGTTGCTATATCAGAATGGGACATAGTATAAA
>NZ_JBDVDQ010000007.1:0-117820 GCF_039941875.1 Nonlabens sp. | reverse complement strand
TAGAAGCAAAAGTCAAGTTGCTTGAAAAGCAGAAAGCAAGAGCAGAACATCTAGTAGAACGAGCAGATAAGAAAGTAATTATTTTTGATATGCTTGTTGATATGGCAGAAAAAGAATACGACATTGAGATCAGAAAAAATTACAAGCCCGAGTTATCGAAAACTTTAAAAAAGAACACAAAGAAACAATAGTTTCTGCCTGTAACTTACTTGGGCTTAGCAGACAGGTTTATTATAGAGCTCTAAGAAAAAGAGCTCACAATCAACGTACAGCACAAAAGGTAATTGCCTTAGTTAATAATGTGCGTCGTGTGATGCGTAGAATAGGGACTAGGAAATTATATCACAAACTAGAAAAACAGCTCTCTGAATTAAACGTGGGAAGAGATAAACTTTTTAGAATACTTAGAGCTAATCATATGCTTATAAAACCTAAACGAAGCTATCATATAACAACTGATTCTCATCATAGGTTTAGGAAGCATAAGAACATAGTTAGCTCTATGGATATAAACAGACCGGAACAGATATGGGTAAGTGATATTACCTATATAGGAACCAGAAAGAATCCATCTTACCTAGCATTGATAACAGACGCCTATTCAAAAAAGATAGTCGGTTATAATGTATCCAAAAGTCTATCGGTAGAAGGTTCACTTCAAGCATTAGAAATGGCACTTAATGAGAGAAGCTATAAAGACAGCCCGTTGATCCATCACTCTGACAGAGGACTTCAATATTGCTCAAATGAGTATCAAGCTTTATTAGATAAAAACAGTATTAAACCAAGCATGACCGAAAAATATGATCCTTATGAAAATGCTATTGCAGAAAGAATCAATGGAATCTTAAAACAAGAGTTCTTTATTAATAAAAACATCCAAAACATAGAGCTAAAAAAAACACTCGTTGAAGAATCTATTGAAATATATAACTCATTCAGACCACACTGTTCTAATCATATGCTTACACCTATTCAAATGCACAAACAAAATCAATTAACAAGAAAAACATACAAATCAAAAAAATCTCAACGAAGCTAGCTTCATTGAGATTTAAATAATAAATTTAATCCTTTAATAATCTGTATCGGTTATTTAGGACTGGACAATGTTCAATCATTATTTTAAAATACTTATTCCTTTTGCATTAACGAATTCTTTAATACCAAATCCTCCGTGTTCTCTACCGAAACCTGAATCTTTAACTCCACCGAATGGCATGTCTACTTGTGCAATACCAAATGAATTGATAAACACCATACCTGTGTCAAAGTGATTTTGAGCTAGCTCTATTGCTTTATCTTCATCTTTACTGAATATTCCACCACCTAGTCCAAAACGACTGTCATTTGCTATGCGCATGGCATCGTCCTGGTCTTTTGCCTTTATTAATGAAGCAACCGGTCCAAATAACTCGTCATCATACGCAGGTTGTCCTGGTTTTACATTTCCTAAAACTGTAGATGGGTAATAATATCCATCACCTTCAGGTATTTCACCACCACACAATACCTCAGCGCCGTTTTCTATACTTTCTTTAACCTGATTGTGAATTTTCTCTCTCAAGTCTTTTCTCGCCATAGGTCCTAATTGAGTGTTCTCATCTGTAGGATCTCCTAATTTTATATTCTTCATGCTTTCTACAAAGCCTTTTTTAAATTGATCATAAACAGCGTCTACTACAATAAATCTTTTTGCAGCAACACAGGTTTCACCATTATTATAGATACGACCTTCGGTACAACTTTTTATTGCTAGTTCTACATCTGCGTCTTCTAGTACGATATACGCATCGTTACTACCTAGCTCTAATACAGTCTTCTTAATAGCCTTACCAGATTGCTCTCCTATTTTACGGCCGGCACCTGCACTACCAGTAAAAGTTACACCTCTTACTAGATCGTGTTCAATGATTTTTTCACTTACATCATGATCAATAATAAGAACTGTAAATAAATCTTTAGGTAATCCAGCTTCTTCATAAATCTCTTTCAGCTTTAATGCACTACCGGTAACATTTGCTGCATGTTTGAGCAAAATACCGTTACCTGCCATTAAATTTACAATGGAATATCTCACTACTTGGTAAGCTGGGAAATTCCATGGTTGTATACCATATATAACACCTAGAGGTGAGTAAGAAACAATTCCTTTACCGCCGCCGGCTAGTTCTTTTTCTTCATCTGCAAGTTCCTTTGCTCCTGTTGCTGCGGTATAGTCACAAATTGCTGCACAAAGATCTAATTCATCATTACCATGGGCTATAATCTTACCCATTTCTTCGGTCATTAATTGTGCAAACTCTTCTTTATGCTCTTTGAATTTTTCACCGATTTTCTGAATGATTTTACCTCTTTCTTCTATAGGAGTAGCTTTCCATTTAGTAAAAGCGTCATGACATTTTTCAACAGCTTTCATGGTCTGTTCTTCTGTCATTAATTCATAGGTTTTAATCTCTTTACCTGTTGTTGGATTTATAGTAGTTACGTTAGTACTCATAGTTTTTTTTTATTTAAAGGTATGAGACGAATTACTGTAATTGCGTTAATAAAAAATCAAGACTTCTCATTATAATCTTTAATTAACAAGCTATTAAAAGTCTATTAACAAAGGAGGTACGAATCGTTAATGCTTTTAAGAATTTATCTCATACAATCATGTGCACTGAGACGCAACCATTACGATAGCTTTTATACTATAAGATGTAACCTAAATTATAAGCTATGAAAAACCTTAAAAAAATTATCCTTTTGCTCATAACTGTATTAAGTATAGTTTCCTGTACGTATGAAGATTTTGATGACACTATAACAAAAGATTTAATAGCAGTTGATTCTGAATTATATGAATTGCTAACTGACGTATCTGGAGATGCTGAAACTGATGAAGAAACTATCTCATGTATTCAGGTAATATACCCTATAAACGTATTTACCTACAACTCAAACGATATGGAAATAGCTAATACCTTTATTATAGGAAATCAAGCCTTTCGTGATTTTTTAGATGTTTTACCTAGCACCAACTCAATAAGTATAAGCTACCCTATCTCTGCTACCTTAACAGATGGAACTGCTATTGATATCAATACTAATGAGCAATTAAAAGAGAGTATAGATAATTGTATCGATGAAGAATTAGAACTTATACGTTACTGTCAGGGTTTACTAGATGAATGTGTATGGGAAGTAGGTTATTCTAAAACCTCTTCTAATGACTACCTAGGAGGCTCATTCTTTGTAGAAAATGGAGTGATGAACTTTAGTTACTATTCTGATACAGCGACAGGGTCATGGACATCTATCATGATAGAAAGTCAATTACATGTAAACATAAGTCTAAGTGCTGATGTTGATACAGAAACTCAATTTAACCGCAACTGGAAAGCTGAAATTCTAGATTCAGATTCCATGAGGCTTACTGACGGACTAGATGAGCTGATCATTCACAAATACTGTAATGTATCAAATGATGATTGTTATGACTTTAACTTTACAAAGTGTGAAGATGTTGCTACACCAGGTTTTACAGAATTGACTTTGAATGAATACGATAACTGCATCTATGAAATTTTACAAGAAGACAATAACTTAATAGATATTACCTACTACAGTTCTGAGGCAGATGCTGATACAGAAACCAATCCTATAGATAGTACTGTTCCATTTATGAACACTATAGAAACAGAGACCTTCTTTGTAAGAGTTGATAATACTGTAGAAAATACCTATTACATAGTAGAAATAAGTGTTACTGTAGAAACCTGTCCATAATTAGTATAAAGACTAAAACGTAATTAATTATAAGCATGCTGGGTCTAAAGACTTAGCATGCTTTTTTATTAATTCAAAATCTGTTTTAATTCTTTGCGGTATTTACTAGCACTCTTTCCTGTAAATTCTTTAAAAATCTTGTTGAAGTGAGAAAAATTATTAAAGCCGCACTCAAAGCAAATCTCAGTTATACTCATTTGAGATTCTGATAATAGTTTTGTGGCATGCACAACTCTATATTCATTTACTATTTTAGTAAAGGTCTTACCAGATGTCTTTTTAAAATACCTACAAAAAGCAGGAACCGTCATACTTACCTTACTAGCTATTTCTTCTAGAGGTATTTGCTCTTTATAATTCTGATTAATGTACTTATATATTACCTCGGTCTTCGAGTTGTCTTGCAGTTCTGTTTCAAAAGTGAAGGTTTCTGCATTTAAAACCTCATAATCATCAGTAGTGGCTAGATCATGTAATATTTTTAATAAAAGAATAGTTCTTTCAAAGCCATGTACATCATTTAAATCGTGTATTTGTGTACCTAATCGTTCTATAGTATCCTTCTTAAAAAGCAATCCATTCTTTGCACGTTCAAATAACTGTTTAATAGGTGCCATTTCTGGTACGGTGAAAAAGCCTTCTCCTAAAAAATCAGGAAGAAACTGTACCAATAATTCAGATCCATGATTGGGTCTATCTGTATAACCTATATGCGGTAACATCGAACCTATAAGTAGTAACTGACTGTCATTATAATAAGACATATGATTACCTATATGTCGTTTTCCTTTTCCTTCATTTACATATACAAGCTCTATCTCTGGATGAAAATGCCAGAAAGGCTTATTATCACCTCTTTCTGTTGTGCTTTTTTGAACAAACACAGAACCACCGAATTCTGGCTGTATTTTTTTTAAAGTAGCTTTCTTATATAACATCCAGTAAAATTTTGATCAAAACAATGATTTTAGAGACTACAAATATCGCTATTTTAAACTCAATATTATAGTATATTTACACTATAACGTTATAGCTAAATCAATAAAGTTAATTTACCATATAATTAGATCAAATATGTTGTTTTCTGTGCTTGCATAGCATCTTACATTTGTCATGTAAATCATCATTAAAATATTATCGAGATGAAAGCAATGAAAAACCTATTATTTGTAGCTCTTATGTTAACCGTATTAACAAGCTATGCAGCAGACGTAACATCTATCGTACCACCTAAAAGTGTAACTGTAGTACAATTTGACAATGTTAAAAAAGGACATCAATTAACTATTAAAGATGCCGCTAACATTACTTTATATAACGAGACAATTAGTTTAACTGGAAATTATACAAAACAATTTGATTTAACTACTCTAGAAAATGGTAGTTATACTATAGAATTAAATAAGGATAGCGAAGTACTGACTAGAACTTTTAATGTAGAAAACGGAATCGTAGATCTTTCTACAGAAATGACTTTTTACAAGCCTGTAGCAACTAAAAGAAATGATCAGTTATTTGTTTCTCAACTAAGCTCAAATGACGAAGTTCTTGATGTGTTGATTTACTATAACAATGAATTAGTACATAAAGAAGCTATTTCTGACTCATCTAATCTAAAACGTGTATTTCAATTATCTCCAGATAGAAAAGGTGAATATTATATCATAATGAAATCTGCAGGGAAGTCATTTTATAAGACATTTACTTTATAGGGAATAATAAAATTTTAGGTAAAGGCTACTTTTTTAAGTAGCCTTTTTTTTATGTCTTTATTTTTCTGTTTAAAATTTAACACCTCTCTAAGCAGTAGTTAACTAATTTATTTAAAAATACGTAATAGTTAGCCGTGTCTCTTTTCTCATTTCTTCACTGTGCTTCTATTTGTAATCATTATCTCTCTTTCTCGCCTTCTCTTCTTCTCGCCTTCCCTTCTTTTTGCCTCATTTCTCTAATTGATCTAGTAAATGAGCTCACTCTTTCTATTGATATAGATATTAGTACATCTTTTACTTTATCTACTCTCTATAGTTCTTCCTTATTAAATAGAAATAGTCCATAAACATACTGTATATAATTAGGGTAGTTTGCTACGAAAATAAGGAATCAATAGAGAATAAAACGATCATTTTGAGCAATAATAAAAACGGCATTTAGCCTTTAAAATACACTATATTCACACTATAACGTTATAGATGTTTTAATAAAGTTAATATAGTATACAATATGGTCAAATACGATGTTTTCTAAACTTGTATACTGTTCTACATTTGTCATGTAAATCATCATTAAAATATTAACAAGATGAAAACAATGAAAAACCTATTATTTATAGCACTTATGTTAACCGTGTTAACAGGCTATGCAGCAAACGCAACATCTATCGTACCACCTAAAAGTGTTACTGTAGTACAATTTAACGACGTGAAAAAAGGACATCAACTGACTATTAAAGATGCAGATGATATTACTTTATATAGTGAGAAGATTAAAGAAAACGGTAATTACACACAACAGTTTGATTTAACTACTTTAGAAAACGGAACCTACAGTATTGAATTAAATAAAGACTGTGAGATCCTTACTAAATCTTTTAATGTAACAAATGGTATCGTAAAATTCTCTGTAGAAAATACTTTTTACAAGCCCGTAGCAGTTACTAGAGAAAATCAATTATTTATCTCTCAACTAGCCTCTACTGACGAAGTCCTGGACGTGAACATTTATTACAACGATGAGTTGATACATCAAGAAGCGATTTCTAACTCTTCTAATTTGAAGCGTATATTTCAATTATCTCCAGATAAAAAAGGAGATTATTTTATCATAATGAAATCTGCAGGAAATACTTTTTATAAGTCATTTACATTATAAGAACACATCCTCCGTTTAAAAAAAGGCTACTTATAACAAGTAGCCTTTTTTTATGCTTTATAATCTGTGATAACTATTTATTACATTTACCCTAAATAGAATTCATATTTTAAGTAAAGGACAAAAATTAATTAATATCATTCTCCTCATTCTAGCAGGAGAAGCAAATTTTATACTTCCTTTTGTACTAGCACGTATTTTTAGACCTACCGTCTTAGACGTTTTTGAACTCACTAACCTAGAGCTAGGAGCCTGTTTCTCCATATACGGCATAGTAGCATTTGTATCTTACCTCATAGGTGGTAGCCTTGCAGATAAGTACCAGCCGCGTTACCTCATGGCCATTTCTTTACTCCTTACCTCACTAGGCGGTATTTATATGTCTACTTATCCTTCCTATTTAGGACTGACTATACTTTATGGATACTGGGGATTTACTACCATATTTTTATTTTGGGCAGCGATGATTAAAGCAACTAGAGTTTGGGGCGGTACATCTAGACAAGGTTTAGCTTTTGGACTACTAGATGGCGGTCGCGGTTTAGTCTCCTTTGCATTCGGATGGTTAGGTATTCTTATATTATCTGTCGTTTTTATAGATGGAACAGAAACCGCAAGTCTATTGGAGCGTAAAAGTGCTTATCAATATGTAGTCATTATAACTTCTATAATCGTAGCACTAATAGCTTTATTATTAATTTTCATTTTAAAGGACCATAACAGTGATAGGAAACAGTCTCCTAAAATATCTAATAGACAAGTTCTTAAAAATTATATAGCCGTTTTAAAAATCCCATCGGTATGGTTATTAATGGTCATTATTCTCTGTGCTTACACAGGTTATAAAATTACCGACATATACTCACAATATGCAAACGAGGTCATGGGATATAGTAAGACAGAGTCTGCTGCGATAGGCAGTAATCTGTTAGGTATACGTATTATTATAGGTATTATCATAGGTGTACTAGCAGATAAAACTCGCTCTTCTCTAATGATGATTATAAGCTTTGCAATAACCATTCTAGGCGCTCTACTATTTGCTTCTGGCCAGATAGAACCTCATACCACGCTCTTTTTTGGTTTTACCATTATCACTGTTGCAACAGGTGTTTATGCCTTTAGAACCCTATATTTCTCTGCTATACAAGAAGGTAAAATACCTATGGCTGTCACAGGTACCGCAGTAGGTTTAATGTCTATAGTAGGATTTACTCCAGATATTTTTATGGGACCTGTTATAGGTATTTTATTAGACAATTATCCTGGAGAATTGGGCTTTCAAAAAGTATTTTTAATGCTTTCCATATTTGCGCTCATTGGTTTTATAGCCTCTTATGCTTTTCATTATATCAATACTAAAAAAGTATCTCGTTAGATGGATATTTATTCCGCTTTCGCGAAAGCGGAACACAAAAAAAGCAACCTTCTCAGATTGCTTTTTAAATAATAAAATAAGTATGACCTCTATCTAGGATTCAAAATTAAATCTACACGAGCTAAAAGGTCTTCATAATGGTAACGATTTACCTTACTAGATGAAGCATTTCTTTTACTGCGTAAAGTAGACTGTAACGTTTTAAGCTCTCCTCTTACTAGCGCTCTCACATCACTTTGCGCTACATTATAACCAGAACGTCTAGGAGTTTCTGTCATTAGATAGTTTAATCTATCCACATAAGCTCTTTGAATATTTCTCTTGTAAATATCTACTTTAGCACTAGAAAACACTGCTTTTCTTACATCCTGTAACATATCTAGTGCGCTGTAATAATCTGTGTCCACAGTCTCAGAATTGATCAATCTACCTATACGATCGTGACTTAAAAGACTATTTAGGTGTCTTACTTGTACAGACCTAAGCACATCAAAGTAACCATCTGGATTTATGTTTTGAACGATTTTCTTATCTACTAACCATGTAGGCGTTTCTATCACGTTATTCTTAATCCACTCTACCGACTCTTTTTGCGTTTTTTTATCTACCGTACGGTACACTGTTCCCGACTGTGTAGGTTTTTTAAGGTCTTCATTAACACCACCTACATTAGTCACTACATGACCTACATATCTAGAATACACACCTAAAAGTTCTCTGTAAAGCTCTTGAAGATCGTCATAATTATCAGTTTTTTGTGAGGTCCATTCTGGTAAATTTAAAGCAACGTACTTTAAGTTTTTCACACCATATGTACTCGCTTTAATAGGATCGTTACCTATAGCCTCAGTTTGCGATTGCGGATCAAATCTACTGCTCTGACGACCAAATTTATATACCGGATCGTTTGCCTTTTCCATAATCCAGCTATTCAACGTTGCCGTTTCTTGTTCTGGAGATGTTGCGTTAGGTATAACCCTATAACCCCAGTTAGTAGCATAATGATCATAAGGTCCCATCTGGCGTACAAATCTTATGTTCTTATCACCTGGTTGTGCTATATAGTTGTAACGTGCATAATCCATAAGACTCGCTGCGATACCATTCTTTTGAGTAAACTCACCATTTCTATAGTCTTCTACATTATAAGCATAACTAGCTGCCATGTTATGAGGAAAACCTAATGCATGACCTACTTCATGCGCTATTACCTGGCGCATCATCTCTCCTATTTCCTTTGCGTCTGTATCTAGAGTTCTTGCATTTGGGTTTGCAGCACCAGTTTCTAATAAATACCTATTTCTATAAGATCTTAAATGGTTGTGGTACCATATAATATCACTTTCTATTATCTCACCACTACGTGGGTCACTTACCGATGGACCTACCGCATTACGCGTGGTACTTGCTACATAACGCACTACGGAATAACGTATATCCTCTGGGCTAAATTCTGGATCTTCTTCAAGTGTAGGCGCATCTTTTGCAATAATGGCGTTCTTAAATCCTGCGGTTTCAAATGGTTTCTGCCAGTCTTCAATTCCCTGTTTGATATATTCTTTAAGACTCTCTGGTGTTCCAGGATCTAAATAGTAAACGATAGGTTTTACAGGCTCTACTAACTCACCACGAGCATAAGCCTCAGGATCTTTAGGCTCTAGTCTCCATCTACGTATGTACGTTTTCTCGTCTGCTTTGAGAGCCTGACTAGAATAATCTATTTGGTCTACGGTAAAGAAACCTACACGTGGGTCATATAATCTAGGTTGCATAGCTACCTCTGGAAGTAAAATCATAGATTGATTTACTTGCATACTTATAGAACCTACAGATCCGTTAGATGGCGGCTCTGATGCTGTGAATGTAAAATCTTGCTTTACCTCTATATTTTCTGGAAACGATTTTACCGAGTTGATAAAACTCCTGCTCTTATCCAGACTTCTTACTTTATATTGTTTTCTCAATCTAGGATTTAAACCACTTATAGAAGGAACATCAGAGTTAAAAAACTTAGTCACATTAACTACTACAGCTGTAGAATCTTTACTGAAAGCCTGTATATCAAACGCATACATAGTAGGCTCATAATTATTTACCTTAACCGAGTTGTTAATAGCCGCAGTTTCATCCAGTGCTACTTCAGAATAAGACTTAACTTTAAGTAAAATCTTATCTTGAAAACGCTGCCATGACACTACTTGCTGGTTAGTCTTACTTCCAGCATTCATATAACCACCACCTAAATTAGAAGGGATTTGTGCTATACGAGTAACCCATAACATGTCTTTTTCTAATAAGTCAGTTGGGATCTCATAGAAAAAATCTTCGTCTACTTGGTGCGTTTTAAATAAACCGTCATCAGTTACCGCATCGCTTGTAATAACTTTAGAATACGATTTAAACTTAGGTTTCTTCTTACTACTTTTTTCTGTAGGTGATTTACTTTTTGCAGCAACGGCATCTCTAGTCGTTTTACAACTACTCGACAGTAAAACGAGCGATAGCAACATACTAGTTATAATAATTCTTTTCATTTGTATAGGGTAAAGTTTAATAGGATGACAAAATAGAGCATAAATCTTATCTATAAATTGAGATCATAAAAGCTTAACAAAAATCTAAGAAATACTCTACCATTTGGCAGATTTTTCTTATAAATTTAGAACCTTGATCCTGTGATATGAAAATTAACTACTTTATCTTAAGTCTTAGTCTTAGCCTACTCTTCCATTCTTTTGCTCAACAAAAAGAAGAAATGATTATTAAGGATGCTAGATTCCATTTAAAAACTGTAGACTTAGAAAATGAAAACCTAGCCTTTTACTGGAAAGATGAAACAGGAAACCAAATCAACACTTTTAAAAACCTTGAAAAGCACTTAAAACTTAAAGACCAGAAACTTATCTATGCTATGAACGGCGGTATGTATTTAAAAGACCACTCACCGCAGGGTTTGTATATAGAAAATAGTCATGTAATTAAAGAATTAGACACGGTGCAAGAGGCCTATGGTAATTTTTACCTTCAACCTAATGGAGTTTTTGGGATTCATAAAAATGGATCGCCCATTATACTATCCAGTACATCCATCAATATCAAAGATTTAAAATATGCTACACAGTCTGGTCCTATGCTTGTGATAGATGGAAAAATACATAAAGCATTTAATGAAGGTTCAAAAAATGTTCACATACGCAATGCAGTCGGCATTTTACCAGACGGCAAATTACTTTTTGCTCTTGCTAAGGAAAAAATAAACTTCTATGACCTGGCTACATTCTTCAAAAAACAAGGTTGTAAAAATGCTTTGTACCTAGATGGATTTGTATCTAGAGTTTACGATTTAGATAATAACATAAAACAAATGGATGGGAATTTTGGTGTTATGATAGGCGTTTATAAATAAGAAGTGATGGATGGTTGTTCCGCTTTCGCGAAAGCGGAATAAAAATACCTTTCTAGAAAGCATAAAATAATTGCTCATATCCACAAAGTAGCTTAACTTTACTATATATGACTGATGTCGAGATTAAAGAAGAAAACAAGCAGATAGCTAAAGGTTATAAGGACCTTTTAAAGATAAGTTATCAAATGCTCACTGACGAAGATAAAAAGCTGATTAGAAAGGCTTTTGACATCGCGGTGGAGGCACACGCACCACAGCGCCGTAAATCTGGAGAGGCCTACATCTTTCACCCTATCGCAGTTGCAAAAATAGTTGCTAAACAGATAGGTCTAGATGCCACTGCCATCGCTGCAGCGTTACTACATGACGTTGTAGAAGATACAAAGTACACGTTATCTGATATTGAGCAACTATTCGGTGAGACCATAGCACGCATAGTAGATGGACTTACTAAAATAGCGCATCTTAAAAAGGATGCAGATATATCTCAACAGGCAGAAAACTTCCGTAAGATGTTGCTTACTCTTAATGATGACATACGTGTTATTATTATTAAGATAGCAGACAGGCTGCACAACATGCAGACTATGGACAGTATGCCTGATTATAAGCAGGTTAAAATAGCGAGTGAGACTTTATATATTTATGCACCTATTGCTCACAGACTAGGTTTATATAATATTAAAACAGAGTTAGAAGATCTAGGTTTAAAATATACAGAACCAGAGGTTTTTAATGATATTCAAAAATCCATAGTAGAGAGTAAAGAAGAACAAAAAGCATATATAGAAGATTTTAGTCATGTTATAGATGACAGTTTACAAAGAGAAGGTCTAGAATACCGTATTTCTGGTAGACCTAAATCTGTTTTTTCCATACGTCGCAAGATGTTAAAGCAAGGAGTCACCTTTGATGAGGTGTACGATAAGTTTGCGGTGCGTATCATATTTAGAAGTGATCGAGCAAACGAGAAGTTTCTTGCATGGAAAATTTACTCTGTAGTTACAGACCACTTTACACCTAATCCGGTACGATTAAGAGACTGGATAAGTTCTCCTAAATCTACAGGTTATGAGGCATTACACATCACTGTAATGGGACCTGATGGTAGATGGGTAGAAGTACAAATAAGATCTGAGCGTATGCATGAAATAGCCGAAAAAGGTTATGCTGCACATTATAAATATAAACAAGGTAGTAAAGAAGACGGTCTAGAAGAATGGTTAAATAGACTTCAAGAAGCTCTAGAAAATCAAGATGGCAATGCCGTAGACTTTGTAGAGCAATTTAAACTGAATCTTTACAGTAAAGAGATATTTGTCTTTACACCAAAGGGAGAATTAAAATCATTACCTAAAAACTCTACACCTCTAGACTTTGCTTTTTCTATACATACAGAAGTAGGCTTGCACACTCGTGGTGCACGTGTTAATGGTAAACTAGTACCACTATCTCATGAATTAAAGAGTGGTGATCAAGTAGATATTATTACATCTGAAAATCAAAAACCTACCAAAAACTGGCTAGATTATGCTACCACGGCAAGAGCTAGGGCAAAAATAAAGGGTGCACTTAAGGAAGATCAAAAGCTTATCGCTGCAGATGGTAAAGAGATTTTAGTAAGAAAATTAAAATCTCAAAAAATCAACTTAGATGAGACTAGTGTTAACCAGATGGTTACTTTCTTTAAGTTAAAAACAAGTCACGATCTGTTTTATAGAGTAGGAAATGGAACGATAGATAATAAAGCTATTAAGGAATATGCGAGTAGCCGTAGTAATGCGCTCTACTCCTTTCTTAAAAATAAAATTAGAAAACCGAAGGAAAATCCTGATATTAACAAAGAAGAGGTAACAGAGAATTATGATGCTCTAGTATTTGGAAAAGAAGGTGCTACACTAGATTATACCTTATCTAAGTGTTGTAATCCTATTGCTGGTGATTCTGTTTTCGGCTTTACCACGGTGAGCGAAGGGATAAAAGTACATAAGAATAACTGTCCTAATGCCATAAGTTTGCAAAGTAAATTTGCTTACAGAATTATAAGTGCCAAATGGATAGATTCTACTCAAAGAGAGTATAAAGCAGAATTAAAATTAACTGGTATAGATAGAATGGGACTGGTACAAGATATTACCAAACTCATTTCAGAGAGTATGCATGTGAATATTAGAAATATTTCTTTTAATAGTAATCATGGAATATTTACGGGAGAAATTACAGTAGTAGTTCCTAATAAGAATTTACTGACTTCTCTTATACAAAACCTAAATAAATTAAATGGTATCGATAAGGTAACCAGATCATAAAATATGAGTGAAATTATTAACACCCTGGAAAAAGAGCAGGAAATAGTAAGGAATGTTTTTACTCAATTTCTAAGTGAAAACAAGCATCGCAAGACACCAGAACGCTATGCGATATTAGACGAGATTTACGCTAGTGAAGATCATTTTGACGTGGAGTCATTGTACGGTAAAATGAAAGAGCAAAACTACCGTGTAAGCCGCGCTACGCTTTACAATACCATAGAATTATTATTAGAAAGTAAGCTGGTAAGAAGACATCAATTTGGTCAAAATCAATCGCACTATGAGAAGTCATATTTTGATAGACAGCATGATCATTTAATTCTTACAGATACGAGTGAAGTGATCGAATTTTGCGATCCAAGAATAGAGTCGATAAAAAAGACAATTGAAGAGGTATTTAATGTAAAGATTACCAATCATTCTTTATACTTTTACGGCGTTAAAAACACAACTGAAAAACAGTAAAAATGGCAGTAGATTTATTGCTCGGTCTTCAATGGGGCGACGAGGGAAAAGGTAAAATTGTAGATGTTCTAACTTCTAATTATGACATTATTGCAAGATTTCAAGGTGGTCCAAACGCTGGACACACCCTAGAATTTGACGGTATTAAACACGTATTAAGAACTATTCCTTCAGGTATTTTTCATGAGAAATCTACTAATGTAATAGGTAATGGTGTTGTTATAGACCCTGTAGTATTTATACAAGAACTGGATGGGTTAAAACAATTTGATTTAGATATCAAGAGCAAATTAATTATTTCAAGAAAGGCTCACATCATCTTACCTACACACCGTTTATTAGATGCAGCATCTGAAGCATCTAAAGGAAAGGCAAAGATAGGATCTACACTTAAAGGAATAGGCCCTACTTATATGGATAAGACAGGTCGTAATGGTATTAGAATAGGTGATCTAGAACTAGATAGCTGGAAAGAAAAATATAGAGCTCTTGCTAACAAGCATGAAGAACTTATTGCTTTTCACAATGTAGATATTCAATACAATCTTGTAGAGATGGAAGAAGAATTCTTTAAAGCAGTAGAATTGCTTAAAGAACTTACTTTCATCGATTCTGAAGAGTATTTACAAAAAGCACAAAAGAATGGTAAAACTATTCTTGCAGAAGGTGCTCAAGGATCTTTATTAGATATAGACTTTGGTACATATCCATTTGTAACATCTTCTAACACCACTGCTGCTGGAGCATGTACTGGTCTAGGTGTTGCGCCTAATCAAATAGGTGAAGTTTATGGAATCTTTAAAGCATACACAACTCGTGTAGGTAGTGGACCATTCCCTACAGAGCTTTTTGATGAAGTAGGTGCAGAAATGGCAAAGGTAGGTCACGAATTTGGCGCTGTAACTGGTCGTGCACGTAGATGTGGATGGTTAGATCTAGTAGCTCTTAAATACACTTGTCAAGTAAATGGGGTAACTCAATTAATGATGATGAAGGGTGACGTACTTTCTGGTTTTGATAAACTTAAAATCTGTACAGCTTATGAATATAAAGGAGAAGTAATCGATCACTTACCTTATAACATAGAGCCAGAAAATGTAAAACCTATTTATTCTGAGTTTGACTGCTGGAAAGAAGATCTTACTAAGATGAGAGAACCTTCTCAGTTTCCTAAAGAATTAAACGAATACATAGACTTCTTAGAAAAAGAATTAGAAATTCCTATCAAAGTAGTAAGTGTAGGTCCAGATAGAACACAGACTATTCATAGATAAACCGTTCTTTCTTATATAACTATTTTAAATCCCAAGCTTCAAACACTTGGGATTTCATTTTAAACAACCATTATGTCTTTAAATAAAAATATCACTACCGTATTAAAAGGACTACTCATGGGCGCGGCAGATGTTGTTCCAGGAGTTTCTGGTGGTACCATCGCATTTATTACAGGTATTTATGAAGAATTAATTAAAACCATAGATAGTCTTGATCTTCATGTGTTTAAAGACTTCTTTAAAATAGGATTTAAGAACACTTTTGTAAAATATAACCTTGGTTTTCTATTAAATCTACTCGCTGGTATAGCTATAAGCATATTAAGTCTATCTAAGCTTATCACCTATTTACTGCACACCTTTCCTGTATTAGTATGGGCGTTTTTCTTTGGACTGGTGCTAGCTAGTGTTCTCTATATAGGTAAACAAATTACTAAATGGAATCTAGCCGTTATAATAGCTATAATTATAGGTACAGTCATTTCTTATTACATTACTATAGCAGAGCCATTAGGGTCTCCAGATAGCTGGTGGTACATTATATTTTCTGGTTTTATAGCCATTATAGCTATGATTTTACCTGGAGTCTCTGGAGCTTTTCTACTATTACTATTAGGTAGTTATAAAACCGTTTTAGGTTCTATATCCGGATTTCTAGAAGCTGTTCTAGCTGGTGACTGGACAGCGGCATGGGATTATTTTGTGAATCTATTCCTATTTGCCATGGGTTGTATAGTGGGATTAAAAGTCTTTTCTAGAATATTAACTTGGTTATTTGAAAATCAGAAGAATCTAACCCTAGCCTTACTAACTGGTTTTATGATAGGTTCTTTAAATAAATTATGGCCTTGGAAACAAGTCATTAAGACACGTATAGATAGTCATGGTGTAGAAGTACCGTTTTTAGAAAAAAGCATATCACCTTCTTCATTTAATGGAGATCCACAAATATTATATGTAATTTTACTTACCATCACAGGCTTTTTATTGATACTGGCGTTAGAAAAATGGGCAAATAAAAAACCAGCATAATTGAGACAATCCACGAGAAGCTTTACCGATAAACTATTCCTTATTCTAAAAGGAGTAGCAATGGGAACCGCAAATAAGGTTCCTGGTATAAGTGGTGGTGTGGTTGCATATGTAGGTGGTTTTTATGAAGAATTTATTTACTCGCTTCAAAAACTTAATCTCAAAGCTTTTAAATTACTTATTTCTGGAAGGTATGCGACATTTTTCCATTATATAAATGGACGTTTCTTAACCTTATTAATTCTAGGAGAAGCACTTAGCTATTTTACTGTTAGTAAAGGTTTTGATCTATTGATCCAGTACTACCCTATACTCGTATGGGCTACTTTCTTCGGTATGATATTGGGCTCTATTTATTATATATCTAGAAGTTATGGAGAATGGACACGTAATAATGTAATAATTCTTATCATAGGTATAACCATAGGTGTCGGCACTTCCCTACTCGATCCTGCTAGAGAAAATCCCAATCTTATATTTGTCTTCTTTTGCGGTATGGTGAGTATATCTGGGATGACCTTACCTGGTCTCAGTGGTAGTTTTATACTTATCCTTTTAGGTAATTATGTCTTATTATTAGTAGACAGTATCAATACTTTTTTTGATACTATGGTAGCTGTTGTACAAGGTGATTTTTCATGGTGGTATGATCCATTGCACATGGATATGCTGGCTATTCTCACCTCGTTTGTTCTAGGTTCTATAGTAGGTCTTATCAGCCTTTCTCATCTCTTAGGCTGGACTATTAAACACTATCGCAATGAGACTAATGCTATGATTATAGGTTTTATCGCAGGTTCTTTGGGCGTAGTATGGCCATGGAAAAAAGAAATTTATCAACTAACAAATACAGGCAGTATAGCCATAGATGCTAGTGGTAAAAAAATATTAGAAAACTACAGCCGATACTGGCCAGAAATTAATGAAACTCACACCTGGATAGCCATAATAATGGTTGTCATAGGTTTTTTAAGTGTATACATATTAGACCGTTATGGAAATAAAGCAAATCCCATCTAGTGTTTTTGGATTAGTAGGAGAACGACTAGATTATAGTTTTTCACGTGCCTACTTCTCAGAAAAATTTGAGAATTTAAAGTTGGATGATCATCATTATAGAAACTTTGAAATGAGTAGAGAGTTTTTGCTGTCTCGCTTTCGCGAAAGCGTAACCTACAACAAAGATTCTCGCACCACAAATGGCAAACCTGAAATTATAAGAGGTCTTAATGTGACCATACCTTATAAAGAAGATATGCTAAAAGTAGTAGACGTGTTAAGTGATGAGGCAAAAACAATAGGCGCGATAAATACGGTCACTATAGAAGATAATGTATGGACAGGTCACAATACGGACTGCTATGGATTTGGAAAAAGTCTGGAGCCTTTTCTTCCTATTCAAAAAAATGCATTGATTTTAGGGACTGGCGGTGCGTCTAAGGCAATAGCTTATACCCTAGAAGCGTTACAGGTGCCGTATCTCTTTGTAAGTAGAAATCCACAAGATGAATTTACTATAGATTATAAATCTATTACTAAGGAAGTTATGGAAATGGTAAGCCTTATCGTAAACACAACACCACTAGGTGTAACGCCAGATGTGGAGTTGAGACCTAATATTCCTTATGAATATCTTAATGAATCTCATGTTCTTTATGATCTGGTGTACAACCCTGCATTAACCATGTTTATGAAACTAGGACAGCAAAAAGGAGCACGAGTTACTAACGGATATCAAATGTTAGTTCACCAAGCAGAAAAAGCTTGGGAACTTTGGAATAAGTAAACAGCTATAGAATTGTGGTTCAAGAAAATCTATTTATCTTGCCACTACTATTAAAAAATAGATAATGGATAAGAATGACAACCTGCACAACGCAGACGGAAACCAACCAGAAATGGATAATGTACATATGGAAGCACAAGATTCTCTTGAAAATGCAATGGTAGAAGAATCTACCACGCCTAAGCAAATGCTTGAAGGTCAAGAAACAACAGACAGTGATGGTTCTAATGATGAGCCGATTAAGGAAGGTAGTAATAAAGTAGAAGAAATGGTAGAAGATGCCTCTACTACTCATGAAGATGCTATCGTAGAAGAAAAAGATACTGTAGAAAACAGTGCAGATCCTATCGTAGAAGTGGATGAAGATGATAACGAGCCACAGGATGATAGCGTAAAAGAAATCCCTGAAAAGGATTATAATGCTATGGAAATGCCAGCTCTTATTGCAGAGCTAAGAGAGTTAATGCAGGAATACCCTATCAACAGTTTTAGAACACAAGCTGATGATATCAAAAAAGCATTTGAAACTGCAGATGCTGATGCTAAAAAAGAGGCACAAGCAAAGTTTACAGAAGAAAATCCTCCTGTAGAAGATGAGCCAGCACCAGTATTTGAATATAAAAATGAACTAGCAACTCAATTCTATGAGCTGCATTCTTTATATAGAAAACAAAAAGGTCAATTTCAAAGAGATAAGCGCAAGCAACAGGAAGATAATCTTGAAAAGCGTCGTCAGATCATTGAAGGAATCAAGCAATTGATTAACCAAGAAGAAAATATAGGAACTACATTTAAAAAGTTCCATAATTATCAAGATGAATGGAAAGCTACTGGTAACATACCACACGATGCTTATAACATTACTTGGGAAGATTATAGACTAGCGACTCAAAATTTCTATGATTATATAGATCTAAGTAAGGAGTTAAGAGATAAAGATTTTGAACGCAACCTTGTGTTTAGAAAGAAAATTATAGCTCGTGCTGTAGAATTAGGTGCTGAAGAGAACATTCATAAAGCCCTTAGAGAGTTACAAGAGCTACACCGCATGTGGAAAGAAGATGCTGGTCCTGTTGCTAAGGAAGAGCGTGACCCTATTTGGGACGAATTCAGTGCTGCTACAAAAATAATTCATGATAAGAGACAAGCTTATTATGAAGAGCGTGATAAAATGAGCGCACAAAACCAGCTGGTAAAAGAGAACATCGTTGCCGAAATTCAAAAGATTACGCACCAAGGGGCTAAAAATCATAAGGAATGGCAGGATAGACTAGAAGAAATCAATGTATTAAGAGAATTATTTACTAAAACAGGTCCTGCACCTAAAGCGGTAAACAATGAATTGTGGAACCAGTTTAGAAACGGTACTAGAGAATTCAATAAAGCCAAAAACGATTTCTATAAAGGTCTTAAAAAAGAGCAACAAGATAATCTAGATGCAAAAATGAAATTGATCGCGATTGCTGAAGAGCATCAAGACAATGAAAATTTTGCTGAAGGTCTTCAAATCATGAAGCGTGTGCAGGCAGAGTGGAAACAGATAGGTCATGTCCCTAGAAAAGATAGTGATAAGATCTGGAAACGTTTTCAAAAGGCTTGTAATGGTTTCTTTGATAAGAAAAGCGCTCAAAAGAAAGAAGACAGTAAGGAAGAACTGGAAAACTTTGATGCTAAGATGAAAGTCTATGACGCATTAAAAGAAATGATTCCTCAGGATGATAAAAAAGCAATGCTTGCAGATGTTGAGCAACACATGTCACAATGGGCTGCTATAGGTCGTGTACCTTACAACAAACGCATGATTCAAGAAAAATTTGAAAAACTGCTTCATGCAAAATTAAAGGCTGCTGGATTAAGTGCTGTTGATGCAGAAATGTTGAAGTATCAAAACAAACTAGCAAGTCTAGAAAATGGCGATGCAAACGATTTTAAAAACGAGCGTTTTTACCTTAAGAAAAGACGTGATGAAATACAGGATGAGGTTAGACAACTAGATAACAACCTGCAGTTTATCAACGCAAAAGATGATAAGAATCCATTCTTAGTTCAAACTAAGAAAAACATTGCAGAGCTTTCTAAAGAACTAGATGTTATTAAAGAAAAGCAAAAGCAATTGAACATTCTTCAAAGACAAATAGTAAAGCAGGAAGAAGAAGCGGCCGCAGCTGCTGAAGCTGAAGCGGCAGAAAAAGCTAACGAAAACGAAGCTTCAGAAGAAAACGAGTAATATTTCGTATAATTATTTCAAAAAGCGCTGATTTACATCAGCGCTTTTTTAGTTTTAATCATCTTAAAATAGGTTATTATGTTTAAATATTTAGAAAAATTATTAGGTAAACCCATCAAGTATTATGAAAACTTAATGGCTAGTAAAAAAGAACATACAGAGATTACTAAGTTAGAGATAGAGACTATTACAAATACTTTAAAGCCTCATGTTTTAAAAGCCTATGCACTAGAAAAGGATACCATGCACTTTGATACCTATCCTCTGACTGACATTTATCCTATCCCACAGAATAAAAAAGAAATCCCTTTTAAATACACTGGGACTTACCTATTTGATAATGTAGCCATAAGTTTATACATAGATCTAACTAAAGGTTTTAATGATAAAAAGAATTATGACTATGTAGTACATAAATCAGAAGATTTACCTGCTAGCTTAAAACAAGAAGTATCTAATATTGAGAAAATAGAACAACAAAGTCTACCTATATGGGAAGAGGTAATTCATAGATTTCCAGACATACATAAAGCGATAACGACCATGGAACCACAACATCCATGGACACTTTACAAGAAGGTTAAAGAAACTTTTAAACCTACTAACGCTCCTATTGTAATGGGCGGCTATCCTCAATGGCGTGTTAATGATGTTGACTTTAGAAAACTCAAGAACTTACAATTCTTAATGGAATATAGAGTGAACGAAAAAGATTATTCTATTTATTTTTTTAACGATCTTACCACTGAACAACTATTAATAATGGAACAAAAAGCATAGTTTATTAAGGAAAATTTACAATTAGGACATACAATGTTGATGATTAATAAACGTTAAACTTGTATAATGTGAAGTTGTGGACTAATTTTGCATACCCCTAATTTTAAATTCCCCTGAATGATTAAAGTTAATAAAATCGTTCCTACCGAGATTACATTTGGTAAGGAGCAATTGAGATATCAATGGTTGCCCTTTGATGATCGAGTAACTGGAGGTAAATCTTCTAGTATAATAGAACAGCATGATAACCACATTACTTATAGTGGTACGATAAGAAATATAAATAATAGTGCATGGAGCTGCATAAGATCTAATAAAATAGATCAAGATTTAAGTCAGTACACTTCTATAGAAATAAAACTTAAAACAGATGGACGTCCTTATGCATTTGAAATAGAATACAATGAAGGATGGCAACATGAAAAAATAGGTTTTATGATACATACTTTACCAGATAACTGGACTACTGTTCACTTTCCTATTGCAGATTTTCAACATGTAAAGTTTGGTGAGATAGTAGCTCACGACGTAGACCTTTCTGTTCTAAAGCACATTCTTAGATATAATTTCTATGTGGCCGAAGGTATCGTAGGAGATTTCAAGTTAGAAATAGAATCTATTAAATTCTTCTAATTCATCTATTTTTATAAAACAAAAGCCGTTTCTATTTTACAGAAACGGCTTTTGTTTTTAATAAATTTGAAATTATTATTTTGCTTTCAATTTATTGATATGGTATTTCACTAAACCATCTATAGGCCTGCGTACTATATTACCTACTTCATAATCAAACTCGTCTGCAACCTGTTTGATACGTCGTTCTGCAAAATGTGCTATACTACCTACAAAATGCACTTTGTACTGTTTGATCTCTTCATGAAACTGAAGAATCATATTTCTAGAGAATTTTCTCAATCCGCGACGTAATACTTTTTTAATATAAGGTTCGTCTAGATTTTGAAAAATAAACTCGGCATGAGAAGCTAGAAATGCATTAGGATTAGGTTCTTTATATAGATTGCGTTTCATATAATCACATTCTAGATTATAATTTGCTGCAAAACGTTCTCTGATAATTTCTGGCATTCTTTTAAAGCTGTAATCTCTTATCAACTCTTTACCATACCAGTTCCCACTAGCCTCATCCATAATTGTATAACCTAGAGAGACTACTTTCTGATGGATTTTTTTTCCGTCAGAATAACAACAATTAGATCCTGTACCTAAAATACAAACTATACCAGGCTTATCTCCTACCGCCGCAAATACTGCCGCAGCTGTATCTTCTCTCACGACTACCTCGCTTGCCTTATCAAAATAGGACTGCAGTAAATCTTCTAGTGTAGCACGTGGCTTTTCAGTACCACATCCTGCACCATAAAAGTAAACTCTTTCTACCTTTTCTTTTACTGCAACTAGCTCATCACTAGCTAGAATACGTTCTTGTAGCTGCTCAACGGTTAAAATAGCTGGATTTAAACCTTGAGTACGTACTTTAAATAACTGTTCACCATCGTTATTAATGGCTATCCAGTCACATTTAGTAGAACCACTATCTGTTATGAGGATCATAAGTAATGTTTAATTTTGTGTAAAAATAAAAAAGCTGCTAGATGATTACCTAACAGCTTTGATATTTATTTTATAAAGAGTTAACTTCCTCTGCTAGGTCAACTAGCTTGTTAGAATAACCAAACTCGTTATCATACCAGCTTACTAATTTGAAGAAAGTAGGATTAAGCTCTATGGCAGCACTTGCATCATAGATACTTGTGCGGTCATCGCTTACAAAGTCTTGAGATACAACAGCCTCAGTAGTATAACCTACTACACCTTGCATATCAGCTTTAGAAGCTTTTTCAAAAGCAGCATTAATTTCTTCTATGCTAGTTTCTTTTTCCAATTTAACTGTAAGATCTACAACAGACACATCTACTACAGGTACACGGAAAGCCATACCTGTTAATTTACCAGCTAATTCTGGAATTACCTTAGTTACTGCTACAGCAGCACCAGTAGTTGCAGGAATGATGTTATTTAAAGCACTACGTCCTAAACGGTAGTTTTTCTTACTAGGTGAATCTACAGTTTGTTGAGTTGCCGTAGCAGCGTGTATAGTAGTCATTAATGCTTCTTTGATACCAAAGTTGTCATTAAGGATTTTTGCCATAGGCGCAAGACAGTTAGTAGTACAAGATGCATTTGAAACGATCTTATGATCTGCAGTTAATTCAGAATCATTAACACCCATTACAAACATAGGAGCCGTTTTTGATGGAGCAGATATTACTACCTTCTTTGCACCAGCATCTAGGTGAGCTTGTGCACTATCTAGATCTGTAAAGATACCTGTACAGTCTGCAACAACATCTACATCTACTTCATTCCACTTTAAGTTCTTAGGGTCGCGCTCGCTAGTTACACGTACTTCAACACCATCGATAACTAGATTACCATCTTTAATTTCAATAGTACCACCGTATTTACCGTGTACAGAATCATATTCAAGTAAGTATGCAAGTTGCTCAACATCTACAAGATCATTGATAGCTACTACTTCTACATTTTCTCTCTTTAATGTAGCTCTAAAAACGATACGACCGATACGACCGAATCCGTTAATTCCTAATCTAAGTTTTTTACTCATCTTTTAATATTTAAATTTTTTAATAATCTTTTTTAAGTAATTAATAAAGCAGCAAAAAACTGCTTTATTAATTTTCTTGCTTTCTCCTTTTATACAGTTAGAGTCTGTTAATTATTTATTCTAGTAATTAGAATCTATTTTAAGTAGTCATAATATCACTTACACGTATTAACTCTAGATCTATATCTGTTTCACCTTTTACCGCTTTTTCTATTGGGCAAAGAACCATTTTAGTGTTTTGTATACCTACCATAAAATTAGTTTTACCTTCTAGTAAACTTTCTACAGCCTTTACGCCCATTCTACTCGCAAGAACACGATCCCAACAAGATGGAGAACCACCGCGCTGCATGTGACCTAATACAGATACTCTTACCTCATACTCAGGTAAGTTTTCTTCTACATAATCCTTAAGTTCAAAAACATTGTCACCAGTCTTATCACCTTCGGCAACCACTACTATACTAGATGACTTTCCAGACAGTCTAGATCTTTTAAGACTTTCTATTAAACGTTCTTTACCTAAGTTTTCTTCTGGGATTAAAATTTCTTCAGCTCCAGCACCTACACCAGCATTGAGAGCTATGTGACCTACATCACGTCCCATTACTTCTACAAAGAATAATCTATTATGAGAACTGGCCGTATCACGTATTTTATCTATCGCTTCTACCACGGTATTTAGTGCTGTATCATATCCTAGAGTAGAAGATGTACCATAAATATCATTATCAATAGTACCAGGAATTCCCATAACAGGAAAACCAAATTCTTGAGAGAATACCATCGCACCAGTAAAACTACCATCTCCACCTATTACTACTAGTGCATCTAGCCCTTCTTCTTTCGCTTTCGCGTAAGCGGTAACACGTCCCTCCTTAGTCATAAACTCTTTAGAACGAGCACTCTTTAATATAGTACCACCTTTATTAATGATGTTATTAACGCTACGAGCATTCATTTGTTTAAAATCACCTTCTATCAGACCTTGATAACCTCTGTAAATACCTACACATTCTATTTCATGAAATGCACACGTACGAACTACGGCTCTTATCGCGGCATTCATTCCAGGAGAATCACCTCCAGAAGTCATAACACCTATTTTGTTTATCTTGATATCCATTGCTTTTTTGATAATAACTACGCTAATCTATTAAAGTTTTGCGATTATAAACAGTCATTTATTCTATATTTAGCTTTTTAATAAAATTCAAACGTTATCGTTAATAACTTTTATTCATGAAATTAGAATTAATCGACATTTGCATCATTATTGTCTTCTTTTTAATATCTCTAGCCATAGGTGTAATAGTCTCTAAAAAAAGCTCCAAAGACAGTTCTTCCTTTTATTTATCTGGTAGAAATATGCCCTGGTGGCTCTTAGGGGTTTCCATGGTCGCAACTACATTTGCGGCAGACACGCCCAACCTTGTTGCCGGTCTCGTACGCTCAGACGGTGTTTCTGGTAACTGGGTCTGGTGGGCATTTTTACTTACCGGTATGCTTACCGTATTCTTTTATGCTCGTTTATGGCGTCGCAGCGGTATCACAACAGACTTAGAATTCTATGAAATGCGATACAGTGGTAAGAGCGCCGCATTCCTACGAGGTTTTAGAGCCTTATATCTAGGTGTAATTTTTAATATTATCATTATGGCTACCGTGTGCCTCGCTGCTATTAAGATAGGACACGTTATGTTCGGTTTTGATGCGTGGACCACACTTACCTTTGCCTCTATCATTACCCTAGCCTATTCCTTATTAGGTGGATTAAAAGGCGTTCTAATAACAGATTTTGTACAGTTTATCATCGCCATGGTAGGTTCTATATGGGCTACCTGTTACATACTCGACCTACCAGAAATTAATGGAATGGCAAATCTTATTACACATCCTAATGTACAAGGCAAACTAGATTTACTACCAGATTTCTCTAACACCGATTTACTCATGGGTATATTTATAGTTCCCATAGCCGTACAATGGTGGAGCACCTGGTATCCTGGAGCAGAGCCTGGCGGTGGTGGTTACATCGCACAACGCATGCTGGCGGCAAAGGATGAGAAAAATGCCACCTGGGCAGTACTTTTCTTTAACCTAGCACATTATGCCCTACGTCCATGGCCGTGGATTATCATAGGACTCGCATCACTTATTATATTTCCTAACCTAGAATCACTAGCTGTAGCATTCCCAGACCTAGAACCAGGTTTTATAAAAGACGATCTCAGTTATCCTGCCATGCTTACCTTTTTACCAGCAGGATTATTAGGACTAGTCGTTACCTCGTTAATAGCAGCCTTTATGAGCACCATTTCTACCCATTTAAATTGGGGTTCTAGTTATGTAGTAAACGATTATTATGCTCGATTTGTAAATAAAAAAGCTACCGAAAAGGAAAAGGTAATCACAGGCCGTCTCTCCATGATAGTTATGATGGTAGCCGCCGCATCACTCTCCTTTGTGTTAGAAGAAGCAAAATTCGCCTTTGAACTTATTATACAAATAGGTGCAGGATCTGGATTATTATTTATTTTAAGATGGTTCTGGTACCGTATTAATCCATGGTCAGAGATCACCGCTATGGCAGTATCCTTTACCATGGCAGTACTCTTTTTTATTAACTCTAGCGAACTATTAGGGCTTGAAGGACAGCTTTTTGGTGAGTTGCTCAACTGGCACATGATATGTATAAACGTACTTATTACCAGTATCGCATGGCTAGCCGTAACCTTCATCACCGAAAAAAGCGACCAAAACACTCTAGATAAGTTCCAGGCAGCCATTTTTGGTACAGAATCTAAGTTTCATAATTTCCAGTACAAGACCCTAGGTTTTCTACTAGGCGTTATAGGAATCTATAGCCTTTTATTTGCCACTGGTAAATTACTCTATGGCGACCTCACCATGGGACTGTCATTGCTTGTCGTTTTTACAGCATGTGCCACAAGTGTCATAGCATTAAGGAAAAAGTTGTTTTAGAAAAGTTCCGCTTTCGCGAAAGCAGAACACCATCCATCACCTTGCCCTTATCCTATTCCATAGATAAGACCAATTATAAAAGCACTCCATTAGGTAGTTATATCCATAGGAGTGCTTTCTTTATATACTTACTTTTAAGGCTGCTGCGTATAACCCATTGCGGGAAACCGTAAACGCAATTTAGGTAAATAGGTATATTGCTGGAAATAAAATAAATTTAGAACTGCTGTTTTTAATTAATCGGTATTTTTATGGTGAAGTTTATAAAAATGGTCTATTGATTATAGGATATCCTAGAACAAAAGATCAATTCACAACTTTAAATGATTTATTATCAAATTCAGGATATAAAATTAGCAGATTATGGATATTAGATTTTCAAAACTTAGATCAGCAATATTCTTTATCAAAAAATAAAGAAATGACTATAAAAATTAATGCTAGAGCTAAAAGAAATAAAGTAATTGAAGAGTTAGTTAACGACTCAACTATTACTTCTAAAATTAATATTGAAACGATAAACAGTTGGAATTCAGAAACAATGAAACAAAAAATAATCTCGATGCATAGAATTTAACATACGTATAGTTATACATATTAATAGTCACTCCAAAAACTAACTATCTTTAGACAATGAGAATATTTTTAAAAATTCTATCTTTTATATTATTAATCGCCTTAACTAGTATTTCTGGATGGAAATTCAGAAAGGAACTCTCTAAATCTCAAAATTTTGGTGATAAATATATTGGTTTAAATAAAGAACAAATAATAGCTGAATTCGGTAAACCTGATTATTTAAATCAAAAATTAGCTTCAGAATTAAATGACGATTTTAACCATTTCTTTAAGGACATATATTGTGAAGCTAATACTAAAGTTCTTTACTTAAAATATGAGAAAATATGGTTTACATACGAGTTTTGGCTTGTAAATAATGCTAACTCTGAAGTTGTAATCTTAGTAAAATAAATAACCATGTTTGGAATCATTATTATATTTATCCTTATCGCTAATTTCTTATTGTTTAAAAAAATCATATTTAAAATTATAGGAAGCGGAATCATAGTTATCTTCTTTGGCTTTTCATTTATTTTTTCTCAACGATACATGAAAACCCAATCCATAAATTATCAAGCTAAGAACCAATTGTATTCCGTTTTAATAAATAATACAAAATCTTATAGAGTGGATAGTATAAAAAAATATCCTTTACATTCTATACAAGACTTTGATGTTCCTAAAAGAATAAGCGTATTATCTACACTAACAAACAATTGTAATCAAAATGATACCATCATAGAGTTAAATGTAACCGGACACATACATAAAAATCAATTTTGGTACATAAAAAAAGATAGTTTAGAACCTATTGGGATTTTGAAATATTAGAATGTAATCCATTAGTAAAATTAAGTAACATGAATAAATTCTTAATAATATTCTTAATGACACTATCCTACTCCGTATTTGGGCAGACTAGTGATAGTATCTATAGTCAAGACAAAGAAACAATTATAGAGTACTTTAAAAAAGAAACCATAGGTGGAAAACTGGATTTTGAGTTGAAAATGAAAGATGACTCTACACCATTTTATCGCGTGGAAAACACCCTTTATAACCATAAAGACATAGGTATTTTATTATGGGCAAAAGCTATTAAAATGACCGAGCAATTTACAGAAGAAGAAGCCTACAAACTTTGGGAAGAAATACAAGAAAGAAAACTAACTGAAGCAGAACTAAGAGCATTTGATAAAGGTTTAAGTATGAAATCTGAAAAATAATTTGCTGATATTTATAAGAATAAAAATCTTACCAATTACTAAAAACAACATAACTCAATAGCATAGATTTGAATGATACACTCAGGAAAACATATCGAGTATTATTGGATTGAAATATTATCTAACGACGATAATATGAAGTCTCTAATTTATAAATTCCCTGAATTCATTCTTGACAAGTATCTTGCGATAGTTTCTTTTGATAGTGATTCATTTTTACCAACAAAGTCCGAGTTAAACCGAGGCTGGATTTACGAGAACGAAATCGCATATTTTGACCAAATCACTGAATCTGAATTATCACAAGATTCATTGTTTGACATTTATGATCAATGGCTGATTTTTGACAATAGACAGAGATTTAATTCTATGGATATTTATGTGAATTTTAGCGGATTTTCAGTAGACATGAATGAATCTAGAAAAACATTTGAATTATCAGTCACAAAAAGGTTTTGGAATGAAGTTGATCAAATTAAACCACAGAAGTTTATTTTGAATGGTGATAAATTTATTATTGGAACCAATAATCAAATGGAATTTGAAAAAGTAAAATCCATCTACTCTCTAAACAGTAAAAAACATTTAGGATGAAATTAAAGCTTTGCATTTTAACTTTTCTATTGAGTAATCTACTATACTCTCAAATTAAAAAAGATAGTTTATTCAAAAAAGATATTTCTTCCTTAGTTGAAGAAATGGAATTCATGTATGGTTATGACCAGCTGTTAAGAGAATATACTATTTATAAAACATTTAATATAGCTGTTACCGATAGTATTGAAAAATTAGATAGTGACAAAATAGAAGCTTTTAAGAATAATAGAAAATTTGCATCAGATTCATTACAATCAAAAATATGGAAAAACTACATTAATCCTAAAGATGAACAACATACTAAAAGAATGATTGAGATAATTAAAAAATATGGATTCCCTTCAAATTTGAGAATTAGAAAATATTATAAAGAGAAATTTGAAAATCCAGAATTTACGGCTTTATTACTATTAGTACATTCCCCAAAATTATATTGGGAAGAATTAAAAAATATCATGAAAAAAGAATTTGATCAAAAAAGAATAGATCAATGTAACTATGGCTTTTTTCTTTGGCATATTTCGGGAAGAAAAAGCTGGCAACCATTATTAGACAACGGTTACATAATGGTGGAAGAAAATGGTAGGTCAACACTTAAATCAACTTGTAAATAAGCGTAAATAATATATTGGTATCAACTAGTAAAAAACACCCAACTAAACCAAAAACTTTGAAAAATATAATTTTACTTTTTTCTCTTTTATTCTTTACCAACTCCTATGCTCAGGTGCAGAAAAAATTCTTTGTAAACGATGTCACTACTATCGAGTATGTTACAGTTAATTTTTGTGTGAATAATAAAGCTCAAATTAGTGAAGTGTCTATTGTTGCAGATAAAACAACTTATGACAACAAATCTAATATAGAACAACTTAGAGCGTACTTACTTAGCATTGAATATTATCCAGATAGTAAATTAAAAAATAATTGTTATGATTCAACTTTTGAATTCATCAATTCTTCATATGAAAAAAAGAGTTTGAACAAAGAAGAATGCCTTGCTTGTAAAAAATTCAAAACAGGATTATTTGCATATAAACATGTTTTATATAAAGACGTTATTATCAAAAGAAACAGAAAGATTCAAAAAGAGATGAATACAGATGACAAGCAGGTTTACAAAATTGAATGGTTGTCTGACTGCACCTATGTATTAACTTACAAAAGAATGACTGAGCAGCGATTAAAACATTTAATAGGTGAGAAAATTCAAGTTGAAATTATTGATATAATAGATGATGATAGTTACGTCTTTAGATCCAAGGCTAACTTTAAAGATACATTTGATTATGGGGTAATTAATAAAATCAAATAATCAACTCTACAAAATAGAACAAATGAAAATTGAGCTGGAAAATTTACAATCTCAAATAAAGCGCAAGCACGTTTTTAAATATAAACCAGAATTTTCTGAATCATTCACTACTGATATTTCTGAAAAACAGATCATACCTTTAGTGTTAGAAATTTTTCTACAGTTAGAGTGGCCTGTAGTTTATTCAGACAAGGTATGTGTAGAAGCTAAAAGAAAAGGAAGTTATAACAAACTCACAGAAAAGATAACTGTAAAAAAAATCAGTGCAAATCGTATAGAAGTACATAGTAAAACTATCGAAGGTCATCTTTGGGACAGTGGAAAAAACTCTAAAAGAACTGGTTTATTTATAGCCCTTTTCAAAAAACTTGCCCTAGAATATAAAGATAATGGTCAGCTTATTAATTTAGAAACAGAATATGAAAAGCAAAATAACTGGACAGACTATGTTGTACCTACAGAATTACCTCAACCTAAATTTCAACAAGAACCTAATCTAGCAATTACTATATTAGGTGGTCTTATCATTTCAATAAGTATCGGACTTATAATAGGGTTCTTAACTCAAAAATTTATTTACATCATAGGTATTTATGAACTAGCAATAGGAATATCTATGGGCTACTTTTTGGGTAAAGTTTTAAAGAAAACAAATTACATTGAATTTGATAAAATTAAAATTATCATCGGTTTCATGTGTTTTTTAGTCTTTTTCACGAGTTTATTTTTTCAGTATGTATTAATTATATTAGATAACAATATAACTGATTTGAGTTTTATAGAATTTATCAAATTTAGAATTGAAAGCGGATTAATGATAAAAACTTTAAATACCGGTTGGATCGGGCTACTTTTAAGTTGGGTTTTTCAAATTGTATTTCCTTTCTTTCTAGCGATGTCACAAATAGCTAACTCCATAATGAAGTATTCTATAGAAAAAATACCAGAAAAAGTATTAGAATATGTCTTTTATCTATTGGACAATGATAAATCTGAAAGTGAAATAAGAGCAGAATTAGCCTTAAAAGGATGGAACAATCCAGAAGATCAACAAGCGATATTTGACGCCATAGGTGCCATCTATGATTTTCAACAAAGTAACCGTGAGTAAGATTAAAATTAAACAAAATCAATATAACATTGACTAGTTAAAACAATAACCAAATTAAAAAGAATGAAGAATATTAAAATTACGATCTATCTCATCGCTATCACTTTTCTTTTCTCTTGTAGCAGTAATCAGTCAACAAGTAAAGACTCTGAAGTGAACACAAAATTAAATTATCAGTACAGAAAGAGTAGAACAGAAAACTTTAAAACTCTAACAAAAAATGAGTTAGTAGAACTAAGGAAAAAAATTGAAGAAGGACTTCACACAAAAATATCTGCTAGTAAAACTATCTTTATTGATTTTAATCAAAAAGCCAGTAACTGTATAGATGCTGCTTTTACTCTTGACGAGAATAAAGATTTAATAGATAGACATCTGGATAAAATCTTACGTTATTCAAAGGAAAATAATGTTGAAAGTTATTTTGTATACACTTCAGATTCTCATAATAGAACTATATATAAAAGTAGTAATTATTATATATTAGATTCAGGTATTTTCTACAATGAAATATTTACAAAACATGAAAATTGCGTCGCATTTTTAATTTTAAAGCCTAACGGAGATTTTTATGAATATTATGGAGAAGACTACTTTTCTGAAGTAATAAAAATTATAAACCAATAATCATTATTAGCACTCCATATATGACAGAAAAGACATATGAAGAAGAGCTTTACAAATCATTTGATAAAGAAAAAGTTCTCATTTTAAAAAATCTTAATTCTTTTTTACGACAGGTACCGCCAGAGGCAATAAGAGTAAATATAATCATTTCCCCTAATCAAGAGGGAGACGGTAGTTTCTGCATTCATGGAGGTTTAAATGGTCCCAATTTATATGTTTTAAATAAGCAAGTTGAAGATTGGAATACCATTATCGTAATAAAAAATACTTCTCTTGGTTTCGACTTAGACTTTCCTATGCTCGATCCTTTTTCTTTAGATTTTTATGCAAATGATGTTATTGATCAAGTATTTATTAAATGGTTTGATGATCATTGGAATGAAATTGATGATTCAAAAATTACTGTTGCTATATCTATTTACTCAGACCACATTTAAAACAAATTCGTGATTAAAAAAAATATTAATGTTGTAATTGGTTTAATGCTTATGGTCTTATCCGCATTCTGGATATATCAAATGACAACTCTTTACTATCGATATCACTTTACAAATATTGTTTTTGCTTTTGAATATCCTACTTGGTTGATAGGAACTAATATTGCTCTAGGCATATTAGTTATCTATCATGGATTTCAGCTTACAAAATATAAAAGTAGGCTAAAGAAAAATATACTTACTGCTGGTTTCATATGCATAACAGGTATACTAATTAATAATTTTTATTATTTAATACAATTAGTATAACTGTCTTAACCACCACCCTATTACACTCACAAGATCTTACCCTAGATTCTGTGAGTTTTTTTTAGTCTCGCTTTCGCGAAAGCGGAATTATTTTAATTAACATAACAAAAACATACTAACTGGTATTTTTATATATCTTTACCACATGCAACAGGAATTAAAATCTGAGTTTACCAAACAACTTATTATAGATAAGGCATTTAACCTTTTCTATGAACATGGATTTAAAACGACCAGCATTGATAAAATAATGAAGGAAACAGCATTGAGTAAAGGTGCTTTTTACCATCATTATAAAAGTAAAAAAGAACTGGGTCTAGAGGTGATTCAGCTTAGGGTACAAAAGAGAGTTGTAGACGGTATGATAGCTCCTTTAAAAGAGCCTGGTAATGCCTTTGACATTTTAGAGTCTGTGTTTATCAATAGACTCAAGGAGTTTCCTTTTTATGATAAGCAACATGGTTGTCCCATGAATAATTTTATTAATGAACTAGGCGACAACGAGGTTTTATATCAAACTGCACTTAAAAATATTATTGAAAAATGGAAAGCTGCCTTAATCAAACTTATAGAAAGAGGTAAAGAAGAGAATAGTATAAAACAAGAGATATCTAGCCAAGCGGTTGCAGTGTACTTGATAAGTTCTTTTGAAGGGATAAGAGGTATCAGAAAACTGTATGATAATGATGCGATTCTAACTGACTACTTATCTGGTTTACAACTATATCTAAAACAAATAAAAGTTTAATATTTTTTTAATCAAAAACATACTACTAGGTATGTTTTATAAAACATTTTATAAATGAGTAACAATAGAAGAGATTTCATCAAGAAAACAGCCGTATTAGGAATGGGGCTAGCAGCGGCACCAGCAATAGCAGCTACCTCAACCAGAACAGCCTCTACTGTTGTAGAAAATACAACACGACCAAAGGTGTTATTTTTTGATGTGAATGAGACATTATTAGACTTAACAACCATGAAAACTAGTGTGGGAAATGCATTAGGTAATAGACCAGACTTATTGCCTTTATGGTTTACTACTATGTTACAGTATTCTCTAGTAACTACGGTGGGGAGACAGTATAATGATTTTGGTATAATAGGTGCCGCTGCCTTACAAATGGTTGCCGCTAACCATGGAATTACAATAAGCGAAGAAGAAGCAAAAACTGCAATTTTAACGCCATTACGTTCTATACCTGCACATCCAGAGGTTAAAGAATCTTTAGCTCGTTTAAGAAAGGCTGGTTATAAGTTAGTTTCTTTTACTAACTCTTCTAACATAGGTGTAAAAACACAGTTTGAAAACGCTGGTTTAATAGAGTATTTTGATGAGCGTTTAAGTATAGAAGATTTAGGAAAATATAAACCTCATACCGATGCTTATGATTGGGCAGCTAGAATGATGGGTGTACAATCAGAAGAGTGTATGCTAGTCGCTGCACATGGTTGGGATATTGCTGGCGCTTTATGGGCAAAATGGAGAGGTGCTTTTATTGGTAGACCTGGGGCGCAATTATATCCGCTTGCTCCTAAGCCTGAGTTTAATGAAAAAGATTTAAAGTTGATTACCGACCATTTAATCGCATTAAAATAAATAGAAATTATGAGTGATGTAAAAAATAAAGTGATTATTGTTACTGGTTCTTCTAAAGGAATAGGTAAAGAAACAGCTATCCTATTAGGTAACAACGGCGCTAAGGTGGTAGTAAATCATTCTAACAGTGAAGAACAAGCAAATGAGACCGTTGCCACTATTATTAAAAATGGTGGTGATGCCATAGCTATTAAAGCCGATGTAAGTGATAGAGAACAGGTAACGATGTTATTTGACAAAGCTATTGCGGCATATGGTAAAATAGATGTACTGGTAAACAATGCTGGTACCATGATCTCCAAAAAATTAAAGGATGCTACTCAAGACGATTTTACAAAACAATTTGAGGTTAATGTGAGAGGTATTTTTAATACACTACAAGAGGCAGATAGCAAACTAGCTGATAACGGTATTATTATAAACTTCTCTTCGAGTACTACAAAATTAATGTTGCCCACCTACTCTATTTATTCAGCTACCAAAGCTGCGGTTGAGCAAATGACTCGTGTATTTTCTAAGGAAATAGGAAGAGGTGTATCTGTTAATGCACTGGCACCTGGAGCTACAGAAACTAAATTATTTCTAGACGGTAAGTCGCAAGAACAAATTGATAAATTAAGTTCTATGAATGCATTTAATAGACTAGCAAAACCTATGGATATTGCAAAGGTGGTTTTATTTCTAGCATCTGACGATTCTAAATGGATCTCTGGACAAGTGATAGGAGCAAATGGTGCCTTAGTATAATTAATGTAGTAATCTGTCCAAACTAGTTTTCATGAAGAACTCATAAAATCAATTTATCGATTTTATGAGTTTTTTTTATTAGATCACAAATACTGATTAAACTATTATCAGATGAAGAAGTCTTATGAAATATAAAAATATATTCTATGAAGTTTCTATTCTACCTTTCTATTTCCATTTGTTCAATTATCGTTACCAAGACTATAGATATTGCTTCAATATCTAGCGACCCAATAAAAGTAACTGATGGTCTAGTGGATTATAAAGTATCTGATGACAAAGAATACATTTATGTAAATGTTAGTACCAAAGATCAAAAAACCTCTTTGTCTATTTTAAGACATGGGCTTTCTGTTTACTTTGACGTAAAAGGAAATGAGGATAAAAATGTTTATGTAAAATACCCTTATGATTCTGCACCAGTACAAATGCCTAGAAAACCTAGAAATGAAAGTACCGAAGAAGAAAAACCAAAGATAGATTTTAACGCAATAATCGCCGAGTTACCAGGAGAGGCTGAATATGTTTATTATGATGACAGACAGCAGTTTCATAAAGATCTTAATGCGCTTGAAATAACTATGGGCTATACAGTTACCGATGATTTATTTGAGTACGAATTAAAGATTCCTGAATCAAAAATAAGTAACGATAGTAAAGCAGACTTTTCTGAATTAACTGTAGGTGTGGTGACTAATACATTTGACAAAAAGCCGGAAAAAGATAGCAATGAAGCCTCACAAGGTGGCCGTGGAAGCGGTGGTCGTGGTGGCCGCGGCGGTGGCGGTGGCGGTGGCCGTGGTGGTCGCGGTGGACGTGGACAAGGTGGCGGCCGTGGTGGAGAAAGATCACCATCTCAAGAACAAGCTGTTTCTATAGATTTTTGGTTTGCTGCTCCTTTGAGTAATTAAACAATACTTCATAAATGATTTAAAAGCTATCCTATTATACATAGTTTTTCGATACACAACTCACCGTTTCTATTTTTGATGCGGTGAGTTTTTTTATGCCTTATAAGAATATTAAAAACCAGAATAAGCATTTCTAAATTTAGTAATTTTGGTTTCTATGAATAAAATTGATATTCGTACCGTAAATGTGGTGCAATATGTACAGCCTTTGAGAGAAGGTGGTTCACTGCCTGCTATTGTAAAAGCAGATGATGGGTTTCTATATGTAATCAAGTTTAGAGGCGCAGGACAAGGTAAAAAAGCACTTATATCAGAGTTTATAGGTGGTGAACTAGCTCGCACACTCGGCTTGCATGTTCCAGAAATAGTTTTCATGAACCTAGACGACTCTTTTAGTAAAACAGAGCCAGATGAAGAGATTCAGGATTTATTAAAATTTAGCGTGGGTTTAAACCTAGGGCTTCATTTTTTAACAGGTTCTATCACTTATGATCCTTTAGTTAGTGAGGTAGATGCTTTAACCGCTTCTAAAGTGGTTTTGTTAGACAGTATTATAAGCAACATCGATAGAACAGCAAAGAATACCAATCTATTGCAGTGGAATAAAGAACTGTGGATTATTGATAACGGTGCTAGTTTTTATTTTCATCACGATTGGAAAACATGGGAAAATCATTTGACCAGAACATTTCCTTTGATAAAAGATCATGTGCTATTAGAAAAGGCTACCCAATTAGAAGAGGCTTCTAAAGAAATTATACCGCTTTTTACTCCAGAAAGAATTAATGAAATAGTCTCTAACATACCAGAAGACTGGCTTTTAAATGAATCTGACGCAATGACTAGCGACCAGATAAGAGATGCATATAACCTGTTTTTAAACACGCGCATGTCTAAAATGGATTTACTTATTAAAGAAGCTCAAGATGCAAGGTAAATATACATTTGAGTATGCTACGATAAGAATCGTACCTAAAGTAGAGCGAGAAGAGTTTATTAATGTAGGTGTTATTTTATTTTGTAAACGCAAGAAATTTGTAGGCATGAAATACTACATCCATCCAGAAAAGTTCAAGGCTTTTTCTCCTGATGTAGATATAGAAACTTTTGAGAGTTATTTAAATGCATGGATAAAGGTATGCGATGGCTCACCTGCTGGTGGTAAAATAGGTGCAATGGAATTATCAGACCGTTATAGATGGTTAACTGCTTGTAGAAGCACCATTATCCAAAGCTCAAATACACATTCTGGACTGTGTGAAGACCCACAACAGACGCTAGAAGAGTTATTTAAAAAACAAGTTCTCTAGGTATAGTGTGCAATTAAACGGTAGTACTACCCTACTGGATTGCTGTAAAATTTTTAATTAAAAAAAGATGGGTTGTTATGAGTTCCGCTTTCGCGAAAGCGAAACTAAAACCAACTAAGAGATTAGTATGATAAGAAAAGGTAGTTATGTCTAAGGTTAATATACGACTCTATAAATCAGTGAAGTAAGCCACTAGTTTAGGCTGTTAGAAAGTAGTTAAAATAAACATTAGGAAAAGTTTAAAAGTCCTCGCTGGGTAACTAAAATAAATTAGCTTCCCTTTGCAAAATAAATGGCTATCAAAATGAGCAATGATAAGTATTTCAAGGCTTATTTGTTAGATGGCAACAATAGAAAATAACGTATATTATTGACCATTAATATGGTAAAATTATGGAAAAGAATAAAATGCTAGATTATATTAAAGACGTTTTAGATAATATGCCATCTGGTTGGGTGGATATTACAACGCACAGACTAGATATTTATAATGAAGAGCTTGCAAAAACTCAGTTTCTAGAGCAATTTGAAGCTTTATATAATGATAATAACTCAGAGAAGTCTGCGCTAGAAATACTGCCTACTGCTTATGATTACATAAGATTAGGACATCCTTTATCTTGTGTCCTAGAATGGGGTATTGCACAATTAGATGGTCTTAAATCTGAAAATGTAATTAGTTTTTCATCAAAGACAGTACCTGTTCTAGCGGTGTTGAGAAAAAACCTTTTTGACCATAAGAACACCCAAATTATTTATACTGGTACTTTACCAGACTCTTTTGACGCGGAAGCAATAGAGCGAGTTTATGGATACCAATTTGAATTAAAGAAGGTAGATTCTATTAAGGATGTACCTGCCTTTGACGGTAGTACCATCTTTATTAAAAATGAAGAACAAATAGGTGCTATCGAACTACATGACCATATCGATTTTTATATAAGTCTACACGGTAAGTTAGGTAGTGTACTGGTTATAAATGGTCAGGAAAATGAGAGTTATGTGGCAGACATACAGCATGTACGTAGAAGAGAAACGATTGCGATGACTCCTGCAAACTCTGTCCTAGCTATACAATCTCTTGTGTCACAAACTGCTTTTAAAGTAGAAGAAACTAATGTAGCAAGCGACAAAGCAAGTGTTTTAAACTCTATAAAAGAGATTACTAGATCGAGTACAGAACCTCTAGTAGGTTCTAGTGGTTTATCGATTCAGTATGCCATTATGATGGGGCTTATTAACGATGCCAAAGAGAACCATAAAGGAAAAGCGATTAAAATAGTCGTACCACCTAACTGTTATGGTGGTACTAATGACCAAGCAAGAAGAGTCGCGGCATGTATTGATAATGTGGACATTGTAGATTTACTAGTGGATGGTGATAACGATATGGTACAAAGTATCGATACCGTTTTAAATCAGATTGCAAAGGAAGACGCGATACCTTACATTATTGCTGAAATACCTACTAATCCTAGAGTTGAGGTACCGGACCTGGTTCAATTAAAAGAGGTATTAACAAAAGAACGTAAAACACCTAGTGGTGATCTTGCGATAGATCCTGTATTTATTTTAGATCAAACATTCTGTCCTAATGTTCACTTTTTAGGTGAGGACGATATGTTATCTGACGTGCGAACTATTTCTTTTGCTAGTGGTTCTAAATTCCCAAGTGGTGGTCGTTGTACGGCTGGTTACTGTGTAGGAAATAAGAAAACTACTGCGTTAATGGAAAAAATAGAATTGCACTTAGGTATTTGTGATAATGAAGCTACAGATCTTCAATATGAAATACTTGCAGAGCAGTTACCATCTATGAATCAAAGAATCACAGATGCATATAAGAATACTCGCGAATTTGTAAATTATATTCACGAGACTTTACCTGGTGCTAAGATCAATTTTGTATCAGAAGAACTGGCACAACAAGGGTTTACACCTTCTGTATTTTCACTAGACCTACCTACAAAAGGCGCTACTGCTGAAGAGAAAGAAGCACACAAAAGAGAATTGAATCTTAAATTGATCAATTTAATGATCACAGAGATTCCTAATGAAAGTAAATTTTGTGTGAGTTATGGACAGTTAAAAGGCTGTTACTGGACTATACCAGCTACGTCTACACAAGGAACTACTAAAGAAGGTGATAAAGACTACATCGTACGTGCGTCTCTATCTCCTAACCTAGATCTTGAATTACATAAAAAGATGTTTTCTAAATTTGTAGCATCTATTTAAGAGATTTTAATCTTAAACTTAAAACGCCGCTTCATTTAACATGAAGCGGCGTTATTATTTATTATAAAAATGAAGTTTATTTCTTCTTTGACATGATATCAGCTAGGTAGCTAGCGTCTTTAGAAACACCTCCTAGTGTGGCAGATCCACGAGTGTACATCCATGGTAAGCCCATAAAATAAAGTCCTTCTATATTACTTACACCTCTATAGTTTTTAGGGTAATTATCTGCATCGAGTTCTAGACCTTCTATCCATGAAAAGTTAGGACGGTACCCTGTAGCCCAAATTATATTTTTAATGGTAGAAACGTTTTTAGATTCAAAGAAAATCTTTTCCTTTAAAGCATCTTTTGTTCTTCCTACAGGAAAAACGTTCTCTCTAGCTAGAATACCCTTTACGTCCGTACCTATGACAGGTTGCGTAGAAGAATTGATCTTCTTCCCTATCCAACTGTATTTGTTATAGCTTAAAAAACCTATTTTAGTAAACCACCACCATAGCGTTTTACCTAAGAAATTTTGAGGTAATGATTTTACAGTCGTATCACCAGAAAAATAGACCTTGCGCGTGCCATCCTTAGATATTTCGTTTAGAATCTGATAACCAGAATCTCCACCACCTACTACCAGCGCGTCACCATCTTGTAATTGATCGATTCCTTTGTAATAGTTACTGTGCATTTGCAGTATACTGTCTGATGCTTTTACGTGACATGGTGGTGTATACGGAATATGAAAAGGTCCAGTTGCTACGATTACATTTTTGGTCTCAATGACACCATCTTTATGTTCTACACAAAAAGTTTTCTCTTTCTTTTTTACAGAAGTAACTAGCGTGTTTAACTGAACAGGAATTTTAAATTTATCTACGTAATTTTTAAAATAGTTGGCTACCTCAAATTTAGATGGATAATGGTTTTTAGGAGCGTCAAAGTCCAATCCTGGTAAGTGATTATATTCTGTAGGAGTAAATAGCTTTAAGGAATCCCATCTATTTAACCAGGAGGCGCCTATTTCATTTTCTCCATCAAGAACTATGAAATTTTTATCCATTTGTTTTAAATGATAAGCCATAGCTAGACCTGCTTGTGCACCACCTATTATCACATAATCTAACATCTTGCTATTCATTACAATTTTATAAAAGTTCTTGCAAAATTAAGAATCCTTTGAAGATACCCTAATTAAATAGACACTTTAAGCAGATTAAATAATAAATTGATAATGATAAATAGGAATAGGTAAATAATCAATATCTCGAATAGTAAAGAGAAATTTTTCTATGTTATTACAATTCTCTAGTAATCAAACCCTATCGGACTTCCATCGGGAATGCTAGGTAATTGTTTTACTTTAAATAATTCTGGATGCGTATTAAAGTTCTTGATTTGAGAAAGTAATTGATTTTCAAAAACATCGCGCTTATTCAACTCTTTTTCAATAGAATTCAACTCATTTCTAGCAGCTGCTTTTACTTCTATATTAGTTCGCGTACTTGCTATAAGATTCATTAAGTGATTTAAGAACAATTCCTGACTTCTATAAGAAATAGCTATGCTATAAGAATCATCAGTATTTGAGATCTTAAAGACTTTATTAGTTACTTCATTCATAATAGCTACTAAGCTCAAAACATCTGAATTTGAAGACTTACTTTCATTTTTAATAGAATTTTGAGTAGCAATTCTATTCATACGCTGTGGATGAAACAATAAATCAAAAGTCATGTCTACACTAGTTGCTGCAGCATTAAGTGCGTCGAAGGTAACTCCAGTTTCAGATTTAAAGCTTTCTCTAGTTCTTCCATATCCATAAGCTCGTGGTGGGAATAACTGGAGAACAGAATTAGGTATCTTCAACATTTCTGGATCTATACTATTCAATATGCTCTTTAGAGCTTGTCTTTGAGTCTTGGCGCTTATAGTTTTAAAATCTTGTGACTCATCTTTAGTTAAATACCCATACTCTACGCCACCTATTAATTTAGCCGCAGCCTCTACTTGGTAACGATGTGCAAAATAAACTGGTACAAAAACATCTTCTAAAACACTCAAAGGCTCGCCTGATTTTATGTTATGAATAGAAAATTGATTCATAGCGATTTCACGTACTTTTAATATATGGTCCAACTCTTCACTAGGGTTAGATCCATTATCCCATAAGTGACCACTTGCACTAGCGCCACCAGTAGCTCTTGCATCACTATCAGATATGAATTTTAAACCTGCAACATCAGCCTTTTTAATAATAGATTTTAAATAAGCTGACTCAGTTTGACTACCTGTTGGGTTTCCATAAGAATATTGAACTATCAGGTTATCCCAACTTCCCATACTTACTCCATAAACATCATCTAGACTTATCTCTCCATTTACGATGTCGTACTTAGGATGCGGATAATCCATAACACTAGCGCGATCATTTACACTTGCAGCAAAATTATGTGCAAAACCAAGTGTATGACCTACTTCATGAGCACCCAACTGTCTAATTCTAGCCAGCGCCATTTCCATCATAGGTTTATAATTATCATCACTGTCTTTAAAAGGTTCTTTAAGCAAACCTTGTGCGATTAAAAAATCTTGTCTTATTCTTAAACTACCTAGACTTACATGACCTTTAATAATTTCTCCTGTACGTGGATCTGTTATACTACCACCATAACTCCAGCCGCGTGTACTGCGATGTACCCATTGAATCACATTATATCTTAAATCCATAGGATCTGCATTTTCTGGTAACATCTTTACCTGAAAAGCATCTATATAACCAGCACTTTTAAAAGCCTCATTCCACCAGCCTGCGCCTTCTAATAATGCTGCACGTATAGGTTCTGGTGTGCCACGATCTAGGTAATAAATTATAGGCTCTACCGCTTCACTTTGTGCTGCATCAGGATTTTTCTTTTCTAATCTATGTCTGGTAATAAAACGTTTCTGTATAGGTTCAAAAACTGGTGTACTGTAATCCATATAACTGGTATAAAAAGAACCACTACGTGTATGAAATTCTCTAGGTTCATAACCAGCATCTGGTAATTTCACAAAACTATGATGCTGTATCACAGATATACTACTCGCATCTGGCGCAACACTTCTTACATCACGACCTATAGGTGTCCCAGTAAAGGTGAGCATTGCTTCAAACTCTGAATTCTTTGGAAAACTCTTGGTATTCTCCATCCATAAAGCACTACGAGATTTATCAAGCTTGTATGTGCCTTGTCTACGATCTTTTAAACGTTTTGCAACGCCATGAGCATCCTGCATTAAAAACGGAGTCAAATCAATGATATAAGTACCATTTTTAGATTCCTTAATTTCAAAACCAAATAATACCGATCTTGCAAATGCCTGCTCAATAGATGCTTTTTCATCAACATTAGAAGAACTCGCACGGTATTTTAAATTGGGTTGCATGAGTAATAGTTTATTACCACTCTTCACCCATTTGACTACCACGCCACCACCTAATTGACCTCTATCCAGTCCTATATCATTAGATCCTAGGCCACTAGTTAAAGAATGTACATATAGAAATTCTTTACCCAGATCTTTGACTTCTAGTATTATACGACCTTTATCTTCTTGATAAGTAAAGTTATAATAGCCTGTAAATTGTTGAGTGTTAGATGTAGATTGCGCTTTCGCGAAAGCGGAAACCAATAAAAACAAAGAAAAAATATAACAGGTGCTTTTCATGTATGGATATTTAAGGTCAGAAAGATAATTCATAAAAATAAAATATGAATCTAACCACGCAACCTATTCATTTAAATCGCATCTACCATAAAATCAACACCCATGAAAAAACTTCTATTTATTCTGACGCTAGCTATTGTATCCATCTCCTGCAATAATGATGATAGTAATGATAGCATAACACCATTAAGGATAGTAGGAAACTGGAACCTAACAGCAACTCTTGCAGATCCTGGCGATGGTAGCGGTACCTTTCAACCAGCTAGTGGTAAAAGTTTAAATTTTACAGATCAAGGTGTGGTAAATTGTAATGTGAGTTTTTGTTTTGGTAGTCTTACACAAGCAACTTCCACAGGTACTTATGATGTAGCGACCACAACTATAGATGTAGATAACTGTACAGGAACCTATATTTTTATTGATGCAAACACGATAGAAATTTCACACTTTTGCATTGAACCATGCATGGAGCGATATATTAGAGTGAATTAATCTTTGCGATACTGAGACGTTTTCTCAAATACTTTATCTAGAATATCGATATCTACCTGCTCTAGTGAGAGACCGCGACGTTTCATAACCACATCGGCCACTTCATATGCTTTATTTGTTTTATAAGTCATGTTTCCTTGTGGTCCACCCCAATTAAAGGATGGAATAAAATTACGTGGATAACCAGCTCCATAAATGTTTGCGCTCACTCCTATTACAGTTCCTGTATTAAACATGGTGTTGATACCACATTTAGAGTGATCACCCATCATAAGGCCGCAAAACTGCAATCCTGTTTTTGCAAAACGACTGGTTTCATAATTCCATAATTTTACTTCGGCATAGTTGTTTTTAAGATTACTGGTGTTAGAATCTGCTCCTATGTTACACCATTCTCCTAGAACAGAGTTTCCTAAGAAACCTTCATGTCCTTTATTAGAATAACCAAAAATCACAGAATTACTAACCTCTCCACCTATCTTAGAATGTGGTCCTACCGTAGTAGGCCCGTAAACCTTAGTCCCTAGTTTTGTTGCACTATGATCACATAATGCAAATGCACCACGTATGATAGAGCCTTCCATAACCTCTGCATTTTTACCTATGTAAATAGAACCTGTAGAAGCATTTAAGATAGCAAACTGTAATTTTGCACCTTCTTCTATAAAAATACGATCTTCATTTATAGACTGTACCGTTGCCGGTATAGGCTGCGATTTTCTACCTTGAGTAATGAGATCATAATCTGCCTCTAGTGCTTTTCCATTCTTAGAAAATATATCCCAAGTAAAATTAATAGCGTCTACCTCTTCTTCTAAAAACAGTACTTGTTCTAGCTCTATAGTAGGCGTGTGTAAATCTTTAACCCTATAAGCGATAATAGCATCACCAGCGAGTAATTTTTGTTGTGGTTTTAATGCTTTTATTGCTTTACATAAGGAAGCAGTTGCAAAGACATTACCTGCTATAACCACATTATCATCGGTCTCTACCAGTGGATATTTAGTCTGTAAATAGTCCTCTGTCTGGAAACTCACGCTCCCTCCTAGCTGCTTTTCCCATTTCTCACGTAATGTAATGATACCACAACGTATCTCGCAAGTAGGTCGTGTGTAAGTAAAAGGTAATAATGCTTGGTGCTTATTAAAGTCTGCTAGGATAAAATTCATGGTGGTCATTCTTTTCTAAGTTCAAAGGTCGTAAAACTATTCTCATTTTACATTTTCCTTACGTACTTATTCTACTTTAATTAATAACTTAGCCCTATGCATAAAAATAGATCCTTACTTCTTGCCCTATTTTTACTATTGGCACAAATTACCTTCTATTATAGTTTAAGGTTTTTTCCTGCTTTAGTAGAGTCATTATATAGTACAGGTATTTATCCCTACATTTCTAAAGCCATGAGATTTGGACTAGGCTGGTTGCCGTTTTCCTTTGGAGATTTGGTATACAGCATAGCTATCGTTATGATCATAAGATGGTTGTGGATAAGTAAGAAGGATTTGATCTCGCTTTCGCGAAAGCGTTACACACAACTATTTCTTTCACTGAGTATAATTATCGCATTATTTCACTGCATGTGGGGTTTTAATTATTACCGAGAACCACTGCACAAAGTACTAGAGCTAGATAACGAGTACTCAACAGAAGAACTGAAAACCGTGGTGAAACAACTGGTTTACACCTCTAATAACTTACACGAGCAATTACAAGAAGTAGATTCCTTGCCAGTAGCATTTACACGTTCACAGTCAGAAATTTTTGATCTTGCACCACAGGGTTTTGAAAAGATAAATCATGTCTATCCAGCTCTAGATTATGGTAATGCTAGTATTAAAAAATCATTGCTGACTATGCCACTTTCTTACATGGGATACAGCGGTTATTTAAATCCTATTACTGGAGAGGCGCATACTAATGCCTGGATCAATAACTATAAAACACCTGTCCTTACTTTACATGAAATGTCTCACCAGTTGGGATTTGCAAAGGAAAATGAGGCCAATTTTATAGCCATAATAGCAGGTATGAATCACGACGACCTTTATTTCCAGTACAGCGCGAGTATTTTTGCCTTACGTTATTGTATTAATGACTTGTACCGCCGTGATCCTGCAGCTTATGAAGAAATAAGACCGTTAATTAAGAACGGTATTTTTAAGAATTATAAAGAGTTACGAGATTTTTGGGTACAATATGAAGGCGTTATAGAAGATGTCTCTCAGGCCACCTACAACACTTATTTAAAAGCAAATAATCAACCTGGTGGTATGGAAACCTATAGCTATGTAGTAGCCTTATTAGTAAATTATTATAAGTAATCAAAAAACTGCATCGGTGAGTTTTCTCTTCTTAAGTTATGAAGTATAAGTTAAACACAAGGACTTTATACCGTTTAACGTCATAAGAGAGAATAGATGAGATTTCAAAGAACACATTTGTTAATTACCTCATATAACTATTACCTTTTTAAGAAATCTTTAAGAAACGACTTTATAGGACTTTGATCTATCTTTATAGGCTAAACCTTTATTCATGAAAAGATTATTATCTCTCATGCTTTTAGCTTGTTTTTCCATGCAAGCACAAGAGTATTTTCCCAATAACGATGACATAAGCGCAGTAAGCAATGTCACACGTGCTATTACTAATGCTACCATAATTACCAGTCCTGGTAAAATGATTTCTAATGGTACTATTATTATTAAGAATGGTAACATAGAAGCCATAGGTAGTGGTATTTCTATTCCTAAAAACGCAGTCATTGAAGACGCTGCAGGTAATTACATATACCCTTCTTTTATCGAGTCTTATGGAGACATAGCCATGAAATCTCCTAAAAGAGCTGCTGGTAGTAGAACAGCGCAATATGACGAAGGTCGTAAAGGATATTACTGGAATGATCACATAAGAGCAGAACAAAGTGCTATGGATCATTTTGAATACGATTCTAAGGAAGCAAAAAAGTATGTAAACGCTGGTTTTGGTACCGTACAAACTCACTTTGCAGACGGTATTGCACGTGGGAACGGTATGTTAATCGCTCTAGATAATACAGGAACAGATGCCGACCGTATTCTTAAACAAGAAAGCGGTAACTTCTTTTCCTTAAGTAAAAGTCGTCAGTCTAGACAGAGCTATCCAACATCACTTATGGGAGCACTGGCTTTATTACGCCAGACGCATTTTGACGCAGACTGGTATGCAGCAGGAAATTCACAAACAAAAGATCTTTCCCTGGAGGCTTTAAATGCAAAGAAAAATCTTGTTCAAATCATTGAAGCTGGAGATAAGAAAAATGTTTTGAGAGTTGATAAATTAGGAGATCGCGTAGGTAAACAATTTGTTATAGTAGGTGGTGAAGACGCTTATGAAATGATAGCAGATGTAAAAGCTACTAATGCAGCACTCATCGTACCTATTAATTTCCCTGATGCTTATGATGTTTCTAACCCAAATCTAGAGTGGTTTGTAAATCTAAGCGACATGAGAGAATGGAAACAAGCTCCTGGTAACTTAATGATGCTATCTGAAGCCGGCATTACTTATGCTATTACTACTAAGGACTTAAAATCTCCTGCAGATTTAATGAAGAAACTGAAAATAGCTATGGAATATGGTCTTACAGAAGATCAGGCTCTAGCAGCTCTTACTACTACTCCAGCAAGCATATTAAAGATAAATGATATGGTAGGTACACTTGAAAAAGGGAAACTTGCTAACTTTATCATTACCTCTGGAAAATTATTTGAAGACGATACTCAGATCTATGAAAACTGGGTAAAAGGATCTAAACAAGTAATTAAAAACAGAAATACTAAAAATATAGATGGCTCCTATGTAGCAACTTTAAATGGTGTTAAATATAATATCTCAATTAAAGGAAATGGTAAGAAGTCTACTGTAAAAATAGATAGTACGACATTGGGTTCTAAAATAACTTATGATGACAACTGGATTAATATCGTTACTACTCAAAAAGATAAAGAAGATACATCTTATACTAGATTATTAGGTGTCATAAGTGATGATAATAATTTTCATGGTATCGCTTACCTACCTAATGGTCAAGAGCCTGCCTTTGTAGCTGTAAAAGAATCTACTGATTCAAAAACAGATGGTAAGGATGGAAATAAAAAAGACGATGCCAAAGAAGTTAAAAAAATGGGTCGCATGACTTTTCCTAACGTAGGTTATGGTAGTGAAGTTAAACCAACTGAAGAAACTGTATTGTACCGCAATGCAACGGTATGGACTAATGAAAAAGATGGGATTTTAGATAATACTGATGTACTCGTTAAAGATGGTAAAATATCTAAAATAGGTAAAAACCTAAGTACTAGTAATGCAAGAGTGATAGATGCAACAGGAAAACATTTAACCAGTGGTATAATAGATGAACACAGTCACATCGCTATCGATAATGGTGTGAATGAGGCTGGTCACAACTCTACTGCAGAGGTTACTATAGAAGACGTCGTAGACCATGAAGATGTAAATATTTATAGAGACCTTGCTGGTGGTGTTACTACCTCACAACTACTACACGGTAGTGCAAATCCTATAGGTGGTCGTAGCGCTATTATTAAATTAAAATGGGGCTATAAGGCAGACGAGATGATCTACTCTGACTCTCCTAAATTTATCAAATTTGCTCTAGGTGAAAACGTAAAACAATCTCGTTATCAAAATGGAGTACGTTTTCCACAAAGTAGAATGGGTGTAGAACAGGTTTTTGAAGATTATTTCTCAAGAGCTCGCGCTTATGCAGATGCTAAAGGAAATAAATACTTCCGTTATGATGAAGAGATGGAAGTACTTCTAGAGATTCTAGAAAGTGAACGCTTTGTTTCTTGTCACTCCTATGTACAAAGTGAAATCAACATGTTAATGAAAGTGGCAGAGAAACACGGTTTCCGTATCAACACATTTACACACATTTTAGAAGGTTACAAAGTAGCAGATAAAATGGCAGAACATGGTGTAGGTGGCTCTACTTTCAGCGACTGGTGGGCCTATAAATATGAGGTAAACGACGCAATTCCTTATAACGGTGCCATCATGCACTCACAAGGTGTTGTAGTTGCTTTTAACTCTGATGATGCTGAGATGTCTAGACGTCTAAATCAAGAAGCTGCAAAAGCTGTGAAATATGGTGGCGTTAGTGAAGAAGATGCATGGAAATTTGTGACTTTAAACCCTGCAAAACTTTTACACATTGATGACCGTACAGGAAGTATCAAAAAAGGAAAAGATGCAGATCTTGTTTTATGGAATGTTAATCCATTAAGTGTTACCGCTAGGCCAGAAATCACAATGATAGACGGAATTGTGTTTTTTGATAAAGAACGTGACTTACGCTTTCGCGAAAGCATAAAAGCAGAAAGACAACAACTTGTTAATGAAATGATCATGGCCAAAAACAAAGGGATGAAAACCCAAACGCCTAAAAAGAAAGACAAGACATTATATGAATGTGATACAATTCACTGGTAACATGAAGACAATGAAAAACTTATTTTATACGATTTGTGCCTTATTTGCCATGAATGCAACAGCACAACAGACACCAGCACCTGTACAAACAGGTATTTACACGATCATGAATGCCACTGCACACATAGGTAATGGTGAGGTTATCGATAACTCTATAATAGTTATGGAAAATGGTACCATCACAGCTATTGCAGACGCGACTGTGGTTAAAATGGACATAAAAGGAGAAAGGATAGATGCATCTGGCATGCATGTTTATCCTGGATTAATTGCTATGAATGCCACTATAGGTCTAGTTGAAATAGATGCGGTTAACGCAAGTTCTGATGTACGAGAGATAGGAACCTATAACCCACATATAAGATCTATTATAGCCTATAATGCAGAGAGTAAAGTAATAGAATCTATGAGACCTAATGGGGTACTTATCGCTCAAATCGTACCTAGAGGAGGTCGTATTTCTGGAAAATCTAGTGTTGTACAATTAGACGCTTGGAACTGGGAAGACGCCTCTATACGTACTGATGACGGTGTACATGTAAACTGGCCATCTAGTTTTAGAAGAACAGGTACATGGTACGAGCCAGGACCTATAGAGCCTAGTAAAGATTATGAAAAGCAAGTAACCGAATTAACCGATTTCTTGAATAATGCAAAGGCATATAACGCAACATCAAAGCCGGTAGGTTTAAACTTAAAATATGCTGCATTACAACCTGCTATTAATGGTAATGAGAACTTTTACATTCATGTAGATGGAGAAAAAGCCATAAGAGATGTATTGAAATTTGTTAAAGCAAATGGAATTAAAAAACCAGTTATAGTAGGTGGTCGTGAAGGTGATAAAGTAGCTACAGAACTTGTTGCTATGAACATTCCTGTACTAGCTGGTCGTGTACACGATCTACCTTCTCGTGAAGATGAAGACTTTGACATGCCTTATAAGTTTCCTAAGCTATTAACTGACAAAGGAGTTATGGTAGGTCTAGAAAATTCTGGAGATATGGAAAGACATCAAACACGTAACTTCCCTTTCTATGCAGGTACAGTTGCTGGTTATGGAATGGATATGGAGCAAGCACTAAAGATGATAACTCTTACACCTGCTAAAATATTAGGTATTGATAAAGAATATGGTTCTTTAGAGCAAGGTAAGAGCGCTACTCTATTTATTTCTAAAGGAAATGCATTAGACATGCGTGGTAATCAAATTACACGTGCTTTTATAGACGGCAGAGATATTTCTCTTAACTCTCATCAAACAGAATTGTACGAGCGTTACATGAATAAATTTGGAGAAGAAATAAAGAGATAATTTTATTGATAGCATATCAAATCGTTCATTATTCATTTAATGGACGATTTTTTTTATCCAAACATTACAACCATGAAACATACCATAAACAGAGAAGAAAAAGTATTTGATCAATTTCTAAAAATATACAAGGCCCAAGTAACTCAAGATAGCTTTGATGGTAAAAAGGAGATCACAACCACTCGCCTAGCCTTAGATCGTGGTAATGCTATTGCTGTATTACTTTATGAAAAAGATACCGACAGCTTTCTTTTCATACGTCAGTTCCGATATCCTAGTTCGCGTCGTGATCAAGGATGGATCGTAGAAATACCTGCCGGAGCTATCGATAAAAATGAATCTGCAGAAAAAGCTGCAATTAGAGAAGTTAAGGAAGAAATAGGCTACGAAATAGAAGAACTTGAGTTTATAGTAGAATATTTTCCATCTCCTGGAATGTCATCAGAACAAATAAGTATTTTTTATGGTGAAGTCACCTCGAGTCAAAAAACACTACAAGGTGGTGGCGCTACTTCAGAAAATGAAGATATAGAATTAATTAAAATACCTAGAACAGAAATAAGGCAGAAAATTAAAGATCATTACTTTAACAACTCTATCAGTATTATAAGTTTACAATGGTATTTATTAAATAAAACTACTAACTAACCTTGATATAAACATTACGTAGGAAAAATTTATAGGTATCTATTAAAAATACAAAAGCCGACTCATAGGAGTCGGCTTTATGCTTATAAATTCTTATGGTATTAAAAACCATTAGTCTCTTTACCCAACTCCATTAAATCATCAAAGTAGTTGAATAATTGACCTTTAGTAATAATTGCACCAGATTCAATCAGTTTAAATTTATCAGCATTAGGATCTTCTCCATATGCTTTTTTTGCAGTAAAAATTTTAACTTCATCATCGAGCAGGTTTTTTTGAAGCCACTTATAACCTTCTGGTGTGGTAATATCAATTAACTCGTCTCCTACCATAATAGAAATCAATTCCATTTCTTTTTCTCCTAGAGAGAATAAATTCATGGTTCTAGCAGATATGTGTTCTAGAAACTCTGCTTTGTTTAGAACACCTTCCCAGACCAGGTCAGAGAATACGTCTATCTCTTGCTCTGCTACTTCAGGTTGATTAGTTTTTAAATCATCCCATTCTTTAGCAGTAATAGTTTGAGTAGCAAGAAAGTTAATGAACTCTGGATGCATTTCATCCAGTTGTTCTTTAGTAAGTCTTCTATATTTCATAAAAAGCCTAATTAAAAGTTGATATTAAAAAAGCCGTTTCAACTTAATGAAACGGCTTTAAAATTATAAGAATAAGTCTTATTTATCTTCTACAACAGTAAAAGTAACTTTTGCAGTCACATCTCTGTGAAAACGTACATCAGCATCGTACTGACCTAATCTCTTGATAGAACCACCAGCAACAGAGATAAATTTCTTCTCTATTTCGATACCGTTCTTTGCAAGTAAGTCAGAAACATCTGCAGTAGTAATAGAACCAAATAATTTGTTTCCGTCACCAGTTTTTGCAGCTATTTTTAATTCAAGAGCAGCAAGTTGATCAGCTTGCTCTTGAGCAGCTTTTACATTTGCAGCTTCTTTATGAGCTCTTTGCTTAAGTGTTTCGGCTAGCATTTTCTTAGCACCAGATGTAGCCATTACAGCCATACCATTAGGGATTAAGAAGTTACGACCATAACCAGGCTTAACACTCACTAAATCGTCAGTAAAACCTAAATGTTCTACATCTTTCTTTAATATAAGTTCCATATTGTTAATCTGATTTTATTATTTAAGTAAATCACCTACATAAGGCATGATAGCGATGTGACGAGCACGTTTTACAGCTACTGCAACTTTACGTTGGTATTTTAAAGAAGTTCCTGTAAGGCGACGCGGAAGTAATTTCCCTTGCTCATTTACAAATCCGAATAACCAATTAGCATCTTTATAATCAATGTATTTGATACCACTACGTTTGAAACGACAGTATTTCTTTCTTTCTTGAGTCTCGATCTTTAAAGGAGAAAGGTAACGGATGTCACCATCTTTCTTTCCTTTAGCTTGTTGTTGTAATGATGCCATGTTTTAAGCTTTAGATTTTTTAGACATTTTCACTCTTCTCTTCTCTGCCCACTCAACAGCATACTTGTCAAGTTTTACAGTAAGGTATCTCATGATACGCTCATCACGACGGAATTCTACTTCGAAGTCGTTGATTACCTCACCAGGTACGTCAAATTGGAAAAGGTGGTAAAAACCACTTTTTTTGTTTTCGATTGCATAAGCCAGTTTTTTTAGGCCCCAATCTTCTTTGGCTATCATTTTAGCACCACGGTCAGTAAGGAAATTTTCAAACTTCTTTACTGTTTCCTTTACCTGATCATCAGATAAAACGGGATTCAAAATGAAAACAGTTTCGTATTGATTCATAATTAATATTGTTTTAAACGGCTGCAAAAATACTCCTTTTCCTTTATACACACAACTTTAGTTGAAATCATTATTAATTAACTTATAATAGGTTCATTAAATAATGCTTTAAAAACACAATTTAAAACAAAAGTTAAATCCTTTTAAAGAATGATAAAAGCTTATACAATTAACATATGTTAAATATAAAGTTAACTAAAGACTTGTTTTTCAGTATTTTCATACATTCCTTTTATGAAGACTAAAATTATTTTCTTGAAAAACATCGACGAAGTACACATCTAACTCGCTACAAACTAAATATTTACATATTACAAAAACTGTGATAAATTCGCTAAGTCGTTAAAATATCCGACAAAATGATAATTTAACTTGTATTTCATCCATAAACAGTTTAATATTGTCTTATAACTATTGATAAATAATAATGAGCAACACCATCCTTAACTGTTTTGTAGTTGACGACTCTAGTATACAGAGGCTAGCTATTGTAAAGATGATAGAAAGTCATCCTAATTTAAAATTAGTAGGTGAATTTAGTAATGCTGTAGAAACTAAAGCTGCACTAAAAGAAACCACCGTTGATCTAATTTTCTTAGACATTGAAATGCCTATTCTAACAGGGTTTGATCTTTTAGACGATATTACTGAAAAACCAGGTGTTATCTTTGTCACTGGCCAGACTAAGTATGCATTTAAAGCATTTGATTATGCCGCAATAGATTATTTACAAAAACCTATTAAAAAGGATCGTTTTCTTTATGCTGTAGAGCGTGCTCTTCTATCCCACAAGATGAAGACAGAAATGATTGAAGATCGTGGTGAATTCATCTTTGTAAAGAGTAACCTTAAGAAACGTAAGGTATACCTTAAAGAACTAAGATACATACAGGCTCTAGGTGATTATGTAAAGCTAATTACCGATGAAGATAGCCTTATCGTACTTTCTACCATGAAATCATTTGAAGGTACCTTACCATCAGAGGATTTCTTACGTATTCATAAATCGTATATCGTAAATTTAAGAAAAGTAGAAAAGTTCAATTCAAAAGCTGTAGAATTAGGCTCTGAGGTACTTCCATTAAGTCGCAATAGAAAATCAGAACTAGTAGAGGCGCTTTCCCAATTCTAGTAACCTTACTTTATTTATAAAATTTAAAGCCACTCTCGCGAGTGGCTTTTTGTGTGTTAAAAACACTTCCTAGGATAGTTTATTATATGATTGTATTTATTCCGTTTTCGCGAAAGCGAACCCTAAACCATCAAAACTTTAATAATTATCTACATCTATATTACAACGCACAGACCTATATAATTTAATAGATTCAAAACTCTTCTTAACTCTAGTAATGTAATTTTTTATCACGTCAGGCTTTTGCTGCCTGTTCATTTTTATAATTACGTTTATATTATACAAGTTGCGCACACGTGATACAGGAGGAAACTCAGGACCTAACACCACTACTCCATGCGGTATCTGGTTTAAAGCATCGACAAACCACTGACTAGAATCTAGCGTGGTCTGGTAATCTCTATGCTTAAATGTAATTTTAATTAACCGTTGAAACGGCGGATATTTAAACTGATAGCGTTCTTCTATTTGCTCCCTATACATCGTCCCATAATCATAAGAACTGACCTGTTGTAATATCATATGATCTGGATTATAACTCTGTATCAACACCTTACCTCTTTCTTTAGTACGACCAGCACGACCAGCTACTTGTGTAAGTAATTGAAAACATCTTTCATGTGCTCTAAAATCAGGAAAATTAAGCATAGAGTCTGCATTAAGAACTCCTACCAGGCTAACGTTTCTAAAATCAAGCCCCTTAGTGATCATTTGAGTACCTACCAGACAGTCTACCTCTCCGGTATCCATTTGGTTAATTATTTTCTCGTACGCATTTTTACCTCTTGTAGTATCGAGATCCATGCGAGCCACGTTATGATTAGGAAATAGCATTCTAAATTCCTGCTCTATTTGTTCTGTCCCAAATCCTTTAGTATCGATAGCTGTACTCGAACAAGCAGGACATTCTTTAGGTACAAATGTATGATAGCCACAGTAATGACATCTTAATTGACCTTTATACTTATGATAAGTAAGACTAACATCACAGTTAGGACATTGCGGCGCATGACCACAGGTATCACATTCCATGATAGGTGCATAACCTCTTCTATTTTGAAATAAAATAACTTGCTTGTTATCCTTAAAAGCCTCAGTCATATGCTCTATAAGCGTGTCAGAAAAATGGCCATTCATTTTCTTACGTTTATGCTTTTCCTTAATATTCACCATATTAATTTCGGGCATAAGAACGTTTCCATAGCGTCTTTTAAGTTCTACCAGTTGGTACTTACCTGTACTCGCGTTATGGTAACTCTCTAAAGACGGCGTGGCACTACCTAAAAGAATATTTGCCTTTTTCATGTAACCTAAAACAATAGAGGCATCTCTTGCATGGTATCTAGGTGCAGGATCAAATTGTTTAAAACTACTTTCATGCTCTTCGTCTATAACTATCAGCCCTAATTTTTGATAAGGTAGCAGCATTGCACTGCGTGCCCCTATAATTACATAAGGTTCTTTTTGCTCTAGAACATGATGCCAGACTTCTTGCCTTTCATTAAGGTTGTACTTAGAATGATACACCAGTACTTGATGCTTAAAAAAGGTTTTAAGTCTAGATATCAATTGTGTAGTAAGTGCTATCTCAGGAAGTAAATAAAGTGCCTGATTTCCTTTTTCTAATTGTTCTTTAATCAGCTGCACGTATAACTGTGTTTTACCACTAGATGTTACTCCATGTAATAAAACCGTTTTATTAATCTCAAAACTAGATTTAATTTGCGCTAAGGCACTAACTTGGTCTTCATTGAGACTATATAAATCCTGACCATCTTCTACATCATCCTTTACTCGATCTACGTCTTTTTCTATCTCTATTAAAACATCTTTATTGATAAGACTTTTAATGACAGTACTCGTAACATTTGCTCGTTCTATTAAATCTTTCTTAGAAATATCTTTACTCGCACCAGCCTGCATCATAAAAAGAGTCATGACCGCATCTCTTTGTTTAGGAGCTCTACTTAAAGTATCTAACAAGCTTTTAAGAGCATCTTCTTCTTTAAAATCTTGATGCAAGTAAATGAACTTTTGTTTTTTTGCTTTATACGTACTGTAAAGCTCTTCCTGTAAGAGAATCAAATCCTTATTAAGCATTTTTTGAAGTATAGGAAGAACCGTTTTACGGTCCAGAATATCCATTACTTCTTGCACTTTAAGTGCATTGCGGTTTTCCAGCGCCTCCATGACTAGATATTCACGATCATCTAGATCTAGCTCTTCTATAGAAACAGCATCTTTCTTGAGAATTATAGTTTCACTTTCTAATAAAAAAGATTTAGGTAACGCAGCTCTCATCACCTGCCCTACAGCACATAAATAATAAGAAGCTATCCATTCCCAAAATTTAAGTTGGTCTGCAGTTACTACCGGTTGCTCGTCTATGATAAATTCTATGTCTTTTACCTCATAGGTCGCCGTGTTTTCTTGATGGATTTTATGCACTATCCCTGTATAGATTTTTGATTTACCGAAGGGCACAGCCACTCGCATTCCTGGTTTAAGAAACTCAGATTCTGCAGGATTAATGGTGTAGGTAAAAAAGCGCTCTAATGGAAGCGGTAAAATGACATCAATGAAGTGTTGCATAAGATGTAAAAATAAGAAGCTCTTTTTACTTTTAAAGCTACAGATAGAAAAATTATATTAGTTTTTAAAAGTTCCGCTTTCGCGAAAGCGAGCCTCGTATCTAACTCTTTATAACTAAAAAAAACACTGTTAAAAACATGTTGAGAAAACTAATTCTATTGCATGTACAATTAAATCACAGCTTTACTACCTTTATTAAAACCCTAAAACTATGAATAATCGAGACGAATATCTAGTCGCTTTAAGACCAGAAATCTCTAGTATACGTGTAGATGCACAAATGAGCGAGGAAGAACGTTTTCAAAACTTAACCTTACGTCCTATTGCAAAATTACAACACGATCTTATTATTGCCGTTTTTAGAAATTATATTAAGAAGCATAAGAATGTTTTTTATGGTTTAACTGCTCATAAACGCATCGATTACATCGAAAATGCGGTAAATAGAGATCAAAAATTCAGAAATTCTCTAAAAGGGATCATGATGGGACATTTCACTATTGCAGAATACAGCCTTTACATCACTAATTCTAGTGCATTAAACAAACGCATGATGAATCTTGTGCGCGAGAGACTAATTAGTAGTATTCAAGTATTTGAAAAACCACAGTTAGACTTATAGAAGTGATTCTCCGTTTAAATCTGTGGTAAGCACGTCTGTCATGTAGTCTAAAAATGGCCTGCCTATTTTAAATGACTCTATAACTTTAGATATAAAATCTGGAGATGTTACCTCTTTATCTGTAAAGCTTCTCATAAAATAAAAGGCTTTAAACCTTATTAAATCAATATCTGGATGGTTTTTATCAAAATTTCTAGGTGCTGTTTTAAGTTGTTCTCCTTTTAAATCTCCCCAGCAGGATTTAAATTGAGAATCTGACAAGATATCACGTAAGTCTTGTGCATCTAATTCTAGCTCTTTTCTTACTCTTAAAAGATCTTCTTTCTCTGGCGCAAAAAAGCCTATACCTATTACATTTTCATTAGGTTTAATACGCATGTAATAACTACCGCGCCTGTCTGCTCCTGCTCTTAACCAGTTTACACTGCGATGTGCTTTAAAAGGTGTTTTATCCTTAGAAAACCTTATATCTCTATAAATCCTATAGTTTTTTGCTTTTTCGATCACATCGTTATGATTCAACTCTATCATAACCGAGTTTGTAAAATCTTTATATTCTGAATCTAATTTTTTAAAATATGCCTTGCGCTCTTCAAACCATGGTTTGTTATTATTTTGAGCTAATTCTTTTAAAAATTCTAATAATGCTGGATCAATCATAAAAAGACACTTTACTTAACAAATGGCAAGTTATTGATTATTTAAAATGTAAGATGGCTATTTAACATGTTTGTAATAATAAAACCTCTTTTTCTATATAGCTTAATTTCAGATTAGACCCCTTAAGATTTACCAGTTGCAATACCATATGTTCAAGAAAAATGATCACAAAAGAACTGTATCTCATAAAGACACCTTGCAACTCATGAGTTTATTTATAAAAAGGGCTTAATTGTTAATAAGTAAGTTATGTTACTAATTATATATAAAATATCTTTGTGACTGTAGAATAGACTTTGAATACACGTATTTAATAGAGTTCTATTTTAGTAATTCCGTTTAATTAAAAATTCGGAATTATCATCACAAAATAACAATACCAAGATGAAATTTATAGTATCTAGTTCATATTTACAAAAACACCTTCAATTACTAGGTGGAGTAATTAATAACAATAATACCTTACCTATTCTAGATAATTTCCTTCTAGAATTAACAGGTAATGAACTTAAGGTTTCTGCTAGCGATATGGAAACTACCATAGTTAGTAAACTAGAGGTAGAAAGTGAAGATGATGGTAGCATCGCTTTACCTGCAAAATTACTTCTAGACACTTTAAAAACGTTTCCAGAGCAGCCGTTAACATTTCACGCAGTAGGTACGATGATTACTGTGAGTCATGATAAAGGTAAATCTGAAATAGCATGTGCTGCTGCCGAAGAATTTCCTAAAGCCGTAACTATTTCTGAGCCTAGTAGCACCACTATTATGGGTGACACACTAGCAACTGCGGTTAACAAAACCATTTTTGCCGCTGGTAATGACGATTTAAGACCTGTAATGAGCGGTGTATTCTTTCAGTTTACAAGCGATTCATTAACATTTGTCGCAACAGATGCACATAAACTAGTACGTTATAAAAGAGAAGATATCGCTGCAAGTGAAACTGCAGAGTTTATAATGCCTAAAAAGCCTCTTAATCTTCTTAAAGCAATGCTACAAGGAAGTGAGTCTGAAGTGTTAGTAGAATACAATGATAGTAATGCGCAGTTTAGTTTTGACGGCACAACTATTATCTGTCGTTTAATCGATGGTAAATACCCTAATTACGAAGCTGTTATACCTAAAGAAAACCCTAACAAACTTACTATTTCAAGAACTCAGCTTCTTAATTCTGTAAGACGTGTTAGTATATTCTCTAATAAAACAACACACCAGATAAGACTTAAAATGGCTGGTGCAGAGCTCAATATAAGTGCAGAAGATCTAGATTACAGTAATAAAGCAGACGAGCGCCTAACTTGTGACTATCAAGGAGATGATATGCAAATAGGTTTTAATAGTAGGTTCTTAATAGAAATGCTTAATAACCTAACTTGTGACGACGTATCTCTAGAAATGTCATTACCTAACCGTGCTGGTATTTTAACACCTGTAGACGGACTAGATGAAGGTGAAAACGTAACAATGCTTGTAATGCCAGTAATGCTTAACCAGTAAACTGACATATTTAACATATTAAAAAAGGCTCGCAAATTGCGAGCCTTTTTAAGTTTTAAACTATTTTTAATTATGCGTGCTGCAATTCATGCTTACCTTCACGCACTTCTTCTACCATTTTTGCATTAAAAGCATCTAGATCGTCTGGCGTTCTACTAGTGGTAAAACCTTCATCTACTACTACTTCTTGGTCTACCCAATTACCTCCTGCGTTCTCTACATCTTTCTGTAAAGAAGGATAAGAGGTTAATTTACGCCCATTAAGCACGTCTGCGTCTATTAATGGCTGTATACCATGACATATCGCACTTACTGGCTTTTTCTGCTTAAAAAATGCTTTAATAAATTCTATAGAATCTTTATCCTGTCGCAACTGATCTGGATTTAAAACCCCACCAGGAAGCATTAATGAATGATAATCATTTGCATTTGCTTCACTTACTTGTTTATCTACTTTGTAAGTATCTGACCAGCTATCATTATCCCACGCTTTTATGGAGTCTTTTTTAGGACTTATAACATCTACCTTTATACCTGCATCTTCTAGTGCTTTTTTAGGACTGGTTAATTCTATTTCTTCAAATCCGTCTGTGGCTAAAATTGCTACTCTCTTTTTCATGTCTATATATTTGTTTAAATTATTATAGTGCAAAGATGAAAAGATAAACGTCTTTTAAATAACAAGAGCCTGCTAAGATATTCTTAGCAGGCTCTTAAATATGAGATGTTTTTCTTAATTTAACTTAAATAACGATCTCTTATAACATTCTCGTGATGCAAGCTATGTCCAGCAATTAAAAAAGGGATCACTCTTGCGGTCATTACGTTTCCGCTCGCATTTCCTTTAAATAAAAGAGAATCTGCAGTCACGTTTTCAAATAAAGCTATAGTTGCATTTCTAGTACTCTCTGTTGTTTTTAAAAGTTCCGCTTTCGCGAAAGCGTAATCTCCTAAACTATCAACAAATACATCTTGGTCAAAACCAGATAACGCCGTATCATCACCTCTAAGGAAACGTAACGCACGATATGCAAAGACGCGCTCTGTATCAATATTATGCTGAATTACCTGTCCTATAGACCATTTACTAGCTTCATAACGATAGTCTAACGGTTTATCAATAGAATTTATAAAATCCAGCGTTTTACCTAACGACTGTTGTAATACATTTTCTATGTTACTCTCCTTATCAACAAGATTTAAATAAGTATCAAAGTATGGAGTGTACTCGTCAGACGGTATATCCTTTAAATACACCATTACAGGTCTTGAAATACTTTATGTAACAATCTCTTCTTATCATTAATGCTTTCTTCAAGACTAATCATAGTCTCTGTACGACTTACACCATCGATGTCATCTAACAAGAAGATAATTCTTTTTGCATGAGTTGTGTCTTTAGCACGTATTTTACAAAAGATATTGAATTTACCTGTTGTAATATGCGCTACAGTTACAAATGGAATCTCTTTTATTCTACTTAACACAAACTGTGTTGCACTAGTTTTCTCAAGAAAGACACCTATGTAAGCGATAAACGTGTAACCTAACTGGTGATAGTCTACTGTAAGTGAAGATCCATGGATAATACCAGACTCTTCCATCTTCTTAACTCTAACGTGCACTGTACCAGCACTTATACTCAATCTTTTAGCTATATCTGTAAATGGAGTTCTCGTATTTTCTATAAGCACGTCTAGAATTTGCTTATCTATATCATCAATCTTTGCCATAATTAGTCTTTTACTGTCAATTTTCTGCAAAATAAAGACAAACGTTGATAATAAACTAACAAAATTCGTGATTTCACAAATTATTAGTAAAAAATTCCGATATCCAAAGATTTAGACCTTATTTCAAGGTTTCCTTCAATGATTAAGTCGTCTTTAAAATCAGAAAAATCGTTTAAATCTATCACTCTATGACCATTTAAAACATCCTCTCTATTAATACCTATTAATATAGGTACAAAGTAAAGAACACCATCTTTAACCTGTTCATGATATTGCACGCTTAGTGTCTGTAAGCCAGATACCGATCTATAATTCTTAACTAGAACATCTACATAGGCTTTACTCATATGAGGTATAGAGTTATAAACATCTACTACATTTGATTCATTTATAACAGCACTATCCTGAATGGTCTTAAAAGCTATTTTTAAAGACTCATACATAAGGTCTGTAACTTGATCTCTAGAATAATCATCTCCAGAATGGCCTGCTTCAAATAAAACAGTAGGCACCTGTTTACTGGTCATATAATCACCAACACAATTGATATTAAAGTCATCGCTGTATCTACCTATTATACCATCCACCTTATTTTTAAGTTGACCTTGAATAGCATTTATGATTTGCATAGACCTTAATCGAGCCTGAGAAATGGTTTTTTCTAAATCTCCTGCAGGTGCTAAAAATGAAATTTGAGCTGGTTGCTCTCCATCTAAAGAACCAAAAATGGTACGCTGACCATGAAGATTAAGACAATAATCTGGAGCAAAATCGTCAAAAACAGATCTTAGAATTTGACTTTCTGGCTGGGTTAAATCTATCGCATCTCGATTAAGATCTACATTATTTGCATTTACACGTGTCCATTTTTCAGATCCGTCAGGATTTAAAATAGGAATAATGTATAATGATATATTTTCAAGTAGTTGTGGAAAATCATCACTTTTCAACAATTTAAAAAGAGCCCTAGTAGTGCTAGATTCATTACCATGCATTTGCGACCATACTAATACTTTAGTTTTTCCAGCACCTAATTTAATACCGTATACAGAACGTCCATTAACAGATTTACCTATCTCAATATCTAACAAGCTTTTTTGTCCGAGAGCATCTAAGATCGTTTTTAAAGCATCTTCAAACTGAAGGCAAGAGTAGTATCTAGATAGCATAAATAATAAAAGTTTATAAGAGTTAATAAATCGCCTTTACACAACTGTAATCGGACTGTACAAATGTAAACCCTTTACTGTTTCCAAATGTAAACACTACACTCGTTACAATTGTAAACAATTTAAACGCCTTCTGTGTTTTCAATTGTAAACAATTATATTATTGTTAATTGTAACCATTGATTCCATTTAGCATATTTTAACAACCTATATATAATAATTAATCATTTACTACTATTTTTCAGTTAACTAATGTACCTGAAGTAATGTAATACATCACATAAATACTGTGTTAAACACCTAGATACAGATATGACTTATTAATATGTTTACAATAATAAACACAATTGTAAACTTGATTTAGTTTACTTTTGTAACCTATGGTGAATTCAGTAGATTTTTCAAAAAGACTGCAAAAAATCATGGATAGAAACGATTTAAACGCTTCATCCTTTGCAGAACGTATTAATGTAGGACGTAGTTCTATCTCTCATATACTGTCTGGTCGTAACAAACCCAGTCTCGATTTTGTGGTAAATACAGTGAAGGAATTTCCAGAAGTAGATCTATACTGGTTACTTAATGGGAAGGGTTCTTATCCAAAGTCTGACGAGGTACCTGTATCTACACCTACTGCTAAAAGCCCTGCTCCACAACCTTTCCATAAAGAACCCAACACTACAAAAACAGAGTCTGTAAATCAAGAGAGCAATGACTTGTTCTCTGCTCCTTCAATAGAAAACAACCCTATACCCACCAAAACAAATAAAGGGAAAAATATACAAAAAGTAATTTTACTTTATGACGATGGAAGTTTTGAATATTTTATACCATAACTCATCTTCCAAGAATTAACTTTGTGAAAAATTATCACATGAAGTACGCATCTCTAATTTTATTACTCCTCTTTACTCTTACAAGTTGTTATGAAAACACAAGAGACTGTAAAGATTTTCAAGAAGGTACTTTTATATGGGAACAAGAAAGTGGTGGTAAATTATTAAAGACAGAATTTACTAGAACAAAAGAATTCCAAATTGAAAGATTTGAAAATAAAATAGACACTTCAAGAATAGAATGGATTAATGATTGTGAATGGAGAGTGATTCCTATCGATCCTAAAACAAATGCAGAAAGTCGCGCATACCTCTTTAAAATATTGACCACTAATAAAGATTCCTATACCTTTGAATTTAAGCAGTCCGGTCGCGACCAGATTTATAAAGGAACTGCCGTTAAACAATAAACAACCAATTATAATGTTAGAAAACATTTTTACCTTACTTATGTTAGTCCTATTACAAGCCGTTTTAGGATTTGATAACCTTTTATACATTTCATTAGAATCTAAGAAAGCTCCTCAAGCAGACCAGAAAAGAGTTCGTAAAGTAGGTATTCTTATCGCCATCGTTTTAAGAATCGTTTTACTTTTTGTATTGGTTTCTATTATTGACTTTTTCCAAGATCCGTTTTCATTCTTATCTGGTGGAATAGATGATATTGTGCACTTTGCTTTTAACGGTCATAGTCTCATCGTTCTTGCTGGTGGTGGTTTTATAATCTATACGGCTATTAAAGAAATATGGCACATGATCTCCTCTCCAGATTTATCTATAGGAGAAAATGCAAATGGAAAATCAAAGAAAACCGCAAATGCAGTAATTACCAGTATCGTTATCATGAATCTAGTTTTTTCTTTTGATTCTATTCTAGCTGCTATAGGACTAACTAGTGATATTGAAAACTCTGTAGTAGCATTTGTTATTATGGCTATAGCTATAGTTTGTAGCGGTCTTTTAATGTTATTCTTAGCAGATAGAATTTCTATTTTCTTAAACAAAAATAGAATGTATGAAGTACTAGGTTTATTTATACTCTTTATAGTAGGTATCATGTTAGTTACCGAAGGTGGTCATCTAGCACATTTAGAATTTTTCGGAAACGAAATAGTCCCTATGAGTAAAACTACTTTCTACTTTGTAATCGTAGTACTAGTTATCGTAGATGTCGTACAAGGACGTTATCAAAAGAAATTGATAGCAGAGAATGAAGCTAAGAACAAAATATCTTCATAAAAGCATTTCTAAAAAACAAAAAAAGCGTCAGATTACATCTGACGCTTTTTTTATGAGATATGATGTTAAGTATCAAACTACTGTCTACCACCTCTAGGCGGCCCCTGACGGTTTCCACCGCGTTCTGGCTTGGGCGCACTATTTAACTCTTCTAGACTTAGGTAACCATCTCCATCTGTATCAATCTTATCAAAATCATTTGATAGAGGTCCTTTAACTTCTTCCTTAGATAACTTACCGTCTTTATTAGCATCCATTTTAGACATTAATTCTGTAGTTGCTTTATCTATTTTTGAACCAGCCGTTTTTGATGCTACCTCTTCTTTTGAACTGCAAGATGTAATAAGTGCTATTGCTGCAGCACAAATTGTGATTTTTAAAACTTTCATAATATCGTATTTTATACTATTAAGACTTTTTAATTTGTTTAAAGTTTAAAACAGATTTGGTATTTATTCCGCTTTCGCGAAAGCGAATCTTTAACATAAAAAAAGAGCAGTATCTCGGATACCGCTCTTAACTTATATTCAGAAAGAATAAACTTTCATTTTTTCTATTTCTTAAGGTTGTTTCAATTCTATAACCTTATTCAACAAGGCTTCTAATTGTTCTATTCTTTTATTTTGTTCTTTTATTTTTGAATTAAGCTCTGTTATATACAAGAACTGCTCTTCTATTTTTTCTAAATTTTTAAGAGCTGTTTCAGCTACATTTACTGACATTCCCTGAGATTGTATATCTTCAATCGACTTCACTCCTATTAAATGACCATTAGCTTTAGCAAAAGATTCTGCCTCTTCTAGAGCTGGGAATTTATAATTTTCATTCAGGTCTGAAGCACCGTCATAATACATATCAAAAACATAATCTGCATAATTAGAATTAGACGCAGTGGCAAAAAAACTACGAGCTCTTACCGTTGCTTGTTCTGCACTAATTTCCTTGATGTCATTAGACACCATTAATTGGTTGTTCTTGTTCACATTTGCATTTACTCCTAACGCGATAGATCTAGAATAATTAGATTCTACTTTTGCATTTACTCCTATAGCAATAGACTCACCTGTTCTTGTAGTAGCTCCTTTACCTATACTTATTGCTCCATTATTAGTAGACTCAGTAAGATAACCTATAGCTATAGCTTCTGTTGCAGTACTTTGAGCATCTCTACCTATAGAGACACCATCTGTAGTAGCTCTAGATCTACCAGATCCTATAATGATAGAGTTTGCACCATAGGCTTTAAGATCATTACCCAAAATTACCGTTTCAGTAAGACCTGTTGAATTCACATCAGCATTTTGACCTATAACAACATTATCTCTACCTCCTGAAATAGTTTCACCTGCATTTCTTCCTATTAAAATATTATTAACATTGGATAGAACCTCTAATTGACCTTTTTGAGACATTCTAAATATTTCTTGATTATTAACTCTGAAGTCTAATTCTACAGCATCTGTCGTACCTATAAAATTTGTTCCAGAAGCAAGGCCATCATTACCTTTTACCTTCCAACCTTCAGAAACATCACTAGATGAATTATTAAAAGGTATCCAGTTACTTAGATTATTATCCCAATAGTAAAAGCCTCTTTCATAAAATTGATTAGAACCAGTAATATTTCTAGTTATATCATTATTTAAATATATAAGCATGGAATGCTGTGCTACTCCAGGGTTTGTACTAGGGAAATTACTTATTCTAGGTATCAATATTCCAGTCTCATTTGTGGGAGAACCTGGAACCGTTGCTACTATTTCTAAATCTGCTTTAGGATTAACAGTGTTAACTCCTACCTGACTAATACTTAGAAGCGGTATAAATAATAAGAACGATCTTAATAAAGTTTTCATTTAAATAGTTTAGATTCTCTGCAATTTACAGCTCGTACAAACTTTTTAAGAAAAAATCAATTCACAAAAGCAACGTTGCGATTAAACGCGGTTTTAATCGGTTGAAATGACTTAATCTATACGTTTTATAATTCCGTTTAAAGACCAGAGAATTGAGTAATGAGCTGGTTTCTCACGTTTTAAAATTGACCAAAAACTAAAATATTTAATTGATAGATATTAAAACTGATCACTTAGTGATATTTACAAGTGGATTATGAAACAAAAAAAAGAACCATATCCTGATGATATGATCCTTTTAAGTTTTTTGAATAAATGTTCTTACTTCACTTCTAAAGCAAGGATGCGTTTTTCTAACTCTTTTACTTTATTTAATTGAGCTTCTAGAGTTTCTATTCTTAGATTTTGTGCTTTTATTTTAGAATTAAGTTCTGTAATATATAAAAATTGCTCTTCTAATTTCTCTAAATTTTTAAGAGCCGTATCTGTAACATTAACCGTCATTCCTTGGGCCTCAATATCTTCTATAGACTTTACTCCTATTAAGTGACCATTTGCTTTCACAAAAGACTCAGCTTCTTCTAGAGTCGGGAAACTATAGGTCTTACTAAGCTCAGAAACACCATCATAATAAATATCAAAAACGTAATCTGCATAAGTACTGTTAGATGCAGTAGCTACATAACTATTTGCAGTTATAGTTCCTGTAGTTTTAATATTTGCATTATTTGCTTCTATTTCTGAAATATTACCTAATATTAATTGGTTATCCTTAGTAGTTATCGCCCCATCACCTAAGGCTATGGATCTTTTATGCTTTACTTCTGTATTTGCTCCTAATGCCATGGCGTTTTCAGAATTAGTAGTTGCTCTAGCGTTTGCTCCTAAAGCTATGTTTCTATTACCAGCAACATTAGAACTTTGTCCAATAGAGATACCATCAACACCACTTGCTTCTGCTTTTTTACCTATAGAAATAGCAGCATTCTCAGAGGCTTTTGCATCAAATCCTAAAGCTATTGCATCTAAGTTAGATGCATTTGCCTTATTTCCTAAACTTACCGAATTATCTCCACTAGCCTTACTTTCAGATCCTATTGATGTACTAACTAATCCAGTCGCTCCAGCATTAAAACCTAAAGAAGTTGAGCCCACTTCTGTAGAAAGTGAACTAAAACCAACTGCAACAGAGTTGGCTGCATTTGAATTACTATTTCTTCCTATAGCTAAAGCATCTTCATCCAAAGCCTGAGAATCAAAACCTATTGCCATGGCATAATTCCTAGTAGCTTTGGCATTGTTAGCTATAGCAACAGACCCTACCGCTGTAGCTTGTGATGCATTACCAATAGCAGTAGAATTTTCAGTTGCGTCTGTATTTGAACCTATTGCTACTCCATTTATTCCATTAACATCCGCATTATAACCTACTGATGTAGTGAAATTTGAATTAGAATTTGCATTACTTCCTATTAATACAGAAGAGTTTCCACTGCTATTTGTCGTGTCTCCAATAGTTACAGAGTTATTACCAGTACTAGATGCAGAACTACCTATAGTTAGTGCATTACTACCATCTGCTTTTGCACTATTACCTATTGCTATACCATCGTTAGCAGCTGCTTCAGAAAGAGAACCTACAGCTATACTGTTAGAACTGGATGCCGTTGAATTACTACCTAAGGATAAAGAGCTAGCACCAGTAGCAGTAGCCTTATATCCTACCGCAGTAGTTAAATTACCTGTTGCTCTAGCAACGTGACCTATTACTACAGAGTTAGCTGTTGTAGTCGAAGTAGCGTCTGCATTAAAACCTATAAATACATTACTTGCTCCTGTAGTAGGTGTTTTCCCAGAATCGGCACCTATAGCAACGGTCTGACTTCCTTTAAGTACTAAAGCAGCATTATCACCTATTATAACATTATCATTTCCTCCAGTATTGGCGATCAAAGAATTTTTACCTAAGGATATATTTCTTTGCCCACCAGAGTTGGCTAGTTGAGATCTATAACCTAAAGCTATATTTTCTTTACCTCCATCATTTTCTTTTAATGCCTCAGCACCTATCGCAATGTTATCATCACCACTTCCATTATTTTGTAAAGCATCAATCCCTATTGCAACATTGCGATCTCCACTATTACGTGATAAAGCCGCTACACCTATCGCAGTATTGCTATCTCCTGAGGTACCAAACCTCATCGCGTCATTACCTATCGCTGTATTCTCATCTCCATTTATATTGCTTTGTAACGCTTCATCACCTATAGCCGTATTAAAATTACCGGTTATATTATCTGTCATAGCAAGTGTCCCTATCGCCATATTATCTCTTCCTGTAGTAGTGGCTTTACCAGCTTGATGACCTATAAAGACATCCTGTTCTCCTTTTAAGCTCCCACCATCTGTAGGGTTATAAGATTCACCAGCTTCAAAACCAATAAAAACAGATTTATCCTTTACGAATACTTCTAATTGACCAGTTTGTGACATTCTAAATTTAAGATCGTCATTTGTTCTAAAATCAAGATCTTGAGCATTAGTTGTTCCTATAAAATTTGTTCCAGAAACGGTGTCATCATTACCTTGTGTAAGCCATCCATTAGAATTACCGCTAACTTCTAGTTTTATCCAGTCTGTGCTTAAAAAATGCCAATAGTAAAATCCTACTGGATAATCCTTTACACCTGTACCAGTAATATCTCTATTTACCGCTGTATTTAAATAGACTAACATAGAGTTTTGTTCTATGGTAGGGTTAGTTGTTGGAAAATTTGATATTCTAGGTAACAAGATACCAGTCTCACTAGTTGGTGAAACTGGCGCCGTAGCCGTTATATCAAGGTCTGCTTTGGGATTTACAGTATTTACACCTACTTGTCCTATACTTAAAAATGGTATTATTAGAAGTATAGATTTTAATACAAATTTCATTTTTTGAGATTTAATAGCGTGCAAACTTACAGCACAGACTAAGTAATCTCTGATAATCAAATTAAAAAAAAATATAAAAACGTTAATATGTTAATATAACAGTTTAAATCACTAAAAACAAGTGTATTCCTACATTATTCACATCCATTAAAAACACAAAAACTATTTATTTCTTAACAATTGATTCTGTTCTTTCATTAATTCTTTAAGATCATTAAGTAATTCTATATCCTTAGGTGTTACGACTTTAGTATTTTTAGGGTCTTGTGCATTGTTGCGTAATTTGTTCATTAATTTTATCACAATAAAAACAGTAAAACCTATAACTAAAAAGTCAATAGAAACATTTATCAATTCTCCATAACTTATAGCTATTTCTTTAGCTCTGTCTCCTGTCGCTCCTTCGATTGCCGGTCTCAAAACATATTTTTTATCTTCATAATTTACTCCATCGGTTAGATAAGATAAAGGTGGCAAAAGCACTTTCTTTACAAGAGTTTGCACCACATTATTGAAGGCTGTACCTATTATGATACCTACCGCCATATCTATCATGTTACCTTTTACAGCAAATTCTTTAAATTCTTTTAATAATCCCATTATGTAAGTGTTTTTATAAGTTGTAATTATCTCGCTTTCGCGAAAGCGGAATAGAAATAAAAAAAGCGATAAATATAGAATTTATCGCTTTTAAAAATTTTATAATAATCTTAAAATAAAATAGACTGTCCTGTATCATCTATTTCGGGATCTGGAGCGTTAGGATCTACAGGTGTTTTACTTTCAGAATCACTTTTAAGAGTAGTTTCTTCCTTTACTACCTCTTCTGGAATTACCTCTACAGGTACATACGGTATAGGGTCTAATAAATTAACTTGTTTTACTTTGGCCTTAGTCAGCATATTTCCCTGAGCAGTTATACCCTTTATCGCAATAAACTCTTCAAGATTTACCTCCTCATTATCAGGTTGTTCTTTACCTCTAGGTTTGTTAAAAACAAGTTCGGCCATAGGTTTATAGTCTGTAGAGACTACTTCTAGGTACGAGCCTTCATGATCTGGAATAAAGGACTCTTCACGTTCTTCATTTTCCATTAAAAAACGTTTCACATAATATAAATCGCGCTCACCATTAAAGTAAATAGCAGTAAGTGGTTTATTAGGTATCCATTTTTCCAGAACTATCATATCATCATCAAATCGAGCAGTCACCTCTGGTACAATCGTTTTAATAATCCCTTTTTGAGTCATAATTAATAGGCGATCTTCTCCTTTAAATTCACCTAATAACTCACCTCTTCCATCTACATTAAGACGTTGCACCGTATCATCAAACCATATTTTACGTGGTTTTAAGGTAGAAACTCCTTCTTCTTTAAGGTCTACTTTTTTGATATTGTATTTAGTTACTAGATTACCTTTTGAAGAACGTCCTTTAATTAAAATATCGGTAAAATCTATATCCCACTTGATTTTCTTGATACTACCTTGCTGTCTTAGGTTTACTGTAATAACCTCTGCCTCACCATTAGGATTTGCACTAAAATAATGCATAAGCGAGCCTTTGTCTGCCTTACCCATAGGATATTCACGATCTCTCGTAACACTAGTCACGGCAAATCTTTTGATATAACTAGGACCTGTTTTACCATCTCTATAAATTACATTATATATGGTACGTTTATCCTTTTTCTTAAAGACAGCTACATGAACGATGTTCTTACCTATAAAGGTTTTTGCATCTACTTTAGTAACCATCATAGTTCCTTCTTTAGTAAAGCAAATAATATCGTCAATGTCAGACACATCACCTACATACTCATCTTTCTTAAGTGCAGTTCCTACAAAGCCTTCTTCCCTATTTACATAGAGTTTTGTACTACGTATAATTACCTTAGAAGCAACAATGTCATCAAAGGTTTTTAATTCTGTCTTGCGCTCACGACCTTCTCCATAATCTTTCTTAAGCTTAGCAAAATAATCAATGGCAAAATCAATTAAATGCTCTAGATGGTGTCTTAACTCTGCAATGCGATCTTCTAAAGCATCTATTTTTTGTTGTGCTTTATCTATATCAAATTTAGAAATACGTTTGATACGTATCTCTGTTAGTCTCGCGATATCCTCTTCGGTGATTTCACGCTTTAAATGACCTATATGAGGTTTTAAGCCTCTGTCTATAGCACTTAAAACACCTTCCCATGTTTCTTCTTCTTCTATATCACGATATATGCGGTTTTCAATAAAAATACGTTCTAGTGATGCAAAATGCCATTGCTCTTCTACTTCATGTAGTAGTATTTCTAATTCTGCCTTTAATAACTCTACCGTATGATCTGCACTGCGTCTAAGCATCTCTGACACACCTACAAATAATGGTTTATTATCTTCAATTACACAACTCAAAGGAGAGATACTCACCTCACAATTAGTAAATGCAAATAAGGCATCCATGGTTTTATCTGGAGATAAACCTGCTGGTAAGTGAATCATAATTTCCACATTTGCAGCTGTATTATCCTCTATTTTTTTGATCTTGATCTTTCCCTTCTCATTTGCTTTAAGGATAGAATCTATCAAGGAACTGGTCGTTGTAGAAAAAGGTATCTCAGTAATAACGATACTGTTTTTTTCTGGAGAATGCATTTTTGCACGTACGCGTACTTTACCACCTCTTAAACCGTCGTTATAATTAGAGATATCTGCCTCACCACCAGTTGGAAAATCTGGATATATTTTAAAGCGTTTGCCTTGTAAATGCTTTATAGAAGCATCTATTAATTCATTAAAGTTATGTGGTAAAACCTTGGTAGATAATCCCACAGCAATACCTTCGGCACCTTGAGCGAGTAATAAAGGGAATTTTACAGGTAAATTAATAGGCTCTTTACGACGTCCATCATAACTAGCTTGCCACTCTGTAATTTTAGGATTAAAAAGTACTTCTAGACCAAATTTTGATATACGTGCCTCAATATAACGAGATGCAGCAGCAGGGTCACCAGTAAGAATATTACCCCAGTTTCCTTGCATGTCTATCAATAGATCTTTTTGACCTATTTGTACCATTGCATCACCTATACTCGCATCACCATGTGGGTGATACTGCATCGCGTGCCCAACTATATTTGCTACTTTATTATAACGACCGTCATCTAAGTCTTTCATGGACTGCATGATACGACGTTGTACTGGTTTAAAACCATCTTCTATAGCAGGTACAGCTCGTTCTAGAATAACATAACTAGCATAATCGAGAAACCATTCTTTATACATGCCCGTGACACGTGTTATGGTTTCTGTAGATTGCTCCTCTACGTTTTCTCCTAAATTTTCTAACTCTTCGTTTTCTTCACTCATAGGACACTAGTCCGTTATCAGTTAATTCTCTTCAGTTATTTAATAACTGTCTATTCTATTATTGTTCCGCTTTCGCGAAAGCGGAATTAATTAAACCTCTACCTATTTAAAAAGTCATTACCTCTAGCAGTAATAGCTTTAAAGATTAGAAGTCCACCAGCAATAGCCCAAAACATTACCGAAATCACTATCAATTCTGGTCCTCCGAAATGGCTGTTTTCACCTAAAGGAAATGCCCAATGCAATATCTTAAATAATGCTCCAAATATATAGAACAACACAGCTATTACTGCGACTATAACTATGTGTTTATATTTAATCATCTTTAAACAGCATACTATATATTATTGATCTTCAATAACATCAAGTTCTACCTTAAGGTTATTAATAATAAACTCCTGTCTATCTGGTGTGTTTTTACCCATATAGAATTTTAATAAATCTTCTATACTCATACCATCGTCTAGCATGATAGGGTCCAGACGTATATCTTCTCCTATAAAATGTACGAACTCATCTGGGCTTATCTCTCCAAGTCCCTTAAATCGAGTTATTTCAGGATTTTTACCTAATTCGGCTAGAGCTTCTGCTCGTTCTTCTGGTGTGTAACAATATCTAGTTTCTTTCTTGTTTCTTACTCTAAAAAGCGGTGTTTGTAAAATATACAAGTGACCTTTTTTAATCAATTCTGGAAAAAACTGAAGAAAGAATGTGATTAATAATAAACGTATGTGCATACCATCTACATCGGCATCTGTTGCGATTACTATTTTATTGTAACGCAGGTCCTCCATACTCTCCTCTATATTTAGGGCTGCCTGTAATAGGTTAAACTCTTCGTTTTCATAAACAATTTTCTTGCTCATGTTATAAGAGTTTAATGGTTTACCTCGCAAAGAAAATACAGCTTGTGTATTTACATTACGAGATTTAGTAATCGATCCACTTGCACTATCTCCCTCGGTAATAAATAAGGTACTATCTAGGTTATTTGCTTTTTTAGTATCCCCTAAATGCACACGGCAGTCACGTAATTTTTTGTTGTGTAAATTAGACTTTTTTGCGCGATCACGAGCTAGTTTTCTAATTCCAGAAAGTTCTTTACGTTCTCTTTCTGCTTGAATAATTTTGCGCTGTAAAGCCTCTGCTACATCTGGATTCTTATGTAAATAATTATCGAGATTTGTTTTAATAAAGTCATTAATAAAGGTTCTTACCGTAGGAAGATCTCCTCCCATTTCTGTAGAACCCAACTTAGTTTTAGTCTGTGATTCAAAAACAGGCTCCATTACCTTAATGGCAATGGCGCTAACTATAGACTTGCGTATATCACTAGCGTCATAACTCTTATTATAAAACTCTCTTATGGTTCTTACCACGCTTTCTCTAAATGCTGCCTGGTGAGTACCACCTTGTGTGGTATTCTGACCATTTGCAAAGGAGTGGTATTCTTCACTGTACTGAGTTCTACTATGCGTCATAGCGATCTCAATATCTTCAGACCTTAAATGTATGATAGGATATAATCTATCTGTCTCTGTTATAGTCTCACCTAGTAGATCTTTTAAACCATGTTCAGAATAGAATTTTTCACCATTAAATATAATAGTAAGACCTGGATTTAAGTAAACGTAGTATTTTAACATACGTACTACGTACTCCGGCCTGTATTTAAAATTTTTAAATATGTCAGAATCTGGCACAAAAGTCATTTTTGTACCCTTGCGTCTTGTGGTTTCTTCTAGAAAATCTTTTCCGGTCAACTCACCTCTCTCAAATTCTGCACTAGCACTTTTACCTTCTCGAGAAGATTCTACTCTGAAGTAAGAGGATAATGCATTAACAGCTTTTGTACCTACACCATTTAAACCTACCGATTTTTTAAATGCTTTAGAATCATACTTACCACCAGTATTCATCTTTGAAACTACATCTACTACCTTACCCAAAGGTATACCACGACCGTAATCACGTACTATAACGCGTTCTCCTTGTATGGATACTTCGATAGTTTTACCTGCACCCATGACATACTCATCTATAGAGTTATCTATAACCTCTTTAAGTAATATATAAATACCGTCATCTGCACTAGAGCCATCTCCCAGCTTCCCGATATACATTCCGGGACGCATTCTTATGTGTTCTTTCCAGTCGAGTGAGCGTATATTATCCTCGGTATATTGTGTAGTTCCGTCCATTAAAATAAAATCTGTGGTATGTGGAAATATAAGAATTGTACTGCATAATTTCCTAGTCTAAAAAGTTATTTTAATTAACATATTTTAAGTTTTTATTGTGGATAAAATTAGCTCTCCGTTTAAGCTATGAATTTGAACTTTAATAAAACCTATTGAACTTTTATTTTAAAGTTTTAAAAAAAAACTTGATAATTTTATTATGAACAAAAAAGTCGTCCAAAAGACAACTTGAAAATAAAAAAAGATGTTTTTTTGATCACATCATTTGTTATCTTTTTGTGATATTTAAACCTAAAAAGGCCACTTTTATTAACATATGAGATCTCTTTGTGATAAGTCAGGCTTTTAAACATTTAATATGTATGAATATTGAATCATAAATCGTCTCAGTCATATTTGTACCTACAACTACCTTGTAAATATTATCGTATTCTTGTCGATTATTAACTAGATTATTTAAGGATCTATTATATTTAAAGTTCAAATAAATGACAACAAATACAGCCAAAATCTTAGGCTTTTTAGGTATCCTAGCTTCCATACTTGTAGGTGCTGGAGAGCACTTACTTCATTACTCTCCACAAATTATGGGAGAATCAGAAAATTATAATTTTTTCTCTTTCGTACCTTTAAGTAATCTAAGTTTAGGTCATACCCTAGCGATGATAGGTTTACCCTTATATTTTGCTGGGTATTTTCATATTTATTACATGCTTAAAACTGGTAATAAATTACTCGCACAAATGGTTTTGGCAACAGGCTTTATAGCATTTGCCATAGGTGGAGTTTGGATTGGTTCTAGAGCATCAATAGGTAATATTGTGCATCTACAGGATAGTATCAACCCTACAGATTATAAAAATCTCATAGATCACTATACTACTCACATGGAAGTACTGGTTCAGGTATTAAGGATAGTTATTGCTGTTCTTTCCATTCTATTTATTATTACTATACTGAAAGGTGGTACGCAATACAAAAAATGGATGGCTATTTTAAACCCTATTACCATACTAATTGCTCTAGTTTTAATAGGTTTTGCCTTACCGAGTATAGGGCAACATATCATTCCTATTCTCATGAATGTTACTCATTTCATATTATTTACCATTTCACTTATTCAACTTTACAAAAACAATCGCCATGTTTAAAAAAATATTCCTATCCATAATCGCAATAATAGTTATTGCTTTAATTTTTATTTTCGGAAAATTTTGGCTCGATGCCACTACAGACAAATATGATGTAGAAATTGCCGAAGATCAAATCCCTCTTTTTGAATCTGTTTCTTTAGAATTCACCCATAAACATAATAGTGAGAAATCACTTCCTATAGCTTCTTCGGCTCTTATTGATATCAATAATGATAATGTGGACGAGTTGTTTTTCGGTGGAGGTATGTCTCAAGACGATGCTCTATTTACCTACCGTGATGGACAGTTTATTGAAATAAGCTCTAAAGTTAATTTACCCATAAAAACAGATAGCACTACTACTCTAGGTGCCGTTACCGCAGACTTTGATAATAACGGCTTTACTGATTTAATGATAAGCAGAGAAGATGGACTGAGAATTTTTTATAACACAAACGGTAATTTTACAGAGACTATAATAAACACTCCAGTAAATGAAAAATCTACTCCGGTAGGTATAACTGTAGGTGATATTAATAAAGATGGTTTCTTAGATGTATTCTTATCTACTTATTTACGCAAAGAATTAATGGAAGGCCAGACCATTTTTGAAGACTACACTTATGGATCTACAAGTGAGTTATTACTTAATAATGGAGACAATACCTTTAAAAGCATCACTAAAGAAGCTGGACTAGATTATATACACAATACTTTTCAAGGTTCATTAGTCGATATCGATAACGACTCTTGGCTAGATATAATCGCAGTGCACGATACTGGAGAAGTTAGAACTTATAAAAATAATGGAGATCTTACTTATACCATGATAGATAACCCTATCACAAATAGATTTGCGTACCCTATGGGACTTGCTATAGGTGATTATAATAATGATGGCCTAGTAGATTTCATGTTTTCTAACACAGGTAGTACCGCTCCTGTTTTTATAGTAAAAGGAGATATAAAAGATGCTTCTTTATTTACCGAGAAATGGATTTTATTTGAAAACCAAGGCGACTTTAAATTTAAAGACGTTGCCCAAGAAGCTTTAATAGCCGATTATGAATTTTCATGGGGCGCAACATTTGCCGATATGAATAATGATGGTTTACAAGATCTAATGGTTGCCGAAAATTATATAGATTTTCCTATGAGTAAAATCTTTAAATTAGACGGTCGTCTTTTAATCCAGAAAGAAGACCACACCTTTGCTCCAGGTATTAGAAAAGGAGGCGCAACTAATCCTACTTATGGGATAACACCTTTAGTTAGTGATTTTAATAAAGATGGACATCTAGACTTAATATGGGTTAATATTAATGTTAAAGCCAAAGCTCTTATTAATAAAGGAAATAATAAAAACAACTATGTTCAAGTAAGCCTTCCTGATACAGGTAAGGAAATAGGTGCAAAAGTTACCGTATACCTCAAGGGTAGAAAATTAACAGACTGGCTCGTTACCGGAGAAGGCTTAGCGAGTGATCAAACTGCTTTAATCCACTTTGGTTTAAAGGACGACACTCTTATAGAAAAAATAACAATAGAATATCTAGACGGCACCATAGACACCATTAACCATCCTGCAATCAATACAGTGGTTAATGTTGCACTTGAAAAAGTACAAGATATTAAAGACACTGATTTAAACGTAGACTCAGAATCAGATTTAAACTAAAACACTTGACAAAATGAATCTAACATCGATATTAAAAAGTAGTAAAAACGACGAAGTTTTAGACGGTTATTGTCCCAATTGCTGGGGCGATCAAGAGTACGGGAACCTAGTAAGAGAGAAATATAAAGATTCTCAAATAGATGTAAATAATCATAACGAGAGATATGCATTTATTCAAGATTTTATCGTCACACACCTTAATGGTATTAAATTAAAAAGCACTGTTAATGGAACTGAATGTCCTACATGTGTGATTAATTCTAGTAAATGATATTAAAAACATTCATATCATACCTTATCACTCTCCTGCTACTCATAGGATTATGGGGAGCAGGCGGACTGGTGATAGAAGAATTAAAAACAGGAAACGGCTGTCCTAAAATAGCTTTAATACCAGCTTGTATTATTATATTTTTCTGCTTTTTGATCCCTGCTATCTCTCACTTAACACGCAAGAAAACAGTATTTTACTACATCTTCACATCACTTGCTTTTAGTATAGCGGCAGTAGCATCATTTCTACAGTTTAACGATTTAGCACAATGCCCCAAAATGGCAAATCTTACTCCTATGTGTTATATATCACTTCTTATTTTTTCTACTCTAATTATACTCAAATACGTAGAGCAAAAAATATCATTGTAATTAATAATATTTCCGCTTTCGCGAAAGCGAGATTACAATAACTTTAATATCTACATCTAGCATTATATTACAATCTCATTTTATCATTCTAATAAGATAAAATAACAATATAGATCGACGAAATACACTCGTATAAAGTTAAAATTTAAATTAATTACGGAGTAGAATTTCATCTTCACTTTTCATAGTCAGAGTTTTAGATACTTTCTTTAATATAAATTTAACAAACTGAAAACGAATCTATTAACCTACTAAATTAATAGGCTAATAAACAACAAGCCGCTTAAATATCAAATTGATAATTACTAAGCTTTTTACATACACTATTCACAGCATAACATATGAATTCATTGCATTATTATCAAAAGGTTTTACATTGGGCAACATATATACTAATTAAAAACCCCTATAATGAACAAAAATTTTACTCAATTAGTTCTTCTAATAGCAGTTCTTTTTACTGCGATTAGTTTTGCTCAACAAAGAGAATGCTCGACTCATAACGACCTGGTTCTTGCCATGTCACAAGATCCCATTCTAGCAAGGAATGTAGCAAACGCAGAGAGATTTACTCAACAAAAAGCAAACCAACTACTAACTCAAAAATCTGTAAATGGTAGTGTGATCACTATCCCTGTAGTCGTTCATGTACTTTATGCAAATTCAACTCAAAATATAAGTGTTGCTCAAATACAGTCTCAGATAGATGTTCTTAATGAAGATTTTAGAAGAACTAATAGCGATGCAGATAATACCTGGTCACAAGCCGCAGATATGCAAATAGAATTCTGTCTAGCACAAGTAGACCCTAATGGAAATGCAACTAATGGTATAACAAGAAAAGCTTCGTCAGTAACTTCTTGGAATACCACTCAAAACAGAATGAAAAATTCTGCAACAGGTGGAGTTTCTCCATGGGACACTACACAATACCTTAACATGTGGACAGTATCTGCCTTAAATAGTAATGGTCAGGCTGGTATTTTAGGATATGCACAGTTTCCTGGTGGTAGCCGTGCTACAGATGGTGTGGTAATGGGTTATAACTACTTCGGTCGTACAGGTGCTGTATCTGCTCCTTTTGATGGTGGTAGAACGACTACTCATGAAGTAGGTCACCTTTTTGGATTGCGTCATATTTGGGGTGATGGTGGTTGTGGTGTTGATGACTTTGTAAGCGACACACCAGAATCTGATGCTTCTAATGGTGGCTGTAACACAGGACATGTTTCTTGTGGATCTGTAGATATGGTTCAAAATTACATGGATTATTCTAACGACTCTTGTATGAATTTATTCACCGTAGGACAAAAAGCACGTATGAGAGCTAATTTATTAAATGGTGGTTTTCACTCTGCTCTTGCATTATCAACTAAATGTACACCTCCATCTGGCGGTGGCGGTAATGATACAGGCTGTAACAGTACTATAGACAGTTTTCCATATTCTAACGGTTTTGAAAGCTCTCTAGGTGGCTGGACGCAAGATAGTGGTGATTCTTTAGACTGGACTAGACAGTCTGGCGGGACACCATCTAGCAGCACTGGTCCTAGCGCTGCAGACCAAGGTTCTTTCTATGTATTTGTAGAGGCATCTAACCCTAACTTTGACAAAACTGCTATCTTAAACTCTCCATGTTTAGATTTTGCTAGTGGTTCCACTCCTACGGCTACGTTTAGATACCAAATGACTGGAGACGCAGTTGGTACTTTAAGATTACAAGCAAGAGCAACTGGCTCTACATCATGGTCTACTGTATTTACTAAATCTGGTGATCAAGGTGCAGCATGGTTAACAGCTAGTGCTGGTTTATCAGCAAACACAGCACAAGTAAGACTCGTAGTAGATACAGCAAGCTCATGGCAAGGTGACATCGCAGTGGATACATTTGGTATTACTGTAGCTACTTCTGGTGGCGGTAGTTCTACAGGTTGTGTTAATGGCGTTTCTTCTTTCCCTTATGCTGAAGGTTTTGAAAATACTCTAGGACAGTGGTCTCAAAATGGAAGTGATTCTCTAGACTGGTCATTACGTAGTGGTGGTACTCCATCTTCTAGCACAGGTCCTAGTGCAGCAGCACAAGGTTCTTATTATGTATATGTTGAGGCATCTGATCCTAACTTCAGTAAAACGGCTTCTTTAGACTCTCCCTGTTTTGATCTTTCTAGTCAGAACAATGCAACGCTATCTTTTCAATACCAAATGACTGGTAATGCAGTAGGTACTTTAAAAGTAGAAGCCAGTACAGGTGGATCATATGCTACTATATTCACTCAGTCTGGTGATCAAGGTGCGGCATGGAAAACGGCAAGTGTTAGTCTAGCAGCCTATGCTGGTGATGATTTACAGTTACGACTTACTGTAAATACAAGTACCTCATGGCAAGGTGATATAGCGGTAGATGATCTTAAAATAACTAGTGGTGCTGCGTCTACTGATAAGTGTGATGGTGTGCCTGCTTACAACAGTGCAAACAGCTACTCTGTAGGAGATCAAGTGGTGTATCAAAATGTGCTTTTTGAAAGAGAAGCTTCTTCATGGGCTAATCTAGGAGAATGTGGTACAGCAAGAACTACTGCAACGGCAAGCATCGTGTCTATACCAGGTAATGAGATTAACATCTACCCTAACCCTGTAAGTGGATCTCAATTATTCACAACAGCGACAGGTGATAAAGTAACCTACACTATTTATAACCTAACTGGCCAGCGAGTAGCTACCGGTATGGTAAATGAAAAGTCTATTAATGTGGCTGATCTTAAATCTAATGTTTACCTTATTCAAATCAACGATGGTGAGCAAATGGTAACTAAAAAGTTTATCAAGAAATAATTCTAAATATCTTTTAAATATAGAAGCCTGTCAATTGATTTTGACAGGCTTTTTTATACTCTTTTTTGAAGAGATATGTATGATTATCTCGCTTTCGCGAAAGCGGAATTCTTAAAAATCTATGCTATTACCACGGTCTTAATATTTACAAACTCTCTAATACCGTAATGAGACAACTCTCTACCGAAACCTGAAATACCTGTACCTCCAAAAGGCAATGCTGGATGACTCGCTACTTTATGGTTGATAAAAACAGCGCCATCTTTAATTTGTGTTGTTAGGTTTTCCATTTTTTTCAAATCTTGAGAAAAGAGACTTGCTCCTAGACCAAATTTTGAATTGTTTACCATTTTAATCGCTTCTGCCTCTGTTTTAAAAGTACTTACTGCCATAAGAGGTCCAAAGGTTTCATCTTTAAAAACAGGCATATCGCTAGTCACATCTGTTAAAATAGTAGGTGCAAAATAAGCCTTATCTCTAGAGCCTCCATAATGTAACTCTGCTCCTTTTTCAATTGAGGCATTCATCAAATCTTCAAGTTCTTCGGCAAGGTCTTCTCTAGCCATTACACCTATATATGTATCGTCATCTTTGGGATCTCCAGAAACTAGTTCCTTTACCTTATCTGTAAACTTTTCCAGAAACTCGTCAGCGATCTCTTCTTGAAGCAATAGACGTTTACCAGCTATGCAACTCTGTCCTGTATTTTGAAATCTAGCTTCTAGACAAGTTTGTACTGTTTTATCAATATTTGCATCATTAAAAACGACTAGCGCATTATTACCACCTAATTCTAATACCGATTTTTTAATGTTTTTTGCTGCAGTAGATGCAACAGCTGCACCTGCAGGTTTTGAACCTGTAAGAGTTACCGCTTTTATAATTTTACTTTCTATGATCGCTTCTACCTCGTCACTTTTAATGACAAAGTTTTGAAAACAACCTTCTGGAAAACCAGCTTCTAGAAATATATCTTCTATCAACTCTGCACAACCCATAACGCTACTAGCGTGCTTTAAAACACCCACGTTACCAGCCATTAATGCAGGCACAATAAAACGGAATACCTGCCAGAAAGGATAATTCCATGGCATTACAGCGAGTACAACACCTATAGGCTCAAACGTTACATATGATTTAAAATGCTCAGTTTCTACGTGTTCTTTAGCTAGGTAACCTTCTGCTTTTTCTGCATAGAAATCACATAACCAGGCACACTTTTCTAACTCACCTAGAGATTGCGAGATAGGTTTTCCCATCTCGTCAGTCATTAACTTAGCATAACTGTCTGTATTTGTTCTAAGTAACTCACCTACCTTACGTATGTACTCAGCACGATGTTCAAAACTCGTATTTTTCCAGTCTTCAAAAGCCAATTGAGCAATATCTAACTTTGCTTTTATCTCTTTTTTACTAAGTTCCTGATATTCTTTAAGTTCTTTACCAGTATATGGATTTATGGTGGTTATCATTTTTTATTTTAAAAATACAAAGAGAAATGGTTTGGAAACTAATTGTTTAGAAGGGTTTAACTATAGATTTTAAATAAATTAACAGCTGTATATTTAATAGATTTCTCCTTTTATCAAGTGCTTAATTTAATTTGCTTGCGAATTAAATAAGGGGTTTGCGGTAATGGAAATTTTGCGGTGATGGAAATTATGAAGAGTACCAATTTTATCATCGATTCAAAAATCGCATCAAACCCTTTTAGGTTTCAAGTAAAACCTAAATAACCTGTTTTCCCTTCGTCTGAAGGGAAAATAGGTTATTTTGATCAATTAAAAAGTATAGAAATAATTATTAATTGTTTTTCATCCACTCCACTACATTATTCTCTATACGAGTCATAATGTCTGTTGTATTTGCTTTTTCAAAACTTTGTCCTGTTATATTCTCGTAAAGTTCAATATAACGTTCACTTACAGATTCTATGTATTCATCGCTCATTTCTGGTACTGTCTGACCTTCTAGTCCTTGAAAGTTGTTAGAAATTAACCACTGACGCACAAATTCTTTACTTAATTGTTTTTGAGCTTCTCCTTTTTCCTGACGTTCTTGATAACCGTCTGCATAGAAATATCTTGAAGAATCTGGTGTGTGAATCTCGTCTATCAAGACTATTTTACCATCTTTAGTTTTACCAAATTCATATTTAGTATCTACTAGAATTAAACCTCTTTGTGCCGCTAGTTCTGTACCGCGTTCAAATAAGGCTTTGGTATATTGTTCTAGCACTTCATAATCTGCTAGAGAGACTATGTTTTTAGAAATAATATCTTCTCTAGAAATATCTTCGTCATGATCACCCATCTCTGCCTTAGTAGCTGGTGTGATGATAGGCGTAGGAAATTTATCGTTTTCCTTCATACCTTCTGGCATGGCTACACCACAAAGCAATCTTTTACCTGCTTTATATTCTCTTGCTGCATGACCAGACATATAACCACGTATCACCATTTCTACTTTAAACGGCTCACAAAGATGTCCTATAGCTACATTAGGGTCTGGAGTAGCGATTAACCAGTTAGGGACTATATCTTCTGTAGCTGCCATCATTTGAGTAGCAATTTGATTTAAGATTTGTCCTTTAAAAGGTATTCCCTTAGGCATCACTACATCAAATGCGCTCAATCGATCACTCGCTATCATTACTAACAACTCGTCATTAATATTGTAAACTTCTCTTACTTTTCCTTTGTAAACACTTTTCTGGTTAGGAAAGTTGAAATTAGTATCGGTAATGGTTGCAGCTGTTTTGGTTGCCATGATTAGATTTTTTGTCTTAAGCAAATTTCTACAATTAGTTTGATTTTAGAGTACGTATCTCTATTTTTTTAATCAAGTTATCTACTAGATATGAGCAATGGCGTTTTTTAATAGTTTCGCTTTCGCAAAAGCGAGAACAACAACAATTTCATTCACTACATTTCAAACTACCTAATAAATTAAAAATAAATAAAATAGAGCTTAATTACTATTCTCAATATTTTTATAAGCAGAAACCACTTTTCTAACGAGCCTGTGACGTACTACATCGCTGTCGTCTAAGTACATCATACCGATACCGCTGATATCTTTAAGGACAAGAAGCGCTTCTTTAAGTCCTGAAGTTACACGCCTAGGTAAGTCTATCTGTCCTGGATCGCCGGTAATGAAGAATTTTGCGTCTTTACCCATACGAGTTAAGAACATTTTCATTTGGGCATGAGTGGTATTTTGAGATTCGTCTAGAATCACATAGGCATTATCTAGCGTTCTACCTCTCATGAAAGCAAGAGGTGCGATTTGAATCGTCCCTTTTTCTATGTAGGTAGCAAGTCGCTCTGCAGGAATCATGTCTCGCAGTGCGTCATAAATAGGCTGCATGTATGGATCTAGTTTTTCCTTAAGATCGCCAGGTAGAAAACCTAGATTTTCTCCGGCTTCTACTGCTGGACGTGTGATAACGATACGTTTTACACGTTTTTCTTTGAGTGCTTTTACTGCCAGTGCCACTCCTATATAGGTTTTACCGGTTCCTGCTGGACCTACGGCAAAAACCATATCGTTTTTCTTTGCAAGTGCTACTAGCCTGCGTTGGTTAGGTGTTTTGGGACGTATTAACATACCAGAATTACCATGGACTAAGATGTCGTCATGGTTCTTACTTAGGTCTGCATCATTACTATCGGTAGTAAGAAGACGCTCGATGACGTTCTCGTCCATTTTATTGTACTTAGCAAAATGCGCAAGCAGCATCTGTATGCGTTTATCAAATTCTTCTAACTGCTCCTCATCTCCAAAAACCTTCATAGTACTGCCACGAGCGACTATTTTAAGTTTTGGGAAATGAGATTTTAGGAAAGCAAGATTTTTATTTTTTACTCCAAAAAATTCTCCTGGATTAGATTCTGACAGGTCAATGATAAGTTCGTTCAAAAGCAGTAAATTATATAAGTAATTACGTGTTTAATTTTATAATTTTGTTTATCGATGATAGACAGCTTGAAAGTAGTAAAAAATCGATCGTTAAATAGGTATCTCGCCTATTTTTTAACCATAATTTAATTAACAACATTTACATTCTTTATGCCTATAATAACCCTTACGACCGATTTTGGCTGGAAAGACCCTTATGTGGGTGCGGTAAAAGGTGCTATTTATAAAGAGATAGAAAACGTGAATATAGTCGACATTTCTCATGAAGTGTCGCCTTTTAATATTGCTGAAGCCGCATACATCATAAAAAATGCTTACCATTCTTTTCCTGATGGTACGATACATATTATAGGTGTAGATGCAGAGCATACGGTAGAAAATATACATATAGCCGTCTTGCTTAACGGACATTATTTTATATGTGCAGATAACGGTGTACTGGCATTAATCATGAATAAGCTACATCCTGAAAAACTAGTAGAGATTAATATACATGATCGCATCTCTTCTAATTTTACGACGTTAAACGCTTTTGTAAGTACTGCATGTCACATAGCACGTGGTGGTACCCTTGAGGTTATAGGAAAACCTATTTCTAGAATAAGAGCATTATCTGGAGTGACTCCTAAAATATCAGAGAATAAAAACGTGATCCATGGTCAGGTTATTTATATTGATAATTATGGAAATTCTGTCTCTAACATTACAGAAGATATTTTTAATGAGGTAGGAAAAGGTCGCAAGTTTGAGATATCTGCTAGAAATGAGCACTTTAATAAGATCTTTAAAAAGTATAGTGATATCGTTAACTTTGACGACGAGCAGAAGAAACGAGATGTAGATGGTAAAGGTCTCGTTATTTTTAACAGTGCTGGTTATTTAGAACTGGCTACATATAAATCAAATCCGCTTACGGTGGGCAGTGCTAGTACCTTATTCGGTCTACAAATTAATGCTCCTGTAATAATAACTTTTATAGAATAATGATAGTACGTATAGTAAACATGCATTTTAAACAAACTGCAGTAGGTGAATTTCAAAATATGTTTGACGCATATAAAGAACAAATAAGAAATCAGCCTGGATGTAGTTTTCTAGAATTATATCAGGATAAAGATGATGCACAACGCTTTTACACCTATAGTTATTGGGAAAATGAAGAGGCGCTAAATAAATATAGAAAAAGTACGTTATTTGAAGAAGTATGGCCACAGACTAAAGCCATGTTTGATGAAAAACCACAAGCCAACTCTGTTGTAAAAATTCACAGTCTTTTATGAAAGCAATTTTCCTCAAAGAACTCACAGGATTTTTCTCTAGCCTGACTGGTTATTTAGTGATAGGTATATTTTTATTAATAACTAGTCTCTTTGTTTTTGTCTTTAAAGGAGAGTATAATCTTTTAGATTATGGATTTGCAGACCTTGCTCCTTTCTTTCTTATCATTCCCTGGCTATTCATGTTTTTAATTCCTGCCATTACAATGCGCAGTTTTACCATAGAACGCAATCTAGGAACTTTAGAAATGCTTACCACCAGACCTATTTCTACTCGAGGTCTTATAGGCGGTAAATATCTGGCTGCTTTGTTCTTGATAATTATCGCTTTGATTCCTACGCTCATTTATGTTTTCAGCGTCGGCCAATTAGGAGAAATCACTAATAATCTAGATTACGGCAGTACACTAGGTAGTTACCTAGGTGCTATATTATTAGCCACTAGTTACACGGCTATAGGTATCTTTAGTTCCACCGTTACATCTAACCAGATCGTGGCATTTTTACTTGCTGCGGTGCTTTGTTTTATTCTTTATTTTGGTTTTGATGGACTGTCTAGTTATTTATCTGACAGTGATTTTCTGGCCTCTCTAGGTCTTAAATATCATTATGAGAGTATGGCCAGAGGTGTTATCGATACTCGTGACGTGATTTACTTTGTGAGTGTTGCTGTTTTGTTTTTCGCTTTAAGCGAAATTTCACTAAAATCAATCTTCTCAAAACGTTAATCATGAAAAAAACCTATACCAGCTTTATCGTGATCTTAATAGCGTTAATCGTTGTGAACGTAGCATCACGATCTATTTATAAACGTTTTGACCTAACTAAAGACAGTCGTTATACAGTAAGTAAAGAGACGGAAAAGATTTTAGAACAGGCTTATAAACCTATAATAATAGACGTATTTCTAGATGGTGAGCTGCCAGGAGAATTCCGCAAACTGAAACTTGAAACTGGACAGTTTCTAGAAGAAATGGCTGCGATACATCCTAATCTGAAATATGATTTTATAAATCCTATTGAAAACACATCACAACAAGAGGCATATCAAATTACAGCACAGCTCGCAAAAAGTGGTGTAAAAGGTGCTGTAGCCACTATACAAGAAGGTGGTAAAAGCACAAACGTTACTGTATTTCCATACGCACTGGTTTTATATGATGGAAAAACAACTGCTGTACCGTTATTAAAAACTGTGGCTCGTGCCAGTACGGAAGAACGTGTTAATTCTAGCATACAGCAACTGGAATATCAATTTGCCGATGGTTTACGCAAAGCGTCACAAGAAAAGACCAAAACCGTTGCCTTCTTAAGAGACAGCGGTACGTTATCAGATTTAAAAATTCGTGATTTTATACAAGGTGTGCAAGAATATTATCGTGCTGCGCCTTTTGGGATAGAATTTGTTACTACTAGTGATTCTATACAACCACAGCAGGTTCTAGAATCATTGAATAAATTTGATCTCGTTGTAGATCCTAAGCCTACCGTTGCCTTTAGTGAGACTAAAAAATATATTTTAGATCAGTATTTAATGCAAGGTGGTAAATTACTTCTCGCAGCAGACCCTATTGTAATGGAAAATGATAGTCTCTCTAATGAAGAGGCAAAAGCCTATCCATTACCTAGAAAATTAAATCTAGACGATATGCTTTTTAAATATGGCCTGCGTCTTAATAATGGTCTGGTAAAAGATATGAATCATGGTCCTATTGCTCTAGCCTCTGGACAAGGTAGAAATACACAGTATGAAGCTTATGCATGGCCGTACTACCCTATTTCAAAAACATCTCTTGATACAAGCGCTACAGCACAATTTATTACCAAGAATCTAGAAGATGTAAAATTTGAATACGCAGGAACAATAGATACTTTAAAAAACGGAATTAAAAAGACTATTCTATTAAGCACTTCTGACCACACACAAGTAATGACCTTACCTGCTGTAGTTTCTTTAAACGAAATAGGTCAAGACATAAATCCAGAAACCTACAATAGATCTAACCTTCCACTGGCCGTTCTAGCTGAAGGTTCTTTTACCAGCGCCTATAAAAACCGTGTAAAACCTATTAATTTAAAAGGCAATCTAGATCAAGGAAAAGACGCCGCCATAGTTCTTATAGCCGATGGTGATATTATGAAAAACCAAGTAGATCGTGGTCAGGCACAAGAACTAGGTTATGATATGAGAACAGGACAGTTGTACGGTAATAAAGAGTTCTTGATGAATACTATTAACTATCTACTAGATGATACAGGATTGATCAAATTGCGTAATAAGAACATAAACGTACCATTTCTAAACACTGAAAAGATAATAGATGAAAAGTTTAAATGGCAATTCATAAACGTTGTAATGCCTTTATTACTTGTTGCAGGTTTTGGTTTTGTATTTATGTGGTTGAGGAAGAGGAAGTATGCGGTTTAAAACCATTTAGCATTTTAAGTTCTAAAATTAAGATTCTTGTAAATAGTGAGATTTTTAATACGAGTCATATCACGATAGAATATAAAAAATCTGCTCTGGAATGTATTAACCTTCTTATTTGTCTTTTTACTTCCCTAGGGGAGAAATAATTCTATCCACGGAGAAACAAAAAAAGCTCCTTTTTCATATTGAAAAAGGAGCTTTTTTTTTTATAATTACGAGTGAGCAACGCGAGAGAGCAAAAAACCTCATCCCACATGCCTTATAGGCAAAGCGCATGCGATGCGCGGCTTCTATACATTAAACAAGAAGTGCATGATATCACCATCTTGTACAATATATTCCTTACCTTCTACTTTTAATTTACCAGCTTCTTTTACTTTAGATTCAGAGCCAAATTCTGCATAAGTATCGTACTTGATTACCTCAGCACGAATAAATCCTTTTTCAAAGTCAGTATGGATCACACCAGCAGCTTGTGGCGCTGTAGAACCTATATTCACTGTCCATGCTCTTACTTCTTTCACACCAGCAGTAAAGTACGTTTGCTGATTTAATAATTGGTAAGCACTGCGTATTAATTTTGCACTACCTGGCTCTTCTAGTCCCATGTCTGCAAGAAATTCTTTACGCTCATCATAGTCTTCTAATTCTGTAATATCAGCTTCTGTTCCTACCGCAAGGACAAGAACCTCTGCATTTTCATCTTTTACAGCATCTCTTACTAGATCTACATATTTATTTCCTGATACTGCAGACTCGTCATCTACGTTACAAAGGTACATTACAGGCTTATCTGTAATTAACTGAAGTGGTTTTACAAACTCTTCTTTTATCTCATCACTTAACTCTACCGCACGTACAGAAGTACCAGCTTCTAGAGCATCCTTAAGCTTTAATAGAGTCTCTTCTTCTTTTATGGCTTCTTTATTACCAGTTCTAGAAGCTCTTTTTACTTTTTCCAGCTTTTTATCAACCGCTTCTAGATCTTTTAATTGCAGTTCTATATCGATAGTTTCCTTATCACGTATAGGATCTACATTACCATCTACGTGTACGATGTTATCGTTATCAAAACAACGCAATACATGAATAATAGCGTCTGTCTCACGTATATTACCTAGAAATTGATTTCCCAGTCCTTCTCCTTTACTTGCACCTTTTACAAGACCTGCAATATCTACTATCTCTACAGTAGCAGGTATCACGCGCTCTGGATTAACCAGTTCTTCTAATTTCTTAAGACGAGGATCTGGTACATTTACCACTCCTACGTTGGGTTCTATAGTACAAAAAGGAAAGTTTGCACTTTGTGCTTTTGCATTTGATAAACAGTTAAAAAGAGTTGATTTACCTACATTAGGTAGTCCTACGATTCCAGCTTTCATGTGTAATGTTATTTGTTATTGTTCCGCTTTCGCGAAAGCGTGCAAATATAACTCTTTGCGATTCATTTTTATATGATTAAATGAAGGAGCTGAGCATAAAAAAATCTGCATCGAGATGATGCAGATTTTTATAATATGTAATGATACTATTTACTCGTTTTCTAAATCTATATCTGAAGTGTCTATACCATTAGATTCTAGTATCGCTTTTACTGCATCTTCATTTACATCTCCATTATGATCTGTATCGATACCTAAACCGCCTAGAATACTCTTCATACCAGCAGGATTAATGTCTGCTTTTTCTAATTCTTTCATCATCTTCATTACACTAGAAAGATTCATTTTATCACCTAGAATACGAGCAACGCCCATACCCATTTGGTCTGATGTACCAAAAATGATAATTTCATCAATAGAATCTTTATCTCCTTCATATAGAGACTTCACTTTCATTCCATTGCTATTATACGTCATCAATAACTTATAATTTTCATTATCAAGAATATCGCTCAACTGCTTACTTTCTTTTTCAAATGTCGCCGTGTTCTCGTCTGTTTTAGCGTACATTAAAACATTTACTTTTTTAATGGATCTAAATGCTTTTTGAGAGTCTGGAGATAGTTGATTATCATCGATTCCTAAAATAGTTTTAGGTATAGAGGTACTGATAAATCCTTCTTTATCACCGCTGTCTACTATATAGCTTTGTAATGTTGGGTCTGCATCGCATGAAGTAAGTGCAGCCATAATAGCTATACTTAAAAATACGACTTTTAAAATAATCTTGTTCATAGTTAGTGTTTAATGGGGTTAGTTATAGGTTTTTAAAAGACGCTACTATTCTTTGGTAGCGTCTTCTATTTGTTTCTGTCCAGGTACGTTAATCATTTTTGTAATCTTAGAGATTTGTGCAAGATCGATATCTCCTGTAATTTTCATTACAAGAGCCTCTGGATTACCTGCATTCATAGTCTCGTCTATTACCATTACAAGTACTTTTACTTTCTTAGAGCTAGAGCCTTTCTTAACGTGAAAAGAGAACAGTTGATCATCTTCTTTAACGCTCATTAATTTTACAAGTCCATTACTAGAAATGTAAGAATTAGCAATGGATATCATTTTTGTAGCACTGTCTGCATTAGAAGTAGAATAGAAACGAGCGTCTTTTAAACTATCTAGAAGACCTTTACCAGCTTTTATACCGTCATCTTCTATGTCCATGTCTATTTCGGCTAGGAGTTCAAAGGCATCTTTAGTAACTACTGTTTCAGATATATTTTTAAGATTACCCATTTTTTCAAAGGCATCTTGAGCAAATAATGGTGTTGTCATTACTGCAAGTACTAGGGTTAAGATTAATTTTTTCATGTTGACTTTTATTAAATTGTGATTGAGATTTCTATTATTATTATTTAAGATTAAAAACTGAAGTCGTTTTATTATCCAGTGTATTTATAGGTGCCATATTATTGCGCCCTTTATTAAATTTTGCACTTACTAGTTCTAACATATTTAATGCTGCTTCTCTAGCTTCTTCTGGTGTTTCATAAGTCCCCAAGTCAGGTTGCGGTTGTGACTGGTTGTTATAATAGCCGGTTCCTACTGTCATCAGTAAAGCAAATCCTGCTGCTATAGCGAGTCCTTTCCACGTCTTTTTCTGGAATTTATTATCTTGAGATTGTTTTTCTTTCACTTTTGCAAAAGCATCAAAATCTCCTTCTTCCATTACTTGTTCTAACTCAAAAGTGTTGAACACACTGCGGTACACTTCATGCTCTGGAGATACGTTCTCAGAACTGAAATAGGTTCTAAGTTTTTGCTCTTCTACCAGTGTAGTCTCGCCGTTCCAGTATTTTTCTAATAAATCGTTCATGCGATTTCTGTTTTGTATTGTTCTTCTATTCTTTCCTTAAGCATTTTTCTTGCTCTGCTCAGCCCTACTCTTACCGCTGTAGCCTTCATGTCCATAATTTTTTCTATCGCTTCAAAATCATATCGCTGTATATCTCTTAACTGGATAATCATTTTATACTGTTCTGGTAGTTCATTAATCACTTTTTGTACCAGTTTTACTTTTCCTATTCTTTCTAGTTCTTCTTCTACGTTGCGTTCTTCATTATCATAGTTAGTATGTACTATTTTTAAATGACTAGCTTGTTTACTTTTTAATCGGTCTAGAGAATAATTCTTTACCATTTGCATGGCATAGGCTTCTTTATTCTTAACCTCTTCTAGTTTAAAACGCTTTTCCCAGAGTCGCACCATGACTTCTTGCACCGCGTCTGCCGCCTCTTCATGTGAGGTAAGTAGACGTTTAGAAAGAAAGTACATTTTTTGCTGTACGTCCCTAAAGGTATTTACAAATGTTTTCTGGTTCATTGGGTTGGTTATACTCTCATGACGAGACTGCTTTTTAATTGTTACAAGGTTATGGTATTTTTTTTTCAGCTTCTTATAAAATAGAAAACCTTATTATCTGCTCTGATAATATAAGCTATCATTATATTGACACTATTTTGTGACGCCTTTTCCCTATTTTTGATTCAAATAAAGCATAGAACATGAAGAAGTCTATTAAATACACATTACTCGCTCTAGTGGCATTCACTACACTATCAAGCTGTTTCAAAGATAATGATGACGTGTTTGCAGGTAAAAGTGAGGTGAACAATTTTATATATAGAGGTATGAATGCTTTTTACCTTTATAAAGCAGACGTAGACGTACTTGCTGATGATCGTTTTGCAAATCAAGGAGAATTAGAAGCTTTTCACGATCAGTTTGATTCTCCTGAAGCATTTTTTGAATCCCTAGTTTTTGATAGACCTAGAACAGATCGTTTTAGTGTCATCTTTAGTGACTACGTTGCTTTAGAAAACATCTTATCTGGTAACACGCTTAACAACGGTATGGAATTTGGCCTGGTAGGAGAAACAGGTAGCGCCACAGATGTATATGGTTATGTGAGATATGTGCACCCTAATACCAGTGCTGCAACAGAAAATGTACAGCGTGGTATGATCTTTAACTCTATTAACGGTATACGTTTAAGCAGAACTAATGCAGCTACCTTATTAGCTCAAGACACTTATACGATAGGCCTTGCTTCTTTAAGTGCTGGAGTAACGACTTCTAATGGTAATGAAATCACCTTAACTAAAGCCGTTATTCAAGAAAACCCTATTCTCGTAAGTCAGGTTATCGATCAAGGAACTCAAAAAGTAGGTTATTTAATGTATAACAGTTTCTTGTCTCAATTTGACGAAGAGCTTAATGGTGTTTTTGCAGACTTTAGAGCGCAAGGTGTGACGCATCTAGTTCTTGATTTAAGATACAATGGTGGTGGCTCTGTTAATAGCGCTATTATACTAGGTAGTTTAATATCAGGTAATCCAGTAACAGACGTCTACTCTACCGAAGAATGGAACCCAGATGTACAAGCACAATTACAAGCTAGTAATCCAGACCAATTGATCAATCTATTTAGAAATCAAACTGGTGCTGGTTCTACACTCAACACATTAAACCTAAGTCAGGTTCATATTATTACTACTGGTAATAGTGCTAGTGCAAGTGAACTGGTTATTAACTCCTTAGATCCTTATATAAATGTGGTTCAAGTAGGTGATGATACAGCTGGTAAATTTCAGGCAAGTACTACTTTATACGATAGTGCAAACTTTGCAAGATCTGGTGCAAACCCTGCACACAGATATGCGATGCAACCGTTAATTCTTAAAAGTTTAAACTCTGTAGGAAACACAGATTACTTTGACGGTCTTGCGCCAGATATCGCTCAAGAAGAAGATTTTGAAAATTTAGGAATTTTAGGAGATGTGAATGAGCCGCTTCTAGCCCGTTGCCTAGATGACATTATGTTAAACGGTCGTGCTTCTAGACAGTCCTTCCCTACTACCACTTATGAAGAGATAATGGGTAGTAATGAATTAAAACCATTTGGTAACGTGATGTGGAAAGAAATTTCAAATAATTAATGAATCTCAATCAAATCACCATACCTGTTCTAGACATCCCTAAATCCATTGCGTTTTATGAATCGCTAGGCTTAAACCTGATAGTTCATACCCATGACTCCTACGCTAGGTTAGAACTACCTCATGGAGATGCTACACTTAGTCTTTCTAAGGTAAATCAACTGCCACAAGGCGATGGTATTAAAATCTTTTTTGAATGTGATGACCTAGATAAAAAGGTTACTTATTTGAAAACACAAGGTGTAGTGTTTAAAAATGATCCTATAGATCAATCCTGGTTGTGGAGAGAAGCGCACTTGTACGATCCAGATGGCAATTATTTGGTTTTGTATCGCGCAGGTGAGAATAGAAAAAATCCGCCGTGGAGGAAATAATCTTTCCTATATTTAAATTAAATTAATGAATTGTGTCTTCCCGCTTTCGCGAAAGCGGAATACCAACACATATTATTCTAAATTTAAGTTCATGAAATATTTTCTAAGCCTTAGTTTTTTATTTATTAGTCTTTCTGTTTGCTCCCAAAATTTGCAAGAAAAAGCAGATGCTATTTTAAAAGAAGCAAAGGAGTTACTGGTAATGGAGCAAGCATCTTGGCACGCTACAGATCATTTTCTCGCTACTTATCCCGATAAGAAAAACTTAATTAGAGGCTATTTTTCTTATGTAAATAAAGATAATGACCTTGTCTCTATATTCTATGGAGAAGATAAGAACACAATTCTCGCGAGATATTTATTTAAAGGTATTCCTTCTCCAGAACGTCTTTTTGTCGATACAGAAAATTTACAAATAACCGACCTAGAAGCTGATCTCTTAGAAATGAGAAAAACGGCATTTGAGGATATGGTAAATAATAAAAAAGGATTCTATTCTTTCTATGAAAAGGTAAATCCTAATTTAATACCTATCATATTTGAAGGAAAGAAAAAAGTATATGTGATTTCTGGTAGCAATGAATCTAAGATGTTGATAGGTAATGACTATGAAATTACATTCAATAAGAAAAATAAAATTAAGGATCGTAAAAAATTACACAAAAGCATTCTTACCTTTAATTATACTGAAAATGAGAACGTAGAATCTTCTTTTCACTCTCACATAGTGTCAGATTTTATAGATGTAACTGATGTGTGCACACTATTACTTTATAAAGACTATACTGGTATAAATAAACATATCGTAGTGAGTAAAAAATATGTATCTATTCTAGACCTAGAAAAAGAAACTTTATTAATTCTAACTAAAAAAGCATGGGAGAAAATAATGGATCATCAAGAAAAGGCTAAGAAGTAAAATTTCTTTTAATTTTAAAATTTCAATTCTATCATAGTCATGAAAAAAATAGTATTTCTCACCATAGTATTTCTAACAGCAATAGCAACTAGCCAAAATTTGTATCTTAATCAAAATGGTGTTGAAATTACTAAAAACGAGTTCAGGAAATTAAAAAGAAAAGGAAGAGATAGTTTGATGGCTATCTCTTCCTACGATCGAGAGATTAATGAATTGTTTCTTAAAAGAAAACCTGTAAATATCTTAAATGCCAAAGATGAAATCGTATCAATAAATCAAATCACTGGTAATAATTTTGATACAGAAACACCGTTACTCGTTTTATATTATCCATCTATAGAAGAAGCAACTTTAGTACGAGATGAAATATTGTTTTCAAAACACTGGTACACCTCTCAAAACTCCATAATCTTTAAAAGCATTAAAAAAAATCTAGGTAATACACTTATCGTGTCTGCACCTAACGGTAACGGAATTGAACTACCAGGAATTTATAACGACGATTTACTTTTTTTTCAACTCACTTATTTTAATTCTAACATTGCGACACCATCCTTTTTATGGATTTCAGAAGAAAACACTTTTACGGAGCCTATAGATTTCATCCAGAATTATACGGTTATCAATACCAAAAAGTATTTAAGAGTTAACACAGATAATAGCCCAGACAGTTTAGTTACAGTAGATAAAAACTTAAAGAAAATAGATTTATCTACGTTTTCAAAACCTATAAGTAGAATCGAATATGTAAATCTTAATGAAGGCCAACTATTTAAAGTCATTCATGAAGATCAAAGAGAATCAAAAATAGATACCGTATTAAGAAATACTTATGCTCAATACTTCACTGAATTAACTGGGCAAACCATTAAACGAAATGATACGATAATTTTAGATTTTCATTTGTATACTAATGATTACGAAGACTTTTATAATGAAAACCAAAGCCGTGAACAATTACAAGATAAGGTAGATAAGTATGACTCTATAAAATTAGTATGGATGGCACAGGCCGGTTCTCTTTATACACCTGAAGGCTGTGTATACGATACTAAAGACGCCATAAGAAAAGGAATTCCCACTGTCACATCTGGTATGAATGGGGTGGATCTTATAATATATCCAGATGGGAAGCTGCTTACCTTAGAAAAGGAGTATTCTGGCATTTTAAACTTAAGACGACTTAGAAATAGTAATGAGGGTTTTCTTCGTAAGAATTCAAAAAGAAAACCTATCACCTTATTACTATCTAAGGAAGAAATCAAACCTCCTAAGATTTTTGATCCTTCAAAATAATTTTATAGTAATTCCGCTTTCGCGAAAGCGAGATTACATATAGATTCACAAACTATAAAACTGATTAATTGAGCAATACACAACTACTTTTTTCAGGAATAGGATTAATAAGCATTTTACTGCTATACTATTCGATTAAAGTTTTTATCAAAGCTTTTAGATGCAAGCAAATTGCAGAGTTTGCACTAGATACTCAAACCCATGATATTCTTTTTAACACAGCAGGGTTTTATAAAATATCCTTTATAGGATGCAAACATATTAAAATAGGCAGCGCTACTATAAGTTTGTTTCATCCTCAAACTAATGAATCTATACCGCTTAAAGTAAGTTTCCCTAACATAGTCACTAGATCTAATGGTGTTTATGGTGTTGAGTATTGGAGCTTTAAAATTAATCGACCAGGTACCTACACCTTAAAAATGGAACATATAACAGATGTCAAGTCTTATCAATCACAATTATTAATTAAGAATTTATTCAGTAAACCTACGGATAGTCAGTTTCTTAAAATACGAATCAAAGAAGGTCTTACTATTTTAGAAAGAATAAGTTCTATACTAGGATTAGTTTTGGGAGTTAATGGTCTAGCATGGGGAATAATGATTGGAATATTTAATTTATTTGATAAGGTATAGGTTTTGATAATCTTAACAATCTCATAAATTCTTCAAGGTTCCATATTTAGGTTTTACCTTTAAGCTCTCAACAAAAAAACAATATGAAACGTATTTTACTGCTCGCATTGTGCTTACTATCCATTCAAGCATTTGCCCAGAAACTAGATTTAGATCTAGTAAAAAACCTAGAACCGAGAAACATAGGCCCAGGAGGTATGTCGGGACGTGTAACCTCTATAGATGTGGTTCATGAAAATCCAGAAAACATCTTTGCAGGAACTGCCAGTGGTGGATTATGGAATTCTCAAAATGGCGGTATAACATGGAAACCTATTTTTGAAAATGAAGCTACTGCATCTGTAGGTGCAGTTGCCGTACAACAGTCTAACCCTAGTGTTATATGGGTAGGAACTGGAGAAGGTAACCCACGTAATTCATTAAACGGTGGTGCTGGTATTTATAAATCTCTAGATGGCGGTCACAGCTGGACATTAATGGGACTTGAAAAAACACGTAATATTCATCGTGTAATAATAGATCCTACAAATCCTGATGTCGTTTATGCAGCAGCTATAGGTTCTCCATGGGGCGTGCATCCAGAACGTGGTGTTTTTAAAACTACAGATGGTGGTAAAACATGGAAAAAAGTATTGTACACAAATGATAAATCTGGTGCTGCAGACCTTGTTATGGATCCTACTAATCCTAATAAACTGATTGCTGCTATGTGGGAACACAAGCGCGATCCATGGTTTTTTAAATCTGGTGGTGAAGGTTCTGGAATGTACATCACTCATGATGGTGGTGAAAACTGGAAAAAAATAACTAGTGAAGAAGGTCTTCCTAAAGGTGAGTTAGGTAGAATAGGTATTGCCATTGCTCCTAGCGATCCTAGTGTAGTATACGCTCTAGTAGAAGCAAAGAAAAATGCACTATACAAATCTACCGATGGTGGTTTCAATTGGAAAATGATCAACAATAAAAGCGACATAGGTAACCGTCCCTTTTACTATTCTGAAATTTATGTAGATTCTCAAAATGAGAACCGCTTGTATTCTGTATTCACTTATATCAACGTTTCAGAAGATGGAGGTAAAAACTTTACTCAATTAATGCCAGCATATGGTGTTGATAATGGCGTGCATCCAGATCACCACGCGTGGTACATTCACCCTAAGAATGGTAAATTTATGATAGATGGTAATGATGGTGGTTTAAACATTACTCGCGATCGTGGAAAAACATGGCGTTTTATAGGTAACCTACCTGTTGCACAATTCTATCACATTAATGTAGATATGGAAACTCCTTATAATGTATACGGCGGTATGCAAGATAATGGTAGCTGGCGCGGTCCTGCTTACTCCTGGAGAGCACAATCTATAAGAAACAGTTACTGGCAAGAGATCAGTTTTGGAGATGGTTTTGATGTCGTTCCAGATCCTGATAACAGCCGTTATGGTTATTCTATGAGCCAGCAAGGATCTGTACAGCGTTATGACTGGCAAACTGGTAATAATTATAGTGTAAAACCTACTCATCCAGACACTAGTGTTAAGTTGCGTTTCAACTGGAACAGTGCTATTAACATCGATCCATTTGATAATTCTACCCTGTATTTTGGTAGTCAGTTTGTACATAAGTCTACAGATAAAGGACTTACATGGAAGGTAATATCTCCAGACCTAACCACTAACGACCCTGAGAAACAAAAACAATCAGAATCTGGTGGTTTAACTATGGATGCAACAGGTGCAGAAAATCACACTACCATTCTTGTTATAGAACCGAGTGCAGTAGAAAAAGATGTCTTATATGCTGCCTCTGACGATGGTCTTGTTCACATTACTAAAAACGGTGGCGATAGTTGGGATAACATAACTAGTGGTTTACGAGGTCTTCCTAAAGGCAGCTGGATTACACAGATTAAAGCCTCTCAAACTAAAAAAGGCCATGCCCTACTCGTTGCTAATGATTACCGCAGGTTTAACTTTGAGCCTTATGCCTACCGCACCACTAACTATGGTAAAAGCTGGACTCGCATTGTAGATAAAGATGACGTGATTAGTTATGCACTTTGTATTATCGAGCATCCAGAAGAGAACAACCTACTCTTTTTAGGTACTGACGACGGTCTTTATGTAAGTATAGATGCTGGTGATAATTGGACTAAGTATACTAACGGTTTTCCTACTGTTTCTGTAAAAGATCTAGTAATTCACCCACGTGAGGACGATTTAATCATAGGTACCTTCGGTAGAGCTGCATGGGTTCTAGATAATCTTGCTCCTTTTATCGCTTTCGCGAAAGCGAGACCAACACAACCTATCGCATTATACGAGCCTCCTACGGCATACTTTGCGCGTTACCAGCAACCTACAGGTAGTAGATTTGGCGCAGATGCTATGTTTCGTGGAGAGAACAGAAGCCGACCTATCGGGCAGTTTAAATACTTCTTTGATAAAGATTTAAAAGCAAAGTCTGACACCACAAAAACAGATTCTTTATTCCTTAAAATCTATAAAGGAGAAGAGTTAATTAGAACATTAAATCGTAAAGTTCCTAAAGAAAAAGGAATCCATAACTGGTCCTGGAGACTGGACGAGAAAGGTGCAAAATCTCCATCTCGCCGCGTAAGTGAATCAAAAAGAGAACCTAGCGGTAACAGTGTTTTACCTGGTACCTATAAAGCCGTATTGCATTATGGAGGTATAACTAGCGAGACCATGATCGAGGTAAAAGAAGATCCACGTATTGATGAATTTACATTAGCTAATCGTAAAGAAATGCGAGCAGCACAAGATCAATTACAAGAATTGATGAGTGATATAGAGATAGTAACTAGTCAGCTTTCTAAAAATAAAAAAACAGCAGATAGCTTTAAAAAACTTTTAAAATCTCAAGATAAAAAAGCTTTTAAAGAACAAATAAAAACTACCGATTCTATAGTGAAACAAATAGAAAAACTACAGAATAAATACTTCGGTACTCCTGACAAGAGACAGGGAATCACTCGCAATCCAGAGGTTACTGTCTTAAATCGTGTAAGAAGTGCATCTGGCTATATAAGAAGCCGTCAGGGAGCACAAACCGCGACAGAGAAGCAACTGTACAATCAAGCAGAAACTCTTGCTAAAGAAGTGAATACAGAAGCTCAAAACTTTTTAAATACTGAGTGGAAAGCATATGTAACAGAAATGAAACTCGTTACTGTAGATATGTTTGAGGAGTAATCTTTGAGTTCCTGAGAAAATTTATATTTTTAAAATAGGCAGAATAATTTCTGCCTATTTTTTTATGCTGTATTTAAAAGCATTCATTATATATTTTAGATTGATAAAATTATTCAAAATCAACATGCCAAGTATTTGTCTTGGCATGTTTGATTAAATAGATAAAGCTAGATACTAATTTCTTTACAAATATCGAGAGTTGATTTAGACGATGCCAACACTAATAGTTGGCAAATCAAATCTTACTAGATCAACAAGATTGAAATAATACAACAGGATTCTTAATGTATTTTAGAATGATAAAATTATTCAAAATCAACATGCCAAGTATTTGTCTTGGCATGTTTGATTAAAATCGATAAAGCTAGATATTAATTTCATTACAAATATCGAGAGTTGATTTAGATGATGCCAACACAAATACTTGGCATGTCAAATCCTAAAATGTCTTTGAACTATTCAACTAATAAATTACTCACAGACTCAAAAACTAAAAGATGAACTGCCTAATCTACAAACGTGCGCAAATACATGTCTTCTACTTTTTTTCTTACCTTATATTTGATTAAAATAGATAAAGCTAAATACTAATTTCATTACATAAATCGAGAATTGATTTAGACGATGCCAACACTAATAGTTGGCAAATCAAATCTTACTAGATCAACAAGGTTGAAATAATACAACAGGATTCTTCATGTATTTTAGAATGACAAAATTATTCAAAATCAACATGCCAAGTATTTGTCTTGGCATGTTTGATTAAAATCGATAAAGCTAGATATTAATTTCATTACATAAATCGAGAATTGATTTAGACGATGCCAACACTAATAGTTGATATGTCAAATCTTACTAGATCGACAAGATTGAAATAATACAACAGGATTCATTATGTATTATTAGAATGATAAAATTATTCAAAATCAACATGCCAAGTATTTGTCTTGGCATGTTTGATTAAAATCGATAAACCTAGATACTAATTTCATTACATATATCGAGAGTTGATTTAGACGATGCCAACGCAAATAGTTGGCATGTCAAATCCTTAGATATTTTTTGAACTTTCAACTGAGTAAATTACTGACAGACACTAAAATTAAAAGACGAACCACCTAATCTACAAAAGTGCGCAAATACATGTCTTCTACTTTTTTCCTTGCCCAGTCTGTTTTACGTAAAAACTTAAGGCTAGATTTTATTCCTGGATTGGTGTTAAAAGAGTTGATTCTTATACGGTCTCCTAACTCGTCCCAACCGTAGTGATCTACTAGTTTTTCTAGCATATAAGCTAGTTTAATACCATGTAAAGGATTATTAGCTTGCTTTTTAATCTCTTTTTCTTTGATTTCTACTACGATTATTTCTTCTTCAGAGATTTCTTCAGAGATTTCTTTAGGTACTTCAAAAAGGTCTACTTGTGTCGTATTTCCTTTTAAGAAAGACTTACTTATGGCTACGTGATTCTTTAAGTTTTCAAAATCGGCAGTAAGGACAGCCATTTTTTGAGTATCCATAAAACTGTTCATTTCATTAATTGTATGCTCACTAGGTAAAAATGGTTCTACAAAAGACATATTAAAATCTCCTGCATAACATATAGCTCCTTGTATGCGTTCTAGATCATCTTTTTGTTCTACAAAGTCAGATTCAAAAAGATCTTTTTGAGCACCGATTATAGTACCATAAACATTCAGATTACCTAGAGGTGTTTCTAGCATTTGACACACACTAGAATATTCATCATAGGTTTTTACTTTATTCTTAAAAGGTAGTTTAGTAAATACCGCTACTCGATTCTCACCTGGTTTATAATCAATACCGTCATGTCTTAGCGGCATCTCAGTAGTATAAATTCTCTTATAAGAATCTCCTAAATGAAATTTAAGCCTTGTATTAGTAAGTATTACTATGTCTGCATCATGCTCAAGAATAAGTTCTTTGCGTGTTGCATTTGATTGATGTTCTAAATCACCATCATGTCGATTTACATTCCAACTTAATATTTTCATAGGGTATAAAAAAGGTACTTGATACTGTTAAGGGTAAAGGTTTAATACGTGTACTTATTCCATGAAATCCATGGACTCTTTGGTAGCATTTGAATTGCCATCCTTATCGACACGCACAATGAAGAAATGATTATAATCTGATTCTTCCAGTTCATCATAAATACTGTCTTTTTGCAAAGCGTTAGCATAAGCATTTATCGTATTACTATGACCGTATAAAGCAACCGTTTTACCTCTATAGGTTTCTAATAATGAAACTCCATCTTCTTTTCTAACATCGTAAATTTCTACTGGTAGTTTCTTAGATTTAGCCAGAGGTGTTGCGGTCTCTCTTGTCCTTTTAAAGTTTGACGATATTACGTGATCTACATCTTTTAAAAAGAAATAATTTACCCACTGACTTGCTCTATTTTCTCCAGCTTCAGTAAGCTCTGGATCACTACCTTGATCTGTAGCTTTTTCTGCATGACGTATAAAGTAAAACGTAGTAAGCTCGTCTTTTTGTTGTTCTTCTGGTGTTTTATCCGACGTGGTATTCATACAAGACACCAATGTTAAAACTAGTAAAAGATATAGATTTTTCATAATAAATAGATAAGCTGTAAAAGTATAGAATCTAAAAAGAATGACTGTAACTATTACAATAATTAGTTAATGCAATATTGCTGTGATAAAAAGGTATTATTTTTATAGAAAATCAGGATCATGAACTTTGAAAAGATAAATTTTAAAAACGCACAAGGATATGAATTAAGTGGTAGGTTAGAATTACCTGCAAATCGCCATCCTCATAATTATGCTGTTTTTGCACATTGTTTTACTTGCAGTAAAAACTTCAGCGCTACTAAGAATATTTCTAGAGCATTAACCACTGCCGGTTATGGTGTTTTACGTTTTGACTTCACAGGTTTAGGAGATTCTGACGGTGATTTTGCGGACACTAATTTTTCTGGAAATGTGGACGATCTTCTTGCTGCGATAGACTTCCTAGAGACTAACTATAAAGCTCCTTCTCTATTAATAGGTCATAGTTTAGGTGGTGCTGCTGTTATATTCGCTTCCGCGAAAGCGAACTCCATAAAAGCTGTAGCAACTATAGGCGCACCTAGTGATACTAAACATGTGAGTCATCTTTTTGGGGATCAAATTAATGCCATTACAGAAAATGGAGAAGCTACCGTACAATTGAGCGGTAGACCTTTTAAAATTAAAGAACAATTTTTAAAGGATATCAACGAGCAACATGTGACCAATACATTAAAAGCGTTGAGAAAACCTATTCTTATTGCACATTCTCCACAAGATGATACGGTAGGTATAAAACATGCCGAAAAATTGTACCATGCTGCCGTACATCCTAAAAGTTTTATAAGTCTAGATGGTGCAGACCATTTATTAATGAATAAAACTGATTCTAAATATATAGGTGAAGTGATCGCAAAATGGGCTTCTAGATATATAGAAGAGCCTAAAGAAGAGGTACTAAACTCTAAGGATAACGTTGCCGCTAGCCTTAATCATGAAGACATTTTTACTACTCAAATGAAAGCTGGTAATCATTACTTTACCGCAGACGAGCCAGAAAGTGTAGGTGGTAACAACTTCGGCCCAACTCCTTTTGACTTACTTTCTAGTGGTCTAGCCGCTTGCACAGTTATGACTATACAAATGTATGCCCGTCGCAAAGAATGGAAAGTAGATAACGTACAATGCCATGTGAATTATGACAAACAATTTCCTGTAAACGGTAATCTAGATGGTGTAGAAATAGACACATTTACAAGAGAAATTAAAATTACCGGCGATCTAGACGAGAAAAAGTTGAAACGAATTTTACAAATAGCAGATAAATGCCCGGTGCATAAAACGCTGCATTCAGAAACGCAAGTGGTTACTAAATTGATGAGTTAATGGTATTTGAATATGGCACCTATCTTAATACAGAAGGTTTCATGGGTGCGCTGCCTATACCTGAAGATATTGCAGGACAGCTAGCTCTGGATAAAATTAAACGTGTGGTGGCACAAATAAGTAGTGGTGAGAACCAACTTACTTTATATGCAGGTGTAGTTAAAAAACACGGCTCTGTATACCTCATGTTTTCAAAAGCAAACCAGAAAAAACTAGCTGTTACTCATGGAGATGCTTTAAATGTGATCATGCAGGAAGATACGAGCAAATATCAAGCTCCTATGACAGAAGAGCTAGAAGCCGTTCTATTAAGTGATTATGAAGCTTATGAGATTTTTGAAAGTCTTTTACCTGGTAAACAACGCAATATTATTTTTATGATTTACAACGCAAATGGATCTCAAAAAAAAGTAGATCTAGCATTAAATGTCATGGAAAATTTAAAAATAGGAAATCACAATCCTATGAAATTTGAGAAACTCTTATGAAAAAACTATTTATAACTTCTTACTTTTAAATAAACTAAGTAATCTAAAATAACCAAGTTATGAAAAAAATTGCAATAGGAATTATCGCCCTTACTTTAACACTAGGTGTTACATCTTGTAAAGAAAATAAAGAAACAGACACATTAACTGATGAAACTAGTACCGAGATAGAAACTACTAATGAGGTAGAAACTAGTATCCAATTAGAAAAATTAGAAAATTCACCAGCATATTCTGATGCTATACTTAAGTTAAATGAGCCACAAAATACGGACAATTTAACAAGTGGTGATGTTGATTTTGACTTTCAAGTTGAGAATTATAATTTAAGTGAAATAACCAATAGTAGTAATACTGAAAAACTTGCCAATTCTGATAAAGGACAGCATATCCATTTTATACTTAACAACGAGCCATACTCGGCTCATTATGATTCTAGTTTTACTAAAGAAATTCCTGATGGTGTACACCATTTAGTAGCTTTTTTAAGTAGATCATATCATGAATCAGTTAAAAATGATAATTCGGTAGTAGTTAGAAAGCTTACCGTAGGAAAAGATGCAGTTGATGAGCAAGGGCTACAAATGGAAGAACCTACTCTTATATATAGCAGACCTAAAGGAACTTATACTGGTAAAGATGCAAAAAATATTTTATTAGACTTTTTTGTTTTAAATACCGAATTGTCTGAAAGCGGTTCTAAAGTTAAAGCAACTATAAATGGTAAGGAGTTTATGATAAATGAGTGGTCTCCTTATGTATTAACAGGTTTACCTATGGGAGAAGTAACTATAGAGTTAGAACTTATAGATGCTGACGGTAATTACATAGAAGGACCTTTTAACAAAGTTTCTAGAACGATAACACTTTCAGAATAAAGCTGTTCACTTAAAGAATTATAAATCCCTTATTCTATGAATTTATAAGCCTTAAGTGACTGTTTGAAAAAATCAAAAAGCTTGTGGTGTCAATAAATACTAACACCTCATTAAACTTTAACGCCTGACTATTCTTATAGTCAGGCTTTTTTTTGCATCTTTATCCACTAATCATTAATTAATGAGCGCACAACCAGATTTACTTATTGCCAGAATGAAAAGCGGTGATCAAACAGCATTTACACGTGTTTATGATCGATATCAAGAGGCTTTACATGGAGTTATTTACAATATAGTTAAAGATAGAGACGTATCTGAAGAGATATTACAAGATGTTTTTATCAAAATTTGGAAAAATTCTGATTCTTACGATGTTAAACAAGGTAGGTTTTTTACTTGGGCTTTAAATATATCTCGCAATGCTTCCATAGATTATTTAAGATCTAAGAGGCATAAGGATGGTTTAAAAAACCTAAGCACAGATAATTTCGTAGATATATTAGAGACCAGTGATGATCTAGATACAGCGACTAATGCTATTTATTTGAAAAAATGGGTAGAAAAATTAGAGCCTATGTGTATTAAAATCATTGATGTAATATTCTTTAAAGGATTTACATTTCAAGATGGTGCAAAAGAATTAGAAATGCCTTCTGGAACCTTGAAAACCAGACATAGAAAATGTATGATGGCATTAAGAAACATGATATTAAACTAATGGATACTCAAGAATTAATAAATAGCGGCGATTTAGAACTCTACGTTTGTGGAGTATTGGACTTAGAACGTTCCATTGAGATCACACAACAAATAAAGGATAACATACCTCTTCAACTTGAAGTGCAACAAATTGAAGAAACCTATATAAAACTTGCCAAAGGCCTCGCTCCTACTACTAACGAGGTCGCACTATTTGATAAATTACAAGCCATTATTGGAGAGCATAAAAATGATGCTACCACTACTGGTTCTTCCTGGAGCAATTACATGGGATGGGCTGCTGCAGTGGCACTTCTTATAGGTAGTGGTTATTTATACATGAATAATGCAAATCTACAAGAAACTAATACTACTTTAGAAAATCAGGTAGTTACTATAGAGCAAGAAAAAGATTTCTTATCTACAGAAATGGAGCAAACTAAAGAGATAAGTAACGACTATCAAGAAGCGCTTGCTTTTATAAAAGATAAAAATACACGTAGAGTAGATCTAGCTGGACAAAAAGGATTTGAAAACACCTATGCAACGGCATTTCATAACGCTGTAGAAAACGTTACCTATATAGATGTTGCAGGCTTACCACCGGCTCCAGAAGGTAAATCTTATCAATTATGGTCATTAACCTTAAATCCATTAACTCCTACTAGTCTAGGTGTGGTAGAAAACAGCAACGATTTAATAAGAATAGAAAATGCAAACGCGACAGAGGCTTTTGGTATCACACTAGAAGAATATGGCGGTGCAGCAGGACCTAACTTAGAACAACTTTATACCCTAGGAGTTATTAATTAATAACAAACTTCTTTTAAAATATGAAATGCGCAACCAGTCGGTTGCGCATTTTTTTTGCTCTATACTTAGCTTCGAAAATATGTCTCTATGATAGCACACCTTATTTAATCACCGTAAAGCAAAAGTATTAAGTATCTTAAATACAGATGCTGAATTTAATACTTATTGGAATACATAATCCATAAGTAAATCTAACGCTTGGTTAATGGACATCCATTGATTGCAGAACCATCTACTCCATTTAATAATTGCGTTACGTTTTGAATAGAAACCAAAGAAATTTAATTGTCCTATTTAATTATGCTGGTCTCGCTTTCGCGAAAGCGGACTCTACAATAACTTTACTCACATATAAATCAAATAATTATAAACCTACTACTCCACTACATCATAAAAGCGATATACTTACATCCATGATTATTTCTTGGAAGAAAGCTATCAAATAGCCCACAAAAAAAGGTGCCTGACTCTTTCCAGAACCAGGCACCAAAACTAACCAACCAAAAAAAAACTGTAATTCTGCTAAAACAAATTGTTTTTCTTTATACTTAACATTTATATATACGTAGATATCAACAACTTGGTTTTAAATTTTTGAAATTAATTCAAAATAATGTTTCGTAGTAACTGGACCTAATTCATAAGCCGCACCAGATAAATCACTCGTATAGGTTAACGCTTCTTTATTCTTACCATTATCCATTAAAATCTCTAAAGAATGTAGCTGTGCAACAGGTTCAAAGGTTTTATCGATCACGTACATCTCTTGATTTTTGAGCGCGTGTTCCTTATTTCCATTTTTAAGCATGGCATAGCTTAGTAGACTTTGAGTCTCTGGTGTAGATCTATTTTTAATCTCATTAGACGCTATAACCAGCGCTTCTTTCTTCTGTGATGCGTCACCACTTAACAATTGTTCGATTTTATAAGTGTTGTACATCGCTCCATAAGCAGGGTTTGCCACTTCTGTAAGAAATGCGTTCTTTAATTTTGCTACACTATCTGCATCGTTTTGATATTCTTTTATTTCGGCGATGGCTAGATCATAATCTGGTAGTGGATGGCGTTCTTTAATTTTATTTAAAATGCGCAGGGCTTCTTCAGGATTTTTTTCATGAGAATAAACGATCCACGCGATACCTTTTAAAGCATAAGTATTACTTGGATCTTGTTTTAAGGTCTTTAAATAATGGTCATAAGAATTTTGAATCTGCCCATCATGTCCATAATAGTCTGCTATGTTAGAATTACTCCACAATTGTAAAGCAGGACTACCACTTTTATCAGCAAGATCTTTGGCAGTTTCCATAAGTCTAATCGTGGCGCTCAAGTCTCCTTTATGATCGTTCCATTTTGCCGCTCTTATCAAGTAATTATAATCGTTACTACTCGTTAAAGAATCGAGCATTTTTCTAGCACGAGTATAATCGCCTAGTTCCATCGCAATATCAAAATAAACCATCTGACTCTCTGCAGATAATTTTCCTGTCGCAAAGGACTTCATTAAACTATCTGCTTTTTTAAAGCGGTGTTGTTTAATATAAGATTGTGCAAGAGCTCTTTTAGAACTAGCAGGATTTACATACATATTTGCTACTACAGCCTCACGCATTTCTACGGCTCTGTTTAAATCTTTTACGTTTGCTTTAAGATCGTACAGCTCGTTTAATTTTGAGGCTAGTCTACCTAAATCTAGTACACCAGTACCATTTACAGCTACTAGAGATTCTAAACTGTCTATGTCTGCACGCAATGCAGCGATATAGTTAGAATCATCCAGATCTAGATAAGAATCGTAGTCTGCTGTAGAGGTGACAACACTAGGTGCTGTCGTGGAAGAGGAAGAGATAGTTGCTGTCTCATTTTTACAAGAAGTAACTACTAGAAGTATTAAAAAGGTATAAAGTAATTTCATAAGTATAGGTATTAAAAATGCCGATTTTCTTCTGACAGAAAATCGGCATTCTATCAATAGAATCAATTAATTAAAACTGAGCTGCTGTTAAATATGGGAATGTACTTGTACTAACGCCACCTTCTAGTGCTACATTATCAGACACAAGGTTAGGAGTACCGTTATTACCATCAAAACGTGCTCCAGTATTACCACCAAAAAGTACGATTAAAGATACATCTATCACGTCATCTTCTAAAGTACGGCCCGTTAAGAAACTGCTCGTATCTGTAAAATAAGAAGTAGGAGCCTCTGGAGATACTTGAAGAACATCTAGAGAAAGCACCGCAGTAGTTTGCGCCTGGTCTAATCCTAGAATGTTGTTTTCAAATGATGCACCATACGCATCATAATACGCCTGTAATCTATCGTTAAATGGTCCAGAAAAAGCAGCGATTTGCCCTGCTGGAGTAGTGATGTTAAAACTGTTCTCGTCTGCATCTGTTGCAGATAGTACCGTGTTAATACCAGGTCTACCCATTTGATCTTGAGTAGTAAAAGTACCTGAGAAGTCTGTTGTTGCGATCTCTCCACCAGTCACGTCGTCATCATTATCACAACTTACTGTAATAGTAGCCATCACTGCTACTGCCATTATATATTTGAATATTTTCATTGTATTGTCTTTTAAATTTAAACTTTGCTTGTACTTCTACTAGTTTCTTCTTTTAGTTTCTACCCATACGTTGTAAGAGTTAGGTAAACCATAAACTGGCGCGCCTAATCCTGCACGGAACTGGTCTGCAAGGTGTGTAGGTGCCGTACCTAAAAGAGCATTAGGAACTTCTAATACGATAGCATTTACGTTTGCACTTGTAAAAGCGTTAGTACCTGTTGTACCAAAACCTTCTGCCGGTGCTGTACCTATTACAGTATTAAACTGTTGGAAATCAAAGAAAAATGCATCCTGACGTTGTCCTGCATATGCACGTACACCACCAGTTAATGTTTCTCCTGTAGAACCTATAGCAACACTACCTATAGCTTCATTTACATCGATAGAACTACTTATAGTAGTAGAACTAGGCGCATAAGGACCAAAAAAGTACATGCGGTCGCCCTGTCTCAATGCCTGTATTACTAGGTCTTCACTTACACCTACAGATGCTGGAAAAGCACCAGGTACGTCTGCACCAGTGTTATCGATATTGATCTCGATCATCACGTTTTCATCAAAATTTGATGCTGCGCTTGCTGCTGGTAAGGTTACTATAAATGTGGTAGAGTTAGCATCTTCTCCTTCAAAAGCATAAAAATCTGCGATGTCTGATGGTTGCATAGCAACGTTAGGAGCATCAAGGTGGTCAGCCGCGATTAATGTACCAGCGATAGCTACGATCGCAAGAGTGGACCAAAGGGCAATTTTTTTCATCTTAAAATGGTTTTATTAATTTATACCATTACATACGATAGAAAGAAAGGTGCGGTTTTAACCAGAGTGTTAAAACCTTGCCAATGCCCTGATAAATAATATGTTTGAACGTTTAAACTATCGTTCTAACCAGCTTTTAAAATCCTTAACACGCTCTCTACTAACTATTAAGTCCATTTCTTTAAAAGAATTTATTTTAATTTGTATTCTAGAATTAGTATAAGAAATCATGTCATCTATGGCGTTTATATTTACTATAGCCTGTCTAGAGACTCTATAAAACTGCTCTGGGTCCAGTTCTTCCACTAGAGATTCTAACTTTGAGTCTATTAAATAGTTGCGCCCATTTTCTAGATGCAGGTAGGTGCCTTTATTTTCAGAATAGAACAGTTTCACATCGTCGGTATGAAACAGTTTTAGGTGCTCGCCTACCTTTGCTGTGTATCGTTTTTTATAGTTGCGCTCTATAGGGTTGCCTAGTAATTTTGCGATGTCCTCAAAATTGATAGTCGCAGCTTTATTGTTGTTGTTCTCGCTTTCGCGAAAGCGTAACCTAAATTGATCTACTGCCTTTTCTAACTCTTCTTGATCGATAGGTTTTAATAGATAGTCGATGCTATTTAATTTAAAAGCCTGCAAGGCATACTCATCATAAGCCGTAGTAAAAATAATCGCACTATGAATGTCTACCTGGTCAAAAATTTCAAAAGAGAGTCCATCACTTAACTGTATGTCTAGAAATATAAGATCTGGCGCCTCATTATTGAGCAGGTATTCTACAGACTCCTGTACAGAGTGTAGCATAACCTCTGGCTCTACTCCTATTTCTACGAGCATGCGGTGTAGACGTCGTGCTGCTGGTTTTTCATCTTCTATTATTATGGCTTTAAATGTATTCATGTGATGGAAGGTAAATGGTGCGTTAATGGCTGGTTAGGTATAATAGGGTGAGCAATGGTATTATGAGCGTTCCTTATCCATAAATTCTTGAATCTTGCGTTCTTCCCAACTTTTACTCGTAAACGGATTACTACCGAAGGTGCCTATCGCGTGCCCTATCACACCTATACCCCAACCACCTAGCGGAAATAAAAACCATGCTGGATTCCAACCATTCTGGTAATAATTTAAACCTGCGATACCTATATTAACAATAATGTAGACCGTTAAATGACTGTAAAATGCTTTTATCTCTTCTACTCGAGCCTTTGCTCTGGTATATCTCTCTTGGTAGGTTTCTTCTTTTTTCATCTCTTAAAAGTTTTTATCGTTCATTAAACTATTGATCTTTTCTTCTTCCCACTTTTTACCTAAAATTAAACTCTTATCATAGGTGCGCTGGTACTGAAAAAACAATCCTATACTCATACCTATAGCAGGAAATATAACCCAAGGAAAACCACCTGTAAACGCATTAACTACAGCTAGAAAAGCGATTATTAAAATCATCTTGAGCGCGCTATCATAAAGGTCTTTTATGGCAGCGACTTTCGTTTTTGCCTCGACTAGTTTTTTATCTTCTAAATTTTCCGTTGTTAATGCTAGAGTCTTCATATGTATGGTTTCTTGTGTGAGGATAGGCAGGCTGACTATAAAAGAAGAACTGGTCTCTTCTATGGTCATTTTATGATCTGTGAGCAGTCCATATCTACTCGCTATATTTTGCAGTCCTACACCGGTGCTCTTTTTAATCACTTGCTTTTTTTGCAAGTTATTTTCTATTACCAGCAAGTTATCCTTTTCGTAAATCTTAAGGTGCAGCGGTTTACTATCGCTTACTATATTGTGTTTTACAGCATTTTCTATAAGCAGTTGCAGTGATAGTGGCACGACCATAGCGTCTGTACTCGATCCATGATCTGGAATATCTATCGTGATACTATCTTCAAATCTAGTTTTGAGCAACCCTACATAAGTACGGGCAAATGCCAGCTCTTCTTCTACAGAGACCAGTTCTTTATTGCGTTGTTCTAACACATACCTATATACCTTGGATAAAGAGGTCGTAAACTTTGTAGCCGCTTTAGGGTTTTCTTCTATTAGAGAAACCAGTACATTTAAACTATTGAATAAAAAATGTGGATCTAGCTGATTCTTTAACGCGTCAAATTGTGCTGTGGCACTTCTTGCGATTATCTTTTGCTCATTTACCTTTTGTGCTTGCGACAGTTTATAAAAATATATCGCGTGATAAATAAGCGTCATTACCAGCGTTATAATCATACCGAATAGGTACCAACTAAGCCTTTGCTTTTCTAAGAAATAATCCCAACTAGCACCATAAATAAACATATAGGTAATACCGTTGAGCAACACCAGTAATAAGAACGTAAGTAGTACAGAACCTATAGCACCGTACACGACACGTTTTACAATATTTTCTTGCCATGAAAACTTTTTGGTCATCACCTCAAACCACCACTGGTTACCGATACTTAAAACCGTAGCAAACAAAAAGTTAATACCAAAACCCTCTAACTCTCTTTCCCAGGTTAAAAAATTACCACGCATGTAGGCATTAATAAGGTTAAGCCCTATGGAGATAAGGATACTCGCTATTATAAATTTTATGAACCTTTTAAAAGTCATGAATCTGTTTTAGAATTCTAAAAGTAATTTATTCCCTTAGAACACCACAAAAATGAGAACAGAAAACAAAAAGCCAAAACCAAAATAACCCAATTGTTATTATCAGCCACCCAACTGTTATCCACACATTACTTAGTGTCATTTATAAAACCGTAAGCCGATAGCTACCGCCACACATTTTATGAAACTATATATAAAAGTGTATAAGTAGCCGCTTTCTTTGATCTATTTAAGTTTACTTTACACCTCGATTACCATATTACATTACTAACCATAATTACCTACATGCTTTACCTTATCATACCTTTAATAGCCGCAGTTGTACTGTATTTTTTAGTCTTTAAAGAATCAACACCGCAAAGAAAAAAGGACCATCCATCATGGCACGCTGCACTAGAAAAGCATGTTTCTTTTTATGAGCAACTTAATGCACAAGATCAAAAAATATTTAGACAGCGCATGGTAGCTTTTCTAGAAGAAACCTATGTAGACGCCGTAGGTTTTGAGATAGAAGAACTCGATAAAATTCTAGTCGCAGCCAGTGCTGTTATACCGGTATTTAAATTTAAAGAATGGAGTTATAACAACCTTACAGGCGTTATAATCTATCCAGATAATTTTAATGAAGACCTAGGTTATGGAGACGACCATCCAGACCGCATGATAGGTGGGCTGGTAGGTACAGGCCGTTTTGAAAAACAAATGATACTCTCTAGAACAGCCCTGCACCACGGTTTTAAAAACGATACCGATAAACACAACACAGGCATCCATGAATTTGTCCACCTAGTAGATAAAATAGATGGAGAGACTAACGGTATACCAGAGGCATTTCTAGATAAATCTTATATACTGCCGTGGATCAACCTCATGCACAAAGAAATGGACGCCATAGACCGCGATGAGTCTGACATAAGATCTTATGGGGCAACTAACCAGGCAGAGTTCTTTGCCGTTACTGCAGAGTACTTCTTTTCTAGACCCAAATTAATGAAAAGAAAACACCCAGAATTATATAAAATGCTGGACTTGTGTTTTAACCCACAAAAAAGAAAAAACCTAAAAATTAAAACTTAAAAGACCTTTAATTTTAACGCCCACATAACCTTAAAACTAGACCTGCTAGTTACCTTTGTCCCCATTAAAAAAAAGAAAAATGCGTCATTTATTATTTATTCTAGTAGTTCTATGTACCACCGCACCTGCACTGGCAGACGACTGGGGAAAAACAGGCCACCGTACCACAGGCGCTATCGCACAACAGTACCTTAATAAAAAAGCTAGAAAAGCGATTTCAAAATTACTAGATGGAGAGTCTCTAGCACTGGTTTCTACCTATGCAGACGATATAAAGAGCGATACCCTTTATAGAAAATACGGTCCACAACACTATGTAAACATACCCTTTGAGGCAGACTATGACAGTCATGAAAAAAGTGAACGTGGTGATATTATAAAAGCCATAGACACCTGTATCGCAACGCTCAAATCAAAAACGGCTAGTAGAGAAGAAAAAGCATTTCAACTGCGCATGCTCGTACATTTTATAGGCGACCTGCACCAGCCGCTACACACCGGTATAAGTGAAGATAAAGGTGGTAACGATTTTCAGGTACGCTGGTTTAGAGATGGGTCTAACCTGCACCGCGTTTGGGATTCTCAAATGATAGAAAGCTACGGCATGTCTTATACAGAACTGGCTACTAACATGCCACAATTAACTAAAAAAGAACGCAAAATTATGGGCAGCGGTACCCATAGAGAGTGGCTAGAAGACAGCCGCATGCTGGTAAAAGACATCTATGCACATACAGAAGTAGGAGAAAAACTAAGCTACCGTTACATGTACGCCTATTTTAATAAATTACGTGGACAGTTACAAAAAGGAGGTGTGCGTCTAGCCGCTCTTTTAAATGAAGTACTGGGATAAATGAAAAAAGTTGGATAGGGTTTCCGCTTTCGCGAAAGCGGAACCTAAACAACACCTATTCTAAGATTAAAGTAAATCCAGAGGACTAGGTATATTCTCTAGCGTTACCTGCGTCACGTGCGTGTAAATAAGCGTGGTCTTAATGTCATTGTGACCTAGCAACTCCTTAATAATTCTCACATCAGTACCAGCATCCATAAGATGCGTGGCATAGGCATGCCTTAAACCATGCAAAGTAACTGGTTTCTTGATACCAGCGCCAGATTTTGCCTTATTAAATACCGCACGCAAACTCGCTGGACTATACACACCACCAGTAGTACCCTCAAAAAGATATTCCTTAGGCTTATAGACTTTTATATAAGTGCGCAAATACACCTTTAAAGAATTAGGAAAAGGCACCACGCGGTCCTTATTTCCCTTTGCATTTCTTATAAAAATCTGATTGCGCTCACCATCCATATCCATTAATTTAAGATGTAAAAGCTCGCCACTCCTTAAACCTAGTGCATAAATAGTAGTGAGCATGGCCACATGTTTTTTGTTACTCAGTGCTTTGAGTATAGCCCTAACCTCACTCTTTGATAAAATAACTGGTAACGATCGTTGTGCTGGTAGTGCTGCAAGATTAGTAAAATCTACCTCTCTTCTATACATCTCTTTAAAATATAACCGTATAGCACTAGACAGCTGTTTTTGAGAACTAGCCGCGTACTTATTATTGCGCACCGTATCCATAAAATAATTAAGAATTTGAGTGTCGCTCAAATCATTAAGATCGGTATGAACACCTATCTTTTTATGAAACGGTATTAATAAACCTATATAGGTTTGTATAGTGTTATTGCTATATCTTTTAATGGTTAACAATTGTTCAAATTCTAAAAAAGTTCTCATATACACCTAAAACAGCAATATACCACAAAGTCATAAAAGTTCTTATATACACCTAAAACCGCAATACATAGAATTTCACAAAAAAGTTCTTATATACACCCCATATGGTAGGGTTAGTTAATGGTTTTTTAGTAAATTGCTTATATATAACAGTTGTGGTGCATTTGAGAAAAATCCCGAAACACACCAAATTACTATTACAGAATAAAATTTATGGATAGAAAAAAGATAATTTACTTAATAATATCCGTGAGTTTTATATGCTTGATTTTCGCTGTAAAAGTGAACATAAATACTTATCAAGATTATATGCAATCGACTGGAAAAACTAGAGCGTTATTTGGGTTATCTGAACTGAAATTTAGTTACATATATTATTTGGGAATTTTATCTTTGATTGGATTTATAATATCAGCCAACTACTTGAGAAAAAAAGAGAATCGAATATTAGTTTCAATTGCAATGTTAATTTCAATTCTAGCAACAATTATTTCATTTTTTAGAATTTGGAGAATTTTTATTTAAAAAAATATGAAAAAACTACTGACTTTTATTCTAATTGGGTTTAGTTTTTATTCTTTCAGCCAAGAATCGGATTCTAATAGAGAAAAATTTAGGAATATCGGCAATCTGATTTTTAGTGAGGATGCTGATTGTAATAAAGCTGTCGAATTTGCCGAATCTGATATTAAAAATGGACAACCGATTTTATTACTTGCTGGAGGAATTGCACCTGTGCATATCCTGACTGATATTGATTTTGAGAAAAAATTTAATGTTTCGTTTTATGACTATGGTTGTGTTCAACCTTCAGAAATCTGTATGGAAAAATATAATTGGAAAATATTCGACTATCTAACTGAAAAATATGGCAGAAAATGGCAAAAAGAAATTAGAGATGATGCAGTCGGATTTAAAAAATGGAAACAAAAATAAAAACGCACCACAACACCGTGTATAATTAATTGCTAGGTTCTTCTCTACTTGCGAATATTCCTGCGGAATATTCACAGGTTCGTTAAAGTTTGCTAACTTAGTTGCTTAACCACGCAACTAACCATACACAAACACGTTCAGGCCAATTACCTGCGGCCGTAGTTCTACGCTATAAAATTTTAATTTGTTCCTAATGCGAACTAAAATTACTCTACTCCATAGCCATGAAAACTATAAAGCTATCAAAAGACTAAACAAATTAACAATTTTAAGACTCCCAAACTACTAATTGGCCTGAACAGCCAAAGGTGTGAAATGCTTTGAGTCTAATAGTTTTGTACATCACAAGCAATGCTGCCACAAATAACTGGCACGAACTATGGTTTAAAGC